>JAGBIL010000026.1 GCA_017935025.1 Opitutales bacterium | reverse complement strand
TTATTTTTTTAGGGGTAAAAGCTCACAAAAAAAATTTCTTTGTGCCTCCGAAAATAGAGAATTCGTTCTCCTCCGCAAGACATGAATTATAAATATTTGTTTATAATTCAACCGAACAAACAAAAAAAGCGCTCCCGCACGGGAACGCCTCGACTAAAACCACGAGAGGGATTCCTCCAAGCCTCCTTCACGGTTGGAGCGTTTCCATGCGGCGGCGAACGCGTCTTTTATCGGACCGCGCATTTCGGCTTCGACGGCGGCGAGCGTTCCCGCATCGTTTTTCAAAAACGCATCCGCGCGGCGCAAGGCGGCATCCGCCATTTTCAACGCAACGGAAAATTCCGCCGCCCAATCGTGCCGGCGAACCGTTTTTTCCGAAATTTTTGAAAAAATCTTCATCACATGACCAAGTTCCGTTTGAGCGGCGACGATTTCCGCTGCGGGAACGCCGTCCATGACTTTTTCAAACGCCTCGCCTTTCGCGAAAAACATTTCCCGCGTAATGCTCCGATTCGTAATCTTTTTGGAAATACAATCGTCGAGCTTACCGAAGCGGAAAAGTGCTTTCGCGTAATCGTCGGGTGTTTTTTTCAAAACCCAATCGAGAATTTCGGAAAAATGTTCCTCGCTCGTTTCGGCGCTCCCGCTCCACATTTCCTCCGCCGCGAAAACAAGCGGAAGCCAATTCGCACAAAATTGATTATGGTAGCCGAAATCGCCCCAAGTCGTGAGCAAAACTCCGGTCGCGCCGTGTTTTTTCGCGGCGGCGCACGCTTCGCGGATGTTTTGAAGCGCGTTCGTTTGGCGCGTGCCGAAACTCAGCCACGACGACGTTCCCGGCGCGAGATAAAATTCGCCGTTCCCGCCGGCTTTTTCGAGCGCGTCTTTCACGCGGGAGCACTGCTCGTCAAACGGATGCCCGGCATCGTAGCCCCAAACCACGGGAATCGTGTTTCTCAAAAATTCCGGCGGAATTTTGCCCGCCTCACCGAGCAAAACATCGCCCCAAAACATCATTTTTTTTCCGTGCGCCTCAACGCGTTTTTTCAGCCGCGCCATGTGTTCGAGGTAAACGGCGCGCTTGCCGTGCTTTTCGCAAAGTTCGCGGGAACGCCCTTGCCCGAGCTCCCACGGCTCGTCTCCGCCGATGTTAAATTTGTCCGACGAAAAATTCGGGAGAAATTCGTCATAAAGCCTGCCCATGAAATCCGCCGTTTCCTCGCACGCGGCAAACGTTCCCGCGACGCGTTGCATCTTGAAAATTTCGTGATAAAAACCGTTCGAACATTCCGCCAGCGGCTTGTATTTTTCGTGCTTGAGCCAGCGTTCGACGTGTCCGAACGAATTTAAATTCGGAACAAGCTCGATGCCGTGTTCCCGACACATTCCGTCCAAATCTTTCAGGTTTTTCGCCGTCAGCGGCGAGGCTTCGCGCCAAACTTCTTCGTGATTTTTAAATTCGTAAGTATGTTCAACGTAGAGCTGAAGCTGGTTGTAGCGGAGGCGCGCAAGCGTTTTCACCAAATCCCGCAACGCAGACATTTTCGGCACGCGTCCGCGCGAGACATCGAGCATAAATCCGCGCACGGGAACGTCCGGCCAATCCTCGATGACGCAACACGGAATACTGATCGCACCGAAATTTCGCAAAAGTTGCTCAAAGACAAAAACCGCGCTGTCCAACCCGAGTTGGTCGCCCTTGCCGTGGCGAATGAGAATTTTTCCGCTCGCGGAAATTTCCAAACGAAAATGCTGATTCGAAAAATTCTCGTCTTCGATGCTCGACCAAAATTCCTCTCCCCCACCCAAAGGCACGAACACGCCGCCGGTCAGCGTTGTTTTTTTAGGCGGAGGAAAAATATTCAGGGGATTGGAGTCGCTCATTTCAAAAAAATTCTGACCGTAAAACTACAAAAAAAAATACGTTCCCGCGACGTAAATCACGGGAACGCATTTTGAAAAGCGAACCGGCTCTTATTTCTTCAAAAGTCCTTGGCGGTCCATTTCTTCGGCGATTTGGATGGCGTTGAGTGCCGCGCCCTTCCAGAGCTGGTCGCCGCAAACCCAAAGCGCGAGTCCGTTGTCGAACGCCGTGTTTTTGCGAATGCGCCCCACGCCGCATTTCACCTTGTTTTGGTAGAACAGCGGCATCGGGTAGATTTTGTTCGCGGGATCGTCCTGAACTTCCGCGCCGGAAAATTCCGAAATCGCCTTGCGCGCGGCTTCCGGCGTAACCGGTTTTTCAAATTCCGCGTCGATCGAAATCGAGTGTGCGCGAAGCACGGGAACACGCACGCAGGTGCAGGTGCAAACAAGCTCCGGAAGCTCCATGATTTTACGCCCTTCATTGAGCATTTTCATTTCTTCCTTCGTGTAGCCGTCTTCGAGGAAAGAATCGACGTGCGGAAGCAAATTGAACGCGATCTGGTACGGGTAAACGCTCGCTTCAATCGCTTCGCCCGCAGCCCAAGCCTTGACCTGATTTTTCAGCTCCTCCATCGCCGCCGCGCCCGTTCCCGAGACCGCCTGATACGTCGACGCGAAAAAGCGCTTCAGCCCGAACGCTTTGTGGAGCGGATAAAGCCCCATGAGCGCAATCGCCGTCGAGCAATTCGGATTTGCGATAATGCCCTTGTGGTCCTTCAAAACGTGCGCGTTGATTTCGGGAACGACGAGCGGAACGTTCGGGTCCATGCGGAACGCCGAGCTGTTGTCGATGACGATGCAACCGCGTTTCGCCGCTTCCGGCGCAAGCGCCTTGGAAATGCTTCCGCCGGCGGAAAAAATCGCGAAATCCAGCCCCTCAAACGCTTCCGGAGTCACTTCCTGAATCGTCCATGTTTTGCCGCCGAATTCAATCGTCTTTCCCGCGCTGCGCGCAGATGCCAGCGGACGAAGCTCCGCCACCGGGAAATTTCTCGACGCGAGCAATGCAAGAATTTCTTGCCCGACCGCTCCCGTCACGCCTACGATACCGACTTTGTATGCCATATGTTGTCTTCTGAAAATTGTTTAGAAAAAAAAGGGAACGCAAGAATGCTCCTCGCCGAGCTGAAACGCAAATGCGAAATACTCGGCGTTCCCGTGTTGCCGGACGCGCTCGTTGCCTCCGTTCCCGCGCAACGTCTGTGGCATTTTCGCAAAGAAAATCTCGTCGCCGAATACAAAATTTCCACCTCGCGCGCCGCACCGTCCTGCATCGAAAACTCGCTCGGCACGCCCGACGGGCTTTTTTCCGTTATCGAAAAAATCGGCGACGGTGTTCCTGCGGGAACCGTTTTCAAAGCCCGCATTTCCACGGGAACGCACTTTTCCGAATTTTTGAAAAACGCACCCGACGAAAATTTAATCACGTCCCGCATTCTCCGTATTCAAGGCGAGGAAGACGGATACAACCGGGGCGGGAACCGCGATACGTATTCACGCTTTGTTTACATCCACGGAACGAATCAGGAACACAAACTCGGCACGCCGAACTCGCACGGGTGCCTGCTTCTCGGGAACGCCGACATCATCGCGCTCTTCGACGCCCTGCCCTCCGCACCTGCGGGAACGCCCTGCGCACGACTCCTTGTTTCGCTCTAACGAGCGAAACAAGCGCCAAGCGCAAAGCATCGGGCATCAAGCCTTTCGAGAACGAGTATCGAGCGACAGGTTAATCGTAACAGGTAACAAAAACGCGGTGAGAACCTGTCACTTGTCCCCGTTCCCCCGTCTCCAAATAGGAATTTGCCTTCCGGCAAATTCCTATTTCTTTTCCGGGCGCGGGAAGAGAATCGCTTTTGCGCCGAAAGTTTTTCCGACGAGGGAATTTCCCCACGTTTGGTTTCCGGCGAACTGCGTCGCGGGAACGCCGCCGAGCAATTCCTGAATTTTTGAGGAAATTCCCGGCATCACCGGAGTGAGTGCGACGGCGGCAAGGCGCAGACCTTCCGACATCACGGCGAGTGCCGTTTCCAGCTTCGCGCGATCGGCGGGATCGTCGGATTTCGCAAGTTTCCACGGTGCGCGCGCGTCCGCATAGCGGTTGATTCCGCGAATAAACGCCCAAAGTGCATCCAGCGCGTTGCGATAATCAAGTTGCGCCGCCAAACCGTGATACTGCCGCTCCGTTTTTTCCCAAAGCTCGCGCAATTCCTGCTCCGGTGCTTCATCGACCGTCGCCGCAGGAGAAACGCTTCCGCAGTAATTTCCGGTCATGTTCAGGACCCGGTTGACGAGGTTGCCCAAGTCGTTCCCGAGGTCGCTTTTGTAGCGCGACATATAGAGCGCTTCCGAGTATTCGCTGTCCTGCCCGACCGCCATTTCGCGCATAACGAAGTAGCGGAACGCGTCCGGACCGAATTCCTTCGCGAGTTCGAGCGCGGTTTTTTCCTTCGGGGCATCCGCATCCGCATCGGTTTTCGTTTTGGAAACCTTGCGCCCGGCGGAAAGCCACCAGCCGTGTGCCACGATTTTTTTCGGGAGCTCAATTCCCGCCGCGTGCAACATAATCGGCCAGTAAACCGCGTGCGGCGGCACGAGAATATCTTTTCCGATAACGTGAATATCCGCCGGCCAGCAGCCTTTTTCGAGCGATGCCGAGTAATAGTTCGTGAGCGCGTCAAACCAGACATACGTCACGAAATCTTTGTCAAACGGCAACTCAATGCCCCACGACAAACGCTCCTTCGGACGCGAAATGCAAAGGTCCGAAATCGGCTCCTTCAAAAATTCGACCACGTTTTTGCGACGGAAATCCGGGAAGATAAAGTCCGGATTCTCTTCCAGATACTTGCGCAGCCAATCCTGATATTTCGCAAGTCGGAAAAAGTAATTCGATTCCGTAATTTCGATGACTTCTCCGAAAAGTTCCGGCCATTTCCCGTTTTCCAAACGGTCTTTTTCAAGCACGAACTGCTCTTGGCGAATGCTGTAAAATCCCTTGTAGTCCGCCTTATAGATTTCTCCCGCGTCGTAAAGTTTCTGCAACAGCTCCTGCACCACCTTGATGTGGCGCGGCTGCGTCGTGCGGATGTAGTCATCGTTGGAAATATTCAATTCAACGCAAAGCGCCTGAAAAAGCGCCGCCACTTCGTCGCAACACTGCTGCGGGGGTACTCCGCGCTTCTGCGCCGTCTGCTGAACTTTCTGCCCGTGCTCGTCCAAGCCCGTGAGGAAATGCACATCCTCTCCGTTCATGCGGTGGAAACGCACAATCGTATCGGCAAGCACTTTTTCGTAGGCGTGCCCGAGGTGCGGAGCACCGTTGGCGTAGTCGATGGCGGTTGTCAGATAAAAAGGTTTGCTCATAGCGATTGAATTAAAAAGTTGAAGGGAGAAAATACGCCGCCCGCGGCGTTCCCGCGAGCAAAAATAGCCGCCGCCCGACAGAGTTTTTCCCTCTCAAAAAACGCGGAATTACTTTTAAAGCAAAGACCACGACGGATTAATGGCGGAAGTGCGCCCCGCCCGCTCCCGGGGAATGCTCCCGCCTTTACAATGAAAGCGTTCCCGCAATCTACCTCTCTGCGGGAACGCCTCTTTAGGCATTAAGCGATAACGTTCAGTCTCTTTGCCTTACCTGCGGCGTTTGCGGCGCGAAGCCACGAGCGCCAGCGCACCCAAGCCCGCAAGCAAACCGAACGCAGACGGCTCCGGAACGGCCGTAGTGGACAGGGTGGTCGTGACGATGTTCATTTCCCAAGAATCGGTATTCTTGCCGCCGATCCCAAGGATCGTTTTGCTTTGACCGGGGGTCCACGTCTGCAGAGAGTCAAATGTATACGTGATCGTCGCCAGAGTCGCGTTGTCAAAATAGACCCAGGCGTCGGCGTTTGCCGTTCCCAGAACCCGCGATGTGCCGTCTGCAGAGAAGTAGACGTCATAATTAAGGTCAGTCGGAAGCTCTCCGCCGGCCTCGTTAGATCTCAGCGTAAACGTGATGGTGTCAAAGACGACCGGGCGATCCCAGGGAGAGGCGGATCCCGAAACAAAACCCAAATACGCCCCTCTGCCGTGGTAGTCGTTGAGGTCGCTCGTGTAACCGTTGCCGTCAAATCCGGAAGGCTTTGTTTGGAGGATCTCCATAATCTTCGCCATATCCGAGCCCGTGCTGTGTGACAGGGAAGCGGACTGCGCGTTTGCGAAGAGCACTCCGCCCGACAAGAGAGCGACAGTGGCTAATAACAATTTAATCATTTTCATTTTAGTAGTTTATAAGAGTTGCCACGGACGGCTCTAAAACCGAATTAGAGACAAACTAACGTCAATGGTTATTGTATTTTCGCAAAAAAAAAAAACCTCCCTACAAGCATTTTTTTTTGCAGGAAATTCAAAAAACCGTACGACCCGTGGTTCAAAAAACATCGTACATCCCACGGAAGCGGCAGAAGTGTTGTCGCTTCAACCCTGCCCGTGATCGCCCGAAAAGAAACAAATTCCCCGTTCCGTTTCGCTTAGCAAGATGCGGAATCCGCAACGGATTTCGCAAAAAAACGGGAGAAACTCAAAATGAACGAACGGGAAGTAAAAAGAGGGAAAATCTGCGTCTTCGCACTCGCCGCGATTCCGACGCTGGTCGCGGGAACGGCACTTGCGCAGGAAGAAGAAATCGAGGTTTCGGAGCTCGTTTTGATTCAACCGACAACGGAAGCTCCCGTTTACGGCTGGCAGGGAATCGACTTTGCAAAAGCGGAAAGCATTTTTTCCGAAATGGACTACTCGGCGACGGCGGGCTGGCACAGCCGCTACGTTTGCGAAGGAATCGATCTCTGGGGAACAGGCTACGGGCTTGTAACTCTCGGCGCAAGCTACGACGACCGCTGGTTTTTCGGTTTTTGGTACGGAACGACGGACAAAAAAGCACCCGGCGGCGATCGCTACGGAGAAACCAAACTCCGCATCGACTACAAATTTTCGCTCGGCGCGCTCGAAATTATTCCCTGGTTTGAGCAAAGTTTTGTCCATCAGGCAAACGACCACGGAATCCCGCGTCCGGGCATAAAAACCGTATTCCGCCTCACCGATATTTTGTCGACGGGAACGGATTTTTACTGGCAGGACAACGACGGCTCGACCGGAGAGCGCGGAAAATTTAGAGGCTACTACGCCGTTTACCTCGCCGCCGACTACGACCTGAACGAAAATCTCTCGGTCCGCGCCTCCATCCGCTACGGATACAACGGCGGCTACGTCCAGCGCGCCGACCACGGCTCCAACGCTCTCGATTACACGCTCGCCGCAAGCTACGCGATTTCCGACTGGTGGAGCATCGACGCTCTCGTCGCCTACTCGCAGGGGCTCACCGTTTTGAGGCACGAAGATCTCGGAGACGAACTCTACGGCGGTGTTTCCGTACGTTTCACCTATTGAAAAAACACGGGAACGTGCGTAGGATTAGCGCCGTTATGATTCTTCCCGTGACATTTTACGGCGATCCCGTTTTACGCGCAAAGGGCGAACCCGTGACGGTATTTGATGCCGAGCTCGAAAAACTTGCCGCAGACATGGTCGAAACGATGCACGACGAAAACGGTATCGGCTTAGCGGCGCCGCAGGTCGGTTTGTCCAAGCAGTTCTTCGTCGTCGATTTGCGCGCACCCAAAGGTGAACCGCAGGATTTTGACCTGATTCTCGACGGGAAAAACGTTCCCGCAGACCTCGTTATGCCGATGGTTTTTGCCAACGCAAAAATAGAAATTCTCGACGGAGAGGATTTTCTGTGCCGCGAAGGTTGCCTCTCGTTCCCGGGAATCCGCGGGGAAGTGCTCCGTCGCGAACACGTTCGCGTAAAATTCCAGGACGTTCACGGGAACGCACATGAACTCGAATGTTCGGGCTTGCTCGCGCGTTGCGTTCAGCACGAAAACGATCATTGCCAGGGCGTGGTTTTTGTCGATCGCATGACGCTACGCGACCGCCTGCGCAACTCCGCCAAACTCAAATCGCTCAAACGAGACACGCTTGCCGAGCTCAAAGCCGCCAAGCGGAAAAACTAATTTGCAACGCCAAAGCTCCCCCGCATGAGAATCGAAATCAATCGCCCCTTAGATATGCACCTGCATCTGCGCGACGGCGCGATGCTCAAACTCGCCGCGCCCCACAGCGCAAAGGATTTTGCCGGAGCCGTTGTGATGCCGAATCTCGTTCCGCCCGTAAACTCTGCGGAGGCAATGTCGGCATACCGCTCCCGCATTCTCGACGCGGCGGGAACGCACGCAAAAAATTTTGCGCCGCTGATGACGATTTTCCTTCAAAAGCAAACGCCCGAGGAACTTCTCGCCTTTAAGAACACGCCGGGCTTCTTTGCCATGAAACTCTATCCGGCGGGAGCAACCACCAATTCCGACGGCGGCGTACGCGATTTCGGTGAAGCCGAACCGACGCTGCGCGCGATGGAAGAACTTGGGATCCCGCTTCTCGTTCACGGCGAAAGCAACGGATTCGTCATGGATCGCGAAACGGAATTTCTTCCCGTGTATCGCGATCTTGCCGTACGTTTTCCCGAACTGAAAATTTGCATGGAGCACATCTCGACGGCGGCGGCGCTCCCGTTGCTCGATGAATTTGAAAACCTTTTCGCCACCGTTACGCTCCATCACCTGCTTTTCACGCTCGATGACCTGGCGGGCGGGCTCCTCGCTCCGCATCTTTTCTGCAAACCGATCGTGAAACGCCCTGAAGATCGTGAAGCGCTGCGTGCCGCCGTTTTCGGCGGGAACGACAAAATCATGTTCGGAAGCGATTCCGCACCGCATCCCGTTTCTCAAAAGGAATCTGCCGCAGCCCCCGGAGGCATTTACTCCGCGCCCGTGCTTTTGCCCGCGCTCACAGAACTTTTCGCCCGAAACGGCGCACTTGAAAAACTGAACGGCTTTCTCGGCGGGAACGCGCGGAAAATTTACGGACTTCCCGAAACGACGCAAAAAATCGCGCTCGAAGATACGCCGCAAAGCGTTCCCGCGCGCTACTGCGCCGAAGACGGCGAAACCTGCGTCGTACCGATGCTCGCCGGAAAAGAAATCGCGTGGAGCGTTTGCGAATGATGAAAGCGCTCGTTACCGGAGCGTCCTACGGAATCGGCCGCGACATCGCCAAGGAGCTCGCCGCACGCGGTTGCGAACTCATTCTGTGCGCACGCAGCGAAGAAAAACTGCGTAAAGTCGCGGCAGAACTTTCCGTTCCCGTGCGCGTCATTGCACTCGATCTTTCCCGCGAGGAAAACTGCTTCGCGCTTTACGAAATGACGAAAAACGACGGCGTAAACATTCTCGTCAACAACGCCGGATTCGGCGTTTTCGGAAAATTTTGCGAAGCGTCTCTCGAAAAACAAATCAACCTCATCGATTTGAATGTGCGCTCGTTGCACATTCTGATGCAACTTTTCCTGAAAGATTTTCGCGTGCGCGGGAACGGCTACATCATGAACGTTTCTTCCGTAGCGGGTTTTTTCGCGGGACCGCTCATGGCGGGCTACTACGCATCGAAAAACTATGTTACGCGCCTCAGCGAAGCCGTTGCCGAGGAACTGCGCCGCGAAAAATCGCAGGTGAAAATTTCCGTGCTTTGCCCGGGGCCGGTGCGAACCGACTTCAACGCCCGCGCCGGCGTAAAACATAATCTGCACAGCGCAGACAGCGCCGAAACCGCCCGTGCCGCCGTACGCGGTATGTTTGCGGGGAAACTGCTCATCACACCCTCGCCCGGGTATTGCACGCTGGTTTTCCTCTCGCGCTTTCTGCCGCGAGCCTTCGTCACGCGCCTCGTGTATTTTCTCCAACGCAAAAAAGGTGCGAATTAACGCGCCTGCCCGGATTTTTTCCCATGACAAAAAACGAACCGCCGGCGCTCCGCGTAGAAGATGTATCCGTAAAATTCGTACGTCGCACGGGAACGCGAAAACTTTTCGGCATCGGAGAAAAAGAAATTTTTACGGCGGTGAATCGCGTTTCGTTTGAAGTTCCCTCCGGGAAAACCGTCGGTCTGGTCGGAGAATCCGGTTGCGGGAAATCGACGCTGGGACGTGCAATTCTGCGCCTTCAAAGCATTGACTCCGGAAAAATTTTCTGCGGGAACGAAGAAATTTCGCGCTTCCCGGGCGCTCGAATGCCGCTTGCGTTGCGCCGAAAGATCCAAATGATTTTTCAGAATCCGTACGCGTCGCTAAATCCGCGTCAGACGGTTTTCAACATTTTATCCGAACCGCTCGAAATTCATTTTCCGAAAATGACGGCACGGGAACGGGCGAACGAAGTTGTCGCTCTGCTCGAACAAGTCGGGCTCAGCGCAGATCACCGCCTGCGCTATCCTCACGAGTTCTCCGGCGGCCAGCGCCAACGCATCGCTATCGCGCGTGCGCTCGCCGTGAAGCCGGAACTCATTGTTTGCGACGAACCCGTTTCCGCGCTCGATGTTTCCGTACAGGCGCAAATCGTGGAGCTTTTGAAAAAAATTCAAGCCGCGACGGGCGTGGCGTACCTGTTTGTCGCGCATGACTTAGCGGTTGTCGAGGACCTCAGCGATTTCGTGCTCGTGATGCGCCGCGGCGAAATTGTGGAACGCGGCACGCCGCAGGAAGTTTACGGTTCGCCGAAAGCCGACTACACCAAAATGCTCCTCTCCGCCGTCCCGCGCGTATAGTAGTTGCGGGAACGACGCATTTTCTCCCCGACGCACTCGCGGCGCAATGAAACATCGACTTTTTTTGGGAGAAGCGGTTTCAAACCGCTTCCGCGGGAACGGGCGACGTTTCTAAACCTACGGATTCACACCGATTCCCACGGAATTATTTTAGAATAAAAAAAAGGTTCCCGCCGTTAGCGGGAAAGTCTTTTACTTGCGGCGGCGACGCGCGGCAACCAACGCCAACGCACCAAGTCCCGCAAAAAAAAGCACACCCGAGAGTACCTCTCGGGTGTGCCCAGCATAACTTACTTAACAACTTCTCGTAATCTACACTATTATCTATATATGCTTCCGGTCTTTTTTAGCGGGAAGACCGAAAAACCCGGAAACAGAAACGAGTTCCGGCTATTTGGCAAAACGG
>JAGBIL010000025.1 GCA_017935025.1 Opitutales bacterium | reverse complement strand
TTTTTTTATTTTTTATCATTTTTTTATAATACGAATTTTGTAGAAAAACGTATTTTTTGAACGTTTCCCTTTAGGATTAACGTATGATACCTATTAAAAATACTTAATATTTGAGAGTGTTTTAACGTTGTTAATATATACAAAATGAGTAGTCTTTTCGGAAGATATGATTCAAGGAAAAGATTTAAAAAAACTTCGATTAAAAATTTTTGTTACCGCATTTTTTTCGTGTGTGGTAATCTGTACTTCTGCGTCCGCTGCAACTCTGTTTGCACCCGGAGTAACAAAAGAAAGTGGTTGGTACGATACGAATAAGGCGTTTACGAATGAAGACAGCCAGCTTTGCTGGGCTGCAACGGCAACAAATGTTATCACTTGGTGGATGGATAATTACGAGCGTGGGGGGGGGATCTATCCGGAATTTCGGCAAGAAGTACGCACCAGGTTTTTCAAAATTTTCAAACTAATTTTCGTAATCTCGGTTATGACAATGGAGCCGGCGTAAACTGGTATTTCACAGGAAAATTCTCTTCGGGAAAGGAACCGGAAGAGCTCGAAGTAACAAATTCCGGAGGCTATTTATCAGACCTTGAAGGTGTCGGCGGCAGAAACTCTTGGAATATAATTAACGGAGATTTCAAATATATGGGGGTGACGAAGACAGGAAAGGTTTTCCTAAACAATATGTCCGGAAGTTATTATACGGATGATCCGCTCTACTCTCATGAAAGTTTTT
Source organism: Opitutales bacterium (assembly GCA_017935025.1). Lineage (GTDB taxonomy): Bacteria > Verrucomicrobiota > Verrucomicrobiia > Opitutales > UBA953 > Spyradosoma. The sequence continues at coordinate 15,395 of JAGBIL010000025.1, read as the reverse complement.
CCAAAACAATTTTGGATCAGCTTACATTCGGAGCATCCATGCTCAGTGTTCACAAAGTGAACGGAATTTCTATCTCGGGACACTCAATAACGCTTTGGGGTTGCGATTATGATGAAGCGACAAAGTTGGTGACCAAAATTTATGTCACGGACTCAGATGATAGCTACATCGGCTTGAAAGAGTATTCGATAAGTACACTTTCTAACGGAAAGAACGGAGTGATGATGGATAATTATTGGTATGATAACTCCCAGTCGGGTGTTATTACTTCATCCGTTATGCTTTATTCTCCGTATATTATTCCGGAGCCGTCGGCATTCGGCTTACTTGCGGGAATGGTTGCACTTGTGTTTGTCAGTTCCGGACGCCGAAAGAGAAGTTAGAACTCGATATTTTAAATAAAAAACGTTCCTGCAAGAATTTTGCAGGAACGTTTTTTCTCTTTGTTTGCCGCTTATAAATAGTTCATTGTTTTCTGAAAAATGTTGAGCGGGCAAAAAACAGCAAACCTCTTGCGCCGCGCGGGAATTTGGCTTCTAAAAAAGTTTTGGATATTCCTCGCGTTGCTTTTGCTTGTGCAAATCGGGCTACTCTACATTTCCGTTTCCGAAATTCGCATTCCCGATGCCATTGTAAAAAAATTCCTTAAAAAGACGGAGTCGGAAGGTTTTTACATTTCGATCGGCGATGTACGTTTGCGTAATCTGACCGTGATTACGGCAAAGGAAATAGACATCGGTACTTCACGCGGGAACGATCCGTTTCTTCATTTGCGGCGCTGCGCGATAAAACTCGGACCGGACGCGCTGATTTCCGGCAAACCGTTCCCGCAGTTTTTTTATATCGACGGTGCGGAATTTTTCTGTCCGTCCGTTATTTCTCCCACGGGTAAGGCGGAACAGATTTTTTCCGACGGCACGCTGATCCTCCGTAAAAAAGACGAAAAAATTATGATTGATGCCGCCGAATTTCTTATCGGCGATGCCAAATTCGTTGCTTACGGCGAAATTCCTGTTCCCGCGTTGATTTCGGATTTTGAAAATAAATCTTCGCTCCCGCCGCCGGAAGTTTCCGCGCCTTCCGGGGAAAAACCTTCCGTAATTATTTCGCGTTTTGCGGGAAAAATCGCCGAAAAGCTCCACGCGCTGAATCTGCGTCCGTTGCTGAATTCCTGCGAATTTGTTGCCGAGATTCGTCCCGACGGGAACGCGCTCGGCGTCGAAGTTTCCGCTTTTTGCGAAAATTTTGATTTCCGGGAAAATGTCAGCTTGGAAAAAATTTCGGCAAAACAAACTCTTTCCGTGAATTTTTCCGCAAACGAAATTCTTTTTACCGAGCCGTTTTGTCTTTTTGCGGAGCTTGGAAATTTTACTTTCGGAGAACTTTTTTCGGAAAAAATTCAGGTCAGCGCAAAGCACATCAGCGTTGCCGCCGAAATTCCGAAAAACATTTTTAACGAAACCGTTCCCGTCGAAGAAAAAATTCCGCAAACTCTCTTTTCACGCGTAGAACACCTCCGTGTAGCAACGCTTTGTGACGGCATTTTCGATGCGGAGAGCGTTTTACTTGTCGTTTCTCCGGAAGAAAAATTCACATTCCCCGGATCTTTTTCCGTCAACGCCAACCTTGCTTCGGGAACAACAACGCTCGCGTGCGCGGGAACGGTTTTTGCTGATGCGGAAAAAGCCGCGCTCGACCTGAATTACGAAATTTCGCTGGACAAAAATCTGCTCACGGAGTTCCCGCAGTTGCGCGCCGTGACTCAAAACGAGGAAATGCGAGCATTGCATTTTACCGAGCAGCCTACATTGCGCGGGAATGTAAAATTTGATTCCGGAATGGATTTCCGGAGCCTCGATTTCGAGTTGATTGCCGGAGAAACGCAGGGAAATAATTTTCATTTGTGTGCGTTGGATGTCGCGGGAACGCTTTTGCCGACGGAAATTCGCCTCGCGAAAATCGTGGGCGAAGGCACGGATTTTTGTGCAAAAGCCGATGCGTTTTTTGAGTTTGCCGACGACGGAAAATTCCGCGTTCGCGCGTGGGGTTCCGTCAATCCCGAGTACATCGACGGCCGTTTGGGTTGGTTTTGGGAACGTATTTGGCGCGATTTGAAAAAAGCGCCGAGCGAACAAAGCCCGCGCGCGGACATCGACGTTTACGGGCGTTGGAACGAGAATTGGGAATACGTTTTCGGCGCAATCGCCGGAGAAAAATGCTACGGGAACGGCATTTTGGTGGACAACGTTCGCCTGCGCGTTTACGAAGATCCGCTTCTGATTTCCGCTTTCGATATGCACATCACGCGCGGGAACGATTTTGCCGACGGCTGTCTCCAATGGCATTACGCAATGGAACCGAAATACCACTACCGCGATTTTCGATTCCTGTTTAACGGAAAAATCCCGCCGAAAGATGTTTTGCAGATTATCGGCGAAGGACTTCCCGAAGCTCTTTCCGACATCGAAGCCAAAAATCCCGCAACCGGTAAGGTGCGCGGATTTTTCAGCGGGGATCCGGAACTTTATACCGATCGCATATTTGTCGAAATTAAAGGCGCAGCTCCGGGAGAATTTTCCGTTTTCGGAATTCGAGGTGAAAATTTCCGCGGCGAAATTGTTTACGACAACGGCGTTGTTCTCGTCGGAAATCCGTTTCACGCAGATGCGGGAAGAGGTTCCGTTTCCGGAAAAATTCGTGTCGACCTTCCCGAAAACGGGCAGGGCACCGACGATTCAATTGTTGAGTTGGATCTCAATTTGAGAAATGTCAGCCGTTCCCGTTTGGTAAAAACGCTCGAGGCTGTCGGTTCTCGGGTTGGAGTCGCTTCTTCCGGAAAAAATTACGGCGAAAAGCCCGTTCCCGCGGTTCCCGTTGTTTCCGCCGCTGCCGCTAATCCCGAAAAGGCGGCTCACTTCGGGACGTTTGACAAATCAAGCATCGACGCAACATTCCGGGGTTCGCTCGTCGTTCCCGAAATCAGTTCGCTCGACGCCGAGGGAACATTTTTCATTCATGACGAAGACCTGTTTGAACTCCAGATTTTCGGCGGATTTTCGCGGCTTCTTTCCTCGCTGAAAATCGATTTAACGACGTTTCTGATGGATCGCGCCGAAAGTTCCTACGCAATTCGGGACGGCGTTATTCTTCTTCCGGATACACGAATTTACGGCGAAAGCGGCGAAATTAATTTGCAGGCGGATGTCGTGTTGTCCGATTTTTCTATTCAGGGTGAAGCCGTTTTCCGCAACTTGCGCGGCACGGAAATTCCCCTTCTCGGAAAACTCGTCGAGTGGGGTTCCGCTTCTACCGAGCTTCTTCCCGTGAAAATTTCCGGGACGGTGGACAAACCCGATTGGAAACTCACGACAAAACTTTCCCGCATCTGGGATTGGATCAATCCGGCTTCGCTCCTGAAACTTCCGAAATTCATTCAGGACGATTCCGAAGAGAACAAGTAGCGTTTGGTTTGAAGCTTCAAGCATCAGTCATCATGCTTCAAGCGGAATAATCCCGAAATATTCCCGCTACGTTTGCAAAAATTCCGGCTTCCGAATCGCCTCCGTTTCACAAGAACGGAGGAAAATAAAAAACGTGGTGGATTTTCGCGGGAACGCGGTTCAAAATTCCGAGTCATTATGGCTATTGAATTTTTTGATGATTCCGACGGAATCTCCGATGTTACCGGTTTTCTCACGGGCGCTTCCGCCTGTAATATTCGCGGGAACGCGGATTTGGAGCGGTTAGATGTCGCCGTTATTTTCTCGAAAACGCCGTGTACGGCGGCAGGCGCATTTACGACAAACGACGTGAAAGCGGCACCCGTTTATGTTTCGCAGGCGCATTTGCGCGGCGCGGCGGCGGGAACGTCCATGCACGGTATCGTTGCGACCAGCGGGAACGCCAACGCTTGCACGGGCGAGCAGGGCATGAAAGACGCAAACATTATGTGCGAACTTGCGGCAACGGCTTGCGGCGTTGCTCCGGAGCAGTTTTTTGTCTGCTCAACGGGACGTATCGGCGTTAATTTGCCGATGGAAAAAATGGCGCGAGGAATTGCCGAAGCCTCAAAAAATCTCGCGGGAACGCCGGAAGAGTCTCTTCGCGCGGCGGACGCAATTCTCACTTCCGACACGCGCCGCAAGACCTGCACGGCAAAATTTTCCGTCGACGGAAAAACCGTAACGATTTCCGGCATGGCAAAAGGAGCCGGAATGATTGAACCCGGCATGGCGACGATGTTCGGCTTGCTCGCAACGGATGCGGATATTTCGCAGGAACTTTTACAGAAATGCCTTTGGAATGCCGTCGGTCAGTCTTTTAATTGCGTTACCGTCGACGGCGATATGTCCACGAACGACACCGTGCTCGTTCTCGCCAACGGCGAAAGCGGCGTAAAAATTTCCGAGGAAGACGCGGGAACGCTCGCGCTTTTCAAAGAAGCGCTCAATGCCGTAACGTTCGGTCTGGCACGGAAAATCGTCGGCGACGGCGAAAAAATTTCCCGCGTTGTTACACTCCACATTTACGGCGCACGCACGGCGGCGGATGCGAACAAAATCGCGCGTTCCATCGGAAATTCGCTTCTCGTGAAAGCTTCCTGGTGCGGCGGAGATCCGAATTGGGGGCGCCTGCTTTGCTCGGCGGGTTACGCCAAATGCGGAATCGACCAAACGAAAATCGATTTGTTCTACAATGACGTTCCCGTGTTTCTCAAAGGCGAACTTCAGGCGCAGAACGAAGCCGCTTGGCGCAAAGTTGTCGGAAACAAGGAATTTGCGATTCATATGCACCTCAATCTCGGCGTGCACGATTATCGCCTCATTTCCACGGACCTGACCGAAGCCTACGTTGATTTCAACAAAGGAGAATAGTTTTTCATAAAAAAAATGAGGAGTGAGAAATCCGAAATGAGAAAATTTCCTCGCTCCTCATTTCTAATTCCTCATTCCTAATTTTTAATTCTTAATTTCCCCCGATGACTTCCCTTTTCAAATCCGTTTTTGTAGCACTCTCCGCTTGTTTTCTTGCCGTTCCCGCGTTTTCTCAGGCGCGGGATGTCGTTGTTTCCGATCCCATCCAAATTGAAGTTCGCCAGGGAATTTGCCCGATAAAGATTCAGTCAAACGATTCGGCGCTCGGCGGTTTGGTGCAAAAGGCGCTCAGCCTGCACGGAGCGGTCGATATGCGCACGAGCGGGAACGTTCCCGTCGTTCGTATCGAGCGTAACGGAGATACGCTCGTCGCATCCTGCAAAATTTTCCCGCAGGACATCGTCGTTGCCGGTTCGTCCAACGCCGCCGCGCTTCTTCTTTGCGATAAAATTCTCGCTGCGCTCGGCAAACCGTGGAATTGGGATCTCAAACCCATTTTCTCCAAAACCAAACTCGCTTTTGCGGCGGGAACGGGCGCAAATTCCGAAATTTACGTGACGGAAAATCTGCTTTTTAAAGGTACGCGAAAAGTTACAAGCCACGGCTCCCGCTCACTCATGCCGCACTGGAATCCCGCGGGAACGCAAATCCTTTACACGACGTATTTCAAAAGCGGAGCGGCGGACGTTTTCATGCTCAATCTGGCAAACGGGCAGTCCAAATCTTTCGCCGCGTATAAAAACACCAACACGGGCGGCGCGTTTTCTCCCGACGGAAAAACCGTTGCGCTCGCACTTTCCGCGCGCGGACCGATGAACATTTACCTCGCTCCCGCAAGCGGCGGCAAGGCGCGTCTCCTCGTTAAAGACAACGATACGTCGACCTCGCCGTCGTTTTCACCCGACGGAAAAACCGTCGTGTTTACGAGCGGAACGGCGGGCGCACCGCGCCTTTACACCGTTCCCGTCGCCGGAGGAAAAAAACAGCGTATTTCGATTCCGGGTTTCGGTTACGCGACCGAACCGGCGTGGAATCCCGTTTTTCCCTCAAAAATAGCCTTCTGCTACAACCGTGCGGGGAAAATGGCTGTCGCCGTTTATGATACAAAAACGAAGCAGGCGTTTGATGTCGGCGCACTCACGGGAACGCGCCGCTATTCGCATCCGGTGTGGTGCGCGGACGGACGCCACATCGTTGTAACCGAGGAAATCGGCAAATCCACCGGGCTTGCGCTCGTCGATACCGGAAACCCGAAAAAGGCAAAATTCAGCCGCATCGGCATCTCTTCGCTCAAAGGTTGCTGCGATCCCGATACTTTGATTCTGAAATAAGTGACGAGCGATCCGCAACAAGAGACCGGCAACGTGCCGTTTAGCGTAGAATGTGTAATGTTTAATAAACAATAAACATTCCGCGTTTGAAAGTTGTCTCTTATTACTTGTCACGGTTTATCTGTCTCATAAAGAAAAATGAACACCGAAAACATTCTCGAAATTTTGAAAAAAGTAACCTATCCCGGACTTTCCCGGGATATCGTTTCTTTCGGTCTTGTAAAAAAAGCCGAGGTTTCCGCCGACGGGAACGTCCTTGTCGAAATCGCCGTCACCACGTCGAAGCCGGAAATTCCCGAGCAACTTAAAACTGCCGCCGAAACCGCGCTCAGCTCCGCCGGCGTTCCCGCCGGGAAAATTTCCGTCGAAGTTAAAACGACAATGCCCGCCGCGCCCGGTTCCACTACGCCGCCGCCTCCGCAAAAAATTCCCGGCGTGCGCCGCATTATCGCCGTGGCAAGCGGAAAGGGCGGCGTCGGCAAATCCACCGTTTCCGCCAATCTCGCTGTGGCACTTGCTCAAGTTTTGGAAGAAGAGGGAATCGCTCCTGCGGTCGGAAGCGTCGGCGTGCTCGATTGCGATATTTACGGACCGAGCATTCCGATGATGCTCGGCGTGCGGGAACAACCGTTTTTGCGCGGCGATAAAATCGTGCCGCCGGAGGCTCACGGACTCAAAGTGATGTCGATGGGCTTGCTTGTGGACGAAAATTCGCCCGTCGTGTGGCGCGGTCCCGTGGTCGGAAAAGCTATTCGCCAATTTGCAAACGATGTCGATTGGGGCGCACTCGAAGTGCTCGTTGTCGATTTACCGCCGGGAACGGGCGATGCTCAAATTACGCTCGTGCAAACGCTTGCGCTCGACGGTGCGGTCGTGGTAACAACGCCGCAGGATGTTGCCGTCGCGGTTGCCCAACGCGGCGCGCGGATGTTCTCCAAGGTGGAAGTTCCGATTGTCGGCGTAATCGAAAACATGAGCTACTTTGAAAATCCCGTAACGGGCGATCGCGAATACATTTTCGGAAAGGGCGGCGGTGCCAAAACGGCGGGAATGCTCGGCACCGAATTACTCGGCGAGATTCCCGTTGTCGCAGAAATCCGTAGCGGCGGAGACACGGGAACGCCGATTACCGTTTCCGCGCCGGATTCCGTTCCCGCACAAATTTTCCGCGCTGCCGCGAGCGAAATCCTCAGGCGCTTCTGAAACCGAAAATTTGTGGAAGAGCGACAATCCTGTCGCCCTCGCAGGAACGAGATGGAGTTTCCGAGAAAATTTGTCCGTCTCGCGGGGAAGACAGGAATGTCTTCCCTCCCATTTTTTCCGGTAAAAACAAGCGCTGAAAACGCGTAAAGAACATAGCACAGGGCAAGCGAGCGAAGCGAGTCTCCGCCCTGTGTAGCAGACAAACCCAAACGCGCCGCGAAAATGATTCATTTGCTCCGGAAATGTTCTCGCGGCGCAATGGAACAACGTTTTTTTTACGAATTTTCTACGGGAACACAAAGAATTTTCCAAAACGCACTTGACGTTCCCGCAGATTTTCTGCTTAATCCGTTCCTACACTTTTTTGTGGTTAGGTAGCTCAGTCGGTAGAGCAAGGGACTGAAAATCCCTGTGTCGGCGGTTCGATCCCGCCCCTGACCACCATTTTTTTTTACCCGAATAGCCCGAGCTTCCGCCCGGGCTATTTTTTTGTCCGGAAAAGCGGGATAGTTCCCCAATTTTTACTGTGCCGCAATGAAGCAGAAAATCTTTGCGTTTTCCGCAAAAAAAGCGTTCCCGCGAGGAATTAATTTTCCGTCGCGGGAACGCTTCTCTTTAAGCATTAAGCTTTAATCTCTAATCTCTCAATTACTCCCACTCGATGGTGCCGATGGGTTTCGGCGTGAGGTCGAGGAGAACGCGATTGATGCCTTCGACTTCGTGCGTGATGCGTTCCGTGATGCGGTGAAGCACGTCGTAGGGGATTTCTTCAATCGTCGCGGTCATTGCGTCCACGGTGTTGACGGCGCGAATGATCGCGGGCCAGCCTTCGTAGCGCTTGTTGTCGCGGACACCGACGCTTTTGAAGTCGGGAACGGCAACGAAATATTGCCAAACTTTTCCGGCGAGACCGCATTTGTCAAATTCTTCGCGCAAAATGGCATCGGCTTCGCGAAGCGCGTGCAAGCGGTCTCGCGTGATTGCGCCGAGGCAGCGCACGCCGAGACCGGGACCCGGGAACGGCTGGCGGAACACCATTTCGTCCGGAAGTCCGAGTGCCTTACCGACGACGCGCACTTCGTCTTTGTAGAGCAACTTAAGCGGTTCGACGAGTTCCATTTCCATATCTTCGGGAAGCCCGCCGACGTTGTGGTGCGCCTTCACGCCGTGGCTTTCCAGAATGTCCGGGTAAATCGTGCCTTGTGCGAGGAAGGAAATACCGGAAAGTTTTCCCGCTTCTTCGTCGAAAACCTTGATAAATTCGTTCCCGATGATTTTGCGTTTCTTTTCGGGATCGGCTTCGCCGGCGAGCAGATCGAGGAAGCGGTCCGTCGCGTCGACGTAAATGAGGTTGGCGTCCAAGCCGTTGCGGAAAACTTCGATGACCTGTTCGCTTTCGCCTTTGCGCATCAAGCCGTGATTGACGTGCACGCTGACGAGCTGTTTGCCGATTGCCTTGATGAGCAACGCGGCAACGACGGAGGAGTCCACGCCGCCGGAGAGCGCGAGAAGCACCTGCTTGTCGCCGACTTGCGCGCGGACTTCGCGCACCTGTTCTTCGATAAACGCCGCTGCGAGTTCGGGCGTTGTGATTCGCGCCATTGTTTCCGGGCGCACGTTGTTTTGCTGCATAATTTTATTTCCTGTTCGGGGTTGAAGATGGTTTTTCTATTAATAAGCGCGCGTGGTACGGTTTTCGTAGAAATTGATGTATGCGCGGTTGAGTGCGCGGAAACCGCCGGGCGTCGGATAATTTCCGGAAAAGTACCAGTCTCCTGCGCTGCCCGGACAGGCCTTGAGAAGGTTGTCCAACGTTTGGAAGAGCAAAACGAGTTCGCCTTTCCAGTCGCAATCCGGGTAAACGAGCTCGGCGCATTTGCGGGCGATTTCCTCGTCCGTGAACTGTGCGTAAATGCGTCCGACGTGGTTAACCATCGCCGGTTCCGGTTTTTCGAGTTCCCGCACGCAGTCCTGATAGACTTCGCGTAGCAGGTCGCCCTTTCCGGTTTGCTGGCAGAGCTGAATTGCCGCCTGAAACGCAAGAAACTTTCCGAGTTCGCTCATGTCGATCCCGTAGCAGTCCGGGTAGCGAACCTGCGGAGCCGAGGAGCAAACGATGATTTTTTTCGGATTCGGGCGGGAAAGAATTTTCAGAATGGACTCGCGAAGCGTTGTCCCGCGAACGATGGAGTCGTCGATAATTACGAGATTTTCACCTTCGCGGACAACTCCGTAAGAAATGTCATAAACGTGCGAGGCGAGGCGGTTGCGCGTTTTTTCCTGAGAAATAAATGTGCGCAGCTTGATGTCTTTGTGTGCGACTTTTTCTCCGCGCGGCCAGTTACCCATGATGAGTTTTTCGACGAGATTTTCATCCACGTTCCCGGCTTTAACGGCAGCGAGCAATTCGTCCCGCACTTCACGGCGGCGATTGACGCGGAGTTCCGCCATCATGCCGTAATAAGCCGTTTCCGCCGTGTTCGGAATAAAGGAAAAGACCGTGTTCTTCAGATCGTGGTCGATTTCGTCGAGAATCTGAGGAACAAGAGCCGCGCCGAGCGCCTTGCGTTCTTCGTAGATGGCGGGGTCGTTCCCGCGCGAGAAGTAAAGGCGCTCGAAGGTGCAGTGTGTCTTCTCGCCTGCGTCAAAAATCTTTTCAAAACGCGTTTCGCCGTGGCTTTCGACGATCATCGCCATGCCCGGCGTGAGTTCTTCGACTTGGGATTCCTTAGCGTTGAAAATCGTCATCAGCGCGGCGCGTTCCGAAGCGACGGCAACGACTTCGTCTGTACGCAGAATGAAGCACGGGCGGATGCCGTTCGGGTCACGCATCGCAAACATGGCACCGTTTCCGGTTGTGCCGCAAATCGTGAAGCCGCCGTCCCACTTGGCGGAGGCTTTGCGAATGACTTCCGCAAGGTCGATTCGGCGGGAAATGATTTCCGGCATTTCGCGTCCGGGAACGCCGGAATCGCGCAGTTCGCGGAAAATCGTCGTGTGCGCGTCATCGAGCCAGAAACCGAGCTCTTCGAGAAGCGACTGCGTATCGGTCGAAAACACCGGGTGCGCACCGCGATTAATCAGAGCTTCGTTTAAATCGCCCGGATTTGTAATCGAAAAATTACCCGCAATCATCAGGTTTCGTGTTGGCCAGATAGATTTGCGGGCGAACGGGTGGCAAGTCGAAAGGTCGTAGTTGCCGGAAGTTCCGTAGCGAAGATGCCCGATGAGCAGTTCCCCGCCGAAATTGAAGTTTTGTTTAACCGTGGCGGGAATTTCCGGAATGATTTTTCCGACGCGCACCTTGTCTTCGTACTCCGCAAGCTGGCGCGAGAACATTTCCGTCAGCGCGGAAGAGCCCAACGCACGGTCGCGTGCCATGAAGCTCTCTCCGGCGGGAACGCCGAGTTTGACGCAACCGATCCCGGCACCGTCTTGCCCTCGATTATGCTGCTTCTCCATCAGCAAAAAGAGCTGGTTAAATCCGTAAAGCGGCGTGCCGTATTTGTGCTCGTAGTATTCGAGCGGCTTTAAAAGCCGAACAACGGCAATTCCACATTCATGCTTGATTGGATCGCTCATAGAAGTGAAGACAGAAAAAAACAAAATTTCGCGTTCCCGTCAAAATTTTTGAGAAGAAAACGGAAGCGGATTCGGGTATATGCGCAACAACAGAAAACCTGCCAATTTTTTTTAACGGAGGGATACAGCACAACGCGTTGTCGCCGGTAAAAGGAATTCGCGGGAATCTGCGTTAAGAATGCTTACTTTACGTTTTTTAGGGAAGTTTCTTCCAAAGGAGGACAGCCGGGACGGCTGTCTCTTTTTTGTTTCTTTAGGAAACTCAAAGCCTCGGAGAGGTGTTATGTTCTAAAACCCTGCGCGTGAGCGGTAGGGTAGGGAACAAAAAAACAACGAGCCTTGAAAAGGCGAAACAAAACCGAGTGATGCGCGGAGGCTCGGTGTATGCGTTTCTGCCGCGTGCTACACACTTTCAGAGTGCAGGCTTTTTGCCATTTTTCGTAGGGCGGCGACTCGCTTCGCTCGCTTGCCCTACGCTGGACGATTGCGCCCCATTGGGGCTTGTTTTTACCTCAAAAAATAAGAAAGCGGTGTCGTGCCGCCCTCTTGGAAATTTTAAACATTAAGCGTTCTCTGAAAAAACTCCGAGTCTCTCCGCAGCCCAAACGTTTTGGCCCGTGATGCTATTTATAGAAGTCGCCACAAGTGTTATACCTCCGGAAAGCGATCGAGGGAGGGAGAATAGTGGCGGTAGTTGTAGTAGATGAGGTCGAGTTCGGAGTCGTAGTATTCGGAACTGAAGCGGAACGGGTTGAGGGAAACGATGTCGAACGAGGCGGACGAATCGCGGTGCGTACGGGTGGTGGCACCGAACGGAGCGTAGTCGTAGTGCGCGCCGATACCGTTCGAGGTCAGGCGATAAAACACGTCCGAGACGTTTTTGTTCCCGTCAAAAGCGTAGAACAAATTCAAGCTGTTCGGCGCGTAGCGGAAAACGAGCGGACGCGTCGCGACGGGTTCCGTCGGTTCCCAAATGAACTCTTTGAATGTATTGTAAGGCGAGTTCGAATACAGCACTTGAATGCACAGATAGCCGTCGTAGAGGAAGCGCAACCACGTGTTCTGCGTGCCGTTTGTCACGGATTTGTATTCTGTGCGGCGACCTTGTGAATCGAAAGTCATCGTAATCACCGTTCCCGTGGCGGCGTTCGTCCAGCGCACCGGACGGTTTTCGGCGTTGTATTCGATTGTCCGTTTTGTTCCGTTCCGAGGCGCTGGAATGCTCGTTGTATTGTTTTTACCCTTTTCATTCTTACCTGTATTTATCTCTTTATTCATCGCTCCTCATCGGCAGTCTCGACCGGAGTAATTTTGTCCGGAGATTTTTCTTCATGCATGTAGCAGTAAAGGTAAAAAATATCGGGAATTGTTACATCGGCATTAATCAGGAGCTCGAATGTTACCCTCACATTGGGCATTTTTTTTAATTGGTTGAAGAACTCCAATTGTTCTTTGGTTAATCGTATTGTCAGTTCGTGCTCTTCTGCCCCAAACAAAAACAACGGGCGATCTATTTGCCAATGAAACTGCCCTTGGCACTCCTCATAGAAGAACCTCATAGGAAGCTTTTCTCCGTCAAGGAACACGGAGTATGGTGGAAATGTGTATTTCGATCTTCCTTCGAAGTAGCCCCGAAAGCTTACGTCAAGCGTCGGTCTGATTTTTTTCTCCCACGGATAGACCGTGAACTTGTAAGAAATATCAGATGTTTCTCCAAGCTCTGCGGGAAGACTTAACGGTATACACCTTCTCCACGGAGCTTCAATGCATCCGGTGAGCAAAATTGACATTCCTCCGTATGTGCACAGAGCACGAAACGCGTCTGTTATTTTTCGCCAAGTCATTATTTAAAAAAGTAGGAGATACCGTTTACTACCGATTGCGTGAGCGCTTTCGCTGCTTGGACAGGATCAAACGAACAGAGATAGCGGGTACAATTGTTTTTCGTTAGTAACGCAATGTCATCCCGAACGCCATCCGGTGTTCGAATCTCTGAATGTTTTTTCAGAATATCCACAACGACTTCACATTTTCCGCATTTTGGTTTCTCTTGATTCATTGCTCTGTCGAGAGCGGTCATCACCATGTCTGCGCAGTTAGAATCATTGAAATCCCAATTTGGAGTTGTGGATACGAGCGTTTTTATAATCGATACGATACTCGCGTCGTCCACGCAATCGGGAAGACACTGTCTCGTAATTCGCCCTCCGTTGGGGTGGATTATTTCATTGCGACTTCCAAAGTCGAACTTTCCGTAACGCTTTTCGTCCTCTTCCTTCGTATGATTTTTACCCGGCTTTGCTCCTATTCCCACTTTGTCCTCTTTTTTGCCTTCCGGAAAAAAACTGAGATATGCGTTTTCTCCGCAGTCCAGTATGGCATGACCGAACATACTTGGATCACGAACATCTTCATATGTTCCCGGATGAACGATAATTACGCAACACTGCCTTCCTAAAACATCGTAGCTATTTGTATTATTCTCTACGAAGGCGTAGAGGTTGAGTCCGCCCTGTTCCTCGATTGGGTCGCGGGAGAGGAAGCGTCCAAGAGTGGGTGAGTAGTGGCGGTAGTTGTAGTAAACAAGACCGAGTTCGGAGTCGTAGTATTCGGAACTGAAGCGGAACGGGTTGAGGGAAACGATGTCGAACGAGGCGGACGAATCGCGGTGCGTACGGGTGGTGGCACCGAACGGAGCGTAGCCGTAGTGCGCGCCGATACCGTTCGAGGTCAGGCGATAAAACACGTCCGAGACGTTTTTGTTCCCGTCAAAAGCGTAGAATAAATTCAAGCTATTCGGCGCATAGCGGAAAACGAGCGGACGCGTCGCGACCGGTTCCGTCGGATCCCAAACGAATTCCTTGAACACATTGTACGGCGAGTTCGAATACAGCACCTGAATGCACAGATAGCCGTCGTAGAGGAAGCGTAGCCACGTGTTCTGCGTGCCGTTTGTTACGGATTTGTATTCTGTGCGGCGACCTTGCGAGTCAAAAGTCATCGTAATCACCGTTCCCGTGGCGGCGTTCGTCCAGCGGATCGGGCGGTTTTCTGCGTTGTATTCGATTGTCCACGTTCCCGTGGACGTTTGAATCAGCGTCGCGTTCCCGTCTGCGTCGTATTGAAGCGGCGAGGACACCGCTTCTCCCATAGAGATATCCGTATATTGATTTAGATTATTTGTGGAATAATTCGAAATTCGGGATTCGGAATTCGCAATTGCGATAGCCTCCGTCGTCCGGTTGCCGATGTTGTCGAACGCGTACGCGTAATTGTAATTCGCATCGACATTGGAGACAGCTGAAGTGAGCTCCGAACGATTATTATAGCCGAAGTTCAGCGTTTCCGAAGCCGCCATCATCGTCCCGGATTTCGCGGCGGATGTGCGCCGACCAAGCGTGTCGTGCGCGTAGTCGTATTGCGAAATCACGTTGCCGTTGACGGTGTTTTTCACTCGGGCAATCAAATCACGTTCCGCTTCGTAAGTCCACTCTGCCGTTGTCGCGTTCGGGTATGTGAGCTTCGATTTGAGCTGCGTTCCCGCGAGATATTCCCACGCGAAGCTGTCGCTTCCGGCAGTCAGCCCGACAAGGCGACCGTTTGCCGCGTTGTACGAAAGCGTCGTTTTGCGCGTGTTCCCGACGGAATAGCCCGTTCCGCGCCCGAAGCTGTCATAATGCCGCGTGATTGTTTTGTTAATTCCTGCAAAGTTTTCCGAAGAAACGCTTCCGTAGGCGTCGTAAGTCGTGGTGCGCGTTCCCGCGGCGTCGCTTGTTGAAACGGCGCGCCCGAGGGCATCGTAGTTTTGCGAAACGGCGGGCGTGGAATCCGAATAAGTCGTGGAAACGAGTCGGTTCCAAACATCATAGGCGTAAGTCGTTACGATGCCGCGCGCCCAAGTGCGCGTCGCGAGCAAGCCCGCCGCCGTGTAAGTGTAGCTTACCGATTTTCCCGTAGCGTCGGTTTTGGCGAGCAAAAGCCCGGTCGCCGCGTCGTAGCTCCACGCGGTTGCGTCGCCGCCTGTGAGGTTCGCCGGCTCTTCCGGCGTTCCCGCGAGCGTGCGGAAAGTCTGCATCCCTGTTTTTTGATTGAGCTCGTCAAATGTATACAAAACCGGATACGACGCGTTCCCGTACTCGGCAACCTTGTTCCCGCGCAGGTCGTAGACGGAAGCGACAAACGAACCGTCGGCAAAAACCGTTTTCGTTTGGCGGTTCATCGCGTCGTATTCAAACGAAGTAACGACCGTTTCTTCGCCGAGCATTTGCGTTTGTGAAACAAGGCGATCGCCCGCGTCGTAAGCGTAAGTCGTAACGTTCCCGCGCGCGTCGGTCGCGGAGATTTTCCGGTTAAACGCGTCGTAAGCGGCGGAAGTCGAAACGCCGCCCGGCGCGCTTTGCGAAAC
>JAGBIL010000024.1 GCA_017935025.1 Opitutales bacterium | reverse complement strand
TATTCCTGATTCATCGAAATCCGCCCCAAAGCGCGTTCCCGTTCCGTCAGCTTTTTACAAAATTCCACGGCATCGTCCCACGAAACATTTTCTACGGGAAGATTTTCGCCTTTGAATTCCGACGGATTATTTTTCATTACCGCTTCATACTGCTTCTGCGTGACCTCGTATTTCCCGAACGCGTAGTTGCGCCCCGGGATTTTCACCGTTACGGGAACACCGAACATCGCGACGGAATTTTTAATTAAATTTTTGAGCACGTCGTTTTCCCAAGCGATAGCGTTCTTCGCGAGAACGGCATCTGTATCACTAAGTTTTTCGGACGTAATCATTCCCGCCTTGTGCTTGAAAAAAGCATCTTTGATTGTATTTGCCCACTCGGATTCGCGCTTTTCGAGTTCCGCGATTTTTTCGGAAAGAGCACAAAAGGCAGCATCGTTGTCGAGCGCACGATTCATCACGCGCAAATCTTCAGCGAGCGATTCGCGGAGTTTTTGCGTTTCCGCGCAATCCTTACGGAAGCGTTCAAACACGGCTTGCGATTCCGGCATGTATTGCCGCGCAAATTCTTCGTGGTTTTCCGGTGCCGCAAACACGGGAACGGCGGAAAGCGCCGTCGCCGCGAAGGTTAGCAGAATAAGAATTTTTGATGATTTCATAAGTGATCGTTTTGAAGTTGAAAGAGACTTTTTCCGCGCAAGTTTTTCCCTGCGTTTTGTCCCAATTTTTGAGCGGGATTTTCGCAAAAGAAACCCCGAGGTGCGCAAGACTTTTTTTGGGGGCGTTCGAAGCCATTAAACCCACGAACAAACACGAGTTTATTGGCGGTTATTCGCGGCATCAAATTTCCGCCAAATTGAAATTTGACGCGGCATTTCGGAAAAAATACCCTTGCGGTCATGTCTTGTGCTTTCCCTCAAAACCGGATTTTCCGAAACGCCGCCCGCTTCCTCGGAGCTCTAATTATCGCTCTTTCCTTTGCGTTCCCGTGCGCCGTATCCGCAGACGAAACGCCGCCCGAAAAACGCGTTCCCGCAAAAACCGATCCGCAACCCGTCTCCACGCAACGCAAGGAAAACGCCAAGATTTCCGGCGACGAACTCGTTCTCCTCGGCTGGACCGACCTGGGCGGACTTCGCGGTGCCCTTCTCAACGGCGCAAACCCGAACGCGCGCACGCGCGTGGGCGACTATCCGATTATCCGCCTCGCGTACGGCGGCAACGTCGAAGCCGTCGAAATCCTGCTCGATTTCGGTGCAAAAACGAACGTTTTGAATCTTCAGGGAGACGCGGGTTCTTCCGCGGGAACGCTGAAATCGCTGACCACGTTTGTTACCGAAAACGAAAAAATGGGTCTAAAAAACTTCAGTGTCGCCACGGCGATTATCTGCGCGTCTCCGCAAGTTTCCCGCACACAAAAGATCCGTATGCTCCAGCTCATTCTCGATTACGGCTACCCGACGGATTTTCGCGACGGCTGGGGAAAAACTGCGCTGATGACCTGCGTCCGGGAAGGACAGGACTCGCTGGCAAAACTTCTCGTCGGCTACGGCGCCGACGGCGAAGCCAATGATCTGACCAACGGGAAAACCGCCCGCGATTACGCCAACTCCGAAACTATGTTCCGCATTTTACGCGGCAGAAAAATCTATTCTCCGAGCAAACGCCCGACCTTCGGGAAAGTCGAAGTCCGCCTGAAAAAACCGCGCAAATACCCGACGCGTTCCCGCGAAACCGCCCCGAAAAAAGTTTTCCAAGCCACGCGCGAAACCGTTCTTCACCTTGCCGTGAAAGACGGCGATGTCCAAGCCGTCCGCGAACTCATCGCGGCGGGAACGCCGATTATCGCTTTCGATTTGGACCAAAAAACGCCCCTGCACCGTCTTTGTGAGCAAGTCGAAATTCCTTTTTCCGCATTCCGGGAAATCCATCGGATGATGGAACTTGAATCCGGCTCTAAAATCCACGCGCGCAAAGACAAATACGGGCGCGTTCCGTTCCACTATCTTTGCATCTCGGGACGCGAGGACTTGGCGGAATTTGTCGCAAAAAAATATCCGAAACTGATCTCCGCCGCCGACAACGACCGCAACACGCCCCTGCACCTCGCCGTCGCCGCCGGGGACAACGCCCGCGAAGTCGTCCGCTTCCTTCTCAATTCCGGCGCGCCCGTAACCGAGAAAAACCGCGCAAACGAAACGCCTCTGCACATCGCCGTAAATCATGCAAACGCGGAAATGTTTTACCTCCTTTTCAATGAGCTCAACATTGATCCCGTCGCCGGAATCAATTCCCTCGTCGGCGACCCTCTTTTCATGCGTGCGTTTTCTCTGATTTCGGCAAACCGCTCCGCCAAAGACAACGAAAACCTCATCGAAATCCTGCGCGTTCTCATCGAATACGGAACGAGCCCCAACCTCTCCGATCCCGTTACCGGAAGAAACGCCCTGCACTACGCCGTTATCGCGGGAAGCGCCTCCGCCGTTTCCTACCTGCTTTCCACCGACATCAACGTAAACGAACGCGACCACGCCGGCGAAACGCCGCTCGACCTCGCGAAAAAATCCGACCGCACCCGGGCCATCCGTTTCCTCCTTGAAGAACGCGGTGCCCTCATCGGCAAAGCCGGAGCCGAAGAAAAACACGCCGAACGGGAACGCCGCGCCAAAATGACTCCGCAGGAACGCCGCGCCGAGCGACTCGAACAAAAGAAGAAAAACTGACGCCGCAAAATTTTCCCGCGACAAATTTCAATTTGCAGAAAAGCGGCGGGAACGCGCATACTTAGCGCCGCTATGAATTCTCAAATCCAAGAAGAAGTTCTCAACATTTTCAAAGAAAGCGGTGCCCTCCTCTCCGGGCATTTTATCCTGCGCAGCGGGCTTCACAGCGCCAACTACTTCCAGTGCGCGCAAGTTTGCCAATACATGGACAAAGTTTCGCGCCTCGTCGAACTGCTCCTTCCGAAACTGAAAGACCTCGGAGTCGAAACGGTTCTCGCGCCCGCAATGGGCGGCTTGGTCGTCGGGCAGGAAATCGCTCGCCAGCTCGGTGTGCGCTTCATTTTCGCGGAAAAGGAAGACAACAAACTCGTTCTTCGCCGCAACTTCAAAATTGCGCCGGGCGAAAAAATTCTCGTCGCGGAAGATGTCGTTACGCGCGGCGGACGCGTTGTCGAATGTGCGGACATCATTAAGGCGTGGGGTGGCGTTCCCGTCGCGTGCGCAATGCTTGTTGACCGCTCGGCAGGCAACGCGACGCTTCCGATGCCCGCCGTCTCGCTACTCGAACTTTCGTTCCCGACGTATCAGCCCGACGCGCTTCCGCCGGAGCTTGCCGCCGTTCCCGCAACCCATCCGGGCTCGTAAAAAAAAGCGACCTTTTTGAAAGTTGCCGGGATTTCGTAAATTTTCCATGAAGACGGATTTTCAAAACAAGGCGGCGCGCGTTCCCGCGAAGTTTAAGGCGGAACCGTTCGCCTACCATCAGGAATTGGAACTCGAAGTTGCCACGCTGACAAATCTCGGCGAGGGCGTCGCGCGGCACGACGGCTGGGTCGTTTTCGTTTCCGGCGCGCTTCCGGGCGAACGCATCAAAGCGCGCGTCTGGCACAACGCGAAAAACTTTTCCCGGGCGGACTTGGTCGAAGTCCTCGTTCCCGCGAAAGAGCGCGTCGAGCCGCGCTGCCCGCTTTTCGGGAAATGCGGCGGTTGCCAGTATCAAAACTTTGAATACGGCGCGCAACTCACATGGAAAACCCAGCAGGTTTCGGAGTTGCTCGAACGCCTCGGGAAAATTTCGTTTCCCGTGAATCCCTGCCGCGGCTCGCCGAAACAATACGGCTACCGCTCGAAAATCACGCCGCACTTCGAGCGCCCGCGCCAAGGCGAAAAAGATTTCCCCATCGGATTTCTCGCAGCGGGAACCTCGCGCCGCATCGTCGACGTTCCCGCGTGCCCGATTGCGACGGAAGCCGTAAACGCCGCGCTCCCGCGCCTGCGCGAGCAAATGCGTTCCCGCGCCGCGCGGGGCGAGTTTCGTCGCGGCGTAACGATGCTCATCCGCGAAACACGCGAAGGTATCGCCACCGACCACAAAGCACCGGTTTCCGAACGCGTCGGCGATTTGGTTTTGAAATTCGTCGCCGGAGATTTTTTCCAGAACAATCCGTTTATCCTGCCGGAATTTGTCGATTTCGGCGTGCGCGCCGCGCGCGGGAACGGCGAATGTAAATTTCTCGTGGATACTTATTGCGGGAGCGGGCTTTTTGCACTTTCCGCCGCGAAATATTTTGAAAAAGTGCTCGGCGTGGAAGTCAGTGAAGACGCCGTCGTCAAAGCCCGCGAAAACGCGAAGGCAAACGGCTTGAGCAACTGCGAATTCACCGCCGGGTCGTCCGAAATTATTTTTGCGAAAGTTCCGTTCGCACCGGAAGAAACTGCGCTGATTATCGACCCGCCGCGCAAAGGCTGCGACGAAGCGTTCATTTCGCAACTGCTCGCATTCGCACCGAAGCGCGTCGTTTACGTTTCGTGCGGGCCGGACACGCAGGCGCGCGACCTCCAAATGATTCTCGCAAGCGGGAAATACGCGCTCGAAGAAGTTCAGCCGTTCGACTTGTTCCCGCAAACGCGACACATCGAAAACATCGCCGTTCTCGTCAGAAAATGAGCGTTCCCGCGAGCAGAGAAATCGATGTTCCCGGCGTGAAAAATTTTCGCGACTTGGGCGGACTTGTCGGGCTCGGCGGACGCACCGTGCGTCGCGGGCTCGTTTTTCGCAGCGCGAAATTTGACAAAATCCTGCCGGAAGGCGAAGCGGTTTTGGACGCGCTCGGAATCCGCACGATTGTCGATTTCCGCTCGCCCGGCGAGCAACGCCGTAACCCGACAAACTACGCACGCCCGCAGGTTCGCCGACTTTCGCTGACCGTTTTTTTCGACACGCCGGAAGGGTTTTTCGAAGAACGGCTCACGCGCGGACTTTCCCCGCAGGGCGCACTCGCGCTGATGGAAGAAGCCAACCGCTCTTTCGCGCGGGAACGCCACTCCGCGTTTCGCGATTTTTTCTCGCTGTTTGACAATCCGGAAAACTTCCCGCTCGTCTTCCACTGCACCGGCGGAAAAGACCGCACGGGATTCGCCGCCGCAATGCTTTATTCCGTGCTCGGCGTAAGCGATTCCGACATTCGCGAAGATTTTTTGCTCTCGCGAAAAAACACGATTCCGACAAATGAGCGCTCCGTTCACCGCTTGCTCGAAATCATTCCGCCGGAAACGCTCGAAGTGCTGATGACGGTGTTCCCGCAATTTCTCGAAGCCGCGCTCGACGAAATCGAAAAAGCGTGGGGCTCGCGGGAACGCTTTTTGCGTGAAGCGCTCGGCGTTTCGCCCGAACTTGCCGGAAAAATCCGCTCGTTTCTCCTCGCTTAAAAACAAACGCGTTCCCGCGGCACAACTTTTTCTCGCGCGGGAACGCTTCGCAGGGTAAAGTTGAAGTCGATGAAAGCGTTTTTAAAGCAAGTCGTTGCAAGTTTTTTCGGCTCCTGTTTTTCCGTCACGGCATTGGTTTTTTTCCTGTTTTTCGGTTTTTTCGCAATGCTCGGTCTCATGGTGAGCTCCGTTTCCGAAACGGTAGGAGCCAAACTTAACGGAACGGAAAAACCGACTCCGCCGGAAAGCGAAACGCTCCTGGTAATCGACCTTTCCCGCGGTTTTTCGGATGCGCCGACGCTCAGCCCCGCCAACACTCCCGGAATTTTCTCCGGCGGAACCCAAGGTGCATACGGCTTGCTCGATACGCTTCAGGCGCTCGAAACGGCGGCGGGAGACGACAACATCGCCGGCGTGCTCCTGATTGGAGGAAGTTTTTCCGGCGGGAACGGGCTCGCCTCGACCTCCGAACTGCACGGCGCGCTGACCGGATTCCGCACGGCGAGCGGAAAACCCGTTTTCGCGTACCTGCCGTCGCCGAGCTACAAGGATTATCTGCTTTCCACGGCGGCGGACGAAATTTGGCTTCACCCGTTTTCCGAATTGCCGATTAACGGTTTGAGCTCGACCGGACTTTATTTCAAAAATCTTCTCGAAAACATCGGTGTCGGAGTGCAAATCACACGCGTGGGCTCACACAAATCCGCCGTCGAACCGCTCATCTCCGACCAAATGAGCCCCGAAGACCGCGAACAGCGCACCCGCCTCATCAACACCCTTTGGGGACTTTCGATTCAGCGGATTTTCACCGCACGCGCCGAAAAGCTGGCAAGCGACGAAGAAAAAACGCGCCTCGCAGAAGATTTTACGCAAGCCGTCACCACGCAGGGCTACGTTCCCGCGCAGGAAGCCGTTGAGAAAAAATTTGTCGATGCCGCGCTCTACGAAGACGAAATGATTGAGCGCCTGAAAGACGTCGCGGGAACGGACGAAACGACTCATTCGTTCCGCCAAATCTCGCTCGACGATTATCTGCGCGTGCAGGAAATTTCCGTCGAGCCGCCGATCATTTTCGGCAACGGCGTTCCCGCGCCCGAAGAACTCGAAGCGCTTACGCCGAGCCTCGCCGTCGTTTACGCCGAGGGCGAAATCGTGGACGGCGTGGGCGCGACCAACGAAGTCGGCGGCGCGTGGTTTGCACGAGCATTGCGTGAACTTCGCAACGACGATTCCGTCAAAGCCGTCGTCTTGCGCATCAACAGTCCGGGCGGGTCCGCCTTTGCCAGTGAACAAATCCGCCGCGAAGCCGAATTGCTCGCCGCGAAAAAAACGTTTGTCGTTTCGATGGGCGATATTGCGGCAAGCGGCGGCTACTGGATTTCCACGCCTGCGAAAAAAGTTTTTGCCGAGCCGTCGACGATTACCGGTTCCATCGGCGTTTTCGGGGTCATTTTTAATCTGGAAAATTTCGGGAAACAAATCGGTGTCAATTCCGAAGCCGTACTTTCCGCGCCTTTTGCCGAAATCGACACATTACGCCGCCCGAAGACCCCGCAGGAAATGGCACTGATTCAAAAATCGACGGACCGGATTTACGCAGACTTTTTGAAATTCGTTGCCGACGCGCGCGGAATGAGCGTTGACGAAGTCGATGCCGTCGCTCAAGGCCAGGTTTGGGACGGGCTTTCCGCCAAAAACAACAAGCTCATTGACGAGTTTGGCGGCTTGGTCAACGCCATCGATTTTGCAAAAAAAGCCGCAAATCTTGACGATGACGCACCGATTTTCTCCGTCCCCGGTGCCGTAAACCGCTACCAGGAATTGGTGGACCGCTTCAGTAATGCGCCCGTTCCCGTCGCGTCTGCGAAAGCGGCAGAACTTGCGCTTTGCGGAAACAATCCCGCTTTGCATACAGCGGTAAAAAATCTCCGCCGCACGGCGCAACGTCTACGCGCATTCAACGACCCGAACCACGTTTACGCGCGAATTCCCTTTGAAATTGAGTTTTGATTGAAAAATGAGGAATCAGGAATGAAAAATCAGAAAGAAAAGCACTCCTCATTCCTAATTTCTCGTTTCTAATTCCTAATTCTTCATTTCCCCTATGCCTTCTCGCTCAAAATTGCTTATCGCCGCGACGCGGGAACTTTCCGATGCAGTCGGCGCACTAAAATTTTCCGACCCCGTCGCCTACGTTTATAATCCGCTCGAATATGCGCGGGAAACGCACGAGCAGTTCCTCGCTCGCTACGGGAACGGCAGCAAGCGCTTCGTTTTTCTCGGGATGAATCCGGGACCGTTCGGTATGGCGCAGACGGGCGTTCCGTTCGGAGAAATTGATGCCGTACAAAATTGGTTGGGCATCTTCGGATTTGTCGGAAAACCGCCGCAAGAGCATCCTGCAAAACCCGTGGACGGCTTCGGATGCCCGCGCTCGGAAGTCAGCGGCCGCCGCTTGTGGGGCCTTTTCCGGGAACGCTTCGGCGCGCCGGAGAACTTTTTCAGAGAACATTTCGTGACGAATTTTTGTCCGCTCCTTTTCGTCGCCGGGAACGAACGCGGAAAAAATTTAACTCCGGAAGATCTCGTTCCCGCAGAACGCGATGCCGTGAACGCGCCCTGCGATCTTTTTCTGCGGCGTCTCGCAGAAATTTTGGAACCGGAATGGCTCGTCGGGGTCGGAAATTTTGCAGAAACGGCGGCGAAACGCGCCCTTGCGGGAATGCCGGTAAAATTCACGCGCATCATTCACCCCTCGCCGGCGAGCCCGGCCGCCAACAAAGACTGGTCCGGCAACGCTACAGCAAAACTTATCTCCGAAAAGATTTGGCACGCATAGCGCAAGACGTTTTCCTGGTTTCTGATTCCTCATTTCTAATTCTTCATTTTTTATTGCTATGGAAAAAACGATACAAAACCTCATCGCCGGAATCATCGGCGAATCCACTGCGGGAGCGACCTACGCCGCTTTCGCCGCCCAAGCCGCACGCGAAGGCTATCCCGCAATCCAGAAAATGTTTGAGGCGACCTCAAAAGCCGAAAGCATTCACGCCGCAAACCACGCCCGAGTACTCAAACAACTCGGCGGCACGCTGCCGAAGTTCAAAATCGAAATCGAAGTCGGTACGACGCTCGAGAACCTCGCTCACGCCAAAGCGGGCGAAGTTTACGAGTTCTCCGAAATGTATCCGGCGTTTTTGAAAGACGCGGAAGCCGACGGCGCGAAGGCTGCGATCGTAACGTTCACGCAGGCGCTCGAAGTGGAAAAAGTCCACGCTCAGCTCTACCAGAACGCGATTGATGCCATCAACGCGGGAACGGTGGCTTCGCTTCCGAAAAAATACCTCGTTTGCCCGGTTTGCGGCGACACCGTTGCCGAAGGAAATGTTCCGGAAAAATGCCCGTACTGCGGCGTTCCCGGCGCGAAATATCTGGCAATCTAAGACATTTCAGTAAAAAAAAGGACTTTAAGGTCACGCGACTTTAAAGTCCTTTTTTTTGAAACTCAAAATCAGCCGATCGCTACCTTGAGTTCGCAAACCTTGTCCGTTTGCTCCCACGGGAGTTCGGATTTCGTAAAATGCCCGTACTGCACCGTTCCCGCGTAAATCGGGCGGAGCAAATCGAGTTGTTTGATAATTGCCGCCGGCTTGAACGAAAAAACTTTTTTTACTGCGGCAATAATTTTTTCATCGGAAACCGTTCCCGTGCCGAACGTGTCGACGTGAATGCTCGTCGGTTCCGGCTCGCCGATTGCGTAAGCAACTTGTAATTCGCAACGCTTTGCCAGCCCCGCCGCAACAATGTTTTTCGCGACCCAGCGGCACATATAAGCGCCGGAGCGGTCAACTTTCGACGGGTCCTTGCCGGAGAATGCGCCGCCGCCGTGGCGACCGACTCCGCCGTAGGTGTCGACGATAATTTTGCGTCCGGTCAGACCTGCGTCGCCGTTCGGTCCGCCGATGACGAATTTTCCGGTCGGATTGATGAAAAACTTTGTTTCCGAAGAAATAAATTCTGCGGGAAGCACGGAGCGGATGAGCGCTTCTCCGAATTTGACGATTTCCGCGTGCGAAACTTCTTCCGTGTGTTGCGTGGAAAGCACGACGTTTTCAATCGCGGCGGGAACGCCGTTTTCGTAGCGCACGGCGACCTGCGATTTGCAGTCCGGACGCAACCAGCGCGCGGCGGGTTCGGCGGGATTTTTGCGGATTTCTTCGAGTTTGCGCAAAATGCGGTGCGCAAACATCACGGGAGCGGGCATCAGTTCCGGCGTTTCGTCCGTCGCGTAGCCAAACATAATTCCCTGGTCGCCCGCGCCCTGCTCGGCAGTGCTTTTTCCCGACGCAGCGGCGGCATCCACGCCCTGCGCGATATCCGGAGACTGTTGCCCGAGAAGATTCAGAATTTTCACCGTTCCCGCGTGGAAAACCGCGTCGTCGCGGGAATCCACATAGCCGATTTCGCGAATCGCGTTGCGCACGATGGAGTCGAAATCCAAGGTTGCCGAAGTCGTAATTTCGCCGGCAAGCACGACGTTCCCGTCTTTAACGAGCGTCTCGCAAGCGACGCGGGAACGCGGGTCCTGCGCCAAACAGGCGTCAAGAACGCAATCGGAAATAAAATCCGCAACTTTGTCGGGATGCCCCGCTCCGACGGATTCCGAGGAAAATGTGAAAACTTCCATGACTTGAAAATCGGTGAAAAACGGAATCGGTGATTTTCTAAGAATCAGTCCCGTTTATCAACAGTTAAAAATCCGAGGATTCGCCGCCGGAAGTTTCGTTATCGATTTTCACGTCTTTAATGCCCGCGTTTTCAAAAATTTTCACGATTTTGTAAAGATCAACCGCGAGCGCGTTTCCTTTCGCCGAAATTTTAATTTCCGGGCGTTGCGATTCAGGCAATTTCGCAATTTCCGCCGCGAGAGCGCGCAGGTCGTCGTCGGACACGGGAACGCCGTCGCGGGAAAGCCCGGTCCCGTCGAGCACAAGTACGACGGGAGCGGGAGCGCCCTTCCGCAAAGACTTTGCCAAATCTTTCAGGGCATCCGGCGCGTCTGCCGGCGGAATAATATCCGAGACCCACCATTCGCCGTTGCACAAACTTGTTTTGTAAAAAAGAAAACCGTCTGCGAGCTGAACGGATTTCGTGTCCGGCATTGGCAGATTGCGTGAAATCGTGTCGAGTTCTTCGAGCCAAGCGGTTTCCGAAATTCCGCCGTTATAAAGCCGAATCGCGTCCTCGCGCGACATTTCTCCGGTAAGCCCGGGCCCGATGCAGCCGGACACGCACGCACCCGCCGCCAGAAGCAAACTTACTGCATTTTTTTTCATAAAAAGAATATCTTTTACGGATTCTTGCCCTGCAATCCTTTATTCTCCGCCGACGCGAGAAAAAAGGGCTTGTAGAATATCTACCAATCTGATTGACTTTGTTTCGCTTTGCGAGACAAAACGGTTTTGTCCTGCAGAAAAGCACAAGACAATCAGTACAATCACAAAAATTATGAAAAAGTCCCTTATCCTCGCTTCCATCGCTGCAGTTGCGGCTCTCGTTTCCGGTTGCGCCGGCTACACGCCGCGCGGATCGATCCTCACGGAAGTAACGCTCCCGTACGCGGTCGCCGAAGGTTCCGCCAAGGTTGACACGCTCAAAGTCGGAAAATCCCAGTGCAAAGATCTTCTCTCCCTCATCGCGCAGGGTGATGCATCCATCGCCGCCGCTATGAAAAACGGCGACATCAAGAAAGTTCACTTCGTTGACTGGAAGGCGAACAACATTCTCGGCATCATCGGCAATTACGAGTGCACGGTTTACGGCGAATAATTCTTTGCCGAAAATCTGAAGAAAACGCGGATGCTTTAATCGGCATCCGCGTTTTTTTTTGCACTCGTGAAAAATCGGGACTTTCGTAAAAATTCCCTCCATGAATTCCCTCCTCGAGTTGCTCAAAAAAAGCACGGAATTTTTATCCAAAAAAGGTATCGAAAACGCCCGCCTCCAAAGCGAACTCATCTTCGCGGGAACGCTGCGTTGCCGCCGCCTGGATTTGTATTTGCAGTTCGAGCGACCGCTTGCGCAGCCCGAAGTCGATCTCCTGCGGGAACGGGTTATGCGGCGCGCGCGGCGCGAGCCGGTACAATATATCGTCGGCGATACCGATTTTCGCAATCTCACGCTCAAATGCGATTCGCGAGCACTGATTCCGCGCCCGGAAACCGAAGAACTCGTGGATTTTGTTCTCGAAAAACTCAATACGCAAAAGCCTGCAGGGACGCCGGTGCGCGTGCTGGATCTCGGCACGGGAACGGGGGCGATCGCTCTTTCCGTCGCCACGGAACGCGCGGGAACGGAAGTCGTTGCCGTAGACAAATCCGCCGACGCGCTCGCCCTTGCCCGCGAAAATCTTGAAAAAACCGGCGCGACCGCAAACGTAACATTTTTGAAAAGCGATTGGTTTGAAAACGTTTCCGGCGCGTTCGATGTCATCATCTCCAATCCGCCCTACCTCACGCGTGACGAGTGGGAATGCGCCCAACCGGAAGTAAAAAACTACGAGCCGCTTTCCGCGCTCGTTGCAGACAATGCCGGGCTTGCCGACCTCGAAATCATCCTTCGGGGCGCACGGGAACGCCTCACCCCCGGAGGCTTCGTTGCGTTTGAAACCGGAATCGCGCAGCACGAAAAACTTGCCGGAATCGCGCGGGAATGCGGTTTTTCCGAAATCGAATCCCAAACGGATTTGTCCGGACGTCCGCGATTTTTCTTTGCGAAATAAAGTTTCTTTACGCAAATGTCAGGCGAGGCACGCACGCAAGCAAGGTGCGCGTGTATTCGTGTTGAGGAGCGGAAATCACATCTGTCGCGCGACCTTCTTCCACTTTTTCTCCGCGAAAAAGCACGACCGCACGATCCGCAGTCTGCGCCACGATACCGAAATTGTGCGTAATCAGCAAAACGCTCATGCCGAAGCGTTCCCGCAGCGCGAGAAGCAAATCCATGATTTGTTTTTGAATCGTAACGTCCAGCGCCGTGGTCGGCTCGTCCGCAACGAGAATTTTCGGTTCGCAGGCAAGCGCCATCGCAATCATCACACGCTGCTGCATCCCGCCGGAAAACTGATGCGGGAACGAGTCCGCCAAATCCGGATTCACACCGACGGCGGAAAGCACTTCCCGCACGCGCTCCCGACGCGCGCGCGCCGTTTTCAGCGCGGGAACGTGGAAGCGCAAGGCTTCTTCGATCTGCCAGCCGACCGTGTAAACCGGATTGAGCGAGCTAAGCGGATCCTGAAAAATATACGCAATTTCCCGCCCGCGAATTTTGCGCAATTCGCGCTCCTTCAAACCGAGAATCTCACGCCCGTCGAGCTTCACGCTCCCGCGCACGCGACACGTCGGCTCGCCGGGCAACAATCCCGCCAACGCCTGCGACGTTACGGACTTCCCGCTACCGCTCTCGCCGACGACCGCGAGTATTTCCCCTTTTTTCAAATCAAACGAAACGCCCCGCACTGCCGTCGAGACGTTCCCGCGAGAATAAAAATCCACGCACAAATCTTTGATTTCCAAAACAGGATTCATCGTCGAAAATCCTTACCCTTTTTCCGCATTTCCTCAAATTGAAATTTAGCGCGAAGGCTGGAACCACGAATAAACACGAATCGTTTTCATTTTTTTAACACAGATGTCGCAGATTTAAACAGATAGAATCTCCGTACCCCTATGCTGCTAAAGAACGGAAGTGAAAGAAAATTTTATAAAATTTTTGTAAAAATATCTGATCTCATCTGTTTAATCCGCGTTAAATAAAATTCGTGTTTATTCGTGGTTTCAAATCCGCAAAAAAAAACGGGAAACCGGACCTGCGAATCCGATTCCCCGTTTTTTCTAAGCGTAACGCTTTTTTTTCCGCTTATCGGAACATGACGACGGGAACGAGACAACGACGGACGAGCTCGGATGTCGTGCTCCCGATAATGAACTGACGAATGCGGGAGTGCCCGTACGCGCCCATAATCAGCGTCGTAATGTCGTTTTCAATTACATACTGCTCAATCGCTTCACCCGGAGCCCCGGAAAGCACTTGGCAAATCGGCTTTTTGTCCGTGCCCTGGAAAATCGATTCCGCTTCGATAATCAACTTCGAGGCTTCGTCTTCCGCACCCGCCTTACCGACGCTGACAACGTGGATTTCGCACATCGGAAACGCCTTCGTGTTTGCAAGCCAATTCAGCGCGCGCGTCGCCGACGGACTTCCGTCGTAAGCGAGAAGAATTTTCTTCTGCTCAATAAATTTGCGATTCGCGACAAAGCACGGGCGGCGCGACGCGCGAATCACGCGTTCCATGTTCGAGCCGAGGTGCCCTTTCGCCAAATTCGCATTTTCCCCGCGTTTGCCGAGAATGATGAAATCGATGTTTTTGCGCTGATTTTCAAACTCATCGATGCAATCCACGAGCAAGCCCGAGCGGTGCTCAAATTCAACATTGTCGGGAATTCCCGCGTCCGCGAAAAGTTTTTTCACATAGTCGCAAATCGCCTTCGCCTTGCCGTTTTCGATTTCTTTCAGCTGCGCCGTCAGTCCGAGATAGGGTTGCGTGCCGAGCGTGCCGCCGAAATCGGCAATCAGCGGAGTTTCGTACTGCCAGAGTTCGGACACATAAAGCGCGGTAACGGGTACGTCGAGTTGTTTCGAAAGCCAAACGGCATATTTAGCGCAAATTTGCCCGTAGCTGGAACCGTCAATACAAGCCAGAATCCTTCTCATTGTTAGTAAGCCTTTCGTTAATTTGTGGGGTAAGGGGTGTTGTTCGTTCTACGATGCCGATTATACGAAAAAAGCGTTCCCGTGAAAGAAAAAATTCAAGAAAAAAGTCGGCTGGGGGATGATGGCTTAGAGCTGAGAGGTATTACCTCTAAGCTCTCAACCCTCACCTCTCATCGGGTTCCTCAAAAACCGAATTTCCGGATGTCGCCAAAAACAATCAGACCAAGCGTTTACGCCAATCAAGAATCTGCTTTTTCACCTGCTTCGGACCGGGCATACCGACGCGTTCCCGCGATGCCATCGCCGTTTTCAGGTCAAAAACTTTCACCCAATCTTCGCGCAACTTCGGGTGCACTTTTTTCACCTTTTCAAACGGAAGCGTATTCAGCGGCACGCCTTCCTTTTCGGCGAGTGCGACCAAATGGCCGACAACATGATGTGCTTCGCGGAACGGCACGCCCGCGCGCACGAGGTAGTCCGCAACATCCGTCGCGAGCAAAAGCGGATCGGCGACGGCGGCGGCACAACGGTCGGCGCGCATCGACGCTCCCGCGAGCGTTTCCCGCAAAACATCGAGCGAAATCATCACCGTGTCGAACGAATCGAACACCGGCGGTTTGTCTTCCTGCAAATCGCGATTGTACGTCAGCGGCAAGCCTTTGACCATCGTGACGAGCGCGACCAAATTGCCGTGCAAACGCGCGGATTTCCCGCGAAGCAATTCGAGCGAATCCGGATTTTTCTTCTGCGGCATCAGCGACGAACCCGTCGTAAACGTGTCGGGAAGCGCAACAAAGCCGAATTCCGAGGAATTCCACAAAATCAAGTCTTCCGCGATGCGTGAAAAATGCACGCCGCAAAGCGCACACGCCGAGGCGAATTCGATAAACGTGTCGCGGTCGGAAACCGCATCCATGCTGTTGCGCGTTACGCGCGCGTTCCCGCGATCATCGACGAAATCCATCTCGAGCGCAGAAAACCCGCGGTCGATCGGAAGCGTCGTTCCCGCGATCGCACCCGAGCCGAGCGGCGACCAGTTCGCGTGGTCAAACACCGCCGCAAAGCGCTCGCGGTCGCGGGAAAACATTTCGACGTAAGCGAGCAAATGATGCGCGACGGAAACCGGCTGCGCGCGTTGCAAATGCGTAAATCCGGGAATGTAAACGTCCTGATTGCGCGCCGCGACGTCGAGCAACGTGTTCATCAACGTGCCGAGTTTTTCAAAAATTTTCGCGCTCGCGTCTTTGAAAAACAAACGCATATCCGTCGCCACCTGGTCGTTACGGGAACGTGCCGTATGCAGTTTCGCAGCGGCGGGAACGCGCTTCGTCAGCACCTGCTCAATGTTCATATGAACGTCTTCGAGCGCGATATTCCATTTAAATTTTCCGGTTTCGATTTCCTTTAAAATCGCATCGAGCCCGCGTACGATGTCGTTACATTCTTTCTTTGTGATAATGCCGACGTGAGCGAGCATTTTCGCCTGCGCTTTGCTTCCCGCGATGTCAAACGGCGCAAGACGCGCGTCAAACGAAACGCTTTCGCTGAACTTGAGCATCAGCTCGGCGGGACCTTGCGAAAAGCGTCCGCCCCAAGTCGCCTGCTCCTTACGAGCCGCCGTTTTTTTCGTCGTCGAAGTTTTTTTTGCCATGGCGGGAGAGATTAAAGATTAAAGCTTAATGCTTAAAGATTAAAGGGGACGGCGAAGCAAAAATTCCTGCGAATCCCTCTACGCTACAACCTTCTAAGGAACATTTAAGTTGAATCTTCGCCCGAAAACTCCTTTACTGTTGCCTGTTTGGGAAATCAAACATCGCTCTTTTATGTCTTTGGTTGGACATGTAAAGGAGTAAAAACAGCGCTTTCGGAATTCTCCGCAAGCGCTGTTCTTTTTTTGAAACCGCGACGGCGCAGAACCCGCCCGAAGGCGGGAAACGTTCAGCTAAGTCAGCCAGCGGCAGAGCAGTTCGATAATCTCGACCGTAATCTTGATTATGGTGAACAGCGCCGCGATGACCATCACCGCGTCTTTTATGTCGTTTTGGTTGGACATGTAAAGTCTCACCTCACCGACACTGCGCGCGCCGCAGGAACGCAGAGAATCCGTTATTTCTTCCGCATTGCCAAGCCGAAAAGCGTTAAAAATTCCGTAAAACAACAAAAACGCGTTCCCGCGAAATTCTCACGGGAACGCTTTTAGAGGAGAAGCGACATTCCTGCCGCTTTATTTTAATTGCGCCTAAGGGACTTCAAATTGAAGCGACTCGAAAGCCGCGTATCCCTTACTTGCGGCGGCGACGCGCGGCAACCAGCGCCAAGACTCCGACACCTGCGAGCAAGCCGAACGCCGACGGTTCGGGAATCGCGGAAATAGCCATGCTCTTGGCAACGTCCGTCGTCACGACGCTGTCATAGACGCTTGCCGTCTGAACAAAGTTTTTGTCGAACACGACGGAGTCAAAAGTGAGCGGTACGTCTTTTAACGCTTCATTAAATTCCCCTCCAAAAGTCAGGTATTCGAGCACTCCGTCAACGTCCTTTTCGACGGCGAACACGCCGGTTCCTCCCATGCCGCCGCCATACGTCAAGACCACGGAAGCTTTCGTCACTCCCGTCCAGAAAGATTCGGTTTCAAAACCAAGCCCGGCGTCGTTGCCCATTCCGATTGAGTAGTTTTGGGATTGGTTAAGGACAACGTAGAACCCGGATTTATCAATCACGGATTCTCCGGCTTCGGTTATCCTCGCATTGGCGCTGACCGCTAAGCCGATATCGGCAACGCGTGAGTTTAAATCAACCAACACGGGTTCGGAGACGGAGGCTCCCGCAATCATCGTCGCTTTAAGAGTTTCCGGATCGATCGTCGCAACGACCGTTATGCTACCGGTCGCGTTTTCAAACGTAATCGTCTCTCCACCGGTTGAGGAGGCAACGAGGTTCGGGTCCGCGTTTGCGGCGAAAGAAGAAGCGGCAAGAAACACCGCAAGGGTAATCGGTTTTTTCATAAAAAATCGGCGTGGTGTGAATTTTCTCGCAAAAAAAAATCAACCAATCAAGTAAATTCTACCCTCTTTATATCGCGAAAAAACACTTCGCGCATGGAATGTTTAAGTCTATCACCAGAAATTCGTTTTTGGGGAAGCCGTTCCCGCGTCCCGGGCATTGACCGCATATCTGCTTAGCGTTCCCGCAGGTAGCTTGCGCCACATGGGTTATTTTTGTTCGGCTTTTCAAGCCGGAACAAATCGTTAAGCCTCCAAAATTAACTGCTTCCTCAAAAACGAATTTCCAAAGGTTCCCTCAAGACAAAAGACTGTCCCTGGTTTCGTTATTATGAAAAAAAAAACAGACTACGCCTTGAACAAAACTTTGCCGTTGCGGCCGCCTTCGAGGGCGCGGGCGATGGCATTTTTGTAATCGGAAAGCGGATACACGGCATCGACTGCCATGTTGAGTTTTCCTTCGCGCATCATTCCGAAAATTTTGTCCGCCATTTCCGCTTTCGCTTCGGTCGAAGCCGCGCGATTCCAGCGGTCCATCCAAAATCCGCGCAAACGCAAATCGTTGAAAATAAATTCGCGAGTGGGGAAGCGAATCAAATCACCCGTCATGCCGCCGAACGTAACAATCGTTCCCGCGAAGCCGACCATGCGCGTGAGACGCGCCGCGCTTTCGCCGCCGATAGAATTGAGCGCGAGCTTAGGCAAATTCGCCTTCCCGCCGACGATTTCCGCGATTTTTTTGATCGAATCTTTTTCTTCCGGCAAAACGGCATCCGCGCCGAGCGATTTCAAAACCGGTTCCCATTTTTCGACGTTGCGCACCATCGAAACCGTTTTCAAACCGAGTGCGTGCGCCATTTGAACCAAGCACTGCCCGAGCGCTGAACTTCCCGCGTTTTGCAAAACCCAATCGCCCGGCTTGAGTTCGACAAAATCGTGAAGAATGCGCCAAACCGTCATCGGATTGATAAACGCCATCGCCGCCAATTGCGCGGGAACGTCCGACGGAACCTTTTCGATTTCCGTTGCGGGAACGGTAATTGCCTCGCGCCACACACCCGCATCTTCCGGCATACGAACGCGGTCTCCGACGGCAAGATGCTTAACATTTTCGCCGACAGCGGAAATGAGCCCCACGCCCTCGCGTCCGGCGACGGCGGGCAAATCGCGCAAGCGGCCGTAAGTACCGCCGATCATCCCCATATCGGACGGGTGGACGACCGCCATTTCGAGGGAGACGGTTACTTCGTCGGCTAAGGGCGCGGGAACGTCAATTTCCTGCAGCGTTAAAACTTCGAGCGGTTTTCCGGTTTCGTTATAAACAAGGGCTTTAGCTTTCATGTATAGAGGAAGATAAAACAGCGTTCCCGCCGCAAACGCAAAATTGAAATTTTCACAAAAAAAAAACTCCCGCAGACCTTTGCGGGAGTTTTTTTTTTGCCGTTGCGGGAGCAGTATTAGCGGCGGCGGCGAGCAAACTTGCTCTGGAACTTATCAACGCGACCGGCGGTGTCAACGAAGCGCTTTTCCCCGGTGTAAGCCGGGTGAGAGTCAGCCGTAACGTCGCGGGGAATAACGCAATACTCAATGCCGTCGATGACTTCCTTTTCCTTGGAAGAAAGCGTGGACGTCGTGAGGAACTTACGCCCCGTGGAAACGTCACGGAAGCAAACAAAGTTAACGGAAGGATGAATATCTTTCTTCATAACGGTTTATCCTTTTCGCGCTGAAATTAACCCTGGCGCGCTTTGTAGCGCGGGTGCGTTTTATTGATGACGTAGACGCGACCGCGACGACGAACGACTTGGCAGTTCGGGTGGCGTCCTTTGAGCGACTTGAGTGAAGATGAAACTTTCATAATACTGTCCCTTTTAAAATTGAATGAGTTGTTCATCAAATCGTTTTACAAAGAGGCTGTCAACGGCATTTTTTGAAAGAACGGCAAAAAGAACGGAAAGACGCAAGAACGCCCTCTGTTCGCTTATTTGCTCAAACAGCGGGCGGCGAGTTCCCGCATTACGGCTTCATCCTCGCCGGGGCGGGCGACCAGAGCTTCAAACGCGCGGACAAAATCCAACTGCCAATCAATCAGGCGTTTTAGCGTTATCGCCTTGTTTTTAAGAGTCGTTCCCGCGACTTTTTCACCGACGTACCACGCGTTTTGCGAAAAAAGATTGAGCGAAGATTTTTCGTCGTTCCCGCCGAAAAGATGCCCATAGCGCGCGCTTGCGGATTCGATTGCGCTTTTGGAAATGCCTCCGCGAAAGCTTAGCGCGGCATCTCCGGCATCGACCAGCGTCCGCAACTGAATCAGCAACCGATTTCGGTTCTGCAACGCGGAAAGGAGCGGACGCGCCGAAGAATTGTTGAAAAAGAAACGTTTCAGCGCGGCGAGAGTTCCTTCCAAATCTCCGGCGAAGAAAAATTCCACCGGCTCGAAAAAATCTCCGGCACCGAACACGGGAACGAGTTTCATCACCGTTTCCGCGTCAATATTTCCGCCTTTGCCGACGTAGCAAGCGAGTTTTTCCAATTCGGAAAACGTCATACGCATATGCCCGTTGACTTTCCCGACAAGCAGGCGTGCCGCATCCTCATCAACGGAAACACCAAGTTCCCGCGCCGCTTTTTCCAGCGTAAAAATCAACTCCTCGGAATCGCTCATCGACGCGACCGCGACGACTTCTCCGACTTTCAAAAGTTTTTTCGACGGCGTGCGGCGTTTGTCCGGACGCACCACGGAAATCACCACGCACAGCGACGTGGGATCGCTCGCCGCAAATTCCTCCGCGATTTTGTCGACGGAATCTTCGAGAATATCCTTTTTCGCCGCCGCTTTCCCCCTGCCTTTTTTCGCGGGAACGTCTCCGGCATCCGCCGTTTTTACGCGAATTACGCCGTCGGCAAGCCAATTCAGATTTCTCAACCAAACGTATTTTCTCCCCCCGAAAAGAGAAACCGTACGCGTTGCCGCGAGAAATGCCGCCATCACGCTCTCGACTTCCGCGACTTTCGTCGCCGTGCCGTCGATAATTTCCCGCGACATTTCGTCCTCCGCATTCGCGCTGAGTGCCTCAAAACGCGCGCGCGCCTCACGATCGACGAGAAAATCATCGTCGCCGACCACCAAAACAAAATGCGAAGAAGAAGGCATTAAAAAATTAGGAATGAGAGATTAAAAACGAGGAATTAGGAACAACTGCTTCGCAAATTCGCCATGACTTCGGGCGTAATTTCAACGCCTCCGAGCGAAAGCGCCCGAATCGCCGCCCCGACCACCGGCGGCAATTCCGGCTCCACAATTTCGATTCCGGGAACGGCAAGCGCCATTTTCTTCCGGAAAATTCCGCCGCACGGCTCGTGCAAAATAACGCCTCCGGTAATTCCGAGACGCGCCGTTCCCGCAGGAATTTCGAGCTTCTCAATCACCGTCGTCACCATTTTCACCAAATCATCCGTCGCCGATTCAAGAATCTCTTTCGCGACGCAATCTCCCGCCAAGTACGCCTCGTCGACAAAGCGCGCGAGTGCCGCGATTTCGTCCTTCGACATCGGCTTGCCGGGATTTTTCAACGAATCCTGATGCAGGCGCTGAGAAATTTGTCCCGTTTCGGAAATTTGCAATTCGCGGAAAAGAATTTCCTTGAGCACGGTCGGAGCGCCGCGTCCGTCCGCCGCACGCACGGCAGCGGTCAGTCCTCTCCGCGCGAGGTCAAACGCGCTCGCTTCGTCGGAAACGTGAAAATCGTAACCGCCCGTTTCCCACTCACGTCCGTCTTCGGTGCGACCGTAGCACTTTGAGCCCGTTCCCGCGATAAGAACCACGCCGCTGTGCATACCGAACGTCGCCGCACACAGCGAACGCGTGTCGTTTTCAACGAGAAAACGGGTTTGAGAAACGCCCTCAAACGCCGCAATTTTTTCGCGCAGATAACGCGCGGCTACGCTGTCATTGACCCCGGAAATTCCGAAAAACCCCGCGTCAAAACACGGCTCGATTCCGGCGGATTCCGCCGCTTCAATCAACGCGCGGCGCAAATTCGCAAGCGCGGCTTCCGCGCCGACGCTGTTCGGGTTGGACGCTCCCGCGAGCGCGCTCCCGCGACGCGTTCCGTCTGCGGAAACGATCAGCGCGCGCGTCTTTGTTCCCCCGCCGTCAACGCCGACAAAAAATTTTGATTCGGAATGCTCAGGCATACGATTTTTCCCCCAAAAAAATTACTTCTCTGCAGGTTCCGGCGGGACGCTTCCGGGAAATTTTTTCTGCATTTCCTCACGGAGCTTCGTGCCCGGAATCGTCACCAAATCTCCGATATTTGCCGTTCCCGCAATCACGGCAAAACCCAGCGTATCTCCGTCAATCACGTCCAAGCGCGCCACGCCCGACAACGCCAAATCCTTTCCGCGCAACGCGAAAACTTCACCCTTTTTCACGGGAACGCGGATTCCGCCCAAGCGATACGCAACCGCCATTTTTTCTTCGGAGAAAACAACTTCCGCTACCTCGTGCGATTCTGCGACGGCGACCGTCGGCACCGGGCGGGCATCTTCGGAGGGAGCACGCTCCGCCGCCGCTTTTTTCTCAGCTTCGGCTTTCTTTTCGGCCTCATCCCAACGTTCTGCCAACGGTTTTTTCCGCTCCGGCGGAGCCCACGGATTCTTTCCGCCGGCATTCATTCCGACGCAACCGGAAAACACAAATGCGCACACGCACATCGCAAAAATCTGAATTAAAAGTTTTTTCATAGAAACCGTCCTAAAAACTAAGCAATTCCCGTTCCCGCCGAAATAAAAAAAAGCGTTCCCGCAGATTTGAACTGCGGGAACGACGAATCTCTTAACGCTACATTACTTCTACGGTGAATTTTTATTTTCGCCGACGGCGAGAAACTGTCAGCGCAAGGGAGCCAAGTCCGGCAAGTAACCCAAACGCCGACGGCTCCGGAATCGTTGAAACGCCCAAAAATGCAATTTCAGAGTTCTGCGTTCCCGCAAAAGAAATGTTCCCCATTTCATCGGAACGCACAATCGTTTTGATTCCGTAGATCAAAATCCGGCTCGCCACGCCGGAAACCGCTTCAAATTTCTCCCATTCTGACGAACTCTCCCCGATCAGCTTCAATGCTCCATAATATCCTTCGACAAAGGTTCCTTGGGTAAAATCAAGCGACCAAGATGCCGATACCGGCCCCCAAATCGTTGTAATCGCGTACTCTGTATTCGCATCCAAGCCGGAAAGTGTTACGACCTGCGGATTCCCTGAAGCGCCGAAATAATCGCCGACGCCTTGTGTAATCGTCTTTAATGCGTCTGAAGAAACCCCGGAAACACTCGAAATCTCTGACAGCGCGACATTGTTATCCCATGTGAGATAGGGACTATTATACGAAGAGATAACATCTCCTTTGACGGTACTCCAAGCGACAGTCCCGCCCTGAGAAAGCGCAAATGCCGCCCCGGAAACAACCGAATCCAAACTTCCGGTAATTGTTTCCGTTGAGCCGCTGTTAACCGTTATATTCGTTGCTCCGTCGATAGGAGAATTGAATGTGAAACTTGCCGTTCCCGCACTTGCGAAACTTGTTCCCGCAATGAAAAGAAAGGCGATGGATATGTGTTTTTTCATACTATGTCTACCTTTTTGGTTGTTTTTATTTTTACAAGAAAACCGCGCCTAAAAAGCACACTCATGCTAAAAAGACTCAATTTTCTTAGTCAGTTTTAGCAAAAAAAAAAACCTGCATTGCAAGTCGTTTTTCGTAAATTTTGAAAAACAGACGCAACGCCTACGGCAGACATCGTTCGCGGACACACGCCGCGCCTACTTCCGCTTTGTCCAAATGCGGAGGCAATTAAGCAAAAACGCTTCAAGCGCGACGGAAATTTGCGCGTTCAATTCGAGCAACCCGGAAAAATCTTCGAGCAATTCGCAGGATTTTGACGTTTCGGAAACGTAAATTTTTCCCGTTGAGGCATCGCAGGCGAGCGCCAACAGAGCGTCCTCAATTCCCGCGAGCAGGCGGCGGCGCATTCCGCGCGACATTCCTTCGCGCATCGCGTCGCGCTGGTCGGCGGTTGCCGTTTCGGGGATTTGCGTATTTTCCCACGCTTCCTCCGTGAGCGCGTCGAGAATCGCCTCAAAGCGCGTCACCAAACCGTAAATCGAAAACACACCCGTGCCGATGTCGCGCAACAATTCGCCCCCGCGCAAAGCGCAAATCCATTTTGAGAAATCCGAAATCCATTCGGACCAACGCGCATCTTCAAAACTTGCCGCGCCGTGAATACGAAAATGCAGGCAGCGGGAACGAATCGTCGGCAAAACCTGATTCACCGCACCGGAAAGCAAAAAAATCGTCGTTCCCGCGGGCGGTTCTTCGAGCGTTTTCAAAAAGGCGTTTGCGGCGTCACGACCCATGCGCTCCGGCTCGTAAACGCACGCGATTTTTCGCTCGCCGATAAGCGGAGACTGCTGGATTTTTCGCACGAGTTGCAACGTATTTTCGATGCTGATACGCCGCATTTTGTTTTCCGGACGAATGTAGTGAAAATCCGGATGCGAAACAGCGTTCCCGCCGAGAATTTTTCCCGCGAGGGCAAACATCGTCGCTTCGAGATTGCGCGACGATTCCCCGGAGAAAAGAAGCGCGTGCGGAAGCCGCCCTTCCGCCTCGGCGGCGAAAAGCGTTTGTACGGTACGCGAAGACGCAAGCGACTCAGGCAAATCGACGGACATATTCTGCACAAATTTTTTCAAAAACTTCGTCGGGAGAAAGCACGGCATCCACGACAAAAAAGCGCTGCGGTTCCTCCTCGGCGAGCCGCAAGTACGCGGCACGCACGCGCTCGTAAAAATCCCGCGGGAACGTCTCCATGCGGTCCGCCTTTCCGTCGGCGGATTCTCCGGCACGGGAACGCGTCCGCGCGAACCCGATTTCCGGATCAAGATCGAGCAAAACCGTAAAATCCGGAACAAGCCCGCCCGTCGCAAATTCGTTCATTGCGGCGATTTTTTTCTCGCCCAAACCACGCCCCGCTCCCTGATACGCCACGGAAGAATCCGTAAAGCGATCGGCGAGCACGCACGCCCCGCCGTCAAGCGCGGGAAGCAGTTTTTCGCGCACAAGCTGCGCGCGCGCAGCGGAAAACAAAAGCGCTTCCGCCTCCGCGCTCATGCGATCGCCGTAATCCGCGAACTTCAAAATCTTGCGGACATCTTCGCCGAGCTCGGTTCCGCCGGGCTCGCGCACGAACGCGACAGCGTTCCCGCGAGCTTCGAGAAATGCCTTGAAGCGGGCGATTTGCGTCGATTTCCCGACACCTTCCACTCCCTCAAAGCTGATAAATTTTCCGCGCGCAGACATTTTTCAAATAATGAAACTACGAATAAACACGAATGAACACAAATTTTTAAAGCGGGAAAACGCGAGTGATTTTTTCAAAGACATCCTCGGCGGGGAGCTTGGAAAGGTCGCCCCCGGGCGCGCAAATGACGTGGTTTTTCGGGGAAGTCGGCGGGAACGGTCCGTAGAGCTCGGGCGAAGTCGGACCGAACACGCCGAGCACGGGAACGCCCATTGCCGCCGCGATGTGCATCGGTCAGCTGTCGTTTGTAACGCAGAATTTCGCACGCGAAATCAGCGCGAGCACGTCGATGAGCGAAGTTTTTCCCATGAGCGAGAAAAAGTCGGTGTATATGGCATCCCACGAAGCGTCGGGCGCGAGATCGCCGCCGCCCACCCAAATAATCGGCGTACCCTGGGATTTTGCCAAAAGCAGAGCCGTCAGCTCGCGAAAACCTTTCCACTCTTTTTCCGCGCGGCGGGAATCAGGAAACAGCAAAATCGGCGCAGGAAGCTCGCCGCCGTCAGGCTTGAGAATTTCGCGGATCTTCGGAGCGAGGACCGCGCGGGAAAATTCGACGTTCCCGCAAACTTCCGGTTTCAAACCGAGCGGTTTCAAAAATTGCAGAAGAATGTCCACCGCATGGGCTTTTTTAAAGCCTTTTGCCGGCGCGGGAGCGAGTTCGCGAAAGGCGAAGCGGGAAAGCTCACGACCGTCGCCGCGCCCGATTTTTCTCGGCGCGCGCGCGCAAAGCGCCCAATACGCCGAGCGCGCCAAGCCCTGCATATCGAGCACGAGATCAAATTTTTCCCGACGCAACTGCTTGCCGACACGAAGAATTTCCCGAATTCCTCCGCCCCGGCTGTAGCGAATAATGCGGTCCACCGTCGGGCAAACTTCCAGCACGGGCGCAAAAATATCGCGCACGAGCCACGTCACGCGCACGTCGTTCCCGCGCTGATTCCGCAAGGATTCCACGACAACAAGCGCGTGGATAATATCACCGAGTGAAGAGGGTTTAATAACGAGAATTTCTTCCATTGCCGTAATTCAACTCCCGCACGCAGCTTTTTTCAAAATGAAAACGTTCCCGCCGCAATGTTTTTGAACAAAAATCCTTCCGCGATGCACCGCCGCAAAGAGCCGGCAAAATTAAACCCCGCAGATTCACAAGTAGGCTTCCTTGCCCGACAAAAAAAAGCGCTCCCGCGCATTACGGGAACGCTTTTTTTTGAAATCTCGCGGAGACTTATTTGCCTTTTTCGGCAAATTTCGGTCCGAGGTATTCCGCGCAGCTGTCGAGCGAGGCGAGGCGCGGGTAGTCGGCTTCCGGAACTTCGATGCCGTGTTTTTTACGGAGCTCCATAACGATATCGAGAAAGTCCATCGAATCGAGGCTGAGCTGTTCACGCAATTTCACGTCGGGTTTCACGTTGCTGAGATCTTCGTCCGGAGCAATGTCGGCGACGATTTCGAGAACAATCTGTTTGATTTCTTCTGCGGTCATGTTTCGTGTTTGTTGAGGATATTGTAAAAAAATTCTATGCGACGAAGCGCTTTACGATGAGCGTCGAGTTGATGCCGAGCATACCGAAGGAGTTGTTCAAAATCGTATCGACTTTCGCAACTTTTTCCGGAGCGCCGATGACGAGACCCTGCATTGCGCAATCGGGGTCGAGTTCGTCGATGTTGATGCAGGGGTGGACCGTCGAGTCCGTGAGCGAACCAAGATTTCCGGCAAGCTCAAGCGTTCCCGCCGCGCCCATACAGTGTCCGATGAAACCTTTCGTGTTGTTTACTTTCGTATTCGGGCAATCCGCAAAAACATCGCGCATCGCGATAATTTCCTGCACGTCCCCCTTGCCCGTTCCCGTGGCGTGGGTGCTGACGATGTCGATATCCTGCGGCTTCATGCCGGCTCGGGCGAGAGCCCCGCGCATACACTCAGCTTGGCGAACGGGATCGGGAAGCACGGTATCGCCCGCGTCGGAGTTGATGTACCAACCGGCGATTTCGGCGATGATGTTTGCGCCGCGCGCCAAAGCGTCGTCCAAGCGTTCGAGTGTATAAAGACAACCGCCTTCGGAAATCACAATTCCGTTTCGGGCTTTGTCAAAAGGACGCGAAGCCTTGTTCGGGTCGTCGTGGGAAGCGAGAGCCGTTTGGTTTTTAAATCCCGCAAAAATCCCGAAAGTTCCCGGAGATTCGGAAA
The DNA here is from genome assembly GCA_017935025.1 of Opitutales bacterium. Taxonomy (GTDB): domain Bacteria; phylum Verrucomicrobiota; class Verrucomicrobiia; order Opitutales; family UBA953; genus Spyradosoma. The sequence continues at coordinate 24,910 of JAGBIL010000024.1, read as the reverse complement.
CACCGCCCGCAATGGCGAAATCGACTTCGCCGAGCTGAAGCATCTGAGCCGCCTGAATCACGCCCGCGTTCCCGGCAGCGCATGCGGCCCCGATGGTGTAGTGCGGCCCCGTGATCTGCATATTGATTGTAACTTCACCCGCCGGATTGTTCGCAACCGTGCGCGGATTGTGGTGATGCGTCCAGAACTTCGTGTCGTAGCCGAACTGGGAAATGTTGTAAATTTCGTTTTCCGTTTCGACGTTCCCGTGTTCGGTGATACCGACGTAAACGCCGACGCGCGCTTTATCCGTCGCGTCCCAATTGATTCCGGAATCGGCAACGGCTTCGTGCGCGCAGTAAATCGCGATACTTCCCGCACGCGTACTCGTGCGCAACTCGCGGCGAGACTGATATTTTTTCGCGTCAAAATCACAAATCCCCGCCGGGTGTTTACCCATATAGCGCACGTCTATCTCGCGAATATTCGCTTTGCCTGCGAGCAGGTTTGCGCGAAATTCGGCAAGCGAGTTCCCGTTAGGAGCCGTCAGTCCGACACCTGTGATAACGATGCGAGGAAGCTTGTTCATAATGACTCTGTAAATAAAGCCCCGAATTAAATCAAACGCGCCCTCCCCTTGTCAAGGAACGAGGATCCGGCAAAGCTCGAATAAAATCCGAAAAAAAACTCCCGCATACAGCGGGAGTTTTTTCAGACAAGGGAAGGCAGAATTAACCCTTGATTTCCTTGTGGAGCGTGCGACGGCGAAGGCTCGGATTGTATTTCATCTTTTCGACCTTAGCTTGCATCGTCTTTTTGTTGCGCGTCGTCATGTAACGGGAAGGATTTTTGCCTTCTTTACGCGCTTCGGTGCATTCGATAATAACGGTTTCTCGCGGCATGATGTTTTACTTTCTTAAAATGTTAAAAAATTTGAAGTGGCAGAATGCAGATTTCTCTTGCTCCGCGCAACAAAAAAATGCGTTCCCGCACGGGAACGCATTTCCTTCGGGGGATTAGAGCGCCGGACGCACTTCGAGAATTTCGAAGCATTCGATGCGATCGCCCTCCTTGTAATCGTCGAAGCCGGTAACGCGAATACCGCATTCGTAGCCGGATTTGACTTCCGTAACGTCGTCCTTGAAGCGCTTGAGCGTATCGATTTTGCCCGTGTGAAGCACTTCGCCCTTGCGAATGACGCGAGCATTGAAGTCGCGGCGAATACTGCCGTCGAGCACCATCGAACCCGCGACGTTGTTGTTTTTTCCGAGTGAGAAGATGGCGCGCACTTCCGCTTCGCCGACTTCGTTTTCCTTGTATTCGGGATCGAGCAGTTCGGACATCGCTTCCTTCACCATGTCGAGAAGCATATAAATAATATCGTGCGAAATCACCTTCACGCCGACGCGTTTCAAAAGCGCGGGAACGGAATTTTCCTGCTTCACGTCGAACGCAACAATCGTTGCGCCCGCCGCCGAAGCAGTGTTGACGTCGCCCGGCGTAATCGGACCGACGGAACCACCGACGACCTCGATTTTCACGAGCTTGGACTTGATGCCGAGTAACGTGCTTTCGAGCGCTTCGAGCGTGCCGTCCACGTCCGCTTTGAGAACGCACTTGAACACCTTTTCGCTCGATTCCTTGAGAAGCGAATTGAGCAAATCCATATCGGACATTCCCTTCTTCGATGCGGCAACAGCAGCTTTGGCTTCCTCTTCCTCGGCTTCTTCCGCCTTGCGGAGCTTGTACTTATTTTCTTCCGCAATTTTTTCCGCCTCACGGGCGTTTTTGACCACCGAGAAAACGGAACCGGCAGAAGGAACACCGGACCAACCGAGCACGCGCCCCGGATTGCCCGGCGCGATGGACTTCATCGGCTTGCCGTATTCGTCGAGAATCGCGCGAACGCGGCAGAAATGTTGTGCGCAGACGAACGCATCACCCGTTTTCAGCGTCCCGCGCTGAACGATAACGGTCGCCGTAGGACCGCGCCCCTGCTCCATTTGAGCTTCGACGACGACGCCTTCCGCCGGGCACTTCGGATTCGCTTTGAGTTCCATGATTTCCGCCTGAAGCAGAATTGCATCAAGCAGAGAATCCATGTTCGTGCCTTTAAGCGCGGAAACGGCTTCGCACTGCACGGTTCCGCCCCAGTCTTCCGAGGTGATTCCGCGCTGCTGCATCTGCTGTTTTACGCGATCAATGTTCGCGCCCTTCGCGTCGCATTTGTTGATGGCAACGACGAGCTGAACGTTGTTTTTCTGGGCAAACTTGAGAGCTTCGTCCGTTTGCGGCATGAAACCGTCGTCCGCAGCCACGACGAGCACCGCAATGTCCGTGAGTGCTGCGCCGCGCTCGCGCATTTTCGAAAACGCCGCGTGTCCGGGCGTATCCAAAAACGTGATGCGCTGATTGTTATGAACAACCGTATACGCGCCGACGTGCTGCGTAATCCCGCCGGCTTCGCCTGCGGTAACGTTGGACTTTCGATAGTAGTCAAGAAGCGTCGTTTTCCCGTGGTCGACGTGACCGAGCACGCAAACCACCGGACAACGCGGAGCTTTGTCCTTTTCGTCGTCCACCGGTTTTTGTACGACGGGGGCCGGCTTCGGCGCCTGTTGCGCCGCGCCTTTTTCACGGTGCTTGACTTCGAGGTCGATCCCGTGGTTGTCGGCAATTTTAACGGCGACTTCGTCTTTAATGTCCTGATTGAGCGAGGCAAAAATCCCCATGCTCATGAGTTCCGAAATAATGCGGAACGGACGAATATCGAGCGCGGTTGCGAGGTCTCGAACGACCACGGGAGCGCGCAGGGAAAGTTTTTTTCGGGGAGCATCCGTAGCCGGAGCGGGAGCCGCGGGAACGCCCGGAACCGCCGGAGGAATCGGAGCCGACGGTGCCGTTTTCGCCGCAGGCATCGGCGGCACGGACGGAGCTTTCGGCATCGCGGGAACGGGAGGCGGAACAGCAGGAGCCTTCGGCGCAACCGCCACCGGGGGCGGAGGTACAGGCGCAGGCTTCGGAGCGCTCACCGCAGGCGCAGGCTTCGGAGCAGGCGGAGGAACCGCAGGAGCCGGACGCGGAGCACCGACCGCAGGAATCGGCGGAACAGGCGCTTTCGGAGCGACTGCCGCAGGCGGCGGCACAGGTGCAGGTTTCGGCATCGGCGGGAGCGGAGCGGGCTTCGCCACGGGAACGGGCGGAGGTACGGGAGCCGCAATCGGGCGCGGAACCACCGGCGGCGGCAACGGGGCCGCTTTCACCGACGGAACGGGAGGAGGCGGAACCGGAGCTTTCGGCGCGGCGGGAACAGGCGGCGGCACGGGTGCCGGCTTGTTTTCCGGAACAGGAGCCGCAGGCGCTTCGCTTTTCGCTTCCGGTTCGGGCGCGGGAGCGTCCGCTTCTTTCTTGGCTTTGCGCTTCCCTTCCAATTCGGGATGCGCTTCCAAGTAGCGCTCAAATTTCTCGACGATTTCTTCCTTGTAAAGGTCGGTAATCGTTTTCGAGTGGTGGGTTTTGTAATCCGAAATTCCCCAAGTCGGATATTCTTCGGCGAGAAAGCCGATCAGCACTTTGTTGGTCGTGCCGAGTTCCTTGCTCAATGCGCTAACGCGGATACTCATTTAGTGAATGTAAAAAATTGAATTATTTCGCGGATTTAACGGCATCGACGATAATTTCCGCATCTTCCTGTTCAAAACCGGCTTCAACGAGGTCGTCAACAATGTGCGGATCGTCGAAAACCTGCAGATCGGTGAAGCCCAAATCGACGAGGGCTTTCGCGACGTCTTCCGGAATTCCCGGAATGTTTGCAAACACGGAAACAGCCTGTCCGATGCGGTGATCGACGCCCTTCGGAGCTTCTTCGACCTTGCCGATATCGAGGCGCCAGCCGAGGAGCTTGGACGTCAGTTTCGCGTTTTGACCGTGGCGGCCGAGCGCAACGGACATATCGCCCGAGGAAACTTCAAAGTAGATTCGGTGTGCTTCTTCGTTGACCTGAACGTTGCGCGGAACCGCCGGCTTAATCGCTTCGCGAAGCATTTCCGCGGGGTCGTCCATGTAGCGGATAATGTCGATTTTCTCGTTGTTGAGTTCTTTGACGAGATTGCGAACACGCGCACCCTTCGCGCCGACACACGCGCCGACGGGATCGATTTTCGGGTCGGCGGCATCCACGGCAATTTTCGTGCGGTTTCCGGCGTCGCGGGCAATGCCGACAATCGTGACGGAACCGTCCGCAATTTCCGTTACTTCGCGTTCGAGCATACGGCGGACGAGAAGCGGATCCGTGCGGGAAAGAATAATTTCCGGACCGCGCGGCGTGGATTCAATCGTTTTCAAAAGACAGGTGATATGGTCGCCTACCTGAAAATCTTCGTTGTAACAGGTTTCCTTGCGCGGGAGCGTCGCTTCCGCCTTGCCGAGTTCGACGATAAGATCTCCGCGTTCGCGGCGGCGAATCGTTCCGGAAACGAGCAAGCCGACCTGATCTTTGAATGTGTTGTAAAGGCGGTCTTTTTCGTCCTGACGGATCCACTGCACGATGGTCTGCTGGACGGTTTGCGCGACGATACGCCCGAGGTTGGCGAGCTGGATTTCCTTTTCGATAACGTCGCCGAGCTGCGGATTTTTCGCGTAAAGCGCCGCCTGTTTGACGTGGATTTCCGTCTTCGGATCGGCGACGGAATCGACAACCGTGAGGACGAGGTGCGCCTTGATGTCGCCCGAGCGCGGATCGATTTCGATCTTGAGCTTCTGACCGGCATTCACACCTTTTTCCGAAGCGTTCTTAATCGCTTCGGCAATAACGGGGATGAGGCGTTCCCGCGAAACGCCTTTCTCTTTTTCTAAATACTCGAATACGCTGATAATTTCGTTGTTCATGCTTCGGAATAGGTGTTGGATTGTGATTGTTGCATTTCCGGAAACCAAAAAAAGCGGGGAACAGTCCCCCGCTTTCGATAGAAAGCCTTGAAATGTGAAGCGAGTATTTTGTCTTTGCGCGCGCGCGTTGTCAACCACGCAGGTTACCGTTCCCCGCGCACGATTCTTTCTTATTCCTCATTTCCAATTTTTTTTCAGTTTGTCGTTTCCGCGCGATGCCGTGTAGATTGGCGGTACAAAAAAATTTCTATGCGCAACACGTTTTACATTTCCGGACACCGCAATCCGGACGCGGACAGCATCGCGAGCGCCTACGCGCTGGCGGAGCTGCGCCGCGCGCAAAATCCCGACGCGGATTACGTTCCCGTGTGCCCGGGCGTGCTTCCCGAGCGCGCCGCGCATCTTTTCCGGCGCTTCGGCGTTACGCCGCCTCAACGCAAGAACGACCTGTATCTGCGTATGCGCGATTTGCTCGTTCCCGCGCCCGCGATTCTTGCGGGAACGTCGCTTTTTGATGCCGTCACGATTTTGCGGGAACGCGGAATCCAGCAACTTCCCGTTACCGACGAAAACGGGCGCTACCTCGGAATGTTGAGTGCGCTCGCGCTGTTGTCCCGCCTGCTCAACATCGGCTCGGACGATTGCGAGAGTTTCGCCGGGCGGCGCATCCGCAGCTCCGTCGCCCTCATGCGCAGCGTGCTCGACGCGGAAATGCCGGCGGCGTTTGATGCGGAAAAAATCGAAGACTTCGACGTTTACGTTGCGGCGATGCGTGCGGAAAGTTTTGAAGACCACATTCCCGTGCGGGAAACGAAAAATCTCGCGGTCATCGTCGGCAACCGTACGGAGATTTTGTGGAAAGTTATCGACAACGGCGTGCGGCTTTTAGTGGTCACGGGCGAAGAAGAAATTCCCGGCGGCGTTGTCGCGGCGGCGAAATTGCACGGCGTTTCCGTGCTGAAAACAAATTTGGACTCGGCGACCGTCACGCGGCGTTTGAAATTTTCCATGCCCGTGGAATTGGCGGAAATTTCCGCTGCGGGAACGCTCAAACTTTCGCCGGACGACCGCTTGCGCGATTTTCGTACCCGGATTTTGCGCGCTCCGTCGGAACTTTTCCCCGTCGTGGATGCCAACGGAGTTCTCGCCGGCGTTATCTCCAAGAAAACGCTTTCGGAACCTCCGCCCTACCAAATGATTCTGGTGGACCACAACGAGCCGGAGCAACGCATTCCCGGAGCGGAGGAATTGCCCGTCGTGGAAATCGTCGACCACCACCGGATCGGGACCATCGGCACGACGAACCCGATTCGCTTCACGGGCGACATCGTGGGAAGCACCTGCACGCTCGTCGCAAAAATGTTTCGCGAAGCGGGCGTTCCCGTGAGCGCGGGAACGGCGGGCGTGTTGCTCGGCGGGCTCATTTCCGACACGCTGGTTTTGAAATCGCCCACAACCACGCCGCTCGACTGCGAAATCTGCGCATGGCTGGAAAAACTCTCCGGCGTAACGGCGCGGGAACTCATGTACGAACTTTTAAAAATCAATTCCCCGCTCACGGCGAAAAGTGCGGCAGACGTCATCAACGGAGACCGCAAAAACTACACGAGCGGGCGTTTTCGTTTCGCGCTGGCGCAGGTCGAAGAATCCAACCTGCAACTTTTGCACCTTCGCCGCGAAGAGTTAGAACGAGAAATGAGCACCGTTTGCGATGCGGGCGGCGTTCATTTCTTCGGCTTACTGGTGACGGATGCCGTGCGCGAGGAGTCCGAAATGCTCGCCGTCGGAGACGAGGAAATTATCCGCAGCTTGCACTACACGCGCAACGAAGACGGAATTTTCGCGCTCCCGGGCATTCTTTCGCGAAAAAAACAGCTCTTACCGCAAATGCTCGCCGTGCTCTCCGACTTAGAAGCCTAATGAGCGCGCGGCACAAGCGCCTTACCCGAGCGCGCAAAAAACCTCACGGAGCCACCCGGCCACAGAGTTTTTATTGAAGTGAATACCTCCGGGGCTTCATCACCACGGGAACGACATGGCGTTTCCGCGAAAAGTCGTCCGTCTCGCGGGAACGGCAGAAACGTCTTCCTTCCCCTTTTTCCCGATAAGAACAAGCGCAGAAAGTGCGCAAAGAATCTACGGGTCGCCGCCCGCATCGTTTTTTTTCCTCTCGGGACAAACAAAACACACGGATTTTTTTATTCGGAATTCGCGATTTGGGATTCGGAACCGGCGAGCCCTGCCCAGAGTTTTCTCTTTCAACTTTCCGCTAAATCATTAGGATTCTCGACAAGTTTAATTTTTATAAATCGTGCTTAAAAAACGCTCTCATTCCCTGAAGATAACCTCGCAATCCGTGCTCTTTTTTATCGGCGCGGCAACGCTGTTTGCCGGAGAGACGCCGTTCACGGAAACGGATACGATTATCGATGCCGGCGACATACGCCTTTCGGCGGAAAACGGAATGCAGTACCTGAGCGGAGGCGTGCGTGTTTCCGCCGGAGAGTTACAACTGCTCACGGAAGAAATGATTTACAACGCGGAAACGCAAACCGCGGAAATCCCGACTCCCTCAACTCTGGATTTCCAGGGCTCGCGATTCATTTTCGGCTCGGCGGAATTTGACGGGAACGCGCAAAAATTAGTTTCTAAAAAAGTGCGCGGAGGGCGCGATGTCGCGTTCTTCGAGGGCGAAAGCATTTCGGCATCCCGTGATTTTGCCGAAATTCGAGGTGCAGCGTTTTATTTGGGTGAACCGCATTGGTCCGCAATTTCGTTTACAACGGACAAACTCGGCTACGATGCCGAAGAAGACTATTTCCACCTTGGGTCTTCGGTTTTCCGCGTGGCGGGCGTTCCCGTGCTTCCCTTGCCGGAATTATCCGTGATGCGGTTTGACCGCCCGCCCGTACGCGTGTGGTTCAATCCGGGAGAAAGCGGCTCTGCGGGAACGTATTTCCGCTCGGAAACCTACCTGACGCTTTGGGACGAATTTGAACCCGGCGTTTTGCTCGACTTTTACGAACGCGCCGGCGTGCTCGCCGGTCCCGCCGCGACTTACGACACCTACGACTCGGCGTTCCCGCTGAAAATGCGCGGGCATTTCCGCTCCGGCTACATCAACGACACCGCAAACCGCGAAGACGACATCTACGGGAACGCCATCGGCGGGCATCGCGGTTTCATCGACTGGTTTCACAAGCAGCACCTTGAACGTATAGAGGTTTCCGCCTCCATTCACAAATGGAGCGATTCTGAAGTCATGCGCGACTTCCGACCGAAAATTTACGACGAAAACCAAAATCCCGACAGCTACGTCGAATTTGTCTTGCCGGACGATTATTTTTACGCGTCCGCATTTACGCGCCTGCATCTGAACGATTACCAAAACGTTCAACAACGACTGCCGGAATTGCGTTTTGATTTGCAACCGACTCCGCTCGGAAAAACCGGAATCTACCAGCATTTCAGCGCCTCCTACGCATTTTTGCGGGAAGAATCTTCGGACCAATACGACTTTTTCCGCTACGGCGTAATCGGGAACGACGGTCCCGACGCTCTCGAAAGTTCCCGCGCCAACGTTTACATCGGCTGGACCGCGCCGATCAAGCTCGGCAACTTCGGTTCGTTCACACCCGTGCTCGGCATCATGACGACCTGCTACGGCGAAACCGTCGGGCCCAATCCCGAAGAAACCTACTCGCGCACGCTCGGGCAAGTCGGGTTTGACATGGAATTTGTCATTTCGGGCACCAACAACTACCGCAACGAAACTTGGGGCATCAACGGCTTACGCCACATACTCCGCCCCGTTTTCCAATACCGTTACATTCCCAATCCGACCGTCGGCGATCACCGCATTCCCGCCATCGATCGGGAAATTTACCTTTCGCGTCCGACGATTCTCGATCTTTCCGACAATCGCGCCATCGACCAACTTTACGACGAGCACATTTTCCGCATCGGCTTGGAAAATCTCTTCCAAACCCGAGCCGACGGCTACGGGTCCCGCGACCTCATCGAGCTCAATATTTATCAGGATTTCCGGAAAACCTACCGCCCGGGCGACACCCGAACGCTTTCCGATAATTTTATCGACCTCTCCGTTACGCCCGCAGAGTGGATCAGCTTCAACGTCTCGCATCGCATGGACGTTTACGATTTCTCGACAAATGCCCTGACAACCGGCATGACGCTCACCGACGGAGACCTCTGGAAAGCCTCCTTCGGAACAATTCACCTTTACAAAAACCCTTACCCGTCTGCCTACGGAGACTCACGCGCACGGCAGCTTTACGCAGGAATTGATTATCGGCTGAATACGTTCTGGGCGGCGTTCGCGCACTGGCGTTTCGACGATTTGAGCAACGAAATGACCGACCAAATTTACGGCGTGCGGCAACGCCTCGGAAACATCTGGGAAATCGAATATTCCGTACGCCACCGCCGCAACGCAGGCGACGACAGTGACTTCAGTTTCAACGTCGGTGCCAGCCTAATGCTGTTCTGATGCCGTGTTCCCGCAAAACCCGATGAGCGAAACGCCCCCCATTCCCGAAGCCGGATCCGAGTTTCCCTACTTTCGCGACGCCAAAATCCGAGACGGCTTGCTCGAAGACGAAGCGCCCGTCATTCGCCTCTCCCGCTTTGAAGGTCCGCTCGATTTGCTCCTTTTTCTGATTCGGAAAAACGAAATCGACATTTACGACATTCCGATCGAATCCGTCACCAAGCAATACCTCGAAATTCTACGCGGGAACGAACGTATGAATCTCGACATCGCAGGTGAGTTTTTTGTCATGGCGGCAACGCTCATGTACATCAAAAGCCGCGTTCTCCTCCCGAGTAGCGAAACAATTCCCGATAAAAACGAACTCGGCGGGAACGAGGACGAAGAGCTCGACCCGCGCTGGCAGCTCGTCCGCCAACTCATTCAATACAAGCGACTCAAAGAATCGTCCGAGCACCTCGCCGATCTCATCGCCGAGCGCCAAGGCTTCATGACGCGCAACATCACGCCGGACGAAGCGCCCGAGCAACGCCCGATCGCGCCCGTGGGGCGCATGGATTTGTGGAACGTTTTCAACCTCGTGCTAAAGCGCCTCGCCGACCGCATTTTGCCCGGAGAAATCCAGGGCGACTCCGTCACCATCGCACAACGCATGGAAGACATTCTGGAGCGCGTTCGCACGGAAAAATCCTTTTCGTTCACCTCGCTTTTGCCGGAAAAACTCACGGTCGCCGTCCTTGTTTCCACCTTCCTCGCGTGCTTGGAGCTGGCAAGACTCGGACAAATCATTGTGCGGCAAGACGAAGTTTTCGCCGAAATTTACTGCGATGCGCGGGAAGACGGCAGCGATCCGTTCCCGTCGGAACTTCAAGACGATGCCGAACTCGACCTCGGAATTTAAACGGCTTCAAGCACAAAGCATCAAGCTCCGGACGAAATCCGTTAAAGTGTTTGCTTGATGTTTGAAGCCCGATGCCTGATGCTCACGGAACATGAGAATTCTTCTTCATGCCTGTTGCGGTGTTTGCGCCGCACATTGTGTCGATCTCCTGCTTGCGCGCGGAGACGAAGTGATTCTCTTTTACTCCAACGCCAATATTTACCCGCACGAAGAATTTTTGCGCCGCTTGGAAGGGCTCGAAACACTCGCCGCACATTATCGAGTTCCGCTGATTGTCGATGCGCCCGACCACGCCGACTGGCGGGAACGCGTCGCTCGCGGATTTGAAGCCGAGCCCGAGCGCGGCGCACGCTGCCCGCGCTGTTTCCGCTACTCGCTATTGCGCGCGTCGGCAGCGATGCGGGAACACGCCTGCGAGGGATTCACGACAACGCTCTCCGTCAGCCGCTACAAGCCCTCGAAAGTGATTTTTGAGGTCGGAAAAAGTATTGATCCCGAACATTTTCTCGAGATCGACTTTAAGAAAAAAGACGGTTTCAAGCGCACCATGGAGCTCTCCGCCGCCCTTGGTATTTACCGTCAATGCTACTGCGGTTGCGAATTTTCCCTCGCAGCGGCGACCCGCGCCGCTCGCAGTGTCGAATAAAATCCCCTCTCAAAGACACAAAGACTCAGTGTTTTTTGTGGAGGGGCGACAATCCTGTCGTCCCCGTGAGGTGCACGTCATTCCTGAGCAGAAATTTTCTCACAGAGCCACAGAAGCACAGAGTTTTTTTACCGGAAAGGAACAAAAGCAAAAGAAAGTTCTCTTTTCTTGATTCGGGGAAAGCTAAAGCCCCCGAGGAGCGTGACTTCCGTAACCCCATGCGACGCAAGCGAAAACTTGGGGATAGAACGCCCCCCAAAAAAAACGTTCCCGAAACCGAAGTCACGGGAACGCACAACTGTAATTATAAATTAATTACTTATCGGGATTATTTACGGCGTTTGCGCCGCGACACACACAGCACCAAAGCGCCCACTCCCGCCAACAATCCGAATGCCGACGGTTCGGGGATTGTAAGCGTAAGCGAAAGCGTCTTGGTATCTGTGTTGTACGCCCATTCACGAGCCCAATCGGAATAAGATCCCAACGTCGAGCCCGCCTCATCAAAGTAGCTGTCATCGATATCATTCGACGTCAACGTACTTGCGTCGGCTCCATTAAACGTAAGGGCTGTATTCATAAGAATGGTAAACCCGACTTTATCTCCTTCGGAAACCGTCTGCGCGAAATTGGTCAAATCAATCGCAAACGTCGCACCTTCGTTAATCTCGACTCCTCCCGTAACGCCGGAAACCGTCGTCGCGAACGTCAGCGTCGCGCCCGCAGAAACCGCGACTTTTCCCGTTCCAAGCGCAGAAGTGCTCGCCGCCACCAAGACTCCTTCTTTGATCGTCGCTCCTGTCCACCAGTATTGATTGTCTCCGGACAGCTTCATTGTCCCCTCTCCGAGTTTTATTAGAGCGGACTCCGCATCCGACCATTGCGTTGTAACCTGACCATAATTTGTAAGCATTCCGGAAACAAGCAAGTCCACACCGCTCTCAGTTTTGCCTTTCGCAACCGTAAACGTCCCATTCTTACGTAGTCCTACTGCCGCCGAAATTTCGGCAGTTATTGAAGATGCCAATGTAGAAAGCCCTGAATCTGCATTATAAAGGTCGAACTTGGAATATCCGTTTTCGTTCGTTCCCGTGATTTTACCTCCTTGCAGGATAATACCCTTAGACATATTGAACGTCTGGTTCGATCCCGCATTCGAATTGGTTTCAATTCTCAACTCTCCACCCTCCAGAATGGTTAAAGAGTTGATGCTTCCTCCCCATCCGGTAGCATCGCCGACAGTCAACCGGACCAATCCGCTCTGCCCTATCTTCAGCCCTCCGGAAAGAGGTCCATTTTGCCCTCCGCTGCTAAGAATCAAAGTCCCTCCGGACACCTCAACATCATTCACAACCGTCGTCGTTCCTCCGGAAATCGTTGTCGTTCCTCCGGAGATGTTCAAAGTATCAATCGTATTCGTTCCACCGGAAATATCCAACGTCCCCGTGCTCGTTAACGTGGTAATCGAAGACTCCCTTGAGCCGGAAATCGTTGTCGTTCCCGAGCTTTGCAATTCCCTAATCGTTGCAGAGTTTTTAAAATTCGCGACACCGCGAACATTCACTTTGTCAAAGGACACAGTCCCGTCAAAATTCGCGGTCCCAATCTGCGAAACCCCGTACCCGTTTACGGTCTCATTCACCGTGATCGTTGTCCCCTCTTCGCCAACCACGCTCCCCGTAAATCCGATCGTCGTCGACGTAGTGTCCCCTATTTGATAATCCGTTTTGAAAAGGACATCACACACAAGCGTACCGTCCCCCCACAAACTCGCATAGCTTTCTGATGACTTAGAAAGCGCAAGTGTTGCACCACGCGCTATGCTAGCCATTCCCGTGTTAAATTTTCCCGTAAAATCCACAGTTCCGGTAAACTCTTCAGAGAGAACCACAGAAACAGCATGACCATCGGCAGAGCTGACAATTTTAACACTTCCATCCCCAACAACGTTATTAAGGGACACCGATTCTTCTGTTTCTCCGAGATCCAATGTCCCCTCGGCTGCGATATGTACGAAAGAAGAAGTACCAACCTCCTCGGAAGTTCTTGTATCGCCGGCAGCGATATTGTACACGTCGAACCCGAACGACGCGGTTTTAAAATCCTCAGATATAGTGCCAGCCTCAACTCCGTAGAAAGAAACCTTGCTCGCTGTTAGTCCGGAAACCGATCCCGCCCCCTGCGCGACAGTAAGACTTAAATTAACCGTCTGCTGTCCACTTTCCGCTGTATCGAAACCACTGGATGCGAGAGTCGATAAAATTCCATAATCAAGCACAACCGTTGCCTCGGAGAGATCAAGCGTCCCTTCCCCTACAACAGTAACAGCGTTCGTCATAGAAATATTCCCCGAAAGTGCAATATTTCCGTATTGAAACGAGTCCGAGTCCAAAGCAGCAGCCGACGAATTACCATCTGCCGCCATAATGTATTTCGTCGTATCAAATATAACACTTCCTTCTAATAAAAAATTTCTACTCGAAGACCAAGACGCTTCCTCATCTGCTGTTCCCAGGATGCCGACAGTTCCCCCTTTGATCAAAACGTCCACCGTTGTGTTATATCCGCCCCAAGATAACCATGATGCATTCGTTGTTGCATCAATTCCATTGGCTCCAACATTCATTCGCCCTCCCGAATTTAACGACAACGTAATGCTCCCTCCCTGTCCCGCGAAGTGAATACCGTCAACGAAGTTCACAACACCGCCGCTATTAATTTCCAATACGCCATAACCATCTTTCACAGAAATTCCGGAATTGAGATTTAAGGTTCCATTCACATTTACCGTCCCTGTAGCAGACCAGTGTGCGATATTGAAACTTCCCGCAGATCCGGATTGTCCATTTGTCGCGCCACCCAAGACCGTCATCGTTCCGTCAATATTCAGCGTCGTCGTAGCACGATCAGCATCCACCCCCGTATAACGTGTTGTCGTAAGAACAGCTCCTTTATCAACCGTAACAGTAGCTGTAGACGTGACATTCACGACATCGTAAGTCTTCGACTCGGAAATTTGTGCATCCGTCGTTGCCGTTAAATTTTCCGCGTACGCGGTAGCGGTCATGGCGGAAGCGGCGATAAGGGTAGAAAGGAAGAATTTTGAGGGTTTCATACTCAATAGATTAGATGGGGTTGTTGTTTGGGGTTTTCCACATCATAGTTTTTTTTTTGTCGTTCCCGCAAGTAGAAATGAGCCAGAAATCTCCTATTTCCCACTATTTTGTAGACATTTTTCAGATTAGTGTCTATGCGGGAACGCGGGCAATTTCGGAGAAATCTTCGGTGTTCGGGAACCCCAAAAAAATTTATTTAGTCGTCGAATTTTCACGAGTTCCCGCATTTTTTTATTTTTTGGGGTAAAAACAAGCCCCGAGGGAGCGCAATCGGTCAGCGAGGGCAAGCGAGCAAAGCGAGTCGCCGCTCTACGAAAAATGACAAAAAGCCTGCACGCTGAAAGTGTACAACACGCGGCGGGAACGCGGGAACCGATCTCCGCACATCATTCGGCTTTGTTTCGCCTTTCCAAGGCTCGTTGTTTTTTTTCGTTCCCTACCCTACGCTTACGCGCAGGGTTTTAGAACATAACGCCTCTCCGAGGCTTTGAGAAAGCGGACGGCGTTCCCGCGCTCGCGGAAGGGTTTTAGTACATAACGCCTCTCCGAGGCTCTGAGTTCCCTAAAAAAACAATTCCGTGTGAATCGATGTGAATCTGTGTGCGAAACAGCTCGAAAGCCTCACGGAGGCGGCCGGAGTCTATTTCTCCGACAAATAAAAACTTCGTGTCTTTGTGGCTCCGAGAGAGGTTTTGCGTTCCCGCCCGGGAACGCCCTCACCGTTACGCTCCGCGTGCGATCCCCTCCCTCTTAAAAAGAGGGAGAGCTTTTTATTTTGGTCTTAAAAAACAAATACGTGCATTCCGTAGTCAAAAAAAAAGCGTTCCCGCCTTTCTTTTCGGGAACGCCCAAGGAAGTTTGACTGTGAATCGTTTTTATTTTCCGATTCCCGTGACGGGAACGGTTAAATCATGCATCCTTGTTTTTCTTGGGAGCAGCAACAACCGTCCTTTTTCCCTTCCGCCTTAGCAAGGCGATGCGCAAGTGCTTTTTGGTAAACTTTTTCGGCTTGTTCCCAATCAACAAGTTTCCAAAACGACTTGATGTAATCCGCTTTCCGGTTTTGATACTGCAAATAGAAGGAATGTTCCCAGAGGTCGAGCGCGAGAATCGGGCGACCGCGTTCGATGCCCGGAACGACGCTTTCCGGCATCAGCGGGCAGTCCTGATTCGGGGTTGAACAAACAGCGAGTTTGCCATCTTTTTTCAAAATCAGCCAAGCCCAACCAGAGCCGAAGTGCGACATTGCCGTCGCTTCAAATTTTTCCCGAAACGCGTCAAACGAGCCGAAGTCGCGGTCGATCGCCTTGGCAAGTTCGCCCAAGGGAGCGCCCTGCCCGTTCGGCGTGAGGCATTTCCAGAAAAACGAGTGGTTGAAGTGCCCTCCGCCGTTGTTGCGCACCGCCGTGCGAATCGCTTCGGGAACGTGATGGAGGTGATGAACGAGGCGCGCCGGACATTCGGGGGCTTCAAACTCCGGTGTCTTTTCGAGCGCCGCATTCAGGTTTGCGATATACGCCGCGTGGTGCTTGCCGTAGTGAAACTCAAGCGTGCATTTCTGCATATGAGGCTCGAGGGCGCTCATGTCGTAGCGCAGGGGTTTTTGTTCGTACTTTTTCATGATTTGTTGTCTTTCTTTATTGATTTTATTTACGTCGCTCCAGCCGGGCTCGATGGTCCCGCCGGACTCAAAGATGGTTTTCGTTCCCGCGAAGGAGGAAAGGATGAAAAGGGAGAATGCGGACACTGCGAAAGAGAGGAGTGCCGCGTAGCGGAATGTCGTGTGACCGTGTCTCATAATGAAAAAACGCCACTGTGGTGGTGATTATTGTCAACGTCAAAAAAGAACAGATTCAAGTGCAGATTTAAGCGTTATTCGGATAAAAATTTGTTTAACGATCGAAAGATTAGTCGTTCTTGTTGCAGGATTTCCCTTCAACGCAGGAAAATATCTACTTTTCCGGAGTTCTTTGCAAGAAAATTTGTAGTCATTACAAAAATTTATTAAAGACGGAGTTTCTCCATCAATCCGAAAGCATATGCCGCTCTCGTACGAAAAAGAATGCGAAATTGCCAATTTGCCGAAGCGGGTTCATGATCGGGGGAAAGGTTACTATGTCCGAAAACAATTCTGCAAACACCGCTACGCAAAAACCGATTGTGCTCACGGGAGCGCAACCCACCGGGCGTCTCCACCTCGGGAATTATCTCGGTGCAGCGCTCAACTGGAAAAAAATGCAGGACGATTACACCTGCTTTTTCATGATCGCGAATCAGCACGCCATTACGGTTCCGACCGTCGCCGCCGAGCTTCGCAAAAACACCTACTCCTGCCTCGCGCAATACATGGCGTGCGGACTCGACCCCGCGAAAAGCGCGTTGTTTGCGCAGAGCCAGGTCATCGGGCACACGGAGCTCGCATGGATTCTCGGTTGCATTTGCCCGCTCGGGCAACTCGAGCGCATGACGCAATTTAAGGACAAGGCGAAAAAGCAAATTTCCGTCGGTGCGGGTCTGCTTTACTACCCGGCGCTGATGGCTGCGGATATTTTGCTCTACAATGCACACGTCGTTCCCGTGGGAGAAGACCAAAAGCAGCACTTGGAAATCACGCGCGACCTCGCGGAAAAATTCAATTCGACGTATTCGCCGACCTTCAACATTCCCGAACCGTTTATCGGCAAGGCGGGAGCGCGCGTGATGTCACTCCAAAATCCGACTTCAAAAATGTCGAAATCCGACCCGAATCAGGCGGGAACGGTTTACATTGTCGATACAGACGACGTTATCCGCAAAAAAATCATGTCCGCCGTAACGGATTCCGAGGGCTCCATCCGCGTCGATGCGGAAAACAAACCCGGCGTGACCAACCTGATTTCGATTTACTCGGCAATCACGGGAACGACCGCCGCCGCCGTCGAAGCGGAATTTGCCGGCAAAGGCTATGGCGATTTCAAAAAATCCGTTGCCGATGCCGTTGTCGCGATGCTTTCGCCGATTCGCACGCGCTACGAAGAACTCGTTTCTCAAAAGGACTACCTTGATTCCGTACTCAAAGCCGGAGCGGAAGCCGCACAGCGCACCGCCAACCGCACGTTGTCGAAAGTCTACCGCAAAGTCGGCTTCCTTTCGTAATCGGGCGAAGCGACACGCCTGTCGCTTTTCCCGTGAAAACCTTCGGCATCAGTTAGAAATTAACCTCCTTACTCATTTCTAATTCTTAAAAAAAACTTCCTCCTCAACCCCGTTTCCCCATGCAAAAACTCGCCCTTCCCGCTATCTTTATTTCTGCCGTTGCCGCCACGCTTTTTTACGTCAGCCAAGAAGAGCACGGCACGGGAACACTCGTCCTGCTCGCATCGGTTTTGCTCGTCGGGCAAATTTGCGCCACGCTTCCGTTTATTTTTGACGCAAAGAATCCGCGTGCGGGAACGTCGCAAAATCCGTCGGGAAGCGATACCGGAACGCAAAAAATCGTAGCAAACCAGCAAATCATCCACGAAGATTTGCGCTCGCTCGGAGAAACGCTCATCAAGCGCCTCAACGCGATTTCCGAACGCCAGGAAAACATTGAGAAAAAATTCCTCGCGGCGCTCGCCAAGACGAAACCGGATTTGTCCGACGATTTTGACGCGTTCCGCGAAAAACTTTTCAAAAACCTCGAAGAACATTTCGAGGAATTAGACGAAAAAATCGGCGAGCCCGAGCCCGACGAAGACGCGCACAAAAAACTGGACGCGATTTCCGAACGCCTCGAAGATTTTTTGGTCGCGCTGGAAAACCTCGCTCCCGGCGAAATTGACGACGAAAACGAAAACTCCGAAAACTTCGACGTTCCCGAGATTGACGAAGAGGAAGCCCCCGCCGAAGAAAAATCCTCCGATGATGACTGCGAATTTGTCGAAGATTTTCCCGAAGACACCGCCGAAATTTCCTCCGGGGAAATACCCGAGGAAGCGGAGGACGCGCCCGCGAAGCAAAGCGAATTTGAACTCGGCGATTTCCCGCAAGCTCACGCCGCGACGCTCATTCTCGAAGCCATGCTCGGCATCGGCAACAAACCGCTTCTGCGCGGGAACGCACCCGGACTTTCCGAGCACGCGGGAACACCGATGACCTTTGTCGAAATCGGGAAATGGAGCTATGATTTCGACTCGCTCACCGAAGAAATCACCGTGCGGATTCTCCGCAACGACAACGAGTCCGAGCCGCTCGGGGAATCCGTAACGCTCGCCCCCGGACAGACGCTCGAACTCGCCTACGTCCCTGAGCACACATGATTTTTTCCCGGAAAAAAATCGTCGTTCCCGTCGCATTTTTCTGCGCGGCGACAACAGGCGCGCTCGGTGAACCGGGCGTTCCCGCGACGGAAGCTGCTCCGCCCGAAAAGACTGAAACCGTCGAAGAAGTTTCGCCCGAGTCCACAGAAAAATTCTCAGGCGCGCGCACGGAATATTTCGAGCTATCGTCAGATTCGCCGAACGCCGTAAAGACCACCGCAGAACTCGCGCGCGAAGTCGAAGCCTATTTCGTCAAAAACCCGCGCCTCTGGAAAGTTCTGCTTCCCCCGCCGGGATTTCGCGTTCGCGCGGAGCTTTTTTCTCAGCCCGGAATTTTCAGCCTTTTCAAAAGAGAGGACGATTTCGCGACGCTTTTTCTCAGCGTCGATTTTTCCGACACCGCTGCGCACGACGCAATTCGGCTTCGCCTCACGCAGGCAATGATTTTCAACCTCGTTCCCGGGAAAAATCCGTCGGACGTTCCCGCGTGGATCGCCTTCGCCGTCGCGGAAGAAAGCCGCATCGGAAGTTTGCCCGGCCGGAGGATTTTTCTGCAAAAAAAATCCCGCAAAACACCGGCATTGCCTCCGCTTTCTATTCTCGGGGCAACGGAAGAAGCGCTTTCCCGCGACGAAGCACTGCGCACGAACGCGCTCTGGCTTCTGCGCGCTTCGCCCAATGTATTTTATTTTCTGGATACAAAAAAAACAGATGAAGAAAAATTCGCCGCCGCGTTCCCGCAAATTTTCCCGGAAGGGAAATACACGGAAGAAGCCGCGCGCAAATTCTGGAACGCGCGCTTTCACCGACTCGTAGCCGACGCACCTTCCGGAATTGATTTGCCGGAAGAATCGCAACGCGTTTTTGACGACGCACTTCTTTTTCTCATTGAAAAAGACGGAAGCGAGACGCGTGTTCTTGCAAGCGACCTCGTGGATTTCCGTCTGAACGAAGATATTCGCCGGCTTGTCTCCGAAAAACTTTCCGAACTCTCCGCGCATTTCCGCAAAGCAAATCCCGTTTGGCACAACGCATTTGCCGAATACGGACTTTTTCTCGAAATGTTCGGCAACCCCGATGTCGATGACGAAACGCTCGCGGCTCAGTGGGACAAAGCTGTTCTCGCGCGAAGCGATGCCCTCGCGCTCTCGCAGGATCTGCGCCGCGCGCTCAACGGCGCAAAATAAGCGCGGCGCGTACCGAAAACTCTCAAAAATTTCACGGATTTTGTCATGGAGGACAGCCGTCTCGGCTGTCCTTTTTCTTTTGTCCTTACAGGACGGATTTTTGTTTGTCCGTTGACCCAAGGCGCCGTTCGCGTTCCCGCGAACTTGCCTCGAGCTATAATCCGAACGGCTTTCAGCCCTTTTTTTTTTGTTTAAGCAGAGACACACGCTGAAAGTGTGCCATGCCCCGGGAACCGGACAATCCGCAAGGTTTTCATGAAAAAACAAATGCGGTTTCTCCCCAGCACGCGCGGATGCAGGCTCGGACGGAGGGCAAGTCCGTCGAATCGTCAATTTCCGCAAAACACGCGCTTCCGCTTCCGCTCATGTGCGGGTCGAGACCGAAACGTTCCCGCAAAATTTCGAAAAGTGCCGGCAACGCCAAATGTTTTTTGAAAACCGGACGCTCCATGTCGTTGAACAACGGAAGCGGCGTTCCCGCGGGATTTTTCCGCCACGCGGAAAGTTTTTCTTCCGCGAGGTTTTCCGGCGTGTAGTACGCAGGCGCCGCACGCTTCATCGCGCCGTACGCTTCCGCCGTGGACACGCCGAATGCCGGCTTAAAAATCAGAAAACGCTTTGAGAAAACGGAGGTCTTTTCCGCGGCGGAAAGTTTCTCCGTGCGTTCGCCGCGTCCGCGCATCACAATCGGCTCGCCCGCAAGAAAGAGCGGACAATCCGAGCCGATTTCTGCAGCGATCGCGTGCAAAACCTCATCGCACGGAGCGAGCGTTCCCGCGGCCTCCGCCATGAGCAAAATCGCCGTCGCAGCGTCGGAGCTTCCGCCGCCCAGACCCGCGCCGTGCGGAATGTTTTTCTCCAACTCGAAATGCACGAACGGGAACGCGGGAACGCGGGAACGAAACGCCGCCGCCGCGCGCAAGACGAGGTTCGCCGCGTCAAGCGGGACACCCGGCATTGCGCAGGCGAGCGAATCCGCCGCCGCGTCGGGACGCAACGTCATTTTCAAAACGTCGAACAACGCGGGAACGGGCGCCACCAGCGAAACGAGGTTGTGAAAACCGTCATCGCGCGTTCCCGTAATCGCAAGCATCAGATTGATTTTTGCGGGCGCGCGCCGATCAAAAACTTTTTTTTGAAAATCCATCGGAAAAACGAAAATGAATCACTTTTCCGCCACATGAATCGCGACGATGGACGCCGTAAGCCCGATTGCGCGCACGGACGAAAATCCGGCATCGCGAAGTTCCGCCGCCAGCCGTTCCTTCCGCGGGAACGCTTCGATGGAGCCAGCCAGATAATCGTAGGCTTTTTTGTCGCCCGTTACCGCGCGTGCCACCAGCGGGAGTAAAAATTTCAGGTAGAGGAAATAAATCGGGCGAAACCACGCCGCCGGTTGCGTAAATTCGAGAATAAAGACTTTTCCTCCGGGTTTGAGCACGCGCCGGATTTCGCGCAAGCCGCGCGGACGATCTTCAAAATTGCGCACGCCGTAAGCAATCGTTACGGCATCGACGGACGCGTCCTCAAGCGGGAGCGCCATGCAATCGCCGAATGCAAATTCTATCGTTTCCGCGCCGGGAATTTTCTCCGCCCGTTCCCGCGCGACGGCGAGCATTTCTTCGCAAAAGTCGAAACCGCGCACGCGAGCGTCCGGCAAGCGGCGCTTCAGCTCGAACGCGACATCCCCGCTCCCCGTGGCAAGGTCGGCGATTTCTTTCGGAGCGAAGCGCTTTACCTGCGCAACAAGCCGCCGCGTCCAATAAAAACTGCATCCGCCGCTCAAAAGCAAATTTGCGAAATCGTAGCGTTTCGCTATTCCGGCGAACATTTTCTGCACTTTGGCACCTTCCGGCATCGTGGTTCTTTCTCGTAAAATTTTTTCAAAAAAAAATCTGCGGGAACGCGGAAAATTTATTTCCCGACTTTCAGGTCTTTCCCGTTAAAAGTTTCTTTGCGCACCGTCCCTTCGCCGTCCGGAGAAACGACGGACAAGCCCGGATCGCTCGAACGGTTTCGGCGGAACTGGTAGCGGTTGATGTCCTGCATGGAAAAGCCGGACGTCTCGCGCAACGCGACCGGGCGCTCCGCCGCGCGTATATCTTGCATCGAGGAAAACTTGCTGTTCAGGCGCACTTCGAGAAGGCCTTCGTTCGTGCGGACAAACATTTTTTCGCCTGCGAGATTGGAGCGCGTTTCAAAGAGACCCAGCTCAAGCGCGTTCCCGTCAAACCGTGCCGAGCGCATTTCGTAATTTTCGCCCGGGCCCGAAAAACGCCGCATCCCGTAAGTCGCCGAGCCTTGCCATTCGCGGAGCGAAACCGCGTCGTTGAAACGATCGGTAACCGTGGTGTTGACGACTTTTTTGAAGTTGTCGGAATTGATACCGAAATCGCTGTGCCTGCGGGAAAATTTTCTCAACGTCGCATCTTCGTCGACCGTTCCGATTTCCGCCTCCGGTTCGGATTTTTTCGCGGGAGCTTTCGGCGCGGGAACAGGCGAAGGCGGAAGGTCGGCAGATTTTTTCGCGGGAACGCGCTCTGCGGCTGACTGCGGAGCGGCGCCGCCGTCCTGCGGAATCGGCTCCGGTTCAAATTCGAGATTCAAATCGCCTTCGCCGAGCAAACTTTCGTCGAGCGAAAAATCCCCGCCGAGCAACCCGTCGCCGGAAGCGCTTCGCAGCGAACCGTCCTTGTTATAGTAAAGCTCCTTTTCGCCGGAAACGCCGCTTTTGACCCGTACGAAATAACCCTGCAACTCTCCCGAGATTTTCTTTTTTTTCTCCGGCTCATCCGCGCACAGCGTCCCCGCCGCAAACGCACAAGCGAACACGGAGCAAAGCAGACGGGCTATTGCAGGACAACTTCTCACGCGGGAAATTCTCTCGCAAAGCCTGCGTTGTCGCAAATTGAAATTTAGCGAAGCGCCAGGTGATTAATGAGAAGAATGGGAGGAATGAGAGAAACGGGAAAATACTCATTCTTCTCTTTCTTCCCATTCCTCTCATTATGCTTCGCTAAATTTCAATTTGCGGGAACGCAATAGCCGTTTTAGATTTTCGCTGTTTCCGCAGTTTCCCGACAATGAATAATACTTACTCCGCATTCGACATCATCGGCCCCGCTATGATCGGGCCCTCCAGCTCGCACACGGCGGGGGCCGTCCGTCTCGGACTCCTCGCACGCGGGATTTGCGGCGGCGGCACGGCGTTTTATCCGAATATCCTGATTGAGCTTCACGGTTCATTTGCGGCAACGGGAGAAGGACACGCAACGGATCGCGGACTCGTTGCCGGGCTCCTCGGGCTTCCGCCTGACGACGAACGCGTTAAAGATGCCCTCAAACTCGCCCAAGCCAACGGCATCAGCATCGAATTTCGAAAAGTGGATCTCGGCGCAAACGCACACCCGAACACAGCGCGCATCACCTACCTGTTCCCCGACGGCGAGCGCCTTTCCGTCACGGGAGCAAGCATCGGCGGAGGAAGCGTTGTCGTACGCGAAATTGACGGTTTTGAAACGGAGCTGAACGGCGAGCTCGATGCTGTTGTGTTCTGGCATATGGACCGCCCGGGGTTTCTCGCGCGAGTAACGGGCTTACTCGCCTGCATCGAAGTCAACATCGCTGCCATCCAGACCACGCGCCGTATGCGCAACAGCGAAGCGCTCACTATTATCAAAATCGATGCCCCGCTCCCGCCGGACTGCATGAGCGTCCTGCGGAAAATCCCCTTTGTGCGTCGCCTTCTCGCCGTTCCGAGGCTCCCGTAGTTTTTCAACCGACGAAAATCAGTCAAATTAAAAAAGTTTTTTATGAACGCTTATACCACAGCCGCCGAAATGCTCGCACTTTGCGCTCGGGAAAAAATCTCAATCTCCGAGCTCGCCCTACGCCGCGAAGTTGAAATGACCGGACTTTCCCGCGAAGAAATTTTCGCGAAAATGAAAACGTATTTTCAGACGATGCGTGCGTCAATCCGACGCGGCTTGGAAATCCGCACTCCGTCTCCAAGCGGACTCTCCGGAGGAGATGCCGCGAAAGTCCTCGATTACGCAAAAGGCGGGAACTCACTCCTCGGAGAAGATCTGACGCGTCTCGTGGCGTACAGTTGCGCAGTTTTGGAAACCAATGCGCAATTCGGACGCATCGTCGCAACCCCTACCGCAGGCTCTTCTGGTATCGTTCCCGCGTGCCTCGTTTTGCTGGAAGAAACGCGAGGGCTCGACGAAGACAGACTTACACAGGCACTTTTCACCGCGAGCGGCGTCGGTATTATTATCGCCGGAAACGCATTTCTCGCCGGAGCGCAAGGAGGATGTCAGGCAGAAGTCGGCAGCGCCTCGTGCATCGCGGCAGCGGCAGTTGTCGAAGCCCTCAGCGGTACGCCCGAACAAGCCTGCGCCGCGGGAACGTTTGCGCTGATTAACACGCTCGGGCTCGTATGCGACCCGATCGGCGGATTTGTCGAAGTCCCCTGCGTTTCCCGAAACGGAATGTTCGCCGTACATTCCTGGCTCGCCGCTACACTTGCCCTTGCCGGAGCCGATCCGCGCGTCTCTCTCGACGATGCCGTTTTCGCCATGCGCGACATCGGGCGCCGCATGCCGCGTGAACTGCGCGAAACTTCCCTCGGCGGACTCGCTATCTGCCCCGGGGCCTGCAAAGCAAGGATTAAAAGTTAAAGCCCTCGGTTAAATTCTTTTTCCGCGTTGACAATTATCACTCTAACAGTAGCGTTTCACACTATGAGACACGGGAACTCGACATTTCTCCATGCGGCACGTCTCACTTTCGCAGCGACCGCACTCTCCCTTTTCACCCTTCCCTGCTTCGCGGGAACGAAAACCATCTTCGCTCCCGGCGTTACGGAAAAAAGCGGCTGGTACGATGTGAATAAGCACAGCACGCAGACCAGCACTCTTTCCGACCTGAATATGTGCTGGGCGGCGGTCTCCTCCAACATGATCCAATATTGGCAAGACTGCTATATTGCCGCCGGAAATAAATTACCTCCGAACACCCCAAACGGAGCCGGAACAAAAATATATCACTCCGGACGCGGTTGCTACGAATTAGCGATTTTCGAAGCCTACATGGATAATTGGGATTTGTCCGTTGCCGGACAGGTTTACATGGGCGTTTCTTGGTATTTCTCCGGCGAAGTTCCGAATACCTCCGGAAGCTCGATGCCGATATCATCCGGTAGCGGCGGATTTTTTTCACAGGAATACGCTTCCCTCCAGCAACTTCTGGGGGAAAATTTTACGATGAATAGCTGTGACGGCTATTCGACATGGGGTCCTTGGGCTGAGGACCAATCGAGAACGTGCCTAAGTATATTTTCAGAACGAATTTTGGACATTCTGGAAAAGGGTGTCGGAGGAATTAACTTCAACACATCAAT
>JAGBIL010000023.1 GCA_017935025.1 Opitutales bacterium | reverse complement strand
GGAGTTATTTTTTTAGGGGTAAAAGCTCACAAAAAAAATTTCTTTGTGCCTCCGAAAATAGAGAATTTGGTCTCCTCCGCAAGACATGAATTATAAATATTTGTTTATAATTCAACCGAACAAACAAAAAAAGCGCTCCCGCACGGGAACGCTTTTTTTAGGGAATAATTAATAACGAATAGGGAACAATTCCTTGTTCAAAGTTTTTGCCTCCGGCAAAAACCTTAACTCTGCGTTGTTCACCATTAATTATTCATTATTCACTCTCTTTCCCAGCAATTTGGCGGCGGCGGGAACGACGAGGAGCGAAAGGACGGTTGCGGAAATAAGTCCGCCGAATTGCACAATCGCGAGCGGTCCGAGAAGTTCGCCGCCCGGTTGGTCGATGGCGAGGATCAGAGGAAGCAGTCCGAGCTCCGTTGTGAGGGACGTCATGATAATAGGCACGACGCGTTCGAGCGAACCGACGCGAATTGCCGAATCCGTATCCATACCTCTACTACTTAAATCGCGGTAGCGGTTCAGCAAAATTAACCCGGAGCGCACGCCGAAACCGATGACGGTAACAAACCCGACAATCGACGCGACGGACAAGATCGGAGCGATGTAGTTCCCGCCGCCGAAAACGGAAGCGAGCGTTCCCGGCGTCGCGACGAACACGGCGGCGATTCCGCCGATGAGGCAGAGCGGGATGTTCACGAGCGTGACGAGCGCGCTGCGCAAACTTCCGAGCGCGGCGGTGAGCAGGAAAACAATCGCGATCATAATCGCTGCTCCGAGCATATAAAGGCGTTGTGCAGCGGATTCGCGCGCCTGAATCGTTCCCGCGTATTCGACAGTGCAACCGAGTTCGTGCATCGCGGGATCGAGCTTTTCGCGGCAGGCTTTGACGAGGTCTCCGAGGTTGGAATCCGGCGACGGATTGCAGGAGATCATGGCTTTGCGGAGCGTGTTGTCGCGCAAAATCAGATTCGTGATTTCCTCTCGGGAAACGTCGGCGGCTTCGCCGAGGCGTACGGAGCGTCCGTTTGTACCGATGAGTTCGAGATTGCGCACGTCGTCAACGGACATTCTCAACTCGGGATCGAGGCGCATCACGATGTTCCAGCGGTCCTGATTTTTGATGACTTCGCCGAGTTTCGCGCCGTTCATTGCGGTGGAGACCTGTTCAGCGGCTTCGGCAATCGTCAGCCCGTAAACGCCGAGAATTTCCTGATTGTAGCGCACGCGAATCGTATCGACCATGACTTCGCGGTTGGCGCGTGCGTCGGCGACTTCGGGCAGTTTTTCCAAAATTTCCTTGGCTTTGAGTGCGGCTTTGCGCAGTTGCGGGAGCTCGCTCCCGTAAATGTTAATCGCCATTTCGGAGTTGGAGCCGGAAAGGGCGGCGGAAATGCGGTGAGCGAGCGGATAGCCGATCATTGTGGACGTTCCCGGAATGCCTTCGATCGCGTCCTGAATTTTCGCGCGCAGTTCGCGCTGGTTTTTCTTCAAATCCACGCGAACGAGGATTTCCGAGGCGGAAACGGGCTCGGCGTGTTCGTCGTTTTCGGCGCGTCCGGTGCGCTGGGCGACGCTGAGCACGCCGTCGATTTTTTCCACATTTTTCGCGCATTGGCGGGCGATGCGTTCGGTTTCTTCGAGCGAAGTTCCCGGTACGGCGTTGACGAAAACCGTGTAGCAGTCTTCGTTAAACGGCGGGAGAAAACTCGCTCCGAAGGTGCTCGCGAGCCAGAGCGCTCCCGCCGTGAGCAGAAGCGTTCCCGCGACGACGGTTTTGGCGCGGCGCAGGCAGAAATTCAGCACCGGTGCGTAGAAGCGGCGAATTTGCCGCACGGAAAAACTTTCCTGCGCGGCTGTGCTTTCCGGCGTTCCCGCTACCGTTTTTTTCGCACGAAATGCGAGTGAGCAAAGCACGGGAACGACGGTTACGGCGACGACGAGCGACATCGCGAACGCGAGCATGAACGAAATTCCGAGCGGGCGGAAAAATTGTCCCTCCAAGCCTGAAAGAAAAAGCACGGGCGTGAAAACGAGCAAAATAATTACCGACGAATAACCGATGGAACCGAGAATTTCATTTTTCGCACCCATGAGTACGTCGAATTTCGAGCGGCGTTTTTCCGGCGGGAGCGCGGCGTTTTCGGAAAGTTTCCGCCAAGCGATTTCGACGAAAATAATCGCATTATCCACGACATCCCCGACGGCAACCGCCAAGCCGCCGAGCGTCATGATGTTGATTGCCAAATCAAACATCGGGAAAAACAGCACGGCGAAAAGAATCGAGAGCGGCATTGCGGCGAGCGTAATGAGCGCCGTGCGCACGTTCAGCAAAGTGAGGAAAATCACGAGCATGACGACGATTCCCGCCGTGAGCAGGGTTTCCGCGCCGTTCGCGAGAGAGAGCTCGATGAAGTCGGATTGGCGGTAAGCGTCGGCGCGGATTTCCATGCCGGAGGGAAGCTGGCTTGCGGAAAATTCGCGGACGGCTTGATCGACCGCTCGCGTCAGTTCCTGCGTGTTTGCGCCGGGAACTTTTTGGACGGAAAGCACAATCGCGTCGGTGCCCATGAATCCGGCGTTCCCGCGACGCGGTGCGCCGTCAATTTTGACTTCCGCAAAGTCTTCGATTCTTGCTGTTCCCGAGGCGTGTGCGGGAACGAGCGAGCGGCGGATTTGCTCGAGCGTTTCGATGCGGGAATCCTGCTGAATCGGGAGTTCCAGTCCGGCGACGTCTTCGAGGTAGCCGGCAGGCTCGGCGGAACCTGCGGCTTCGACGGCGGCTTTCAGATCATCAAGCGAAATGTTGCCCTGACGCAGGCGCGCGGGATCGTAAACGATTTGATATTCCGGCAAACGCCCGCCGAGTACGGTAACTTGCCCGACCCCGGAAATTGCAAGCAAACGGTTGCGCAGGCGGTATTCCGCGAGTTGGCGCATATCGAGCATGCGTTGATTTTTTTCCGCTTCGGAAAGCGTCGCGAACGAGGCGTCCGGCGTGAGTGCAATGAGCATGATTTCGCCCGTTACGGAAACAATCGGCGCGAGCTCGACATCAACGTTTTCCGGGAGCGACGAACGCACACTCGCGAGGCGCTCCGTCACGATTTGGCGCGCGAGGTAAATATCCGTGTCCCAGTCAAAATCGACCCAGACAAACGACAAGCCGCCGCCGGACGACGAGCGCACTTCCTTTACGCCCGCCGTGCCGTTCATCGCGGATTCGACAGGAATCGTGATGTAACGTTCGACTTCCTCCGCCGTCAGCCCGCCGGCTTCCGTCTGAATCGTAACGCGCGGCACGCGCAATTCCGGGAACACATCGACCGGCGTGTTTTTCGCCACAAAAAGCGACGCGGCAACGAGCAAAAGCGTGAGAAAAACCACCGTCCAGCGCTTCCGCAAACAAAAAGCAATCAACGAGTTCATCATAGTAAAAACGATATTTTATGCTTGAATAGTGAATATCGCGGAGCGTGGCTTTGCGAAGCAAAAACGTAAACGGCACAAATTTTCGCGGGAGCGGCGGTTTCCAAAAAGAATCCACGAATTTTTCATGAATAATTTTCAGGGGCGCGGATTTAAACGCCGAAAAAAACGCGGATGTGCTTACATCCGCGTTTCGCTGTTTCTGTGCCATTCAATGTTAATGTTGGGGCGGGGCCTCGTGTTTTACTCCTTTGGCAGTGCGTTTGACTGAAGACTCTCGAGCCAGATTTTGCTCTTCTACGACCGCGTGCGTGTCTTGGGAAGGCAGGGGGTAGAGCCCAACGGTTACATACTCCGGCAATTTCCACATCGCACCCGTTAATGGGTCAACGATAATGAGACCGATGAGACCGCCGAAAATAAGATTTCCGAAATACCAGGGTTCAATCTCTGCGTTCAGATAGTGGTAACCCTTTTGGTATCCGTCTTTTTCTACTTCAATCTTGTATTTTGCAGCTTGGAAAAATCCACTACTACTACTGAGAACTACGCTTTGAGGCGTTGTGCCCATATGAACAATGTTTCCGGATCTTTCATCTTTGACGGTGAATTTTGCGTTGGGGACGAAAGTGCCAACGGTAACCGGGTACGTGGTGTCGCTGACAATCGAAGCGCAACCGGAAAGCACGAATAACGAAGCTAACGTCGAGATCGATTTAGCGAGGAGATTTGTCCTGGTTTTCATTGTATTCGGGTCGCTCCGGAATCCAGTTTTCGTACGCATAAAGATCTGCACATACGGTGATGGTTGAGGTCCCGAGAATCGGATACAAGAAACTGTATCTCGTTTCAGAGAGGATGTTTTGAAATGCGTAATTGTTCCCGCTAATTTGGTAGCCGGACATTGATGCGTTGGCGTAGAGCTTGTCCATGGCTCGTTTCATTGACGGTTCTGCCCCCAGTCCGAGAAAGCGAAAGCCTTGGTCGGATGCGCTCATGCGGGTTACAACTGGAGTGCCTCGAGTGGAGGCGTTTTCAAGCGCGATAGGGTGTTGGACGATGTTCGTGCATCCACTTGCAGTGAGGGTTGCGAGTGTCGCGACGAGTGCAATTGTGCGTTTATTCATGGGAGAGAGGTCCTTGGGTGGCGAAGAACGAGAAACAAAACAAATGATAAGACTAAAGCGAGGGAAGACGAGACTTTATTTTTTTTTTGAAATTGAGAGAAGCGCTTTGTGCTATTCCCCGAATACGCAGAAACGGCGTTCCCGTGCGGGAACGCCGTTTCTGTTTGCGAAAGGGGGGAACTATTAGTTCAGTGCAACTTCTGCGCTTTCGTTCGTAGAAAGATTGGTAACTGTGACCGTCGTGTCGTTCTTGACGATTTGGTATTCAACACCGTTAACGTCCTGCGCGAGGAGCGGGTTTTCGCCGGTCCAGAACTGGATGGAGTTGAAAATGACAGCGTCAAGGAAGCCGCCGATCCCGTAGCAAATTCCGCCCGGGATGATGAACAGGATTTCGTTTACCCACTTGTTCTGGGAGATTTCGCCCGTGTTGTACTTGTGGATCGTCTTGATGCACGCGAACGTGTCTGCTTTCTTGTTGGAGTCACCGAGGCAACCGGTAAGCGTGAACATCGCGGCGGTAGCGGCGACAACGAGTGCGATTTTGGATTTTTTGAACATGGTATGTATAGTTTGGTTTAGGATTAAACTAGGGTCTCCATTCTGTGTTTTCGCGGGGATTAGACAACATTATTTTCACGGCGTGTGCGGCGGTTTTCCTGCGTGAAAATAACTTGCACACGGTTTGAGTGCGTGCTACTTTCGCGATATATGAGCCCTTTTCCCAAGCGAGTATTGTCCGCTATTGCTGTGTCTATATGCGCGCTCCCGTGTGTTTACGCGGGATCGCCAGCGACGGACGTATATCCGAAGCCGCACATCTACAAAGTTTCCGGCACCGCCGGCATTGATGCGAGCAAGTTGGCGGCGAGCTCCATTTCCAAAAATCCGGAGCTGAAAAAAGTCCTTCCGCGTACCCTGAGAGAGAAGAAAATCAGGGCTACGGGAACGATTCAAATCGTCGTTGAAAAGGAGGAAGAAAAGGTGGAGCGCGAATTGGCGCGGCGTCGGGCGAAAAATGTTCCCGAAGCCTACATTTTGAAGGTGACTCCCGCGAAGATCGAAATTTTTGCGAAGGACGATGCCGGTGTGTTTTATGCGGCGCAAACGCTTGCGCGCATGATCGAAGCCGACGGAAAGATCGCGATTTGCGATATCGCGGACTGGCCGGATGTGGCGTATCGCGGGAGCGTCGAAGGTTACTACGGGCGTCCGTGGACACCGGATGCGCGCCTCAGCCAATTCGATTTTTACGGAAAGTATAAGATTAACACCTACATTTACGGACCGAAAGACGATCCGTATCACCACGCGCGCTGGTGGGAGCCGTACCCGAAGGAAACGGCGGAACTTTTGAAGAAACAGATTCAGGCGGCGCGCGACAATCACGTCGATTTCGTCTGGGCGGCGCACGTCGGAAGCATCATCACGAACCCGACGAATGCTCAGGAAAATATGCGTAAACTCGTCGAAAAGTTCGAGATTATGTATGGTCTCGGCGTGCGTTCTTTCGGTGTGTTTTTCGATGATATTTTTACGCACAACGCGGAGCTCCAATCCGACGTGTGCAACTACGTCGTTGAGCATTTTCTTTCTAAGAAAAACGATGTTACACCGCTCGTGATGTGCCCGAGCCAGTACAATCGCGGCTGGTCCGGCGGGGATTATCTCGACATCCTCGGCGATCGGCTTCACCCGAGCATTCGTGTGATGTGGACGGGCGATTCCGTTTGCACGGACATTACGGAAGGCACGGTAGATTGGATTTCCAAGCGCATCAAGCGCGAGCCGTACATTTGGTGGAATTGGCCGGTGGTCGACTACTGCGCGAGCTCTCTTTTGCTCGGTCGCACTTACGGTTTGGCGAAGGAAAACCGTGACAAGTATTCGGGTTTCGTTTCCAATCCGATGGATAAACCGGAAGCGTCGAAAATTGCACTTTTCGGTGTCGGCGATTATTGTTGGAATGTGGAGGCGTTTGACTCTGTTCCCTCGTGGAAATTCGGTATTAAAGCGCTGTTCCCGAAATACGCGGACGCGATGCAAACGCTCGCAAATCACAGTTCCGACCAGGGACCGAACGGGCACGGGTACCGCCGTGAAGAATCTGTTGAATTTCAACCCGTCATCGATAAGGCGACGGCGGAATACGAAAAAGGGAAATTTTCCGTCGCGACGGCGAAAAAAATGATTGCCGAGTTTAAGGAAATGCGCGGCGCAAGCAAGGAGCTGATTTCGCTCGTTCCCGCAGATAATCCCGAATTGTGGGAGGAAATCGAATTTTGGGTACGAACTCTTGGCGAAACCGGAAAATTCGGCGATTCAGTTGTCAAATTCGTCATGACGAAAGACGTGAAAAAGCGCAAAACCTACGCCGAGCGCGCCGCGAAATACTACGCTTCGCGGGAACGCACGATGGAAGCGCAGGCGGCGCACGCCGACAAAATCGGCTCTCCGCACCGCAACCCGAGCCGCGTCGCCGCCCGTGTCGTGGCACCGTTTTTGGTCAAGGTTTTCCGCGACGAATGGGCGAAATACTGCAAGCAAATCGGCGTGAAGCCGTTCGCATCTGCGAGCGACGAAGATGCGCCGTACAAGGTAATTTCCGATGTCGAGCAGATGAAGAAAGACATTCCCGTTCGAGAAGGGAAATACGTTCGTATCCGCAAGTTCGAGCCGATTACGCTCACGCCGAAACAGTACGTCGGAATCGGACTTCCAGAAGGCGTTTACGGCGATTACGTTCATGTGATCCTGGAAAATAAAGATGCGGCGAAAAACGGTGCGCTGGAACTTTCGACGGACGGCGTAACGTGGAAACGTTTCGACTTCAAAGGGAAAAACAACAAGAGCGACGAGCTTTTTGCGGACTTGGATCCGGCGAAAAAAATTCGCTTCTTCCGCTACGTTAACACGTCGAACAAATCCTTCAGCATAAAGCTGAAAGAATTTAAATTCGACGTTCCCGAGGACGCGAAAGTCAATTCCCGCGCCGCGATGTTCGATAACGACCCGACTTCGTATTACACGATCGAAAACAAGACGGAAACCTTCGTCAGTCCCGGACCCGCGAAGGAAGCCGTTGTGCTTTCGGATGCGCCAAAGTGCGTTACCGTGTCTAAGGAAGGCGGAAAAGTTAAGGTTACCGTGAAACCGGGCAAAGCCGGACACGTGGAAATTTTCGAAATCCTCTGGAAATAAATTTGGAAGCGCCAAGCATCAGGCATAGCGCTTCAGGCAAAGTGCGAAGAATTTAGCCGAAGGCAAAATCTTTGAAGGGTGCACTTGATGTTTGATGCCCGATACTTGGCGCGTAGAGCTCTCAACGTTCAACTTTGCGCATCTTCGGATTCTGATTTCCTCTGAAAAAATGGCTTTTGAACCTCAAAAAATCCGTACGGTGCTGTTTGACCTCGACGGCACGCTAATCGATAACTTCACGGCGATTCACCGCTGTTACAGCGATGTCGCAAAATCGCTCGGGCTTGTTCCGCAGAGCTTGGCAGCGATTCGCGCGGCGGTCGGCGGTTCGATTTCGCTGACGATGTCGCGGCTCATCGGCGACGAGCTTGCGCCGGAAGGGATTCGGCGTTTTCGCGAGCATTTCCCCGAAGTGATGTACGAGGGCGCGTTTGTCTTGCCCGGCGTGAAGTGGATTTTGCGGAATTTGCGGGAACGCGGAATTTGCACGGCTGTTTTTACGAACAAGGATTATGATGCAACGCAGGCGTTGCTCGCGTATCTCGGTTTGTCGGAACTCGTTGCTGCCGCGTTCGGCACGGGAACGGAGAAAATGCCGTGGCGCAAGCCCCAACGCGAATTTTCGGAAGCGGTTTTGGCGGCGCTCGGCGCGGACCCGGAGGAAACGCTAATGGTCGGCGATTCTCCGTTTGACATTCAGGCGGCGGGCGCTGTCGGTATGACGGTGGCGTGCGTTGCCACGGGAACGCATATGCCGGAAACGCTTTTGCCCGCATTGCCGGATCCCGACCTGATTTTCGGCAATATGTTCCAGCTCGGGAAGACACTTTGGGACTTCCCGCCGCCGTCTCCGGAAGAGGAAGATTGAAGATTCAGGGCATCGGGAATCAGGGATCAGGCAACGTGCTAAGATTTTTGCCGTTCGGCAAAAATTTTGAAGTGAATGCCTGATATTTGATGCTTGGGATTTGGAGCTTTTACGTTTGCCGCAGAGGCAAATCGGAACATAATCGAAAAAGACTTTTCCCGATTTTTAACCCATGAAACGAACGACCAAAACACTTCGCCGAGCGAAGGGAAATTCGCAAATCGTTTGCATCACGTCTTACGATGCCGTGACGGCGAGGCTCGCGTCCGCCGCCGACGTGGACGTGATTCTCATCGGCGATTCCGTCGGAAACGTCGTGCTCGGGTTCGACAGCACCGTTCCCGTGACGGTTGACATGATGGCGCACCATACGGCAGCAGTTGCCCGCACGCGTCCGGATGCGCTCGTTGCCGCTGATATTCCGTTCGGCGTGGCGCACGGAGAATTTTCCGAACTTCTAAAAATTTGTATGCGCCTCATGCAGGAGTGCGGTGCGGAAGCCGTAAAAATCGAGGGCGGGGCGGAAATGGCTCCGACAATTGCGCGGCTCACGGCAGCGGGCGTTCCCGTGTGGGCGCACATCGGGTTGCAGTCGCAAAACGTGTACCAGGAAGGCGGCTACCGGAAATTCGGCAAAACCGATGCGGAATACGCCGAACTTCTCGCCGCCGCGAAAGCCCACGAGCAGGCGGGCGCATTCGCGCTTTTGCTCGAAATGATGGTGCCGGAGCTCGCCGAGGAAATTACGAAAAGTGTCGCGATTCCGACGATCGGAATCGGCTCGGGAAAAGCCTGTGACGGGCAAATTATCGTGATGCACGACATTCTCGGGCTTTCCCCGAAAAAACCGTCTTTTGCAAAAGTTTACGCCGATCTCGGCGCGCAGGCTGTCGCCGCCATTGCTGCGTATCGCGACGATGTTCGTGCGAAACAATAAACATCAACCACGAATAAACACGAATGGACACGAATTAATTTTGCCGTAAAAAGCACATTGTTTCAGCGAAGAGAAAATTCGTGTGAATTTGTGTTCCATTCGTGGTTTCAAAGAAAGAAAATTTAAAATGAATATCGTGATTTTAGGCGCGGGGTCTTGGGGCTCGGCAATGGCGATTCACCTCAATCGTTGCGGGCAGCGCGTAACGCTGATTCCGCGCCGCATCGAACAGGCTTTGGAAATTGCGGGAACGCGGGAAAACGCCGATTACCTTCCCGGGTTTGTGTTCCCGCAGGACATCCAGCTGGCGCACGTTCCCGCCCCGGCACTCACCGAGTGCGACGTGCTGATTTTCGCGTGTCCGTCGAAGGCGTTGCGCGCGACGGCGGAGCGTGTAAAGGCGGATGTTTCTCCGCGTACGAAAATCGTGATTTCGCTCTGCAAAGGCTTAGAGGCGAAAACGCTCTTGCGTCCGGAGCAGGTTTTGAAACAGGTTTTTCCGGATTTGCCCTGCGGGACGATTTCGGGACCGACGAATGCCGGCGAAGTCGCTTCCGGTTTTCCCGCAGCCGTTGCGTTCGCGAGCGACATTTCGGAAAAACTCGCGGCGGAGATTCAGCGCAAATTCAGTAACGAATATTTCCGGATTTACCGTTCGACCGACTTAATCGGCGTGGAGCTTTGCGGTGCGCTGAAAAATATTTATGCGCTTGCCGCCGGAATTTGCGACGGTATGAAACTCGGCGCGAATGCGCGGGCGTCGTTGCTGACGCGCGCCGTTGCCGAAATGGGGCGCATCGTCGAGGCAGAGGGTGGCAAGGCGGAAACCGTGCGCGGGCTCAGCGGCATGGGCGATTTGATTGCGACGGCAACGGCGGACTGGTCCCGCAATCGCCAATTCGGTTTGGAAATCGGGCGCGCGGGAACGCCGTCGGCTCTGGCTAAAATGCAGGCGCAAAAAGCCGTGGTCGAGGGGTATTATTCGACAAAGAATTTTTATGAAACTGCGATGCGTTCCGGCGTTTCCGCTCCGATTTTGAAATGCGTTTACAATATCGTTTACGGGAACGTTGATTTACGCTCTTCCGTTTGTGCGCTGATGACACGGTCGCTCAAAGAAGAGTGATTGCGAAAATTCGGTGCTTGGTGCGCGGTCGGATTTTTTTGTTTCTGCACCCTTTTTTATTCGCGTCGGTCGGAATTTCGCAGGTAAAATCCCGAGCATGGAAGAGAACATTACCCCGAAGGAAGAACGCATCCCGCAATTTAAGCACGTTAAGGCGTACGAAAATCTTGATTTTCTGAACAGCCCGGCGGCGCGCACCATTCGCGTCCACTGCGAAATGCTCGAGCCGTATTATCGGCTTTATCCGTATTCGATTCGCAAAACTCTTGTGTTTTTCGGATCGGCGCGGACGCTTCCGAAAATTGATGCGGAAGACGCACTCGCGCGGGAACACCGAAAAGTCAAAGAGCTTCCGTTGACCGAAGCGGAGCGGAAACTGCGTATTGCGGCTGCGGAGCGCAACGTTGCCAATTCGCATTATTATGAGATGGCGCGTCGGCTCGCATACGATTTGACGAAATGGAGCGAAGAGCATTTCAGCAATCCTGCGGATCGTTATTACATTTGCTCGGGCGGAGGTCCCGGTATCATGGAAGCGGCAAATCGCGGCGCGTACGAAGCAGGCGGGAAGTCGCTCGGACTCGGCATCAATTTGCCGTTTGAACAAAAGCCGAATCCGTTCATCACGCCGGAGCTGGATTTTGAATTTCGTTACTTTTTCGTCCGGAAGTATTGGTTCCTTTACCTCGCACACGCGCTGGTCGCGTTCCCGGGGGGCTTCGGAACGATGGACGAATTGTTCGAAATGCTCACGCTGATTCAAACGCACAAAACGCCGAAGAAAATCCCGATTGTGCTTTTCGGGCGAGAATTTTGGGAAAAGATCATTAATTTCGACACATTCGTCGAGCTCGGCTACATCAGCCCGGAGGATTTGGACCTGTTCCGCTATTTCGACACCGTGGAAGATGCCCGCGAATACATTATCCGCGAAGTGATGTCCGAGATGGTTTCGACGGAAAAATTCCCGATGCACAAGGACTCTGAAGATGCTTTGCATCCGCACCATCTTGATCCGCGTCGCACCCACGGCGGTTTTCGGACGATTTAAACTTGGAGTCGGGTAGAAAAAAAAAGGGGGGCGAGTGCCGGTAAAGCCGGTGTTCGCGCCCGATTTTTATTTACGGGAACGCGGAAATGCGGGAGAATTGTTTCCTGTTTTAACGGATTTGCGGGGTTTTTGCCGATCGAGCCTGGACTTCGCGGACCATAAAAACAAAAACAATGTCAAATCTGCGATTAAATGCTGTTGAAACGGCCTCCAACCGGAAGGTCACTCCCGTAACGCGCCCTGAGGCGAAGCTCTCCGAATACTACGGATGCAAAGTCTTCGACCGAAAAGCCATGGCGAAGTATCTCTCGAAAGAGACTTTCGTCGCCATCACCTCCGCGATGGATCAGGGCGAACCTATTTCCCGCGAACTTGCCACGCACATCGCCCCCGCGATGCGTATGTGGGCAATGGAAAACGGTGCCACGCATTACACGCACTGGTTTCACCCGCTTACGGACGGGACGGCGGAAAAGCACGACGCGTTTATCGAATACGACGGGAAGGGCGGCGTTATCGAAGAATTTCCCGGAAAACTCCTCGCGCAGCAGGAGCCGGACGCATCGTCGTTCCCGAGCGGCGGTTTGCGCTCGACGTTTGAGGCCCGAGGCTACTCCGCGTGGGACCCGTCGTCGCCCGCGTTCATCATGGGCGACACGCTCTGCATTCCTACCGTGTTTATTTCCTACACGGGCGAAGCGCTCGACTACAAGGCACCGCTACTGAAATCGCTCGCTGCGCTCGACAAAGCCGCGACTGCCGTTTGCAAATATTTCAACCCCGACGTAAAACACGTTTCCACCTCGCTCGGCTGGGAGCAGGAATATTTTCTTATCGACGAAGAACTTTATAACGCGCGTCCGGACATTGTCTTGACCGGCCGCACGCTCATGGGGCACGAATCCGCGAAAAATCAGCAGCTCGAAGACCACTATTTCGGGGCGATCCCGCGCCGCGTTCTCGCATTCATGAAAGAACTTGAGTACGAAGCGTGGAAGCTCGGCATTCCCGTGAAGACGCGCCACAACGAAGTTGCGCCGAATCAGTTCGAGCTCGCGCCGATTTACGAAGAGTGCAATCTCGCCGTTGACCACAATTTGCTCATCATGGCGCTGATGCGCGAAGTCGCGCGCCGTTACAGCTTCCGCGTTTTGATGCACGAAAAGCCGTTCAAGGGTATCAACGGTTCCGGCAAGCACAACAATTGGTCCATCAGCACGAACACGGGAATCAATTTGTTTTCCCCAGGAAAAAATCAGGCGGAGAATTTCCGCTTCATTACGTTTGTCGCGAATGTGTTAATGGCGCTTTACAAAAACAACGCCATGATTAAAGCGTCGATCTCGACCGCAACCAACGCGCATCGCCTCGGTGCAAACGAAGCTCCGCCCGCGATCATTTCGTCATTCCTCGGCGCGCAGATTTCGTCCATTCTCGATAAGTTTGAAAAGGCTTCTCTTGACGATGCCATCAAAATGGACAGCAAAAAGCGTTTTTCGCTCGGAGTCGGACAAATTCCGGAAATCCTCGTTGACAACACCGACCGCAACCGCACCTCGCCGTTTGCGTTTACGGGAAACCGCTTCGAGTTCCGTGCTGTCGGTTCTTCCGCAAACTGCGCCTCGGCAATGACGGCGATGAACGCCGCTCTCGCGTATCAGCTCGTTGAGTTCAAGGCGGAAGTTGACGAACTCATCGCGCAGGGACACTCCAAGAAGGAAGCCCTTTTCACCATCGTCAAAAAATACATCAAGGAATCCAAGCCGATTCGCTTCGACGGGAACGGCTATTCCAACGAATGGCGGGAAGAAGCGGCGCGGCGCGGGCTGGATTGCGAAACGAGCGTTCCCGTGATTTACGATTGTTACACGTCGCCGCAGTCCATCAAGGTTTTTGCCAACGGCAACATTCATACCGAGAAGGAACTGCATTCCCGTAACGAAGTAAAATGGGAGGTTTACACTAAAAAAATCCAGATTGAGGCTCGGGTTCTGGGCGATCTTTCGCTCAACCACATTATTCCCGTCGGGCTACGCTATCAGTCGCAGCTTCTCGACAGTGTGGCGAAGCTCAAAACCGTGTTCC
Organism: Opitutales bacterium; assembly: GCA_017935025.1. Classification (GTDB taxonomy): domain Bacteria; phylum Verrucomicrobiota; class Verrucomicrobiia; order Opitutales; family UBA953; genus Spyradosoma. The sequence goes on along the minus strand of JAGBIL010000023.1, from coordinate 54,422 downwards.
CGCAGGATAAATTTGAAAAGCTCGCCGAAGAGGAATTGCGCCTTATCGAAGCCGTCGCGGAGCACGTCGGCGCCGTCAAGGCCAACGTCGATAAAATGACGGAAGCCCGCAAAAAGGCAAATCGCATTGAGGATTCCCGCAAAAAGGCGATCGCTTATCACGACACCGTTTTGCCGTGCTTCGACACGATTCGTTACCACATCGACAAGCTCGAACTCATCGTGGACAACGAAATGTGGCCGCTCCCGAAATACCGCGAACTTCTTTTCGTGCGCTAAAAATCCGGCGAAACTTCCTGTCTTTAATCGGAAGCCGCAAATGAGGATTCTTTCTCACTTCCGGCTTCCGTTTTTTTTCTTAGACAGAGAATAAAACTTTCGCCGTGAAGGTATGTTTACCAATAAGGTAGTAATTTGTTGACGCGGGAACGTGCGGCTGTCAATAAAGACGGCGTATAGAAAAAACAAACTTACCTACTTGGATTGATTCTTGCTTCAGGCGCGTTGGGACCTTTCGCATTCGGCGCGACTTATTTTCTTCCGGGTGTCTCGGTGGAGAGCGGGTGGCACGATGCCGAAAAGGAATGGGGCCCGAATGATGAGATCGACGGCAAAATGTGCTGGGCGGCTCAAGCGGCGTGTATGGCGCAGTATTGGCAGGACTGGTATGTCAACGCCGGAAACATTCTCCCGCAGGGAACGCCTACGGGATACACGATGCGCGCCGACGGGTATCGTGCGTCCAATATTTTTGAAACTTTTAAGGCGAATTGGTCTAATCTGGGAGGTCTTTCGAAATTCGGCTTGCCTTGGTATTTTACGGGAGAGCCTGCTACGGAGTATTACACACACGGATACAATCGAAGGGAAGGTTGGTCTAAATTAACGACGATAGGCGAAGGCGGATATTTTTCCGAAACATATCCGTCAGCTGATTCCTTTTTCACGAAGGAATCTTTTTACAACTATACGGTTACAGGCGGAGGAACATCTATTCAAGAGCTTACCCAAGAGTTAATGCACCTTATCACCGTAGATTACAGTGTTGTCGGCTTGACTCTTGAATTTTGGAATGAGAATCCGATGTCCTATTACGGAGCTCACGCGGTAACGCTTTGGGGATTTGATACGGATGATTCAACAGACTTGATTACGGCAATTTATATTACGGATTCTGATGACGGTAAGCATGGTTTAGTTCGTTACGACCTTGATACACATTACGATGGCGCCGATATTGAAATGGAGTCGTATTTGGATGAGTCTCTAAAATCGGACTACGTTGTGAGTATTGACAGGTTTTCAGCCTTGTCCGTTGCAAAATTTGTTGCGGCGATTCCGGAACCCTCGGCGTTCGGTGTGCTTGCGGGAATATTTGCGCTTGCGGTTTCAACAGCTCGCCGCCGCCGGAAGTAGTTTTTTTCCGATCGAAATAAAAAGAAGCGTTCCCGAAGAATTCTGCGGGAACGCCTTCTCTTTAATCTTTAAACTCTAATCTTTAATCTCTCTTACCCGAGCTTGCCGAGGAGTTCGTAAATACGCTGTGTCATGCCGCGCGGGTTGTCGAGCAAACCTGCGGCGATGAGCGTGTTGTCGAGCACCTGTTCGGCGATGAGTTTTGCCAAATCCGGGTTCGCGTCGCGGAGCGTGTCGAGCTTGTGCACAAGCGGGTGGCGCGGGTTGAGTTCGATTTTGACGGCGACGGGCTTGTCCGGTGTTCCCGCGTCTTTGGACATGAGTTTCATCATGCGGCGCATGGTCGCGGTCATGAATTTGTCCGGATTGAGCGCGACGGCGGGCGAATCGACGAGGCGCGTTCCCGCGGCGCATTCGGCGACTTTTTCTTTGCCGAGCGTATCCGCGAACCAACTACAAAGCGCTTTCATTTTTTCTTCGGAAAGCGGTTCTCCTGTTCCCGTCTGCGGCACGTCGCCGAGGTCGATATCGGCGGAATCGGCAGAAACGATGGATTTTTCTTTGAAGGTGCCGAGCTGACCCATGACGTAATCGTCCGCTCCGTCGTAGAGGAAAAGGACTTCGATGCCGCGCGCTTTAAACGCTTCAAGGTACGGACCGGACTCGATGGCTTCGCGGTTTGCGCCGACGAGGTAGTAAATTTCCTTTTGGGAATCCTTCATGCGTTCGACGTATTCGGGCAGGCTCGTGAGCGTTCCCGCGTCGAGAATAGACGATTCGCAGCGGAATAGCGGCGCGAGCGCGTCGCGGTTTTCGTAATCGGTTGCGATGCCTTCGCGCAGGTAGTTTCCGAAGTCGCGCCAGAATTTGGCGAATTCTTCCGGTTTTTTCTTAGCGCGTTCTTCGAGTCGCTTAATCACGCGCTTGGTGAGTACGCGGTTGAGTTTTTGAATAATTGTCGAGTCTTGCAGGGTTTCGCGGGAAATGTTCAGCGGGATGTCAGCGGAATCGACAACGCCTTTCATGAAGCGAAGCCACTCGGGAAGCAGATTCTTCGGCTCGGAATCGATGAGCACTTTTCGACAGTAAAGCGAAACTTCCGGATTGGCGCGTCCGAAGCCCATGGCTTCCGGGTTGTGCGTCGGAAAAAACAGAATAGAGTTGATGGCGAGCGGCGCGTCCGCGGCGAAGTGCATCCAGTCCTGCGGTTCGTCCCAGGCGTGGCATTGGAATTTGTAAAAATCCTTGTATTCCTGCTCGGTAACGTCGCTTTTGTTTTTCAGCCAAAGCGCCTGCATCGTGTTGAGCTTGTCGCCGTCGAGATAGAGCGGGAACGCGATGTATTTCGAGTAGCGTTCGAGGACTTCCTTGACTTTGTCTTTCTTGGAAAAATCCTTGAAATCGTCTTTGAGTTTGATGACGAGCTTGGAGCCGCGCGGGAGCGCTTCGCCCGCGTCCTCGATGGTGTAACTGCCGTTCCCGTCGCTCGTCCAGCAAAGCGATTCGCCTTCGGCGCGCCAGGTACGCGTGTAGAATTTAACTTCGTCGGCGACCATGAAAACGGAGAAAAATCCGACGCCGAATTGCCCGATGAGGTTTTCGTTGGCGCCGCCGCTTTCTTTGACTTTTTCCAAAAACGCCTTCGTTCCCGAGTGCGCGATCGTGCCGAGGTTTTCGACGAGTTCGTCGCGCGTCATTCCGATGCCGGAATCGGCGATGGTGAGCGTTCCCGCGGCTTCGTCGGAGGAAACTTCGACGGCGAGTTCCCGCGTCGGTTCAAAAACGTCTTTTTCCGTCAGTTGCGTGTAGCGGAGTTTTTCGAGGGCATCGCTCGCATTGGAAACGAGCTCGCGCAGAAAGATATCTTTGTCTTTGTAAATCGAGTGCGCGACGATATCGAGCACTTGCTTGACTTCTGCCTGAAACGTGTGGGTCGTGGAATTTGTATTACTCATGATTGCCGGAGAGAAATGCAAAAACCGTGCCAGTTTTTGAGTGGAAGAGTGGAGGAGTGGAAAAGTTTGGGATTTTGCTGAAGGCAGAATCTTTGAACACGAAATTATTCACTATTCATCAAAAAAAAGCGTTCCCGTGAGAATTTCACGGGAACGCTTTTCTTTAAGCCCTAAGCATTAGGCTTTTTGATTACGCCCAAAGGTTTGTCGGGTATTCACCGGCTTCGATGAGCTTGTTGATGTTCGCCTGAACGACGGGTTTGTCTTCCTTGTAGGTGACGCCGAACCAAGCGCTGTCGGTGCGGAGAACCTTTGTTGTGGCGAGTCCTTCCTTGATGAGCTGCCCGATCGTCATCGGGATGAAGCATTCACTCTTGAGCTCGGTGCCTTTTTCCTTCATGAACTCAAGGAAGATGCGGTCGAGGTGGTCAAACAGCTTCGGCGTGCAGCCCCACATATTCATGGAAACCGGAGTGTCGCCCGGAATGTCCTTCGTGGAACCGTCGTCGTAGGTGTTGCGTCCGTTGTCGCCGACCTTGGAAATTTTGGTCATTTCTTCGATGTCGGTGAGGAAACCGTTTGCGTCGGTGTTGCAAACGCCGCGGGCGACCGTGCCGTGTTCGGAAAGAGTGTTGCGCATCAGGAAGCCGACCATTGAGAAATCGCTTGAGTTCGGGTCGAGGTTCGTGAGGTAGTCGGAAAGCACTTCGTAGGAGTTGCGACCGTAGAAGTCGTCCGCGTTGATGATTGCGAAGTTTTCTTTGACAACGCCCTTGGCGCAGAGAATCGCGTGCGTCGTACCCCACGGTTTTTCACGTCCTTCGGGAACGCTGAATCCTTCCGGGAGCTTGTCGAGCGTCTGGAACGCGAAATCGACGGGAACGGGAAGGTTTTTCTTCGCGATCATTTCGCGGAAGGCTTCTTCAAAGTCCGGACGGATAATGAAGACGACCTTGCCGAAGCCGGCGCGCACCGCGTCAAAAACGGAATAGTCGAGAATCGTTTCTCCGGAGGGGCCCATCGGGTCCATCTGTTTAAGTCCGCCGTAGCGGCTGCCCATACCTGCTGCAAGAACGAGGAGTGTAGGTTTCATATCAGGATGATTTTGTTGTGGGTTAATTTAACGAAAAAGTTGCAAAAGGATATCGCCGTTTCCGGAGGAGCGTCAACGTGTTTCTGCCTGTAAACAGGCGGATTTCGGGCGATTGTGATTCTCCGTTTGCCATTTCTCCGGCAATGTTTAGGATTCTTTTTACCATGTTTACGGGACTCGTTGAAACCACGGGAACGGTCGTTTCCCTCACGCAAAACGAAAAGGGCATTTGGCGGTTAACGGTCGATGCTCCGAAATTCGCGGGAACGCCGCAAATCGGCGACAGTATCGCGAACAACGGCTGTTGCCTGACCGTCGTCGCCGTTGACGGCACGCAGCTCGGTTTTGATGTTCTTGACGAGACGCTCCGCAAGACATCGTTCTCTCTGCTGAAACCCGGTTGCGCGGTCAATCTCGAACGCAGTTTACTCCCGACGGCGCGCATGGGCGGCCACTTCGTGACGGGGCACGTGGACGCGACGGGAACGGTCGCTTCTCTGCGGCAGGAAGGCGCGAATTACCGCCTTTGCGTGCGTCCGCCGAAAGAGTTTCGCAAATATCTCGCCTACAAATGCAGCGTTGCGGTGGACGGAATTTCTCTGACGGTCGCCGCGCTTAACGACGCGGACGGAACTTTCGATATCTGGCTGATTCCGCACACGATGGCAGAAACGAATTTGCGGGAACGCAAGGCGGGCGAGCCGGTCAATTTGGAATTTGATATTTTGGCAAAATACGTCGAGCGCATTAATTCCGTCTCGAAAGAGGAGCGGTGAGCATTGACGTTTGATTGAAGGTCTGCGCCTATGTCGGAATTTCCGGAAAAAATCTTTGATGCGGCGATTGTCGGGCTCGGTCCGTCGGGTGCTACGCTGGCGCGCCTGCTCGCGGCGCGCGGGTTGAGCGTAGTCGCCGTCGATCGCAAAAAATCCGATCCCGATTCCGGCGGATTTCAAAAGCCCTGCGGCGGTTTGCTTGCGGAGGATGCACAGCGCTCTCTTTCGCGGCAGGGACTTTCGCTTCCGAAATCCGTGCTTGCGGATCCGCAACTTTTTTCCGTGCGGACAATCGATTTGCGCACCGCGCGGGAACGGACGTATCGCCGTTTTTACATTAACATGAACCGGCACCGATTCGACCTTTGGCTGAAGTCGCTGATTCCTGCGTCCGCAACGGTTTTTCACGACGCGACGGTGCGGAATTTTTCCCGCAACGAAAACGGGATTTTCGAGCTTTCCGTTTACGCCGAGCACGAGGAAAAACGTGTTTTCGCACGCACGCTCATCGGCGCGGACGGCGCTTCGTCGCTCATTCGTCGCAAACTTTTTCCGGAACACAAAATCCGCGATTACACGGCGGTGCAGCAATGGTTTTCTGATGAACAGACGCGCCCGCTTTACGCGTGCTTTTTCGACGATCGCCTGACGGATTGCTACGGCTGGGCGGTTTCCAAAGACGGCGAACTCGTTTTCGGCGCGGCGTTCCCGCGGGAAGATTCTTCAAAAGCGTACGAACTTTTCCGCGAACGCGCGGCACGTTTCGGCTTTTCGTTGAAAACGCCCGTGCGTACGGAGGCTTGCCGCGTTTTGCGTCCCGAGAAAATGAGCGATTTCGTGCTCGGCGACGGGAACGGAGCGTTTCTCATCGGCGAAGCGGCGGGCATGATTTCTCCGAGCTCGCTCGAAGGCGTGAGCTATGCGATAGATTCGGCGGAAATTCTTGCCGATATCCTTTCCGGCGCGGGAACGCTCGCCCCGGAAAAGTTTCCGGAACTTGCGGAACATTACCGCAAGCGTTCCCGCAAACTCCGCTTGAAACTTTTGACAAAAATTCTCAAAAATCCGTTTATGTATCAGCCCACATTGCGCAATCTCGTCATGAGCTCCGGCATCGCGGCGGAACGGGTGAAAATTGATAATTGATGACGGAAAGCGGAATGCTCCTTTGGCTCCAGGCATCAAATATCGAGCTTCAAACAAACACTTCAAAGATTTTGCCAAAGGCAAAATCCTTAGCACGGTTCCTGTTACCTGTAACGAGTAACCTGTTACTTTCAACTGAAACAAAATGGTTTCCTTAATATCGTTTTTATTTGCGGCGGTTTTGCTGACGCTTTCGCCCGGACCGGACATTATTTTCGTGGCGACCAAAAGTTTGGCTCAGGGCGCGCGCGCCGGAATTTCCGTTGCGGCGGGACTTTGTTCGGGCGTGTTTTTTCACACGGCGTTGGCGGCGTTCGGAGTGTCGCTGATTTTTCGGGAATCTCCTCTCGCGTTCAATGCGCTCAAAATTGCGGGAACGCTTTACTTGCTCTGGCTCGCTTTTCAGGCGTTTCGCCATCGCAACGACGGAATCGGAAATGCGGAAGGCGAGGGCGGGCGTTCCCGTTTCGCCGCGCTTTATCGCACGGGCGTTTTGATGAACGTGCTGAACCCGAAAGTCGCACTGTTTTTCCTTGCGTTGCTCCCGCAGTTCGTTCCCGCAGATGCGCCGTCGCCGTGGCTGAATATGTTGCTTCTGGGAGGCATTTTTTCCGTTCAGGCATTTTTGATTTTTTCTCTTGTTTCCCTGTGTGCGGGCAAACTTTTTTCGGCGCTGAATACGCGTCCGAGCGTTTCAAAGTACCTCAATCTTCTCACGGCGCTGGTCCTTGTCGTGATCGCCGCATCCCTCTTTTTTCTCTAAATTTCAATTTTGCGTTCAGCGCGGGAACGTGATTTCATCATGTGCAATTTTTTTATGACAATTAACAAGACAGACGACACGCGCATTCAGCGCCGCAAACCGCTTGTCACGCCCGCGCTTCTCATGGACGAAATCCGCCCTTCCGAAGCTGCGTTGCACACGGTGGAAAGTGCCCGCGCAGACATCAGCCGAATTCTCAACGGTATCGATGATCGCCTCGTAGTGATTACCGGTCCGTGTTCGATTCACGACATCGCCGCCGCGATGGAATATGCGGCGTTTGTCTCCGAATATGCGAAAAAATATTCCGGCGAGCTCTTGTTGGTCATGCGCACCTATTTTGAAAAACCGCGCACCGTCGTCGGCTGGAAGGGGTTGATCAACGATCCGTACATCGACGGCACGTTTTGCATCAACGACGGCTTACGCCTCGCCCGCCGTCTGCTTTGCGATATTTCCGATTTGGGCGTTCCCGCCGCAACGGAGTTTCTTGACCCGATTACGCCGCAGTTCCTCGCCGACCTCGTCGCCTACGGAGCCATCGGCGCGCGCACGACGGAATCTCAGATTCACCGCGAGCTCGCTTCCGGGCTTTCGATGCCGATTGGCTTCAAGAACGGAACGGACGGTACGATTCAGGTCGCGATTGATGCCGTGCGCTCCTCTCACCACTCGCATTGGTTCCCGTCGGTAACGAAAGACGGCGTTGTCGCCATTTTTGAAACCGAAGGCAACAAGGATTCGCACATTATTCTTCGCGGCGGTTCCCGCACGGGGCCGAACTACGGCGAAGAATACATCCGCGAATGCGTGGAAAAACTCACGGCAGCGAAGTTGCCGGCATCGGTCGTTGTTGACTGCTCCCACGGGAACAGCAAAAAAGATTACACCCTCCAGCCGACGGTCGCGACGGAGCTGGCGGCGCAAATCTCTTCCGGGCAGAGCGCGATTACGGGCGTGATGATCGAAAGCAACCTTGTTGCAGGCCGACAGGATTATCACTGCGAGGTCAAAGGTTCGTGCGTTTACGGTCAGAGCATCACCGACGCGTGCATTTCGCTCGAAACGACGAAGAGTATTTTCGACGTGCTCGCCGAAGCCGTTCGTGCCCGCCGTGCGAAAAAAGCGTAACCGTTTCGTTCCGATTATAAAAAACGCGTTCCCGCAGGATTTTTCCTCGCGGGAACGCGTTTTTTTTCTTTTTAACACAAAGAAACGCAGAGTTTTTTTTGCGTTAATTTATTCGGAAAAACCGTTGGCGGCGGAATCCCTGTGCGTTCCCGTTTTTAAAGATTCTTTTACTTTTATTCTTTCGCGGTAAAAAAAGCTTTGTGAACGGTTTTAGTAACCGACGATGGTAATGCCTTTGCGACGGGCTTCAGCAAAAACGTTTTCCTTGTCGAGAATGACGACGTTTTCCGATTCCAGCGCAGCGGCGGAAATTCCGCCGATTTCCATGCTTTCGAGCGTGCGCAAGCCGAAACAGGGAACGTCGAAACGGTAATCGTGACCGGGCTTGACGGTTTTGACGTAAAGCGGATTTTTCTTCGGAATATCGACGCAGCGGCGCAACATTTTGTCCGTGCCCTCATAGGCTTCAACGGCGGTTACGGTGCCGCCGGAAACGACAACACCTTGCCCGATGTCGAGGCGAGCACATTCCTTGGCGATTTTGATGCCGTATTCGAGCGCGAACGGCTCGATGTTTTTCTCTTTTCCGACGAGCGTTCCCGCCGAAGCGAGTTGGTCGTCCATAAAGGCGCGGGCATCGAGTTGCGTGACACCGATTTTTTCGGCTTCGTCGGCGATGGCACCGAAAATGGTGTGTGCGTTGCGTTCTTTGAGCCGGGCGAGAATCAGTGCGGCTTTCAGGTCGGGAACGAGGCCGCTGAAAAGGCGTTTCGGTGCGACTTGCCCCGCCATCATGAAGTAGCGGGAACGCAATTTTTCGAGCGAGGAAAGGAATTTTCCGAGTTGCCCGACTTTGATCCAATGCACGCGGTCTTGCGGGAACGTTGCGACAAATTCGTCATCAACTTCATCGACAATCGCAATCAGCGAAACATCCATTCCGGCGGCTCGGGCGCGTTCGGCGACAAGGCGCGGGTATGCGCCCTTTCCGGAAAGGAGCGTGAGCGCGCCGGCGGGGTCAAAATTATCCGGCAAAAACTTGGAGAGAGCGTGCATGGCGATAGAGGTTTTAGGTATCAAGTATCGGGCATCAAGCGCGGAGCATTCGTTTGATGCTCGATACTTGATGCCCGGAGCTTGAAATGCTTACTTCTGTTTTTTCTTTTGGGCGGATTTGTTAGCGATAGCCTTTTTCGCTTTGGTCGTTGTGTTTGTCATTGCCGCTTCTTCCTTGGCTGACGGAAACGGTTTGGTCGTTACTTCTTTTTCTCTTCCGTTGACAACGAGCTTGACCTTTTGCGGTGTCGGCGAATACAGCGAATATTTGGTGACTCGCCCGTTTTTCCAATCAAAGTTGACGGTGATGTTACCGCGGGCTTTCATTCCGCGGACTTTTCCTGAGTTCCAAGCCTTGCAGGGAGCCGGAAGCAACTCGATTTGCCCGGCGTGAGATTGCAAAAGCATTTCCGCAACACCTGCCGGATAGGAGAAGTTTCCGTCCATCTGGAACGGCGGGTGCGTGGTGAGCATATTCGGGAGTATGTTGAACTCGAACAGCCCTTCAATCATTTGGTGTGCCTTGTCGCCTTCCTTGAAACGCGCCCAGAGTGCTGTGCGCCACGGCCACGACCACGAGCGGCGGGAATCGCCCGTCGTGCCGCGTAGCTCGAGCGATTGTTTCGCGGCTTCCGCGAGTTCCGGCGTTTGCGAAACGGAAATTTCGCTACCCGGGAACACGGCGAAAAGGTGCGAGGTGTGGCGATGTCCGCTGACCATGTTCGGGCGGTCAATCAGCCATTCCTGCAAGTAGCCGTTGGGCGAAATTTTGTCCGGGGCGACGCGTTCGAGTTTGTCCTGAAGTTTCTTTGTCCAGGCGGCATCGACGCCGAGAACTTTCGCCGCCGCAATCGTATTTCTGAAAAGGTCGCGAACGAGCTGCTGGTCGTGGGCGACGCCGTCTTCCACCGGTCCCCATTCGTGCGACCAGCCCTTCGGGGCAACGAGCGTTCCCGCGGGCATACCTTTGAGTTGCTCAATGTCGGTTTTGGCATCGGCGGAGTAAAAGCCTTTTCCGTCTTTGCCGAGTTCCTTGAGGTGGTCTTCCCAGAAGTGGCAGGCTTCCTTCATCATGGGATAAGCCTGCTCCTTGAGGAATTTTTTGTCGTGCGTAAACTGATAATGTTCCCACATATGAAGCGCGTACCAGGCGTTAATCGGTACGTTCCACATGGTCCAGCCGCCCCATCCCCACGGATTTTGCGAAATGCGCGTTGTCCAGCCGCGATGGTCTTCGCCGAATTCTTTTTTCGTCATTACGCGCGATGCGGCGGCGGTTTCCGTAATGTAGTTCAGAAGCGGTTTGTGGCACTCGGAAAGGTTGGTGACTTCCGCCGGCCAGTAGGCTTCCTGAATGTTGATGTTGTTGTGATAATCGCTCGCCCACGGCGCGTGGACTTTGTGGTTCCACAGCCCCTGAAGATTCGCGGGAAGCGAGTTTTTGGAGGAAGACATCAACAGGTAGCGACCGAATTGGAAGAGATTTTCTTCGAGGTCCGGATCGTTTTTCGTTTTCGGATAATTTTTGATGCGTTGCGCAGTCGGGAGCGCCGCCGTTTTTTTGTCGGTCGTGCCGAGGTCGATTTTGCATCGGTTAAAGAGCTTTCCGTGGGCGGCGACGTGTTTTTTCCGGAGCATTTCCGCAGAGACTTTCTGTGCGGCGGCAATCGTTCCCGCGGCGGTTTTTACGGGATCGGCGCCTTTCCAATTTTTCTTTTCGCTCATCAGGTAGTCGGTGTTCATCGCGACGAGAATGACGAGGCTGTCCGCGTTTTTAACGGAAATTTTCGGGAGTTTTGCCGTATCGAAATGCGCGCGTAAGTTGTCTCCCTTGTCGACGTAGCTGACGGGGATTTCGGTGTTTCCTCCGCTTGCGGAAACGGTACCTCCGTCAGCGATGACTGTGAGATTTGCGGCAAATTCCATGTCGTTGGCGAGCGTTCCCGCCATGGTAATCGTGTTTCCGTGAGCGGAAAGTTTTGCCGTGTGGTTGGGCGAAAGCGCGATGTTGACGTTAATTTTTCCTTTTTTTGACGCACGGTAAATGACGGCGATGACATCTTGCGGAGTGCTGGCAAAAACCTCGCGCGTGTACTCCACGCCGTTTTGCTTAAACGAGGTGTAGGCGATGCCTTCCGCGAGCGAAAGCGCGCGCACGAAATCCTTCGGCGCGTCGAGCTCGGGCGATTCAATCAACAAATCGCCGAATGGCTGGTAGCTTCCGAAAGCGTTGCGCCCGGCGGTCGGCCCGTAGGCGTATCCGGAGCAGTTTCCGCCGGCATTTTCGCCGCCCGTCCAGAGCGAAATTTCGTTCAGCGCGATGCGTTCCCGCGCGGCGTTTCCGAGAATCATGGCACCGATGCGTCCGTTCCCGACCGGGTAGCCTTCCGGTTCCCAGCCTTTTCCGGCACCCACATTGTCGGCGGGAATGGTCCAGTCGGCGTTAAAACTTTGAGCAGGGGTGTCCGACCAAATCCAGTTTTCGGACTCGATTTTCGGAGCGGCGTTGAGGAGCGACGCAACGGCGAGAGCAGAAAGAAGGGCGGGAATTTTTGAGTTCAATTTTATGTTCATTTTTCTCGGAAGAACGTAAGGAAAGGGAAAATGGGTGAAAAGACAAAATTTCTCCGGCGGGAACGCGGGATTTTTTTTTCGCGGGAGCGAGATTTGGCTCAGCGGGCGAGGTCGTCCAGCTCCAGCGCGCGGATTCCGTAACCGGAAAGCACGCTCGCGGAAAGGTCCGGATCGTCCGTGGAGAGGATCAGCCCGCAATTTCCGTTCGGACGGCAAAACAGCGGGTAAAGGTAGTGAATGTTGATTTCCGCCTGTCGCAGTGCTTGGGTGATTTTGACCAGATTTTCCGGGCAGGCAAATTCCACGGCAATAACGCGCGTTTTCGTGTAGGAAATCTTCGCCTTTTTCAAAAATTTCTCCGTCGGTTCCGCGTAATCCGGAAGGAACCGAATAATCGCGCAATCCGTCTGGTCGAGACAACTCATGCCGAGGACGTGAACACCGTTGGCGACGAGTGATTCAGTGATCAGATTGAGACAGCCGATTTTGTTTTCGGCGAAAACCGAAAACTGAAAAATGTGCTTTTGCAGACGGGAACGGGAAAGGGATTTGGGCATGACCGAATACGGGGAAAATACGCCTCCTATTCTCCTGCGGGAGGGCAGGAGAGGCAAGCGAATAAGGGACTGCCCGGGAACGCGTTTCCACTTGCATTGACGGAATTTTTCCGCGAGAATCCCCCACTTTCTTCCGTGAGAACTATGGGCCTATAGCTCAACGGTTAGAGCAGGGGACTCATAATCCCTTGGTTGCAGGTTCGAATCCTGCTGGGCCCACCAATAAAACCTGTGAGGGCGAATTTGCCGTTCGCAGATTTTTTTTTTCTGACTTGCCGGGAACGGTATTCAATTCTCGTCTTGCGGGAATGGCGGGAAAAGAGTTTCTTTTCCCGTCAAACCTTTTTTTTACAGACAAACAGCAAAAATATGATCCAGAAAACTCTCATCATCCTGAAACCGGATTGCATGGAAAAAAATCTCGCGGGAACGGTGCTTTCCCGTTTTGAAGCGGCGGGGCTGACACTTGCCGCGTGCAAAATGATTCAAATCTCCGAGTCTCTCGTACGCGACCACTACGCGCATCTCGTGAACGAACCGTTTTTCGGTTTTCTGTCGGATTGGATGATGTCGCGCCCGGTCATCGTTGCCGTTCTTCAAGGCGAAAATGCGATTGAAAAAGTGCGCGAGTTGCTGGGACCGACGAAATCGGCAAATGCTCCCGCGGGAACGATTCGCGGGGATTTCGGGAACAAGGAAATCGTAACCTACAACATTTGCCACGCGTCCGACGGCGAAGCCTCTGCCGCTACGGAAATTGCCCGCTTCTTCAACGAAAACGAAGTTTTTTAAAAGAGATTAAAGCTTAAAGATTAAAGAAAGCGTTCCCGCAGGAAATTTTTTCTGCAATTTCTTTAATCTCTAACCTTTAATCTCTAATCTTTAACCTTTCCAAAAATGCTTGATATCAAATTTTTTCGTGAAAACATCGAGGTGATTCGTACGCGCTTGGCGACGAAGAAATTCGATGTCGATTTCGATGCGATTCTTGCGTGCGACGCGAAACGCCGCGCGCTCGTCGGCGAATTTGAAGCCGCCCGTTCCGCGCAAAACGCCGCCAACAAGGAAATGGCGGCGATGAAAAAAGGCACGCCGGAATTTCTCGCCAAAGTCGCGGAAATGAAGGCGATTTCCGCCAAAACTAAGGAGCTCGAAAAACAGGTCGGCGAAGTCGAGGAAGAATGGCGCAAACTTTACCTGACGGTTCCGAATATTCCGGACGAAAGCGTTCCCGTCGGCAAAAACGAGAACGACAACGTCGTCGCGGGAACGTGGGGCGATCCCGCCGAGCTCGTTTCCCCGAACGCCGTCGCGCACTGGGAATTGCCGTGGTTTGAAAAAGCGATTGATTTCAAGCGCGGTGTCAAAGTCACGGGAGCGGGTTTCCCGTTCTACGTCGGCGACATGGCACGCCTGCTCCGCGCGCTGATTCAGTTCTGCCTCGACGAAGCCCACGAAGCCGGCTACGAGGAAGTCATGGCGCCGATTATGGTCAATCCCGCTTCGGCGACGGCGACCGGGCAGCTTCCCGACAAGGAAGGGCAGATGTACTACGCGCCGGAAGACGATTTTTACATGATTCCGACGGCGGAAGTTCCCGTGACGAACTTTTTCCGCGACGAAATCATCGACGAGCGTGATTTGCCGATTCGCCGTTGCGCCTACACGCCGTGTTTCCGCCGCGAAGCGGGAAGCTGGGGCGCGAACGTGCGCGGGCTCAATCGCCTGCACCAGTTTGACAAAGTCGAACTCGTCAAATGGACGCACCCGAATCAGTCGTTCGCCGAGCTCGAAACGCTCAAGGATGACGCGGCTCGCCTCCTGCAAAAACTGAATTTGCCGTATCGTGTGCTGTTGATTTGCTCCGGCGACATCGGCTTCCCGCACGCCAAGCAGTACGACCTCGAAGTTTTCGCGGGCGGACAAAAACGCTGGCTCGAAGTTTCAAGCTGCTCCTGCTTCACGGACTTTCAGGCGCGTCGCGCGGGCATTCGTTTCCGTCCGAAAGACGGCGGGAAAGCGGAAACCGTCCACACGCTCAACGGTTCCGGTCTCGGCTTGCCGCGCGTACTTGCGGCGATTCTGGAAAACAACGTTCAGCCCGACGGCTCGGTGCGCGTTCCCGAAGTCCTTCGCAAATACTACGGAAAGGATTTTATCGGCGAACCGAAAATCTGACGCGGGACCTCCGCTTTTTAGCTCCAAGCGGCGAGCATTAGGCATTTGGCGGGAGAAGAACCCCATGCCAATGCCTGATACTTGGAGCTTTTAGTTGTTTTCCCCTTGCGGGAACGCGAGGTCGGGTTTAAACTCACCCGTACTTGCTTTCGTCTATGTCCTGCAACGGCTTCTCGGAAGCGACGATTTTTTTTCTTTCCCTGAAAATTACAATGAAATTCAAAACTCTCACACCCGCAGAAGCTGCCGCTTTCATCGAAAACGGCGAAAACATCGGACTCAGCGGATTTACCGCTGCCGGCGCACCGAAAGCCGTCCCGCGTGCGCTCGCCGAAAAAGCCCTCGCCGAACACGCGGCGGGACGTCCGTTTAAGGTGAATATTTTCTCCGGTGCTTCCACTTCGGCATCGACCGACGGCGTTCTCGCCCAAGCGGACGCGATCGGTTACCGCACACCGTACCAATCTAACGGTGATCTGCGCAAAAATATCAACTCACAGAAAACGCGCTACAACGATATGCACCTTTCCCACACGGCGATGTATATGCGCTACGGGTTTATCCCGCGTGTGAAAACCGCAATCGTCGAAGCCACGGAAGTTACCGATGACGGAAAAATTGCACTTACGACTGCAGGCGGGAACACCGCAACGTATTGTACGCTCGCCGACCGCGTCATTGTCGAGCTCAACGCCTACCACCATCCGGGCTTGAAGGATTTGCATGACATTTATATGCCGGCAAATCCGCCGCACCGCGCGCCGATTCCTATGACGCACGTGCAGGACCGCATCGGCACGACGATGCTCCAGGTCGATCCCGCGAAAATTCTCGGAATCGTTTACACTGACGAAAACGACCATATCGCGCCGTTTAAGGACAGCGATCCCGTTACCGACAAAATCGGCGAAAACGTTTGTAACTTCCTCGCGGACGAACTCCGCGCCGGTCGCTTGCCGAAAGAATTTCTCCCGATTCAGTCCGGCGTCGGCAACATCGCAAACGCCGTTCTCGCCGCTCTCGGCCGCAACACGGAAATTCCTCCGTTCCGTATGCACACGGAAGTTATTCAGGACTCCGTTATCAAGCTCATGGATGCCGGGCGTTGCACCTTCGTCGGCGGTTGCTCGCTGACGGTTTCGGACGATTGCCTCAAGCACATCTACGAAAACTTCGAGTTTTACAAAAATAAAATCGTTCTTCGCCCGCAGGAAATCTCGAATAATCCGGGTATTGTCCGTCGCCTCGGTTTGATTTGCATGAACACGGCGATCGAAGTGGACCTCTTCGGGCACGTCAATTCTACGCACTTCTACGGACGCCAGATGATGAACGGTATCGGCGGCTCGGGCGACTTTGCCCGCAACGCCTACCTGACGATTTTCACCTGCCCGTCGGTTGCCAAGGGCGGCGCAATCTCGTCCATCGTCCCGATGTGCTCGCACATCGACCACACGGAACACGATGTCGACATCGTCGTTACGGAACAGGGTGTTGCCGACCTTCGCGGAAAATCGCCGCGGGAACGCGCCGAAGAACTCATCGAAAAATGCGTTCATCCGGAATATCGCCAGTTGCTCCGCGACTACGTCGCGCGCACGCCGGGCTACCACACGCCTTGCGATGTTACGAAAGCGCTCGAATTCCACCGTGCATTCCTCGCCGAGGGCGATATGCGCAAAGCGAACATGGCGTAATTCGCCCTTTTGCCATCAACAAAATGCGTTCCCGCGCAAAAACGGCTTTCGCCGTGCGGGAACGCTTTTTTTGTAGAAGTAAAAAAACGGTCTAAGTGTTCACGCGAAGGCGAGGGTGCACGTGGTAAGAGGTTTGATTTTATCAAACTCTGTCGCTTTTTCCTTTTGGGCGTGATCAAGATCATACGAAACTTGGTGATTTATCCAATCACGGGCTCCGCAGTTGAATACGCGCCCGATACGAATTGCCGTTTCAATGGTAATTCGTCGTTTGCCTGCGATGATTCCGGAGAGCACGGCAGGGTCAATTCCGGAAAGTTTTGAGAAGCGATACTGAGAAAGCTCCATTTCGTCCAGAATTTCCTTTAGCAGTTCCCCCGGATGAGGGATTTCAACGTTCTGTTTTTTGGGAAGCATAATCTTTTTCCTCTCAACTAATGATAATCAATAAACTCCACATCAAAAGCGTCGCCGTGTTCAAAGCGAAAGATAATTCGCCATCTGTCGTTGACTCGAATCGAGTAAAAATCTTTCAGCTTTCCGTGCAAGCGTTCAATAAAAAAGCGTTCCCGCGACGCATCACGGGAACGCCTGACTTAATCTATAATCTAATAATATGAAAAGTGTGGTTTTTAAGGAAAACCACCAAACCTAAATGACCTAACTTCGCAATTAGCGGGAACGGCGGCGGCGCGATGCCGCAAGCACGATTGCTCCCAAGCCCGCCAACAAACCGAATGCGGCCGGTTCAGGAACATTCGGTTGAGGGACGGGCGTTGCCGTACGCGTCCACGTCTTGAGGGTTGATCCGTCTCGTAAGAGCTTCACACCGCCTTGTCCGGATGCGACTTCCGTGCCGCCTTCCGTGAGAAAGTCCGCACCGAAGATGTGGAAGCCGATATCGTCAAAAACCTTGCTGTTGGCGCCTCCGAGTCCGAGGTGGCTGGAATTAAGAATCAGGAATTGTCCCGTTTCCCCGGTTCCCTCGTTTGTAACCCCAAAGTAGATTTTGTCGGTAATGCTTGAGTCGGCAAAAGTTTCGAAAATGAGTTTGTACGTGTAGAAACCGGCAGCGGCGGCTTTTGTCAACGTCGTGGAATATTTTTGATTTCCGGCAGAGTTCGCACAGAGGGACTCTTGTGCGGAAGTCGCCGTTACATCTTTCCCTACGACAATGCCGAGCTGGCAGACGTTGTTGGCAGCATTCCCGAAAAGGATCGATGCGTCATTGCCCGACGTAACCATAGAGAGGTTACAGTAAGTGTAGCCGCCGTTGTTGGGTTGTCCGAAAAAACTAACCCTGAATGTCAGCTCATAGCGTGCATCTTTCGTAAAATCGACTTTTACGCTGTTGTCGAAGTGCACGTTTACTTCCGATTGACCTTGTGATTCCCAGAACGAAAGTCCTCCGTTACTGGGAACGAGAGATACCGTTGACTCGTTGCTGTATGTGTACGTCATGTCTGCGGTATCTTGCATCCAGATTTTGGACTTGTTTGTTTCGGTCCAAGCCGCGTTAGCGGATACGGCAACAGCACAGAGAAGTGCGGTTGTGATGATATTTTTCATATACTTTTTATGTTGTAGATTTGAGAACTTTTTTTTTTGAGAAGATTGAGTTATATTGAGTTTACTCAATAAATTTGTCTCAATTTCGTTTGCCGATTCTGACAAAAAAAAACGTAAGTCAATACAAATTCCACCAAGGCGGTAGTTTTTTTTATTTTGAAAAAAATGGGAGTGAAGACGTTTCTGGCTTTTCCGCGCGACGGGCGAATTTCCGCAAAAATGTTATGTTGTTCCCGCAATGATGAAGGTCCGGAGGCTCAAAAAGTCCGTGGTTGAGCATAGCGGGCGTTCCCGCTAAGGTTGAGACATGGACGAACCCAAGTTGCACGTTGTTCCCGTGATGTCTTGCGCCGAGGCGAAAGCGTTTGAGAAAGATTTTTTTGCACGGCGGGAGACGATGTCGGAAGAAACCGCGATGGCGGCGGCGGGAACGGGTGTCGGCGAAGCGATTTTGCGCGAGTGCGGCGCGCGTCGCATCGCGATTTTCCGGCAACTTGTTTTTGCGGGAAAAGGGCACAACGGCGGCGATGCCGTGCGTGCGGCGGAGCGGATTTTTGAGGAAACTTCGTGCGCGACGGCGCTGGTTTTCTTTGCGGAAAACACGGAAAAACTTGCTCCGCTGACGCGAAAATTTCTGGAGCATTTTTTTATGCGAGTTCCTGCGGAAAAGCGTTCGGTTTTCTTTTTGCCGGACTGCGCCGGAGAGATCCCGTGCGGGCTGAAAAATTTTGCCGCGCAGGCAAACGTGTTTATCGACGGCGTTTTCGGACACAGCTTTCGTCCGCCGTTTCCGCAAAATATTCGTGTGCGGCTCGACGAAATTTTGTCGGCGCGTTCCCGCGATTCGATTTGTTGCAGCGTGGATTTGCCGTCGGGTTTGTGCGACGCGGGCGCGGCGGACTGCGCTTTGCGGGCGGATTTCACGTTTCCGACGGGAATATTGAAAACACCCGTGCTTGCGCACGCGGAATTTTCCGGACGCGTCGTTCCCGTGAGTATAGCATTTTCCGGATACAATGTTTCGGCGACGGCAGTCGCGGACAATGCGTATTTTTTGAAAAAGATTTTTGCGGCGCGCCCGGCGGTTTGCGACAAGCGGGATTTCGGTCACGTGCTGATTGTCGGCGGTTCGCGGACGATGCCGGGTGCGCTGATGCTGAATGTGCGGTCGGCGTTGCGCGCGGGCGCGGGGCTCGTTTCCGTGATTTGCCCGGAGCGCGTTCAGGCGGCGTTTGCGGCGCGTGCGCCCGGGGCGATGTGGATTCCGTGTCGGGAAAATACGGACGGCGGTTTGGATTGCGCGGCGGCGTTTGCGGAGTTTGAAAAAATTTTACCGCGTGTTTCCGCTGTGCTTTGCGGCTCCGGTATGGGAGTTTCGGCGGACGCTCAGCGTTTGATTCAAAAAATCGCGGCGGGAACACCACGCGAAATTCCGCTCGTTCTCGATGCGGATGCGTTGCGTCCGGAAACGTTGCGTGCCTTGCGGGAACGCGGATCCTCGGCGGAAAAAACGGTGATATTGCCGCACGCGGGCGAGTTTGCCCGGCTCGGCGGCAAAGCGGATTGCGTACGGGAATTTTGTCGGGAACACGGGCTGACGCTTGTCCTGAAAGGCGTTTGCACGCGTGTGGCGGACGCGCAAAACGAGCGGCTTGCATTTGCGGGAACGCCTGTTTTGGCGCGCGGCGGAAGCGGCGACGTGCTGGCGGGAATGGTCGCGGCAATGCTTGTTTCGCCGAAAAATTTTGCGGACGAAAAAGCGCCCGTGCGGGAACGCGTGCTCGCCGCCGTGATTTGGCACGGGAACGCCGCGCGGAAACTTTCGGCGGCGCAGGGCGAGCGCTGTGCGGATATTTCCGCCTTGCCGGAGTTTTTCGGCGAGTGAATCGCCTGAGCCGCAAATCATTCTTTGTCTTTTGTCGCGTTCCCGTTTTAAATCACAGCATCATGAAAACGTTTATCCGAATTTTTTGCTTTGCGTGCTTCGTCGGTTTTTCTGCGGGAACGCTTGTCGCCGCTCCGAAGAAGGTCGATATCCCGCTTGCGAAGGTTTTGGAGAGTTGCCTGCAGGAAGGTTCGGTGTTTTATCCGGAGTATCGCGACGAAATTAATCCGACGAAAAAGCGCCCGGACAAAGTGATCGGTAAATGGAGTTGGGAAAAGGCGGAAAAATCGGATATGACGGAGTTTCCGTCGCGTAGCGCACCGTGGACGGACAAGACGAAAATCGAAGAGCTGATCGCATCGATGGACGAATTTTTGTGCGGCGATCCGAAAAAGACAAAGGCCGCACCTGCGGCGGCGGATTTCCCGGGCGTTCCCGAGGGCGAAGTGGATTTGGTCGAACGGACAATCGTGATCGATCCCGCGATCGGCGGTTGGCACAGCACGGGGCTTTGGGCACCGCCCGGACAAAAAATCACGCTCACGTTTCAGGGAAAAACCAAAGCGCCGATGTCGCTGCGCATTGGTTCGCAGACGGATTTTCTGACCTGGGGGCATTTGGAAAAGCACCACGACAGCAAGCTGTACCGTTTGCCGAGGCTGACGAATTCGATGCGGATTTCCGGGGACGATATTCGCGGACGCAAATTTGAGTTCGCCAATCCCGTGGGCGGGCTGATTTACGTCGAGGTTCACGGTGTACACAAAAAAGTGAAGCCGGCAAAAATGACGATTTCCGGCGGAGTGCCGTCGCCGCTCTACGTTTTCGGCGACAAGCCGTTGGAGAAGGAAAGCCTGACAACCTCGGAGGAATGGAAAGAGCAACTTGCGAACTACAAGGCACCGTGGGGCGAGATTCAGACACCGCGACTCACGTTCACGCTTCCGCTGGATATGTTGCAGGCGATGAAGCTCCCGCGCCGCGTTTGCAAAAAACTGCAATGCGGCATGGCGGTGCAGGATTGGATCGTCGGCTGGGATTTGACGGAAAACCGTATCAATGAGCCGATGCGCTTTGTGCTCGACCGGCAGATTTCCGTCGGCTACGGGCATTCGGGCTATCCGGCGATGGGCTACATGGACTGGGGAAATTGCATCAAAACCGGCGATTTGACGAAGTCCGGAAGTTGGGGGCTGTGGCACGAGCTGGGGCATAATCACCAGGGACCGACACCGTATCTTTGCATCCCGAGCGCGAATTTGACGGAAGTTACCGTGAACGTTTTTTCCACGGTTTCTCAGGTGCACGGCTGCGACGTGTCTTACGATAAGGCTTGGGACGGGACGAGCATTGCCGAGGACGATATGCGCGAATCCGTCGCTGCGTTTTTCCGCAGCTCGGAGAAATTCAGCCCGTTTGAGGACGTGCGCGTAAAACTTTATTTTTACGTCGAACTGATGCGGGAACTCGGCTACGAGGCATTTCGAGCGATGGCGATGGAGTATCATGAAAAACCGTTCGGAAATCTTTCCGATCAGGAAAAATGGGATTGGATTCTGACGACGCTTTCCGCCGTTACGGAGAAAAATTTGGCGCCGTATTTTAAGGCGTGGAAAATCGATGTTTCTTCGCGTGCACTGAACAAGGTCGAAAAGTATCCGGATTGGGAATATCTGAAAGATTATCCGGAAAAATATTTGAACCCGAAGCCGAAGCGGGAACGCAAAGAAAAGGCGGCGGGAACGAAGTCCGCAAAATCCGGTAAGTCTGCAAAATCCGACAAATCCGGGAAAACCGACAAATCCGGAAAGCCGAAAAAGGGCAAAGCGAAGCAACCCGCGCAGGGCTGAACAGATGAAAAACTTTTCGCTTTCGCACGATTTGCTTACCGCAAAGGAACAGAAGGAAAAGAAAGTTTTATAAAATTTCTGTGAAAAATATCTGATTTCATCTGTTCAATCTGTGTTAGATAAAATTCGTGTTCATTCACGGTTCCTATTTTCTTTGTCCGCTCCGCTAAATTTCAATTTGCGTTTTCGCGCTTGAATTACGATTGTGGGAGCAATGAGTTCCTCCAATTTTTTTGAACGCCAAGACCATGCCCGGCGCGCCACGCATCGGCTCGTGCTCTGGTTCGCGCTCGCCCTTGCGGGAACGGCGACGGCGATTTACTTTATCGTCCGCACGGCGATGAATCTCGCCGCGTACGGCAGTTTTACGAAAGAGTTTTTTCCGCTTTGGGAAGGCTCGGAAAACGTGTTTTGGGATCCGCTTCTGATCGTTGTCGTTGCGGCGGGAACGCTGATTATCGTCGGCGGAGCAAGTTTGCTCAAATCAATTGACTTTGCGGCTTCCACGGGGGCGGATGTCGCTCGCCAGCTCGGCGGACGTGAGGTTTCTCCGGGAACCGTCGCGCTCGACGAGCGCCGCCTCATCAACGTCGTGCAGGAAATGTCGCTTGCGTCCGGAGTTCCCGTTCCGAAGATTTTTATTCTCGAAGACGAAAAAAGCATCAATGCCTTTGCGGCGGGAACGAGCACGGATCGGGCGGCTGTCGCCGTTTCGCGCGGTGCGCTGGACAAACTTTCGCGGGACGAATTGCAAGCTGTCGTCGGACACGAATTTTCGCATATTCTCAACGGCGATATGCGCTTGAACATTCGCCTCGTCGGCTGGATTTTCGGGCTGATTATGATTTCCATGCTGGGGCAAATGCTGTTTCGCATTGCGGCGATTTCGCCGCGCTCGCGTTCCCGCGACAACGACAAAGGTTCCGCCGCGCTGATATTTATGTTTGTCGGAATCGCGCTGCTCGTTGTCGGGCTGGTCAGCCAGATTTTCGCCCAAATCATCCAAGCGGCGATTTCGCGCCATCGCGAACGCCTTGCCGACGCCTCGGCAACGCAATTCACGCGCAACCCGACGGCGCTCGCCAACGCGCTCGCCCGCATCGGCGGAGATTCCTACGGAAGCCGCATCGAATCGCCGCGCGCGGGCGAATTCGCGCACCTGTTTTTCGCCGACGGCGTGAACGCGATTTTCGCCACGCACCCGCCGCTGGAAGAGCGCATCCGCGCGCTCAATCCCGATTGGGACGGAAAATTTCTTCCGCCGCTCGCACAAAAGGATTTTCAGGCGGAAGCCCGGCGCGATGCCGAAATCACGGATCAAAAAACAGATTTGCGCAAACTCTCCGGCGGAGCCGTGCCCTTTTTCGTCGAACAGCTTTCGCAAAACACCGCCGATGCCAAGGCTCTCATTTATATGCTACTAATGACGGATTCGACGGCGCACAACGTGGAGCAGGCGAAAATCCTGCACGCGCGGGAATCTCTTTCCGTTTTCAAGAAAATGGAGTCGCTTTGGCTCCGCGTGAAAGATTTTCCCCGGGAAAAGCGCATTTCCGGTGTTTTGCTTGCTGCACCCGCTTTGCGGGAAATGTCCGCGCGGGAACGCCGCGAATTTTGCGCCACGCTCGACGCGCTCGCGCGCGCCGACGGCAACATCTCGCTTTACGAGTTTTGCATTTTAAACGCGGTCAAAGGCGTTTTGATTTTTGACGGAAGCCAAAACCGCTCCGCGCGGGAACTTGCTCCCGATGCCGAGCTCGTCCTTAATCTTTTCCTGCGCGAAAGCGGCTGCGAGACCTCGGCGCACGGGAAAATCCTCGCCGGAGCTCTCGCCGAGCAAAACGCGTTCCCGCAAACCTTGCGCGTGCTCGACGATTCCGCGCTTACCGTTCCCGCGCTCGAAGCGGCGTTTCAAAAATTGCGGGCCGGACAAATTCTCACGAAGAAAACCCTGCTCGAAACCGCCCGCGCAATTGTTCTTGCCGACGGCAAGACGACCGCGACGGAAGAGGATTTGCTCAAGGCTTTTGCCGTCGCGCTCAATTGCCCGCAATCGGAGCCGCTTTGATTCGGCGGTGCGCCGCAAGTGCGAAAAAAAAAGCGGAAACGGGATTCAACCCCGCTTCCGCTTTTTTCGTTTAACGATTTATCATTCCAATGAAACAGAAACCTTGAATGTTTCCGAGGCGCCGGCTTCGACAAAATGCAAACCGTTCCCGTGCTCGCAACTGTTTGGCGCGCCCATCCACGGCTCAACGCAGTAAAACGGCGCGTCTTCGCTTTCAGACCACGTTACGAGCGTCGTCCACGGCGAGGGCACTTCGTTTTCGCCGATTTTGACGACCACATTTTCCTCGCCGTTTCTCGGACCGAACGCCACACGGTTGCTCTTCAGCTTCGTGTAGAGCAAATCACAAATCGCCGGATCTCCGAAAGAAACCGGCTCGCGCGGTGCCTCCGCTTTTACGAGCGAACCGTCCGAAGCGTGGTGCCAGAATTTTTTCGCGTCGATTTTCAAAACGTAGTCCTTGCGGGAAAGCCCGTCGTGCCACGGCATCGCAAAATAGAAATGATGACCTGCGCACCACGGCAAACGCTCGTTCCCGTGATTGACGAGCTCAAATTCACATTCGAGGGAAAGCTCCGCAAAACGATATGTTACAAAAAATTCGTAATCGAACGGATAGCCTTCGCGCGCGGCATCGTCCGGCAAGTATTTCACGCGAACGGAATTTTCCGTCGCCTCGACGAGCTCAAATTTCCCGTCCACCGCGTAGCCGTGCTGCGGCATCGGGCGCACAATTCCGTCGACCGGATTTTTCCAGAAAAAGCGTTGCCCGGCGGCGTAGTTGCGTCCCATAAACGGGAACAAAATCGGGTTCCCGCCGCGAATTTTTCGGTATTGGGAAAAATCCGCATTTTCCGGCCAAAGAATGACCTTGCGGCGCGTTCCCGCGACTTCCACATCCCAGCTCATCAAACGCGCACCGAGAGTCATGCACGCCGTAAATGTTGAGGCGCCGATACGCCATTCCTGAAAGGTTAATCCGTCTTTTTCGAAAGTTCTCATAGCGCCGAAAATCTAAAACGGCTACCGCGTTCCCGCAAATTGAAATTTAGCGCGCAAGAACGCGTGCGCGCTAAATTTCAATTTGAAAAACAGAGGCAATTTCGGGCAAACTATTGCCTTTTCCGCAAGAAAATGCTTTCCGTTCGAATCATTCCCTGCCTCGACGTCAAAGACGGACGCGTCGTCAAAGGCGTTCAGTTTGAATCCCTGCGTGATGCCGGCGATCCCGTCGATTGCGCCCGCGCCTACGAAAAACAGGGCGCGGACGAGCTTGTTTTCCTCGACATCACGGCATCTTCCGATGGTCGCAACATCATGCGTGATGTAGTCGAACGTACGGCGGATCAGGTTTTCATGCCGCTTACGGTCGGCGGCGGCTTGCGCACGGTTGAAGACATCCGCGCGATGCTCAACGCCGGAGCCGACAAAGTTTCGTTGAACTCGGCGGCGATTTCCGATCCGAATCTTGTTTTCGAATCGGCAAAACGCTTCGGCAACCAATGTATCGTCGTTGCTATCGACGCGCGGCGCAACGCGGGAACGGACACTTGGCAGGTTTATTCTCACGGAGGTCGTACGCCCTGCGGAATCGATGTTATCGAATGGGCGAAAAAAGTCGTTTCGCTCGGTGCGGGAGAAATTTTGCTTACGAGCATGGACTGCGACGGCGTAAAAACCGGCTACGATTTGGAGCTGACGCGGCGCGTGAGCGAATCCGTCGGCGTTCCCGTGATCGCTTCCGGAGGCGCGGGCAATCTGCAACATATGATTGATGCCGTAAAAATCGGTAAAGCCAGCGCCGTACTCGCCGCCTCGATTTTCCATTTCGGAACGTATTCCATTCGCGAAGCCAAAGAAGCGCTTCGCGACGCAGGTCTGCCTGCGCGCCTTTGAGATTTTTTTGAAAAAAAAAAAAAAACTCGCACGGGAACGCCTCAAAAGGCAGTATTTCGCGGATTCATCTTTTGCCGGAATGGCGGAATGGTAGACGCTGCGGACTTAAAATCCGTTGTCTTCGGGCGTGCGGGTTCGAGTCCCGCTTTCGGCACCAGATGAAAAACGTCGTCTCCGCGCGTTGCGGGAACGGCGTTTTTTTGCGGGTGTGCCGGATTTCTGTTTGTTGCTTTTTGCCGGACGGAAGCGTTAAATTCTGCGGCATGAAAAAACTTTCCGTAAAAGAAGCGCTCGGGGCGACGAATCCCGAGGATTTCGTTCTTGTTCAAGGTTGGGTACGCACGCGCCGCGACTCCAAAACGTTTTCGTTTCTGGAAATCAACGACGGCTCCGGTCTGAAAAATCTTCAATGTGTGATCGATGAAAACTGCGAAGGTTACGCGACACTGAAAAATGCGACGACGGGGGCGAGTGTTTCCGTCGAAGGCTCGCTGATCCCCTCGCAAGGGAAAGGGCAGAGCTGGGAAATTCACGCGACGAAAGTTGAAATTCTCGGCATCGCCCCGGAGAATTTTCCGCTCCAGAAAAAAGGGCACACGGTCGAATTTTTGCGAACGATTCCGCATTTGCGCGCACGTACCAACCGCTTCGGTGCCATGTTTCGCGTGCGTTCCCGCCTCGCGTTCGCGGTACATCAGTTTTTTCAGGACCGCGGGTTTGCTTATGTTCACACACCGATTGTTACGGCGAGCGATTGCGAAGGCGCCGGAGAACTTTTCCGCGTGACAACGCTTCCGCCCGAGGGAGCGCCGAAAAATGCCGACGGGAACGTCGATTTTGCCCGGGACTTTTTTGCGCGCCCGTCGTTTCTTACCGTCAGCGGTCAGCTCGAAGCGGAAACGCTCGCGTGTGCTCTCGGAAAAGTTTACACGTTCGGACCGACGTTTCGTGCGGAAAATTCCAACACGTCGCGCCACGCCAGCGAGTTTTGGATGATTGAGCCGGAAATGGCGTTTTGCGATATTCACGGCGATATCGATGTCGCCGAAGCGCTGATTAAATATCTCGTTTCGGATATTCTGAAAAACTGTCCGGACGAAATTGAATTTTTTAACAAGTTTGTCGATAAAACTCTACGGGAACGGCTCGAGCACGTTGTCGAAAAGCCGTTTGTGCGCGTGAGCTACACGGAAGCCGTTGAAATTCTTCAAAAATCGGGTGAAAAATTCGAGTTCCCGATTGTTTGGGGCGAAGGCTTGCAGAGTGAGCACGAACGCTTTCTTACGGAAAAACATTTTCAGTCTCCGGTCGCCGTTTACGATTACCCGCGCGAGGCAAAACCGTTTTATATGCGTCAGAACGACGACGGGAAAACCGTTGCCGCGACGGATTTGCTCGTTCCCGGAATCGGCGAAATCGTCGGCGGAAGCCAGCGTGAAGAACGCTTGGAAAAATTGCTTGCCGCGATGGAGGAGCACGGGCTTTCGGAAAAAGATTACTCGTGGTACGTTGATTTGCGCCGCTTCGGAAGCGTGCCTCACGCGGGATTCGGCTTGGGTTTTGAGCGTATGCTGATGTTTGTTACGGGCGAAGGTAACATCCGCGATGTGATTCCGTTCCCGCGTACGCCGGGGCACGCGTAAATTTCAATTTGACGGCGGAGGCGGGAACGCATTTCATTGGCGAATCCTTTTCGCTCCCGTATTTCAATGGATAGAATTCTGGCCTCCGAAGCCGGCGATCCGAGTTCGAATCTCGGCGGGAGCGCCATTTTTGACTCGAAAACGGAGTTTGTCGCTCCGTTTTTTTTTAAGATGAATCCGAAAAATCTCTTTTCCCGAAAAGGTTTGAAAAAAATGTTGAAATGGTGCTTGCGAATTTACGTCGCGGGAACGCTTGCGTTTTTGACATTGTTTTTGGCGATAGCGTACACGCCGCTCGGGTACAAGCTGGAGGAGCTTCAAATTGAATCGACCCCGTTTGAGGAGCTTTGGGACGACGCGGAAGCCGTGGTGATTCTTGGCGGGGATTCTCAGCGTGCGGCGGATGCCGTTAAGGTTTTCAATGCCGGAAAAGCTCGCCGCGTCATTATCAGTGCGGACGAGCGTGCGATGCTTGATGTTTTGCTCGGAGCCAAAATTCCTGCGGAAAAAATTTCCGTTGATACGAAACCGTTGCGAACAATCGACCATCCGAGGACGATTTTGGAACACGGAATTACTCCGGAAACGAAAATTATCATTACGAGTACGCGCCTGCAGGAACGCCGTGCGGCGCGTCTTTTCCGCGAAGCCGGATATACAAATTTTCAGGTTTATTCGCAGACGCACGAAGTGCGTTTTCCGGAAAAAGTCGAAAAGAAAATTTCGGAAGGACCGCGCGGGGCTCTCGATATTTTTTATTCCTACCTCGCGTGGTTGAAATATTGGATTGTCGACTGATTTTTTGTCGTTCCCGCAGGTTATTTTTTGAGGAGACGGGAACGCAGGTCAAAAACGTTATCGAAATCGTGTATGGAATCTTCCTCGGTTTTTGAAAAAATTCCGACACCGATGAGGTTGAAAACAATGTCGCCGATGTCGCGCGTTGTCTTCACGCCCCATTCGCGCAAAACGGAGTAGGCGAGTGCGCCGAATTGCTCTTCGGCAAAGTCTGCAGCGCCTTCCGCGAGCTCTTGTCCGGAGATGTGGCGTTGCTTTACCGGAGATTTGCGGGAACGCCCGAGGCGGCGCGCCGTTTCCGTGAGCGCGCCGGAGATGAAAACATAGGCTGCGGGAGCGAAGCGGTTGTCGCGTTCGGTAATTTCGGCTACGGCTTTTTCAAAATCGTTTTCGTTCATGGTCTTTATTTCGTGTGTTTTTTATTTTTCGAGGCCGAAATCGTCTTTCGGCCAGTAGGCGGGAACGCCGTTTTTGCGCATATCGCGCACGAGCGGCGCGGCGCGGCGTTTGAAGTTTTCCCAGTTGCGGCGAGCCATCGGAGTCCATCCGGCTTCGACGAGGGCGAGCGCACGCGGGAACGCCTTTTCATAAATTTTATCAAGTGTGTCCAAGTGTTCCGCCCAAAGCGTTCCTTCGCAACCGAGAATTGAGCGTTGCTGTTCTTCCGGACGACCGTAGCCGGGATCAAACTCGTAGGTGCGTTTGAGCGGCGTCAGCGGCATCCAGCCGTGGTTCGGTTCGCTCGAAACTTGCGGGTAATCAAAGTACGCGTATTCGCCCGGGCAGCAAATGACTTTGTAGCCTTCGTTCAGCGCGCGATCAATCGCCTGCTGCGTGTGCCCCATGCGCCAGGAATACATCACGGCGTTTTTCGGGTAATTCGGAACATCGAGTTCATACCAGTACAACGCGGTTTTTCCGGCCTTGGCGAGCGCGTCGAAATTGCGTTGGAAGAAATAAGCCATGAGTTCCTGCGTGTTTTTCAGGCCTTCTTTTTTCATAAAGGCTTGGCAATCCTTGCAGTGGTCCCAGCATTTGGCGGGAGCTTCGTCGCCGCCGAGGTGGAACCGCTTCGACGGGAACAGCTCGCAGAGTTCGCCCAAAACATCATCGAAAAAAGCGTAGGTCGATTTTTTTCCCGCGCAGAGCAACGCTTCGGAAACTCCCGCTTTGCTCCAAATCTCGATTTCCATTTTAGGGAATTGGCGGAGCAGGGCGGGATCGTCGTTCACGCGGCGGACGTATTCGCAGGTGAGCTCCGGATGGGCGGAAATCGCGCCCATGTTGTGCCCGGGCATATCGATTTCGGGAATGACTTCGACGTGGTGCTTTTCGGCAAATTTTACGATGTCGCGAATTTCCTTTTGAGTGTAATAGCCGCGCGTTCCCGCAGGTTTGTTTTTCTGCGCGCCGACGCTCATCAGTTTTTTGTATTTCGGATTTTTGATCTCGACGCGCCAGCCCTGGTCGTCGCTGAGGTGAAAATGCAGCGTGTTGAGCTTATACGCCGCCATTGTTTCGATGAAGCGCTTCACGTCGTCCGCGGGGAGAAAGTTGCGCGCGGGATCGAGCATTAGACCGCGATAAGCAAAGCGCGGTTCGTCGACGATTTTCAGTTCCGGCAAATTCCTTTTCTGCGTGATAAAAAGCTGTTCAAGCGTGCGCACACCGTAATAGACCCCGGCGGACGAGCCGCCTGAGACGGAAATGCCGTTACGGGAAATTTTCAGCTCGTAGCCTTCGCGGTTTTTGATGCGCCGAGAAACGGAAAGCGTAATCGTGCCGCGCGTTCCCGCCGCCGGGCTCGCCGTAACGTTCAGGCGCTTTTTCAAAATTCTTTTTAGTGTTGCGGCTTCGCTTCCGAGCGCTTTCGGCGCGGCAATCGTAACCGCCGCCGACATTTTGAAAGACGATTTTCCGGCACTTTGAATTTCCTTAGGCGCGGGAACAAGCGGTAAATCCTCTGCGGGAACGGGAGCGGCAAATCCGTAAATGATTCCCGCCCAAAAAACTAAAACCGAAAAAAACGCACACTTCATAGGTAAATAAGTATGCGCGTTCCCGCCGCGTTCCCGCAAATTGAAATTTAGCGCACGCGTCAGGTGAATAATGAGAAGAATGGGATGAATGAGAGAAACGGGAAAACACACATTCTTCTCTTTCTTTCCATTCCTCCCATTATGCTTCGTTAAATTTCAATTAAGCCCGAATTTCTAATCTCTCCGTTTACCGACTGCCAAATCGAAAATCCGGGTTTTGTGAATAAGTTGTCAATAATTTTTGGGCTGAAAATGGGCTTGAATTGTTGACAAGTGGGGTGAAATGGGGGAAAGTGTTGCTTATCGGGGCGAGGTCCCGAAAAGATCATCGATGTTTACGGAAAATGCACAGTTATTTGTCGGAGAATTCCGACATAAGCTTGACGCGAAGAACCGCCTGACGATCCCGTCAGATTGGCGCTTCGAGGCGAGCGATGACGTGCGCTCCGTGTATCTGGCGATCCCGAACCCGAACGGTTGCATTACCGTCTGCCCGCCTGCCGTGGTGCAAAAGCTCATCGAAGCAGCCTCGCAATCGAATTTGAGCGCTCCCGCGAAACAGCGCGCGTTGATGATGCTTGCCCGAAGCGCAAGTAAAGTTACCTGCGATAAAGCCGGGCGCATCAGCCTTGACGTTCGCCTCCTTGCCCACGCCGGAATCTCCGGCGAAGCTGTGCTCGTCGGAGAATTTAAAAAATTCCACATCTGGAATCCGGAAAAACTCGCGGCGGAAGACGCAAAGAATGTCTCTGCGGAAGAAATGTTCGCTACGTTGGCAGAGCTCGGATTGTAAGAAGTCGAAATTGTATTTTAGTTTTATTTACATTACCCACAGGTTATTCACAATTGGTAATTAAAAGTTAATTACAAAACCCACAGGTTATTCACATTTTCCACGGATGAGTGAACAAAAGCACATCCCCGTTCTTCTTGGCGAAACGCTGGACGCAATTGCGCCTCGCGCCGGCGGGAACTACCTGGATTGTACTTTCGGCGGCGGCGGGCATTCCCGCGCGATTCTCGAACGCGCCGGCGGGAACGCGACGCTTTCCGCAATTGATCGCGACCCGGCTGCGCTCCCGCGCACGGAGGTGATGAAGAGAGATTTCGGCGAACGCTTTCGTTTCTACGCGTTGCCTTTTTCGCGTTTGGATGAAGTGCCGGACGGGCCGTTTGACGGAGTTTTGATGGATATCGGCGTTTCTTCTTTTCAACTTGACGACGAATCCCGCGGTTTTTCCTTTCGCAAGGAAGCGCGTGCCGATATGCGCATGGATACGAGTTCCGGATGTGACGCAGCGGAGTTTCTCGAAACGGCCTCGCGGGAACGCCTCACGGAAGCCGTACGCGATTACGGGGAAGAGCTGCGATGGCGCCGTGTGGTCGATGCAATCATTGCCGCTCGCGGAACCGGAAAACTTTCTACGACGACGACGCTTGCGGCGCTGATCGAAAATGCCGTGGGCAAACGTCCCGGCGAAAAAATTCATCCGGCAACGCGCACGTTCCAGGGCGTTCGTATTGCCGTTAATGACGAGCTGGGCGAGCTCCGCCGGGCTTTACCGAAGGCGTTTGCCGCGCTCAAACCCGGCGGCGTGCTCGCGGTTATTAGTTTTCACTCGTTGGAAGACCGTATCGTGAAACGCTTTTTCAACGAGATTTGCGGTCGTCCCGTAGACCGTTCTGATTCCCGTCCGCAGGATGAGCGTTCCCGTGAAGCGGAAATGCTGACGCGCAAAGCCGTCCGTCCGTCCGAGGCGGAACTCGCCGTTAATCCCCGTTCCCGCAGTTCGCGTTTGCGAGCCGTGAAAAAAATTTAAACCCTTTTCCGTTTCCGTTCCTTATGCATCCCTTCATCTCAAAGTATTTTTCGAGCGTTTTAATGACCTGCGTGATCGTAGTGTCGTTCTTCGTCTTTATTTTTCAATTAGTTTCGGTGAATGCGAGCCGTGACGCGCGCAGTAATTCCATTCGGCGTATTGAGAAGGAATGCCTTGTGCGGCAGGAGCGCATCAAATCTTTGGAAGCGCTCAAGGAGCGTCAGCAAAATGCGGCGTTGTTGAAGCATAATCCGGCGTTGCCCGAGAATTTCACGGAAGAAGTTCCGTCGCAGTGTATTATTCGCGTGCGTCCGATGAGCACGCCCTACGGAGCCGGGCGTTCTTCGTCTGCGCGGACACCGAAAACTCTTGCGGTGGAGCTGAGCGAGCTGGCGGTGGCATCCGGCTACTAACTGTGCTCGCGAGGAGCGCGAATGAGAAATCTTACGACATCGACTTGGAGATATTGGCTGATCGCTACGGGCATCAGCCTTTGTTTTGTCGCGGTGGTGGCGCGACTCTGGTACGTTCAGGTTTACACGGGGGACCGCTACCGGCGTGCGGCGGACGAAAACCGCAGCATGAGCGAAACTTATCCGGCGAGCCGCGGGAAAATTGTTGATTCCCGCGGGAACGTGCTTGCGCAGAATCGCGAGGTTTTCAGTTTGCGCGGAGACCAGGAATTGCTCACGAACGAGGACCGTGAAAAATTTCCCGAAATTGCGAAATTGCTGAAAATTTCGGAAGAGGAATTGCGGGAAAAATTGGAGCCGCCGAAATCGTCCAACGAGGGACCGAATCGCTATGTGCTTTTGCAGGAAGACGTGAGCGAAGCGACGGCTCGCGCGGTGGTCGCACTTTTGCCGCGCACGGTTATTGACGCCAAGGGCGGGAAAATGCCGCGCTCGTATTTTCCGATCAAAATCGAACGCAAATTCGTTCGCACCTATCCGCTCGGCAAGCGCGCCGCCCACATCATCGGCTACATCAACCGGGAAAACAAAAGCGTGCAGGGAATCGAACTCGCGCTGAACCGCTTTCTCAAAGGAGAGGACGGCTGGCGCGAAGGCAAGCGCGACGGTAAACGCCGGGAACAGCCGCGAATGCGTTCCCGTGACGTTCCGGCACGCGACGGTTATACCGTGCAGCTCACACTTGATTCCTCAATTCAGGGCTTCGCGGAAGATGCCTGCGAAAAAATCGTCCGCGAGCTTACGCCGATTTCGGCATCAATTATTGTCAGCGAAGCAAAAACCGGAAAAATCCTCGCTTTGGCAAACGCTCCGACTTTCGATTTGAACAAATTTAACACCGAGCCGACGGCAAATCAGCGCAACCGCGCGCTGACCGACATTTACGAACCCGGGTCCGTTTTTAAAATCGTTTCCGTCGCCGCCGCGCTCGAAGAAGGCGTCGTTACGGAAAATTCCGTTTTCGACTGCGCAAAAACGAGTGTCCCCTACCGCGGAAAAATGCGTCGCCTCCCGCGGGAAGACCACGAAATGGCTCGTCTCAGCGTGAGAGAAATCATTGAGCAATCTTCCAATCGAGGCACGGCGCAGATTGCAATGAAGTTTTGCGAAAAATTCGGCGAGGAAGCCTATGTCGATTATATTCGCAAGTTCGGATTCGGCGAAAAATCATACTTCGTCGGCGGTTTCGGCGAACAGCGCGGTATCGTGCACCGACCGAAAAACTGGGATGGACTCACCATTACGCGTTTGCCGATGGGGCACGCCGTTTCCGTTACGCCGTTGCAGGCGCATTATGCGATGAGCGTTATTGCATCCGGGGGAATTTTGCACCAGCCCCGCATTGTGGAACGGATTATCGACGAGCAGAACAAGAACGTGCTTTCATATCCGTCGGCACCGCGCCGCCGAGTTATTTCCGAAAAAACGGCAAAACTTCTCGCGGGAATGTTGCGCGGTGCCGTCGCCGATATTCCTCAGAAGCGCAATACCGGAAAAAAAGCGGATATTCCCGGTTACAACGTTGCCGGAAAGACGGGAACGACGCAGAAGATCAAGGAAACCGGCGGTTATTACGACGACTTTTATGTGGTTTCGTTTTCGGGATTTTTCCCGGCGGAAAATCCCAGAATCGTCATTACGGTTGTCGTGGACGGTCCGCGCTACCAAGCGGAACGCTGGGTCGCGAAGCGCGATTCGAACGGTCGAGTCATGTACTATCCGAACGGGACGATGATGATGGAGAAAAAAGTTTTGCCGACGCGGGCCTACGGCGGAACGGTCGCCGCTCCGGTGTTTAGAGAAGTTGCGGAAAAAGTCATTGGTTGGCTTGAAATCCCGAAATCACGGGAAGACTGAAATTCTCCGTTCCCGTTTGTTTGCTCAATTGAAATTTCCTGCGCGTTTTGCGAGAATATGCGCATGAGCCAGGATCGTTTCATCGAAGAATTTTCCAAATTGGATTTGTCGCGCGTGCCCTCGCCGTGTCATCTGATTCATCGCGGTTTGCTCGAAGAAAATTGCCGCGTTTTGCGTTCGGTAACGGATCGCACGGGAGCGAAAATTTTGCTCGCGCTGAAAGGTTTTGCGCAGTTTAGCGAGTTCCCGCTGATTTCAAAATACCTCGCGGGAACGACGGCGAGCGGCTTGCATGAAGCCTTGCTCGGACACGAATTTTTCCCCGGCGAATGCCACGTTTATTCGCCCGCGTTCCCGCCGGCGGATGTCGACGAATTGGTCAAATTCGTCGACCACATTTCGTTTAATTCGCCGTCGCAATGGAAGCGTTTTCGCAAGGCGGTCTCGGCGAGCGGACGCAAGATTTCCTGCGGTATGCGCGTCAATCCGCAATACGCGGAAGTCGAACACGAAATTTACAATCCCTGCGCGACGGGTTCGCGCCTTGGCACGATTCGTTCGGAAATCCGACCCGGCGATTTGGACGGGCTCGAAGGGCTCCATATGCACACGATGTGCGAGCAGGGCGCGGATGTTCTCGCGCGGACGATTCCGCACTTTGAGGAAAAGTTCGGCGAATTTATCCCGCAGATGAAATGGATTAATTTCGGTGGCGGACATTGGATTACGCACCCGAGCTACAACGTCGATTTGCTCTGCGAAACGATTCTCGCGTTCCGCAAAAAATGGGGCGAACACATCCGGATTTACCTGGAGCCGGGTGAAGCCGTCGCGATTCGCACGGGAGTGCTCGTTTGCACGGTACTCGACATCGTCAACAACGGCGTGCCGATTGCCGTACTTGATACGTCGGCGAGCGCTCATATGCCGGACACGCTCGAAATGCCGTATCGCGCGGAAATTCTCGGCGCGGGAACGCCCGGCGAGTTCCCGCACACGTACCGCTTGGCGGGCGGAACCTGCCTCGCGGGCGACGTGCTCGGCGATTACTCGTTCCCGCAACCGCTCGTTCCCGGACAACGCCTCGCGCTGCTCGATATGTCACATTACACGATGGTGAAAAATACGACGTTCAACGGTATTTGCCTGCCTGCCATCGCAAGCTATATTCCCGAAACGGGCGAGTACAAACTCATCCGCCGCTTCGGTTACGCCGACTACAAAAACAAACTGAGCTAACGCGCGGGGACATAAAAACTCTCACGGGTCCACAGAGCCACGAATAAAAACGCTGTGGGTCTGTTTACTTTTGTTCTTTCACGGAGAGTTTCAGGCCGGAGGCGTCGGATTTCTGTTTGGAGAATTTGACGGTTTGCCCGTCGGCGACGTTCCCGCCGATAATTTCCTTCGCAAGCGGCGTTTCGATTTCTTTTTGGATAAAACGCCGCAACGGACGTGCCCCGTAAACGGGATCGTAACCGTTTTCGGCAATCCACGCGTGGGCGGATTTGTCGAGCACGACCGTGATGCGGTGTTCTTCCAAGCGCGCATTCAGCGACGCAATCATCAAATCGACAATCGCGGAAATCTGCTTCAAGCCGAGCGGTTTGAACAAAACGATGTCGTCGATGCGGTTCAAAAATTCCGGACGGAATCCGGCGCGCAGTTCCGCCATGACCTGTTCCCGCACGCGCTCCGGAATTTCATCGTTTTCCACGCCTTCGACGAGGAAACGCGAACCGATGTTCGACGTGAGAATGAACACGGCATTGCGGCAATCGACTGTGCGTCCCTGTCCGTCGGTCAGGCGACCGTCGTCGAGAATTTGTAAAAGAATATTAAATACATCGGGATGCGCTTTTTCGATTTCGTCGAGCAAAACGACGGAATACGGCTTGCGGCGAATGGCTTCCGTGAGTTGTCCGCCTTCCTCGAATCCGACGTAGCCGGGCGGCGCGCCGACCAAGCGCGACACGGAATGTTTTTCCATGTATTCGGACATATCGATACGAATCATGGCGTCTTCGCTGTCGAAAAGCTGACGCGCGAGGCTTTTGGCGAGCTCGGTTTTACCGACACCCGTCGGTCCGAGAAACAGGAAACTGCCTACAGGGCGGCGCGGATCCTGTACGCCGGCGCGGGAACGCAAAATCGCTTCGGAAACGAGGCGTACGGGCTCTTCCTGCCCGATGACCTGTTTTTCGAGTTCGTTTTGCAAGCCGAGCAATTTTTGTTTTTCGCCTTCGAGGAGCTTGGTCGCGGGAATGCCCGTCCAGCGCGCGACGACTTCGGCGATTTCGTCGGGCGAAACCGTTTCGCGAAAAAGTTTGTCGTTCCCGCCGGATTTTTCTTCGGCTATTTTTTCGTATTTTTTCAAATCCGCTTCGAGTTGCGGAATTTTTCCGTAGCGCAGTTCGCCGACTTTGTTGTAGTCGCGGGAACGCTCGGCGGCTTCGGCATCGTGGCGAGCGGTTTCGAGCTCGGCGCGGATTTTCTGAATTTTGCCGACGCTTTCTTTTTCCGCTTCCCAGCGCGCGCGCAGGGCGGTCGCTTCGGAGCGCGCTTCGGTCAATTCCTTGCGGAGCGAGTCGAGGCGGATTTTAGATGCTGCGTCGGTTTCTTTTTTCAAAGCGGTTTCTTCGATTTCGAGTTGCATAACGCGGCGGGAAAGCGAGTCGAGTTCTTCCGGCATCGAATCCATTTCGGTGCGGATTTGCGCGCAGGCTTCGTCGACGAGGTCGATCGCCTTGTCGGGCAAAAAGCGGTCGGAAATGTAGCGGTTGGAAAGTACGGCGGCTTCGACGATTGCGCTGTCCATGATGCGCACGCCGTGGTGTACTTCGAAGCGTTCCCGCAAGCCGCGCAGAATGGAAATCGTGTCTTCGACGCTCGGCGGTTCGACGAGCACGCTTTGGAAACGGCGTTCGAGTGCGGCGTCTTTTTCGATGTATTTGCGGTGTTCTTCGAGCGTGGTTGCGCCGATGCAGTGGAGTTCGCCGCGCGCAAGCATCGGTTTGAGCATATTTCCGGCGTCCATCGCACCGTCGGTTTTTCCCGCTCCGACGAGCGTGTGAAGTTCGTCGATAAAGAGCAAAATGCGGCCGTCGGATTTTTTGATTTCGGTCAAAACGGCTTTGAGGCGTTCTTCAAATTCGCCGCGGTATTTCGCTCCCGCGAGCAGGGAGCCCATGTCGAGCGAAAACACGGTTTTGTCGCGCAACCCTTCGGGAACGTCGCCGCGCACGATACGTTGCGCCAAGCCTTCGACGATGGCGGTTTTGCCGACTCCGGGCTCGCCGATGAGCACGGGATTGTTTTTCGTTTTGCGGGAAAGAATGCGGATGACGCGGCGGATTTCCTCGTCGCGTCCGATGACGGGATCGAGCTTGCCTTTGCGCGCCATATCGACCAAATCGACTCCGTATTTGCCGAGCGCGTCATAGGTCGCTTCCGGGTTGTCGGTCGTTACGCGCTGGTTCCCGCGGAGTTCTTTGAGCGCGGCGAGCACTGAATTGCGGGAAATATCAAAGGCTTTGAAAACTTCGCGCATTTCCGGAGCGGCGGCGATGAGCGCGAGGAAGAGATGCTCGGTGCTGACGAAGTCGTCATTGAGCGCGCGGGCTTCTTCGACGGATTTTCCGAGCACTTTTTGAACCGTTCCCGAGGCTGCGCCCTGCTGGACGTTCCCGCCGCCGCTAACGCGCGGGAGGCGGGCGATTTCTCGTTCGACGTTTTGCGCGAAGCCGTCGGTGTCGATTTTCATTTTCGCGAGAAGCGCGGGAACGATGCCGCCGTCCTGTTTGAGCAGTGCGGCGAGCAAGTGCCAGGTTTCGAGCATCGGGTTGCCGTGCTCGGTCATGATAGTTTGCGCGGCGGTAATCGCTTCGCGGCTTTTTTCGGTAAATTTATTGAAATCCATAATACCTTATAAGCGTCAGCATTTGCCGTGCCAGAATCGGATTTTTTGTAAATCGCGACCTCCGAATTTTGGGGTCAAAGAACAAAACCTTGACGCGGGAACGCAATAAAAAGAAAATGCTTTCCACTTTTTTTTTCACCAACAATCAGAATGGCAGACGGTCTTATTGAATTAGAAGGCAAAATTATCGCAGTTCTTCCCGGAACGATGTTCCGTATTGAGTTGCCGAACAAGCACGTGGTTCTCGGGCACATTTCCGGAAAGCTCCGCAAGAACTTCATCAAAATCTTCGTCGGAGATACCGTGCGCGTCGAAATGGACCCGAAAGACCTGACGCAGGCGCGCATCACTTACCGCCTCCGCAACGCGTCGCCCGCCATGCAACAGATGCAGTCTCAGATGCACAGCGCGAGCGCCCGTCGTCGCTAATTCGTTTTTTTCTTTCCGTAAAAGTGGGCGGTTCCGAAAAGCGTTCCCGCAGCGGAAAATCTTTTTTGCTCGGCTTGGGTCTCGATGCCAAAGACGGGCAAAAACGCATTACGCAGGCGGAACGCTTTTCCGTTGTCGGCGGAAGCGAGGAAACGCACGACAAAATGGCGGAAACGTTTATCAAAACCTGTGAGGATTTGAAACGAAAAGGGCGCGACCTCGACGATGCCGACCCGCGCGAAATTTCCGATCTTCTCGACAAACATTTGCGGCGTTAGCGCCGCTTTCTGCGGAGATTTCCGCGGGCGGATTTTTCGGAGGCGTTTTCCGAAACCAGGCGGAAATCCATGGTGCGGCGGAAACGGTCCACGCGCCAAACCACGACGGGAACGGTCTGCCCGAGCGCGTAGCGCTTGCGGGAACGCCGCCCGACAACGGTGGAGGCATCCGGCGTAACCTGATACAAATCATCCGTCATTGACGAGAGCGGAATCAGCCCGAAAGCCTGCGAAATTTTGAGCTCGACGAAAAGCCCGATACTGCGAATATCCGTGATAATCGCTTCGAACACGTTTTTCTTTTTGCGCTCAACTTCGCGTTCAAAAAATTCCAGCAACTTGACTTTTACGGATTCGCGTTCGGCTTCCATTGAGGAGCGTTCCGTTTCCGAAACGTGGTCGGACGTTCCCGCAAGCTCAGCAAGTGTCGGGGCCGGAAGTTTTTTCGCGGGAGCGGTCGGGAGATGGTTTTTCTGTAAGTAAAAATCGAATACGCGATGAACGGTAAGGTCCGCGTAGCGGCGGATCGGCGAGGTGAAATGCGCGTAATCCGTTTTCGCCAAACCGTAGTGCCCGTCGGGGCTGGGGCGGTAGCACGCTTGTTTGAGACTGCGCAAGACGCGGATGCGAAGCGGGTAGGCGTCATCGCGCGTTTTCAAAATTTCGAGCAGTTTCATCATTTCGCTGCGCTTGGAGAGGTCGCCGATTTTGAGGCTTGAAGCGAGCATTTCTTCGCGAAGCTCGATGAGCTTTTCCGCGTCCGGCGCGTCGTGAACGCGTGAAATAAACGGAAGTTTTACGCGGCGGAGCTCGCGGGCGACCGTTTCGTTAGCGAGCAGCATAAATTCTTCGACGAGTTGGTGGGATTCGTCGTGCGGAAGTTGTTCGATGCGTTCGGCAAATCCGTCGGCATCGACATAAATTTTGACTTCCGGCATATCAAGATCGAGCGCTCCCGCGTGCATCCGCTTGGCGCGGAGTTTGCGGGCGATGTCGGCGAGTGTGCGGACGTTTTTCCGGAGCTCGGAAATTTCGGTGTCGTTCAGGTCCGCGAGGGCGCGGCCGGGATGTCCGGAGCGGTGCGCGGGAACGGCGGGCAGGGCGCGGATTGCCCGGTTTTCGTCCTCCGTCATCAGTGCGAGCGCCTGTCCGTAGGTCAGGCGTTTGCGCGAAGAAATTACGGTGTTGGCAAACTGCGTTTCGAGAACGTTCCCGTCGTTATCGAAGGTGACGAAAACGGATTTTGTGAGGCGGGCTTCGCCTTCGACGAGAGAGCAAATTCCGCCCGAGAGCGCGTGCGGAAGCATGGGAATGACGGTGCCGACGAGGTAGGTGGAGTTTCCGCGTGCGCGGGCTTCGACGTCGAGCGCCGTTCCCGTGCGGACGTAGTGAGAAACGTCGGCGATGTGGATTCCGATGCGTGTTTTTCCGTCGTGAAGGTGCTCCACGGAAAGTGCGTCATCAAAATCTTTTGCGTCATCGGGGTCGATGGTGAGCGTGAAAATTTTCCTCAAATCGAGCCGACCGCGCATTTCCTTCGGGTCAACTTTTTCGGGAATGTTGCGCAGTTCTGCGGCGACGGCGTCCGGGAATTTCGGAGAAAGGTGGTAGCGGAAGAGAATGGCGCGGTATTCCGCGAGCGGTGTGTGGGATTCGCCGAGTACTTTTTCGATTTCGCCGGTCGGATTTTCGCTGCGGCGCATCCATTCGTTGAGGCGCACGACTACTTTTTCGCCGTCTTTGGGTTGCGGGAACAGCGGCGAGCGCGCGGGATCGGGTACGAGAATGTCCTTGGCGATGCGCGGGTCGTCCGGGCGCACGGTCCAGTAGTAGCGTGTGTGCATCAGCGTTCCCGTGGTGGAGGCGAAGGCGCGTTCGAGAATTTTTACGACGCTGCCGAAGGGCAAATCGTCGCCTTGGGCGTAGCGCTCGCGGAAACCGCCCCGGCGGCGTTTCCGTTCGATGCGCACGACGACGCGGTCTCCGTGAAAAGCCGTTCCCGTGTCCTCGGCGCGAACGTGGATTGCGGGCGGAGGCGGTGAGCCGTCGGCGGGAGTGTCGGGCAAAAGTTTGGCGCTTCCGCTGTTGCGGAAAAGAAGGCGACCGCTGACGAGGTCTGCGTCGGAGGGCAGGCAGTAGCGGTCGCGTTTGACTTGGGCAATCGTTCCCGCGCGCACCATGCGTGGGAGGATTTTTTTCAGTTTCCGGAAAAGTTTTCCGTCGCCGCCGAGAGCTTTGTGAAGTTCGTCTAAGCGCAGGGGCGAGTAATCCTTGCGCCGCATAAATTCGAGGATTTTTTCTTCCAATTCCATAACGCTGCGCAGTATACGCCCGAATTTACGCGCAGGAAAACAGAAATTTGCCGAGAGACGATTTCGGGCGGATTTCGTCAGAGATGTGTTCCCGCGAGTTGCTCGAAGCGTTTTTTCGCTTTTTCGTGTCCGCCGGAAGCGGCTTTTTCCAGCCAGTAGAGGGCGCGTTCTGGGTTGTTTTCGCTCAGGAAGAGTTGTCCGAGCTGGTATTGCGCTTCGAGGTGTTTTGCGGTGGCGGCATCGATGAAAAGGTTGCGGGCTTTGTCGATGTCTTTTTCTACGCCGAGCCCGTCGCGGTAGCAAATTCCGAGATTGGTTTTCGCGTTGAGAATACCGTTTTCGGAGGCTTTTCCCCACCATTCCACGGCTTGTTTGCGGTCTGCGGGAACGCCGCCTCGCCCTGACCAACAGAATGTTCCGTAATTAAATTGAGCGACGGCGTTGCCGGATTTTGCCGCTTTTTCGTACCAGGCGGCGGCGATTTTTTCGTCTTTGATGCCGCCGAACGCGCCGGTTTCAAATCCGACGGCGAGTTGCATTTGGGCACGGACATCGCCGCGAGCACCCGCCACGCTCAGCCAGCGCAGCATTGCGTCGCCGTCGCCGCGTTCCCGCGCCTTAAGGCTCTGAGTGTAGGCGTATTCTGCCGAACGGATTTTTTTCACCGTGAAGAAAGCGGCGGCGGAGGCGACAAGGCACAATGCCACGCCTGAGAGAATGAAAATTTTGGTCGTTTTTTTCATGAGGAACGTCGGAAGAATAAACCCTAAAATTACGGTTTGCGAAGCAAATGAGCGGTCAAAATTTGTCTCGCGAGAAGATTGCGTCGCCGATAATATCGCCGACAATTTTTTATTCACGGAATTAACCTGTTTTTCGAAAAAACTTTTATGATGAAACTTCAAATTTTGGGACTTTCTTTTCTTTGCGCCTGCGCGTCGGTTTCCGCATCGACGGTTCCTTCGGCAACGACGATTCCCGCCTGCGATGCGATGCCGGAAGTAAAAAAAGAAGCGGCGGATGCGCCGAAGAAAAAGGTGTTGCAGATGCCGGAAAGCGTGGAGGTGTCATCCTCAATCGTTGTTCCCACCCCGCTTTTTGCCGATGTGAAAAACCTTCAGGACAAGACGTTTGATGCGGACGCGAAGTTGCGTACGGTGATTCCGGCGCCGGGAAAATTGGCGTATTCCGTCGTAACGAAGGACGATAAAAACTTTTTCGTCGCGCCGTCCGAAGTTTCGGAGAGCGTTCCCGCGACGGCGGATACTCTGACGCTTTTCCGCACGTTTATCACGCCGAAGACGTTTACACGCGGGAAACTTTTTGTCTCCTCTCCGCAGAAGTTCGAAGTTTGGGTTGACGGAAAAAAAGTGGCGGACAAATTGGGCGTGGACTCCGATGTAGCCAAGCACGGAACATCGACTGCGCATTTGAAAATGGAAGTCGATCGTGCCGAAGTCTGGGTCAAAGTGCTCACGCAAAAAGATTCCAAGCTCCCGCCGATGGTCAAAATCGAATTTGAAGCGGAAAAAGAAGGCGTTCCCGCGGTAACGTTTTCCGACGGGACGGAAAAGCGCCCGGTAACGATTGCGGACGTGAACGAAGTTGACCGCATCGGCGGACTTGCCCTTTCTCCCGACGGAAAATACCTCATGATCACGTATTCCTATCTGCGTGATGACGGTTCTTTTTCGCGAAAAATGGAGGTGCGTGAAACGCAGACCGGAAAAACGCTTTGGACGGATGACATGAGTCGCACTTACGCCTGGATGCCGAACGGTTCCCGCCTGTATTTCCGCCGCGCGGAGCCGGACGATCGTTGCTCCTACGTTGCGTATGATTTTAAAACCGGTGAAGAAACCGTGCTCGCGGAAAATCTCCCGAACTCGAATCACAGCTACAAATGGCTGCCGGACGAAAGCGGTTTTATCGTTACGAAA
Organism: Opitutales bacterium; assembly: GCA_017935025.1. Classification (GTDB taxonomy): domain Bacteria; phylum Verrucomicrobiota; class Verrucomicrobiia; order Opitutales; family UBA953; genus Spyradosoma. The sequence goes on along the minus strand of JAGBIL010000023.1, from coordinate 11,305 downwards.
ACGGAAAAATGGGCAAAGGAATCTTCCGATTGGAAGCGCGTTTTGAACATGGCGGACCGCGCGGAGAGCTGGCGCGACCGCTCGTTCCTGTACCGTTACGATTTGGAAAAAGGAATTTTTGAGCCGCTTACGGCGGGAGCGAAATCCACGAAACTTTTGGGTATCAGCCCGGATTCCGGAAAAATTCTTTTTTCAACGAGCGAAGTGGATTACGCACAGCCGGAGTTTTCCACACACGACATTTATATGTTGGATTTGCGGACCTTGGAAAGTTCGACGGTTTTTGAAAAAGAAAAATACGGTCCCGCGTTTTGCGGTTGGTCTCCGGACGGAAAAAAAATGCTTTTCCTCGCGGGACCGGATGCGTTCGGGCGTATCGGCTCCGTGCTTCCCGAGGGTGTAAAGGCAAATTCGTTCGACACACAGGCCTTTCTCTACGATACGGGAACGAAAACGCTGGAGCCGATCACGCGCGAGTTTAACCCGACGGTGGATAACGCCGTTTGGGCGGGCGACGGAAATGTTTATTTCGCAACCGTCGATCGCGATATGGAAAACGTTTACCGTTACCTTCCCGCGACTAAAAAATTTGAAAAAATCAACGTTCCCGCCAACATCGTTTCCTCATTTAACGTGCAGGAAAATGCCGTGGACTTTGCCCCCGTCGCTTACGCGCTCGGCTCCGATTCAACCGCGTTCCCGAAGGTTTACAAAGTCGATTTGTCAAAAAATGCGTCGGCGGTTTTTGTCGATAATTCAAGCGAACTCGAAAGCAAATTGGCATTTCCGGAAGTGAAGCCGTGGACGTTTGTCGCTTCGGACGGCACGACGATTGACGGGCATTATTTCCTGCCGGCAGATTTTGATCCGTCAAAGAAGTATCCGATGATAGTTTACTATTACAGCGGAACAACGCCGACTTCCCGCGTGCTCGGCGCGCACTATCCGTTCCCGCTCTACGCGTCGCAGGGCTACGTCGTTTACGTCGTCAATCCGAGCGGCACCATCGGTTACGGGCAGGAATTTTCCGCGCGCCACCTCAACGCTTGGGGGAGACGCACGGCGGACGACATTATTGAAGGCGTGAAACAGTTCTGCGCGGAGCATGATTTCGTAGATTCTAAGAAGATCGGTTGCATCGGGGCCTCTTACGGCGGATTCATGACGATGTACCTGCAAACGCGTACGGATATTTTTGCCGCTGCCGTCGCCCACGCCGGGATCAGCGACATCACGAGCTACTGGGGCGAAGGTATGTGGGGGTACGCGTACAATGCGATTGCGGCGGCGGGTTCGTTCCCGTGGAAAGACCGCGACGTCTACGTTGACCAAAGCCCGCTTTTCTCGGCGGACAAAGTGAACACGCCGATTCTGCTCTGCCACGGAGAGGTTGACACGAACGTTCCCGTGGGCGAATCCACGCAGATGTTTGTCGCGCTGAAGCTTTTGGGCAAACCCGTGGAATTGCTGACGTTTTCCGGCGAAGACCACGGCATCATGAATTACGGGCGCCGCAAGCAGTGGATCAAATCCCACCTCGCCTGGTTTGCCCGTTGGCTCAAAGACGACGGCGATTGGTGGAACACGCTTTATCCGGACAAGAACTGGTAAGCTCCGGAAATGCCGAATTTTCGGGCATCAGGGCGTAAGCACGGGAACTTTCCGGTTCCTCTTCGCTCCCGGGTGCCCGATACTTGAAGTTAAAATCGTACCCCCTCCACTTTTTATTATCAATCATCCGTTTTTATGCCCGGTTTCCTGAAAAAACTCTCGTCGCTGTTCCCGCAATCATCAACGCCGAGAATTGAAGTTGCCTATTGGCGCACGAACAGCACGATTCTTGTTTCTCTCGACAAGGATTGGAAAAATTCCTGGAAAATGCCGCCGTTTGCGCTTAAGTCCGGGAGCAAAATCAGTAGCGTTTCGCGCATTCCGCCGATTTTTTGGAGCGCAATTTCCGGCTATTATTTTGACGAAGAAAACGTCGTTTTCATTCTGCATCCGTCGATTTATCGCGATTATTACTTGCCGATAGACTCCGTGATTTACGTCGCGGGAACGTTCAACGACTGGAATCCGGCGGGCGCTTCCGCGTGGAAAATGACGTATCACTCGTTCGGGCAGTTTGGGGCCTGGGCCGTGCGCGTGCCGCGTACCCGCCTTTTTGACGGTGGGCAAAAAACAAAGGAATTTTTCAAATTTATAACGGCGGACGGCAAATGGATTGAGCCGCCGGCGGGAACGTTCACGCTTACCGATGACGGCTTCGGCAACAGAAACCTTTGCCTCGATTCCGAGCGCACGGGTTGGAACGCGTTTCGTATCGTTTGCGAAAAGGCGATGGACGTTACGCGCCAGGAAGAGGTGGTGTGGACTTCGCCGAAAGAGCAGTTGCACAGCGTTCCCGTTAAAACCGGCTACTTTCTTTCGCTGATTTATTCGGACGCGCGGTTGGGCGCAACGGTCAGCCGCAGCGGGCGGGCGACGGCGTTTCGCCTTTTTGCGCCGCGTGCCATGCGCGTGAGCGTATACGTTCATGCGTCCGGCAGCGCGCCCGCGATTTCGCGGGAACTCAAACCGATTCTCAACGGCGTTTGGGAAACCGAAATCCCGGAAAATCTGCACGGGCGGCATTACGACTTTTTCGTCGAAGGGCGCAACAGCGACACGACGACGGCGTTTGAGCCGAACCGTCCGATTTTGGATCCCTACGCCAAAGCCTGCGTTTCGTGTGAAGGTCCCGGAATCGTTATTGACGAACATCGCTTCGGCTTTCCGGCGAAAAAATTTACGCCGCCGCACCTTTCCGATTTGGTGATTTCGGAAGTGCATTTGCGCGACCTGATCGCGCGCCATCCGAAGTTCCGTAACCTGAAGCGTCCGCTCGGTTTTCGCGATCTCGCGGAATGGGTGCGTTCCGACGATTGTTATTTGAAAAATCTCGGCGTAAACGCGGTCGAGCTTCAACCGATTCAGCAGTTCGATTCAAAAAAAGCGGAAGATTATCACTGGGGTTACATGACGACGAATTGGTTTTCGCCGTCGTCTGCTTACGCGAGCGATCCCGCGCGCGCCACGCAAACGGAGGAGTTCCGAGACCTCGTGGCGGCGTTTCACGAGCAGGGATTTGCCGTAATTCTCGACGTTGTATACAATCACGTCGGCGAACCGAATCACCTTTTCCGCATTGATAAAAATTATTATTTCGACCTCGACTTCCACGGCAATTTCACCAATTGGAGCGGTTGTGGGAACGATTATCGAGCCGATCGTCCGATGAGCAAACGCCTCGTCATCGATAGCCTGTTATGGATGATTGAACGCTACGGCGTGGACGGTTTTCGCTTTGACCTTGCGGAGCTTATCGGAATTCCCGCGCTTCGCGGAATCGAAAGTGCCGTGCGGGAACGCCACCCCGATTGTATTCTCATTGCCGAGCCGTGGAGCTTCCGCGGGCACATCGCCGGTGCGCTGAAATCGACTTCGTATTCTTCCTGGAACGACGGTTATCGCGATTACGCGGCAAAATTCGTTCACAACTGCGTCAACCTCGACGGATTCCGCTACTTCATTTCCGGTTCTCCGGATTATCTTGCGACATTCCCGGCACAAACCGTGAATTACACGGAATCGCACGATGACCGCTGCTGGCTCGACAGGATTACCGAGTGCGGGAACGGCAATGCAGCGAATCCGACGCGGAACGACAGGCGACGCACGCACCTCATGTTTGCGTTTTTGCTTTCCTCGCTCGGCGTTCCGATGATCGCCGAAGGGCAGGATTTTCTCCGTACAAAACACGGAAAAAACAACACGTATCTTGACGGAGAGGAAAATGCGCTCGATTACGCACGCATGAAAAAATTCGCGGGAACGCAGAGTTTTGTCGCGAATTGGATTCGCTTCCGGCTTTCCCCGCAGGGACGGCTTTTCCGCCAGCGTGCGAACGTGCCCAAAGGATTTTTCCGGTTTTTCCCCGACCAAACGAACACGGCGGCAGTCGTCATTTACAACGATTCGCATATACAGGGAAAATTGCAGTATATTCTGACGATCAACCCGAGAACCGTTCCCGCTCAGGTGCAAATTCCGTCGGAGCGTTTTTCCGAGTTCCGTTGCATTGCAACCACCGAGGTGTTTGACATCGACGGCGTTCCCGCAGAAGAAGGGTTCTCCCTCGTCGCCAATATGCTCACGCTTCCGCCGCTATCCTGTTCGCTTTGGGTCAACGGAGACTAAAAAACGAAAATCACTAAAGGAAAAGCCCGCATTTCTGCGGGCTTTTTAAATGGGGTGGAAGACGGGATTTGAACCCGCGACCCCCGGAACCACAATCCGATGCTCTAACCAACTGAGCTACATCCACCGTGAAAATTTTTGACTAATTGAATATGTTTTTCGGGCTTTTGTCAATGCGGATTTCGAGATGGGAAAACCCATATTTTGCAAACTCATTTTCGCCCGTTTCGGAGGCGAAAAAGTTTGAAAGAAATAACGTTTTTTATCATCATCGGCGGCGATATGGCAAAATTACCTAAGTTTAAAACGATGGATGCCAATGAAGCCGTTGCTTCCGTGGCTTATCGACTCAGCGAAGTCATCGCTATTTACCCGATTACGCCGTCTTCCCCGATGGCGGAATCCTGTGACGAGTGGTCCGCAAAGCAAATGCCGAATCTTTGGAACAACGTTCCCGTGGTGGAACAGCTCCAGTCTGAAGCAGGCGTTGCGGGTGCGGTCCACGGCTCGTTGCTTGCAGGTGCGCTCACAACGACGTTTACGGCGTCCCAGGGGCTCCTGCTCATGATCCCGAATATGTATAAAATCGCCGGTGAGTTGCTCCCGTTCACAATGCACGTGTCGGCGCGCGCACTTGCGACGCATGCGCTTTCCATTTTCGGCGACCATTCCGATGTTATGAGCTGCCGCTCGACGGGATTTGCTATCCTTAACTCGACATCCGGTCAGGAAGCGCAGGATATGGCGCTCATCTCGCACGCGGCCTCGCTACGTTCCCGCGTTCCGTTTATCCACTTCTTTGACGGATTCCGCACTTCGCACGAAGTTTCCAAAATCGAAACGATTTCCGACGATGTCATTAAAGCCGTTGTGGACGAAAACGATATTGCTGCGTTCCGCGCTCTTGCCATGTCGCCTGAACGTCCGTGTGTCCGAGGCACTGCGCAGAATCCGGACGTGTATTTCCAAGGTCGCGAAGCCGGAAACAAATATTACGATGCCGTTCCCGCGATTGTTCAGGAAATGATGGACAAGTTTGCCGCTGCGACGGGGCGTCAGTATCATATTTTCGATTACTACGGCGCGCCGGACGCCGATCGCGTCATCGTTTCCATGGGCTCCTCTTGCGAAACGATCGAGGAAACGATCGACGATCTGAACGCAAAGGGCGAAAAGCTCGGTCTCGTCAAGGTGCGCTTGTTCCTGCCGTTTGACGCTCAGGCGTTCCTCAAGGTCGTTCCCGCAACGGTGAAGAAAATCGCCGTACTCGACCGCACTAAGGAAAACGGATCCATCGGCGAACCGCTTCTGCTCAGCGTTTTTGCCGCTTACATGGAAAAGGGCGGCGAGATGCCGACAATTATCGGCGGTCGCTACGGGATCGGCTCGAAGGAATTCAATCCGGGTATGGTCAAGTCCGTTTACGACGAACTCGCAAAAGACGCTCCGAAAAAGCGCTTTACGGTCGGTATCTACGATGACGTTACGAATCTTTCCCTTCCGTGGGACAACGGTTTCGATATTGAGCCTGCTGACGTCAAGCGTGCGGTCTTTGTCGGTCTCGGCGCAGACGGTACGGTCGGCGCGAATAAGAACTCCATCAAGATTATTGGAGAGCAAACGGAAAACTACGCTCAGGGCTACTTCGTTTATGACTCTAAGAAAGCCGGTGCGTCGACTGTCTCCCACCTGCGTTTCGGTCCTAAGCCGATCCGTTCCGCTTACCTCATCAAGAAGGCAAACTTCGTCGCCTGTTCTCAGTATGTGTTTATCGGTCGTCAGCCGATTCTCGAATACACGATGGACGGTGCGACGGTGCTTTTAAATTCTCCGTTCTCGCCGGAAGAAACCTGGAAACGTTTTTCCAAGGAGTGGCAGGAAGAAATCATTGCCAAGAAGCTCAAGGTTTTTGTCATCGACGCATCTCGCGTGGCGGCGGAATCCGGTATGAGAGGTCGTACGAACACGGTTATGCAGGCGTGCTTCTTTGCACTTGCAAACGTTCTTCCGAAGGACGAAGCGATTGCTCAGATTAAGAAATCCATTGAAAAAACCTACGCGAAAAAGGGCGAAGAAGTCGTTCAGATGAACTTCAAGGCGGTGGATAATTCCCTCGCTAATCTGCACGAAATTAACGTTCCCGCGACGGTGGATGCGGACGCGAAACCGCAGGTCGCGCCCGCCTACGAAGGCGCGCCGGACTTCTTCAAGAAAGTCCAGGCGATGATGATTGCCAACAAGGGCGACCTTCTTCCGACTTCCGCGCTTCCGCCGGATGGGCAGTTCCCGTCCGGAACGACGAAGTACGAAAAGCGTGACTTGGCGGCGGAAATTCCGGTTTGGGACGCGTCGCTCTGTATCCAGTGCAATAAGTGCGTCAGCATTTGCCCGCATGCCGCAATTCGTTCCAAGTTCTATCCTGAATCCGCACTCGCCGGAGCTCCCGAAACGTTCAAGAGCGTTCCGTTCAAGGCTCCCGCGAAGGATGGCATCAAGAATCTCTTTACGATTCAGGTCGCTCCGGAAGATTGCACCGGTTGCACGATTTGTACGCAGGTTTGCCCGGGTAAGGACAAAGCGGATCCGACCCGCAAGGCGATCATGATGGCTCCGCAGCCCCCGTTGCGCGAAAGTGAAGCCAAGAACTGGGACTTCTTCCTGAATCTTCCGGATCCGGATCGCACGAAACTCGGGAACACGATGCGTGATGCTCAGTTCATGACCCCGCTCATTGAGTTCTCCGGCGCTTGTGCGGCTTGCGGTGAAACGCCTTATCTCAAGCTCATGACGCAGCTCTTTGGCGATCGCTCCTACATTGCCAACGCAACAGGTTGCTCCTCCATTTACGGCGGGAACCTTCCGACCACGCCTTACACGACAAACAAAGAAGGACGCGGTCCGGCTTGGGCAAATTCTCTCTTCGAAGACAACGCCGAATTCGGTCTTGGTATGCGCTACGCCGTTGATAAGAAAACGGAAATCGCACGCCGCGAGCTTGCCGCTCTCGCTCCGGTTGTCGGTGAAGATTTGGCGAAAGCGATTCTCGAAGCTCCGCAGTCCACGGAAGCAGAACTCGCAGCACAGCGCGAACGCGTCGCCGAGCTGAACAAGAAGCTCGAAGCCGCGGGAACGCCCGAAGCGAAATCGCTCCTTGGTGTTAGCGAATTCCTCGTCAAGAAATGTGTTTGGATCGTCGGCGGTGACGGCTGGGCGTATGACATCGGCTACGGAGGTGTCGACCACGCGCTTGCGTCCGGTAAGAATATTAAGATTCTTGTTCTCGATACGGAAGTTTACTCCAATACGGGCGGACAGATGTCGAAGTCGACCTCAATGGCGGCAGTGGCCAAGTTTGCTACGGCAGGGAAAAACCTCCCGAAGAAGGACCTCGCGCAAATTGCGGTTCAGTACGGGAACGTCTACGTCGCACGTGTTGCCATCGGCTACAAGGATACACAACTCCTACAGGCGATGAAGGAAGCCGAAGCGTTTGACGGTCCGGCACTCATCATCTGCTACGCGCACTGTATCGCACACGGCTTCCGCAATCTTGCGGATGGTGCGGAACACCAGAAGGTCGCCGTCGAATCCGGTTACTGGCCGATCTTCCGCTACAATCCGGCAAACATTGCGGCGGGGAAGAATCCGTTCTCGCTTGACGTTCCCGCGATGAAGACCGCACTCACCGACTTCATGCAGTCCGAAACGCGCTTCACGGGGCTCAAGCGCTCCAATCCGGAACACGCGGCAGAGCTCTACGCGGCGGCTCAGGAAATGGTCACGCACCGCTTCCGTTACTACAAGGCGCTCGTCGACACTTACGCTCCCGAGCCCAAGACCGAAGAAAAGAAATAAGTCTTTTCTTTGATGCAAAAAATCGGCGTACGCGATTTGCGTTCGCCGATTTTTTTTATTCAAAATTAAAGGTGAGGGAGGTGTCTGACAGCTCCGGTATTCTAAGCAAACTAAATTTCAATTTGCGCCGTTCCCGCGAAAAATCTACGATTGGACGAAATTCTTTTTTCAACATGAGCAGCTCTGAATATAATTTTTCCGAAATCGAAAAACGCTGGCAGAAATTCTGGGCGGAAGACAAGACGTTCCGCGCCGAAAACAAATCGGATAAGCCGAAGTTTTACGTGCTCGATATGTTCCCGTATCCGTCGGCGGCGGGGCTTCACATCGGACACCCGGAGGGCTACACCGGTTCGGATATTCTCGCGCGCTACAAACGCGCCAAGGGCTTCAACGTGTTGCACCCGATGGGTTGGGACGCGTTCGGTCTTCCCGCCGAGCAATACGCCATCAAAACCGGAAATCACCCGCGCGGGCAGACGCTTTCCAACATCGACAATTTCCGCCGCCAGCTTCAGATGCTCGGTTTTGCCATCGACTGGGATCGTGAAATCGCCACCATCGACCCGAAATATTTTAAGTGGACGCAGTGGATTTTCCTCAATCTTTTCAAACACGGCTTGGCTTACGTTGACGACAAACCGGTTTGGTTCTGCCCGGAACTCGGCACCGTGCTCGCCAACGAAGAAGTGCTCAATACCGACGAAGGTCCGCGTAGCGAACGCGGGAATTTCCCCGTCGAGCGCCGCCCGATTCGCCAGTGGGTTTTGAAAATCACCGCCTACGCGGAAAAACTCATCGCGGGCTTGGACGATCTGAACTGGCCGGATTCTACGAAGCGTTTGCAGAAAAACTGGATCGGACGAAGCGAAGGCGCGGAAGTCGAATTCCCGCTTGCCGACGATCCCGCGACAAAACTCAAAATTTTTACGACGCGTCCGGACACGCTTTACGGCGTAACCTACATGGTGATCGCGCCGGAACATCCCTTGCGGGAACGGCTCACGGCGCCGGAAAAACGCGCCGAAGTCGAAGCCTACGTCGAAAAAGCGCGCAACAAATCCGACCTCGAACGCACCGATTTGGCGAAAGAAAAAACCGGCGTATTCACGGGCTGCTACGCAATCAACCCGCTCAACGGCGACCGCGTTCCCGTGTGGGTTGCCGACTACGTCCTGATGGGCTACGGAACGGGCGCGATTATGGCAGTTCCCGCGCATGATGAGCGCGACTGGGATTTTGCCAAAGCGCACAACATTCCGATTATTCAGGTCGTCGATAATCCCGCCGCGAAAGTTGACGTGCAGGAAGCCTCTTTCGTCGCCAACGGCGTGCTCGTCAATTCCGGAAAATTCACGGGAATGCCGACCTCCGAATCCAAAAAAGCGATTACGAAATACGTCGAAGAGCAGGGCTGGGGTCGCGGCACGGTCAATTACAAGCTCCGCGACTGGCTTTTCTCCCGCCAGCGCTACTGGGGCGAGCCGTTCCCGATTGTTTGGGTTTCTGAAAGCGATTACGAAAAAATACCGGCGGATTCTGCGTTGCGCGAATTCATGCCGCAGGAAAAAATTTCCTACAAAACGTTTGACGGCGAAACACTCGTCGCCGTGGCGCTTCCGGCGTCCGCGCTCCCGCTCGAACTCCCCGAAGTCGAATCCTACAAACCGTCGGGAACGGGCGAATCTCCGCTTGCGAACGCCAAGGGCTGGGTAAACGTTTTCATCAATCTTGCAACGGGTGAAACGCGATCCCGTGCCGAAGGCGAAGCCGCGCCGGAAGGCTGGGTCGCCGCCACGCGCGAAACGAACACGATGCCGCAGTGGGCCGGCTCCTGCTGGTACTACCTGCGCTATCTTTCGCCGGATTTCGACGGCGCTCCCGTCGATCCCGAAGCATTCTCGTATTGGAAAACGCCGGACTTCTACATCGGCGGCGCGGAACACGCCGTGCTTCACCTGCTTTACGCGCGCTTCTGGCACCGCTTCCTGTACGACATCGGCGTACTTTCCACGGCAGAGCCGTTCGCCCGCCTTTTCCACCAGGGAATTATTCTCGGAGAAGACGGCGAAAAGATGTCGAAATCGCGCGGGAATGTTGTCAATCCCGACCAAATCGTCTCCGATTACGGGACGGACGCTCTGCGCCTTTACCTGATGTTCCTCGGGCCGCTCGAAGCGATGAAGCCGTGGAACACGAAAGGCATCGAAGGCGTTGCGCGCCTCCTGCGCCGTTTGTGGCGTCAGTTCGTCGATGAAGCGACGGGAACGCTCTCAGCGCGCATTTCCGATTCCGCGCAGGAAAGCTCCGATTTCCAGCGCATTTACAACCAGTCGATTAAGAAAATTTCGTCCGACATCGAATCGCTCGGCTTCAACACCGCGATTTCACAGTACATGATTCTCATGAACGCGCTCGAAAAAGAGCCGGCGTTCACGCGGGAAACCGCGCGCGGTTTGCTCAAACTCATCGCGCCGTTCGCTCCGCACATCGCGGAAGAACTTTGGAGTCGCCTCGGCGAAACGGGTTCCGTTTGCGTCGCCGCGTGGCCGGTTTGCGACGAGACCAAACTTGTCGAAGATTCCGTCACGATCGTTTTCTCTGTCAACGGAAAGCGCCGCAGCGAAGCGAAACTCCCGGTCGGCGTCGCCAAAGACGCAATGATTGCCGCCGCCAAAGCCGACGCTACAGTGCAGAAATTCATCGACGGTAAGGAAATCGTCCGCGAAATCGTTGTTCCCGGCAAACTCGTCAATATCGTAGTGAAATAAAGAGCTTAAAGGTTAGGGCTTAAAGCTTAAAGAAGCGTTCCCGTGCGGCGAAAGCCGATTTTGTTCGCGGGAACGCTTTTTCTATCCGCGAATTTATTTTTCACCGCAAAGAACGCAAAGTTTTATTGGAGTGAAGGTCTCCTGACCTTCACCGTGACGGGAACGAAATGGCGTTTTTACGAAAATTCGCACGTCTCGCGGGGAAGACCGGGAGGTCTTCTCTCCCATTTTTCCCGGTAAAAACACGCGCAAGAATATAGCACAGGGCAAGTGAGTCGCCACCCTGTGTGGCGGATTGCCCAAACCGCGGGAACACAAAATCTCTCACGAAGAAAGACACGGAGTTTTTTTGTTTTCTTTTACAGGAAATTCAAAGCATCGAAGATGCTTCATGTTGATAACCCCATGCGAAGCGAGCAACGCGAGCGGAGCTTGGGGAT
>JAGBIL010000022.1 GCA_017935025.1 Opitutales bacterium | reverse complement strand
ACGCAGAACCGTCCGCATTTTATCTCCGGCAACGTTGTGGAGTCCGTCGCTCATCAGCTTCATCCCGAAGATGAAAATGGCCAAGCCGCCGAAGACTTGAAGAAGTAGCATTGTCATAGTGTTACTTTAAGTGGGTTAAATATTTGAAAAAAAATTAAATGAGTTGTTAAAGAGAATCCTGCCTTTCCGACCGAATGTCAACCGACGGAATGTTAGATTTGTGTTAGGAAATCCTAACGTCATAAAAAAAAAGCACCACCGCACTGATGCCTGCGGGAACAGGAAACAAATTTCCAATAGACAGCCCCGAAAGCCTACTCTAAATTAGGGACAAATGCTGAAAAAAATCCTTACCCTTTTGGTCGCATCTTCTGCCCTAACCCACGGAATTTACGCGGGAACGCCGCGCTCGGAGCTTTGGACGGACGCAGCCCTCGCTCACGCCGAAAACCGCCCGCAGGATATGATTTCCGCGCTCGAAAAAATCGCTCCGCTCGCCGCAGATGCCCGCTCGTGGAGCGAATATGCGCTCGCCGCCGAAATGTGCGCCGCCGCCAAAGCCGTCGTCGCCGGGAAAGACGCCGCCCTCGCCCGCGTTCGCGCGCTACGGGAAGCGCTTGCCCTCGCGCCCTCGCCGGAAGCGAAAATTTTCCTCGAAGCCAAACTCGCTTGGGCGTTTCTCGATCTCTCGCAATCCTACCGCGGCGGAACCCTGCGCGGGAACGACGATGCCGAACCCGCCGCAGAACTTCCCGAAGACATCGCCGAATGGAGCGACACGCAGCTGCGCGATGCCGCCGCTTCCCACTACGAAAACGTCCTCGCCCAAAGCGATTTCCTCAAAAAAATCCCCGTCGCCGCCGTCAAAGCACAACTGAAATTGGACGACAAAAAAGTTCGCGGAAAAACAAGAGGCAACGGACAAAAATACTTCCCCGAAATCGGATTAAAATCCGACGAACTCGGCATTTTCTCCATTTTCAACACCCCCGAAGCGGAATGCCCGACGCTTTACGATTTCATCGCCGCCGATGCCGTCAAATTTTTCACGAGGAAAGCCGGGCACCGGGACCTTTCAAAAATGTCGGGAGCGGCACCGCTTTTTGCGGAAACCGAAGAATTTCTGGACTACGACCCGAGCGGCGTTCCCGTGAGCCGGGACGCGGTCCGCGCCGTGCAAATTCTCCAAGACCTGACGCGTTTTCACGCCGCCGATGCGGACAAAACCGCACTCGCCCGCGCCACGCTCACGCGCTACGCGTGGGCAAACCGCAACAGCGAGGACGAGGAAAAAGAAAAATCGCTGAACGTCGCCTACGAAAACGCGTTGAAAAAATTTGTCGCCGATTACGCGTATTTTCCGATTTCCGCCGAGGCTTCCGCAAAACTCGCCGAATTTTACGTCAGCGAAGAACGCGAACCCGAAGCCTACGAAGTTGCCGACCGCGCCGTCGAAAAATACGGGAAAAGCCCCTACGCGACCAATTGCCGCGATATTCTCGAAATGCTGAAAAGCAAAAAGCTTTCCTTTGCGTTTCAAACAAAATACTACCTCCATTCCTCGCCGACAAAAATTGATTTCTCGGCAAAAAATGTTTCAAAAATGCGTCTGCGCGCCGTTCCCGCGAATTGGCGCGACTATCTGAAAAAAGAGCACAACAAGCCGACGAACCTCTCCGAAAAAGAAATTCGCGAGCTGCTCGAATCGGAAAATTTCACGGAACGCACGTTCCCGCTCGAGCAATTCCACGATTTCCGGGTTCACAAATACAGCGTCGAACTTCCGGCGGGAACGCTCGCGCCCGGATTTTACTTCTTTTTCTTCGCGGCGGAAGACCGGCCGTTTTCCCCGGAAGCCTACAAATACAGCTCATCCGTGCTTCCCGTTTGGGTTTCGGACATTGCCGTCGTCACGGAAAGCCGCTACGGGAACGACAACACCACGCTCGTTCGCAGCGACGGCTCGCTTCCCGTCCGCGTCGTTCACGCGCTCACGGGCAAACCGATTGCCGGCGCCACTGTGTCCGCTTGGAATAAAGCGCGCTGGGGCGGCGAGCGCATTTCCGTTCCTTCCGTGCAAACCGACGAACTCGGCGAAGCCGTCATTTCCGGTCTGAAAAAAGACCGCGACCCGATCGTTCTCGTCGAATACGAAATGCCCGCTTCCGACGGCGCGGGAACGCCGCAAAAACACGCCGTTTCCGTCTCCTCGCTTTACCATCAACGCGCGGAAAAACCGCAACCGGAGCCGAATCGCCACTGCATTTCGCTCTTCGCAGACCGCCCGATTTTCCGCCCCGCACAAAAAATTTCCTTCAAGGGAATTTTGACACACGACGGAAAAACCGAAAACGGAGATGCCACCGTCGTTCCCGGAAAAAAAGCGGAAATTTCGCTCATCAACTCCAACACGGATCAAGTCGTCGCCAAAACGGAAGCGTGGAGCAACGGTTTCGGTTCGTTCGCGGGAACGCTCGACATCCCGCGCGACCTCTCCCTCGGACACTACATTTTAAAAGCCGAAAGCGACGGTTTTAACACCGCCCAAACCTCTCTGCGCATCGAGGAATACCGCCGCCCGAAGTCCGAACTTTCCGTCAAGACAGCGGAGCAACCGCAGGCGCTCGGACAACGCGCCTACGCCGTTATTTCCGGAAAATCCTTCACGGGAGCACCGCTCGACGGAGCAAAAGTGCATTGGAAAGTGGAAAAACCGACCTACCCGCCAACCGTCATTGCCGAAGGCGACGGCGTGCTCGCCGCAGACGGAACGCTCAAAATCTCGTGGGAAACGGAACGGGGACGATTCCACCTAAGCGGACACGAAAGAAAACACCTCTCGACCGAAGACATTCGGGAACGCGAAAAAAACGCCGAACAATATTTCCGCATTTCCGCCGAAATCGTCGACAACAACGGCGAAACCCTTGTCCGGGACCACCTCGTTTGGCTCAAAAACACCTCCGTCTCGCTCGACGTTTCCGCCAATAAGCAATACACCGAAGACAATCTCGTTCCCGCAGGAACGGACGTTCCCGTATTCTGCACCGTCAGCGGAAACGCCGCGACCTCGCGCAACGTCCTCGTCGAAGTTTTCCGCCTCGTCGAACCGGAAACCGCAGAACTCGAACCCGATAGCGGCGCGATAAGAGCTTTCCACAACCGTTCATGGCTGAAAACCGGGGAAAAGGTTTACACCGCTCCCGCCATCGCCGAAGCACGCAAGGAGAATACGACCGAAAAAGCCGCGCCCGCGCTCACTGTTCCCGCCTCAAAGCTCGCGCCCGGGCGCTACCGCGTAAGGATCTCCGGCACGGATGATTTCGGACAAAAAATCTCCGACGCCTGCGATTTTACGGTTCTGAATCCCGACGCGACGGAATTTGCGCTCCGCAAAAAATTCCTCCTGGAAAAGCTCTCCGACGACAATGCGTTAAAACCCGGAAGCTCTGCAGAAATTCTCTGGGGAAGCGGTTTGAAAAATGCCCGTGCGTTCGTCGAAATCTTCGAAAACGAAACGAAAAAACGTATTTCCGCATTTTATACAAACAAAGATCAATCCCAGCAGAAAATCAGCGTTCCCGTCACGGAAGCAATGCCCGGGAAACAGTTTAGCGTTTGCGTTACGCAAATTAACGGACACAACGCGATTTTCCGTCGCGCCGAATTCGCCGTTCCCGCGACCAAGCCTCAAAACGCGCCCGCCGGGAAACGGCTGAAAATCGAACCCGTTCGCTTTGAAAAAACACTCGCGCCCGGGAACGCGGAAGTTTGGACCTTCAAGGTTCTGCGCGACGACGATTCTCCCGCCGCCTCGGCGGAAGTCCTCGCCGCGCTCTACGATTGTTCCGCTTCGGCAAATTTCTACCTCTCCCCGTGGGCACTTTCTTCCGCACCGCGAATGTGGCGCGCGTCCCCCAACCTCGACCGCGCGTTCAGCGTGTTCGGCGACGGACGTTACTTCCACTTTTCGCAACTCCCCGGTTTTTCCGGCATTCCCAAAGAACGGATTTATCTGTACCGCGTGCCCGATTGGGTTTTTGAACCCGAAAGCCACGGCGGATTTTACGGTGCCGTTCCCGTCGCGATGACTGCGAATCATGTAAAAATGACGGCTCGCGGAGGAATGCTTGCGGGTAGCGGCTCGTCCGGGCTCCGCTACAGAGACGGCAGCGGAATCGGCATGGCGCAAACCGCAGACTGCGACGAAGCCGGCGCGGAATCCGCGCCGCCGGCACCCCAAGCCGCAACTGCGAAAAACAAATACGCGTTTACCTCCGAAGACGGCGACGAAATTTACGCCGCTTCGCTCCGGAAGAATTTGCAGGAAACGGCATTTTTCTATCCGTTCCTGCAAACGGACGAAAACGGCATCGTTACCCTGCAATTCGTCGCGCCGGAAGCACTCACGCGCTGGCGCCTGCGCATTTTCGCGCACGACAAAGAATTGCGCTCGGGAACGTTTTCCGACGACAAAATTTTCACGTCGAAAGACCTGATGATTCAGCCCGACGCGCCGCGCTTCCTTCGCGAAGGCGACGAAATCAAATTCCCCGTAAAAATCACCAATCGCGGAAAAACCGACCTGACGGGAACGCTCCGCCTCGAAACGGAATTCCTCGCCGCCGACGGCAAAAAAATCGCCGTTCCCGACGAAAGCGCCGCCGAACAAAGTTTCACCGTTCCCGCGCAATCCTCCGCCACGTTCTTCCGCGAAATCCGCGTGCCGCTCGGCGCCGTCGCGATGAATTTCCGCGCCGCCGGAAGCTCCGGAGAAATTTCCGACGGGGAATCCGCCGCGCTTCCCGTGCTCCCGCGCGAAATCGTGATCACGGAATCCCGCGCCGCACTCGTGCGCCCGGGCGCGGAATCCGCGCTCGCGTTTGACAAGCTCGCCGCCGCTGCGGACGGCGGCAAGGACGCGCCGCGTTCCCGCGCCTTCCTCCTCGACGCTCCGCGAAGCGCCTACGAAGGCGCCCTGCTCGCGCTTCCCTACATCGCCGAGCAAGCGCAGGAATGTGAATCGTCCGACTCGATTTTCTACCGCCTCTACATCAACGCGCTGGCAAAATCAATTTGCGATTCCGCGCCGCAACTGCGCGAAAAATTCGAGCAATGGCGTATGACCGCGCCGGAGAAATTCGATTCGCCGCTCGCCTCCGACTCGGCGGAAAACTCGCCCTACGCCGGAATCGCGCAAAGCGAAAGCGCCCAACGCCGCGCCGTCGGATCGTTTTTTGAACCGAACAAAATCACGGCCGAAATCGGGCGCGCGCTGGCGACCCTGCGGGAACGCCTCAACGAGAACAACGGTCAGGGTTGGTCGTGGTTCCCGACTTCCCGCTTCGGCGCAAACACGCACATCACGCGCGAAATTCTGATCGGGCTCGGCCGCCTGCGGGAACGCGTTGCCGATGCCGATTTGCGCAATCAGATCGACAGACTCGCACGCGATCCGCTCGCCGCGCAGGACGCGTGGTTGCAGGAACGTTTCGACGAACGCAAAGACAATATTCCGTCAGAAATCGACGGCGTAACACTCGCGCAGTATCTCTATATGCGCTCGCTTTTTGCCGACCACGACGCGTTCCCGCAGACCGCACGGGAGGCGTGGGACCACTATTTCGAAGAAGCGAAAAAACCGGAAACATGGGCAAAGCTCCCGCGCATGGCGCAGGCGCAAATCGCACTCGCACTTTGGCGCAACGGAGAAAAGGACGTTTCCGCGAAAATCGTCGAAAGCCTTCGCCAACGCGCAATTTCCGACGAGCAAATCGGCATGTATTGGAACGATTTGCCCACGCTTCCGCTCTGGCTCCCGCAGTACTCGCCGATCGAAACGCAAGCCGCGATGATTGAAGCGTTTTCCGAAATCGCGAAAAACGAAAAAGCGGTCGAAGAAATGAAAATCTGGCTGCTCACACGCAAACAAACTCACGCGTGGAACTCTTCCCGAGCAAGCGCCAACGCCCTCTTCGCCCTGCTCCGCGAAAACGGAAACGCCTCTTTCGGAGACGCGCCGGAAAAAGCCCAACCCGTTCCCGCAAAAGTTTTTGCCCCCGCAAACGTCAAATTCTCCGACGCAACGGCAAAACCGCTCACGCCGGGAACACTCGCCGCCGCGCCCGCACTCGCCGCAATCACCGCGAAAAACGACGGCGACGCACCCGCATTCGTTTCCGCACATTGGACATTCTCCCAACCGCTTGCCGCCGTCGTTGCCGACGCTCCCCTCAACGGATTTTCCGTGAAAAAATCCGTTTTCAAGCGCGAACGCACCCGCAACGGAAAATACAAACTCACGCCGGCTCGACTGGAAATTCTCAAGCCCGGCGACGAAATCGTCGTGCGCCTCACCGTACGCGCCGACCGCGATTTTGAGTTCGTTTGCCTCAAAGATTTTCGCGCAAGCGGATGCGAACCCGCCGAAGCCCTTTCCGGTTGGAAAAACAACAGCGAACTGTGGTTCTACGGTGAACCGCACGACTCGGAAACACGTTTCTTCTTCGACCGCCTGCCTGCGGGAACGCACGTTTTCGAGTATTCGCAGCGCGTACGTACGTCCGGTCTGTATTCAAGCGGCTTTGCCGAAATCCGCTCGCTCTACGCACCGGAATTTTCCGCACATTCCTCCTCGGAATCCCTCGTTTCGATGTAAACACTCAATCCGGAAAAATCACCCTTAAACTTTCCCTCAAAAAAAAAAACAGCAATCACCGTGAAATTCCAAAAGTTTTTCCTCTCCGTCCATCTGTACGTCACGATGTTTTTTCTTCCGTTGTTGTGCTTGTACGCGGCGACGGGAATCCTCTATATGTCGGGCATACGCAATACGGGAACGCGAGAAAAAATCGAAATTTCCGGTATTTCTGCCCAAGACCATGCCGCTGTGCGCAATGCGCTCGCCGAACGCGGATATGATTTTTCGGATGCGGAAGTTTCCGTTCTTTCCAAAACCGGACAAACGCGCTTCGGTTCTCCGCTGAAAACGCACGTGCGTTTTAGCGGGAGCGAAAACACCGTTCGTGCAGAAATCGTTACGCCCGGGCTTTACGACAGATTTCTTCAAATCCACAAAGGGAAAGCCGGAAGCTACTTCTTGATTTTAGGGTTTGGCGTCGGAATCGCGATGTTTGTCGCATACATAAGCGGGCTGATTTTTGCGCTAAAAAATCCGGCACGCCGTAAGCCCTTGGCGATTGCACTTCTTGCAGGTGTCGCTTCTGTTATTGCCGGATTTTTATTCAGTTAGTTTCATTAAAACAAATCCCGCAAACCTAACAAATAAAAGGCTTGCGGGATTTGTTTGTACAAAATTGGTGGAGATGGCGGGAGTCGAACCCGCGTCTCCCGGTCTTTCAGCTGAAACTTCTACACGCTTAGCCTCTCGATTGGATTTCGGCGGCACTTAGAGCGAGGGCGCCCGGTGCAACCTACCGCCGTTCCCTTTTTTAGCCTCGCGGGAACGCCGACAAGTTCGAGGTTTTACCTGCTTTTTTAACAGCCCGGCCGCTTAGCAGGCGTAGGCGGGCGTGACCGTGCCGCAGCTATTAGGCGGCAAGCGCGAGCGCATTGCTGCGTTCGAACGCGATGGTGTTGTTTTTGCCATTTGATTGGCTGACACATATTTTAGGACGCCAAGTGTCATCGTCCGCGTGCCGTCGCAACCTCCGAACCGGGATCGAATCCGGAACATCCCCAAAAATTCGATTTTCACGGCGGAAGCCGAATCGGCTTTCCGTGGGAAAGAACAAGGGCGCGAAAGCTACTTCAAGTTTTGTTGAGGGTCAACCTGAAAGTGTGCCGTATTCGGGCAAATTTCAATTTGCGGAGAACGGCGGGAACGCGGTTTAATATCAGTTTTATTATGTCCGATTACGAACTTGCCATGAAACAGCGCGCGGAACGCATCGCCGAGCTCCGCGCAAAACTTTTGGAAACGCTTCCCGCCGACGTCGTTGCGGGAACGCGCGGACTCACGCTCGAAATCGGTTGCGGGCACGGGCATTTTCTCGCCGCCTACGCGCAAGCGTTCCCGCAGGAGTTCTGCCTCGGGCTCGACCTCATTTCGAAACGTATCGAACGCGCCAACCGCAAACGCGAGCTCGCCGGGCTGACCAATCTCGCATTTTTCAAAGCGGAAGCGACGGAACTTCTCCTCGCCCTGCCCGAAAGTTGCCGCCTTGTGAAAATCTTTTTCCTTTTCCCGGATCCGTGGCCGAAAAAACGCCACCACAAAAACCGGCTCATCCAAACGGAAATGCTCAATCGCCTCGCCGCGCGCGCTCACGCGGGAACGCGCCTGCACTTCCGCACCGACCACGCGGAATATTTTGATTGGAGCCGCGAGCTCGTCGACGCACATCCGCAATGGACCCGCCTGCCCGACGCGCCCTGGCCTTTCGAGCGCGAAACGTATTTCCAGAGTATTCTTCCCGACGCCTACCAATCCCTCATCGCGGAACTTAGCCACTGAAAAACCTTTCTTTACGCTTTAAGCCCTAAGCTCTCATCTTTCAAAAATGGCTTTGCTTGCTGTCAGAAATCTTTCCTTAAAATTCGGCGGACCGTCTCTGTTTGACGACGTAACGTTTCAGGTCGAAGCCGGCGAGCGCGTTTGCCTCATCGGGCGCAACGGCGCGGGAAAAAGTTCCCTGCTCAAAATTATCGCGGGAACGCTCGAACCGGACGCGGGCGAAGTCGCCGTCGCGCGCGGTTCGCACGCCGCCTACCTCGCACAGGAAGTCCCGGAGGAAATCGCGGGAACGGTGCGCGACGTCGTCTTGAGCGGGCTCGGCGATGCAGGAGAAAAAATCCGCGCCTACGAAACGCACGACACGGAAAAATACTCCGAAACCGAGCTCGACGCGATTTTTCACTGGCTCGAAAACAATTCCGCGTGGAGCCTTTCCAGCGAAGTCGATGCTATGATTTCAAAAATCGGCGCCGTTCCCGAGCTTCCGTTTTCCTCGCTTTCGGCGGGTATGAAACGCCGCGTTCTGCTCGCGCGGGAACTCGTTTCCAAGCCCGATATTCTGGTTTTGGACGAACCGACGAATCACCTCGACATCGACGCGATTGAGTGGCTCGAAGACTTTCTGCTCGCGTGGCACGGCGCGATTTTGTTTGTCACGCACGACCGCCGTTTTCTCAAAAAAATTTCCACGCGCATTCTCGATCTCGAAGGCGGCATCGTTACTTCGTGGGATTGCGATTACGAAACTTACCTCACGCGCCGCGAAGAGCTCAACGCAAGCATCGCCGCAAACAACGCGGAGTTTGACAAATTGCTCGCCCGCGAAGAAGCGTGGTTGCGCCAAGGCGTAAAAGCGCGCCGCTGCCGCAACGAAGGACGCGTGCGCGAGTTGAAAAAGCTGCGGGAAATCCGCGCCGCGCGCCGCACCTCCGTCGGAAACGTACGCGCCACAATTTCCGAAGGCGAAAAATCCGGCGCGAAAGTCCTCGTCGCCGAAAATATTTCGCACACCTGGAACGGCGTTCCCGCGATTCGCAATTTTTCGACGACGATTATGCGTGGCGACCGCGTCGGCATCATCGGTCCGAACGGAATCGGGAAAACGACTTTGCTCAAAATTCTGCTCGGACAACTCGCGCCCGACACGGGAACGGTAACGCACGGCACGAATCTGCAAATCGCGTATTTCGACCAGCTCCGCTCGCAACTCCGGGAAGATAAAACACTCGCGGAAAATCTCGCCGGAGAAGGCGCAGACACCGTTGTCGTCGGGCACCAAACGCGCCACGTCATCAGCTACCTCGGCGATTTTCTCTTCACGCCGGACCGCGCGCGCTCGACCGTTTCCATGCTCAGCGGCGGCGAACGCAACCGCCTTCTGCTCGCAAAAATTTTTCTCAAAACCGCCAACGTGCTCGTGCTCGACGAGCCGACGAACGACCTCGATCTGGAAACGCTCGATTTGCTCGAAGAACTTCTCGGGAACTTCGACGGCACGGTCATTCTCGTTACGCACGACCGCCAATTTTTGGACAACGTGACGACGAGCTACATCGTCTTTGAAGGCGAGGGCAACCTGCGCGAATTCGTCGGCGACTACGACGCGTGGCGCAAGGAACATCTCGCGGAAATCGCCGCGAAAAGCGTTCCCGCGAAGCCGGAAAAGCCGAAAACCGACGTTCCCGCCGAACCGCAAACACCGAAAAATCCGCCCTCGAAGAAAAAGCTTTCCTACAAGGAAACGCGGGAACTCGAAGCGCTTCCGCAACAAATCGAAGATTTGGAAAACGAGCAAAAAACGCTCGCGGAAAAACTTAACGACCCGGATTTTTACCGCGATCCCGCCGCCGTCCAAGCGACAAACGCACGCCTCGCCGAAATCGACGAAGCCCTCCTGCGCGCCCTCGAACGCTGGGAAGAACTCGAATCCCGGAAATAACGGTAGAAGCGACACTTCTGTCGCTTCCGCGGAAGTTGAATTTCTCAAAAAGCATCATGAAAAAAGTACTCATCATCGGCGGCGGAATCGCCGGGCTCACCGTTGCCAACGCACTCAAAATGCGCGGCTCGGAAACGCTTCTCGTCGAAAAATCGACGCGCACGGGCGGCGCGATCCGCACGGTCGCCCGCGACGGATTTCTCGCCGAAGGCGGACCGCAAACCTTTGTTGCCGAAGAAAAAAAACTTTTTGATTTTCTGCGCGCCACGGGAATTCTCGAAAAAACGGTCGAAGCCGCTCCCGCCGCGAAAAAACGCTTTATCGTGCGCAGCGGCAAGCCCCGCGTCGTGCCGATGTCGCCCGTTTCCGCCGTAACGACGCCGCTGTTCACGCTTCCCGGAAAAATACGCCTGCTCGCCGAGCCGTTCGTTCCCGCGAAGCGCGGCGGGAACGCGGAAAGCGTTGCAAACTTTGTCCGCCGCCGCATCGGACGCGATATGTACGACTACGCGCTCAATCCGCTGGTTGCGGGAATTTTTGCGGGCAACCCCGAAGCGCTGGACGTGCGTTTCGCGTTCCCGAAAGTCTGGAATCTGGAACAGCGTTACGGTTCGCTGATTCGGGGCACGTTCCCGAATGCGAAAGCAAAAAAAGCCTCCGGGCTTTATGAAAAAAAGCGCACGCTTTCGTTCCCGCAGGGCATGGAAACGCTTCCGAAAATGTTGCGTTCAAATCTCGACCCGCGCGGCGTTCGTATTCATTCCGAAATTACAAACCTCGTTCGCGAAAATCACGGCTGGCGCGCGCATTGGCGTTCCCGCGCCGCCGTTTGCACGTTTTTTGAAGAAGATGAATTTTTCGACGAAATCGTTCTCGCCGCCCCGCCGCGCACATGGAACGAAATTCCGTTCCGCGACGAAAAACTGCGCGGGCTTTTTGCCGCCGTTCCCGCGCTTGCTACGCCGCCGGTTACGATGCTCACGCTCGGTTTTCCGCGGGAACGCGTCGCGCACGCGCTCGACGGCTTCGGAATGCTCGTTCCGGAAAAAGAGCACCGGAAAATTCTCGGTACACTCTTCACGTCTTCGCTCTTTCCCGGGCGTGCGCCGGAAGGCTTTGTTACGCTTTCCACCTACATCGGCGGGTCGCGCCAGCCGGAATTGACGGCGCTTTCCGCCGAAGAACAGCTGAAAATCGTGCGCGAAGAGCTGGGCGCATTGCTCGGCGTAACGGGCGAACCCGCATTTGTCGAGCGCGTGGAAAACCCGCAGGCGATTCCGCAGTACAATCTCGGCTACGAAAAGTTTGCGGCGTCGCTCGACGAAATCGAAAGCGCGTTCCCGCTCCGTTTTGCCGGAAATTTCCGGGGCGGAATTTCCGTCGCTCAAACCATGCTCTCCGCCCTCGCCGCCGCCGAAAAAATCGCGTTCTGACACGCCGGGTTTTGAGAAAAAAAAATGAAACGACTCCGAAACGCGGAAACGCGCCGGAGTCGTTTTTTTTTCTTCAAGACCTACAACAAAAAAGTTTTACATACGGTAGCCGGAAAGCTGCTTTTTGAGATATTCGACGTCGCGCTTCGTTTCCGCATTGATGTCCATATTGTTTTTAATGGCTTTCTTTGCGTGGATAACGGTCCCGTGGTCGCGTTTAAACGCTTTTCCGATGGCGACGAGCTTCATATCCGTCAATTCGCTGCAAAGGTACATTGCGACCTGACGCGCGAAGGCGACCTGCGCCGTGCGGTCCGATGCCTGCATCTTCGATTCCGGAATCTTGTAGTACTCGGCGACTCGGCGCTGAATCGCTTCCACATCAATGCGCTTGGTGTGGTTTTTGACGATTTGGCTCTGCAAAAGGTGTTCTACGGTTTCGATCGAAAGCGACGCCGGCTTGCGCACGTTGACAAACGCCGTAAGCGTGTTGACGGCGCCTTCGAGGTCGCGCACGCTGTGCGAAATGTTTTCCGCGACAAATTCGAGCACGCCCGTGTAGCGGCGGTAGTCGAAATGGCGGTCGTCCGCCTTTTGGCGCAGAATCGCGAGGCGCGTCTCAAAGCTCGGCGGCTGAATATCGGCGGAAAGCCCGCTCTGGAAGCGCGAAACAAGGCGGTCTTCGAGCCCGGGAATGTCGTTCGCCGGACGGTCGCTGGTCAGAATGATCTGGCTGCGGCGCGTAATCAAATCGTTGAACGCGTGGAAAAAGGCTTCCTGCATCTGCCCTTTCCCGCCGAAAAACTGAATATCGTCGACGAGCAAAACATCCGCTTCGCGGTAGCGGCGATGGAATTCGAGGGCGTTTTTCTCGCGCAAAACCGTGTTGAGAAAGTCGTTGGTGAAGGCTTCGCTGGTCACGTAAACGATTTTGTACGGCGGAAGCCCTTTGGCTTGGCGGTCGTCGAAAATTTTGTTGGCGATGGCGTGCATCAGGTGCGTTTTGCCGACACCCGTGGGGCCGAAGAAGAAAATCGGGTTAAACGCCGTTTCCTTCGGCTGCATAGCCACGTTCATTGCGGCGCTGAACGCCAGCTCGTTTTCCGGGCTCGCAACGAAGTTTTCAAACGTGTAGCGGCTGTCGATCGAGGGCGGGCGCACCGCTTCCTTCACGGGAACGGGATGCGCGGCGGGAACGCTCGGAGCGGAAAAAAGCGCCGAAGCACCGGAATTTCCCTGCGCAACATTTCCCGAAAGCGGCAATTCCTCTTCTTCGATCGGTTCGACGATGCGGAACGGAACCTGCGTTCCCGCGGCGTTGAAAAGGGCCTTTTCGATGTCGCCGTTGTAGTTGGCATCGAGCCAAAAACAATCGAACTCAGAGGGCGCAACAAGGGTCATCACACCGTCTTCCGACTCGCGAATGTGAATATTTTTAATGCGAAGTTCAAATTCATCCCTGGAAATGCGTGGGCTGCGGCGTAATTCTTCCCGTGCCGAGCTCCATATTTCTTGGTAATTCATTGTTAAAACGGACATCAAAGTGGTTTTTGTTGAAGGTTATTCACATCTCGGCACCGCTGCGGCGCGTATCCGAAAATAGCGAAAAAACAGAAAAAACCTTCTTGCAAATCATCGAAAACTCCTGCATATGCGCCGCTTTTTGCGGACCGCTGACAGCCTGCAAACGCGATAAATAAACGGATTTTCGGAAAAAAGTCATATTCTTGAAAGGTTTTCGCTTTCGCGTTCCCGCAATGGGCTCGGAGAGAAACGAAATGTGAGGGTCAGTCTGTGCGGCGAGGGTCTTTTTCGCAAGGGGAAGTTACAGACAGGGTTATTCACAAAAAGCTGTGAATAAATTTTTTGGATTCTTGCTTGCCAAAATTCGGCAAAAACTTTTGCGCTCGAAATCCCCATGTTTATCCGCATCAACGACTTGTAAAGCAATTTTTCGGAAACTTACCCACAGATTATTCACAGGCATTTCACAGAATTTTTTAAACGAAACACGGCTTCCCCTCCCCCTAAAAAATTTTTAAATTTTTTCGAAATTCCGACGGAGCGACTTCCGATGAAAATCTTTGCTTCCCGCAGGCGAAAATTCTATCGTTCCCGCATGGCTTCTATTGACGATTTAATTGCAACGGTCGCCCGCCTCCGCGCGCCGGACGGTTGCCCGTGGGACCGCGAACAAACGCACCGCTCGCTTTGCGCAGGCATTATCGAAGAGGTCGCGGAATTTCTCGAAACCGTCGATCTCGACGAAAAAGCGCATATGTGCGAGGAGCTCGGCGATTTGCTGCTCCAAGTCGTAATGCACGCGCAAATCGCTTCGGAAAACGGAGATTTTACCTTTGAAGACGTTGCCGCCGGAGTAAACGAAAAAATGATACGGCGCCACCCGCACGTTTTCGGCGATCTTTCGCTCGCGGATTCCGCCGCCGTGCTCAAAAAATGGGACGAAATCAAGGCAACGGAAAAGACCAACAGTACGAAACCGAAAGCGGACACGCTCTTCAAAGACGTTCCCGCGACGCTTTCCGCCCTTTTCCAAGCCCGCGAAGTTTGGAAAACCGTGACCAGGAAGAACCTTTGCCCCGGCACAAGCGCAAACCGGGAAAAAATCGACGCGCTCGCGGAAATGCTCGACGAGGAAAGCGCCGGAAACGCGCTTTTCGAGATTGTCGCCGCCTGCCGCCAAGCGGGAATCGACCCCGAAAGCGCCCTGCGCCGCAAAACACAAGCCGTCCGCATGGCCTGCCGAGCCAACGCGGAAACATCCGCCGACGCGTAGAATTTTCCCGTCCCGGAAAAAAATCCCCTCGTTCATGCCGGAGTCGTTTGAAATTGCGCTGGGCAGCGCGGGAACGGTGAATATCGAAATCACGCGTTCCCGCCGCGCAAAACGCATGACGTTGCGCGTTCTCCCGGGCGGAAAAGCGGTCGTCGTGGTGCCCGAGAATGCGCGCGGCGACATCATTCACAAAGCCCGCGCCTTTGCGGACAGCAATGCGCTCTGGCTCAAACGTGCCTTGGAAAAAGTCCGCCGCACCGCGCCGCCGTCGCAGAAAACGCTTTTTGAATTTCTGCGGGAACGCCCTGCGCTTTCGGCCTACGGGAAGAGTTTCGTCCTCGAATTCGGTTCGGCGTCGCTCGAAGCATTTTACGTTTTTCGGGAAAGCTCGCCCGTTACGGTTTTTTGCGTGCGGCCGGAGCAGGAAAGCGGCGACGCGGAACGGCTTTTGCGGAAATTCGCCCAACACGTTTTGCCGGAACACGCGCGTGCGCTGGCGGAAAAAGTCGGCGTCCGCATCGGAAAAATTTCCGTGCGGGCGCAGCGTTCCCGCTGGGGCTCGTGCACGGCGGAAGGCGATTTGTCGCTGAATTGGCGCCTCGTTTTGCTCCCGCCGGACTTGCAAAACCACGTTATTCTGCACGAATTGGCGCACCGCGTTCACATGGACCACTCGGGCGAATTTTGGGACTTGCTCAACGCCTGGGACGAAAAAACGGGAACGCACGACCGCGAACTCTCCAAAATCTGGTCGCCGCTGATCTTCTCCGTTTCCGACAACACCTGATCACGTGGAACGCCACGGAATTGTTTTTTGGTTTATCCACGAATCCACACAAATTTCACCGATTTTGTCATGGAGGGCAGCCGGCCCGGCTGTCCCCTTTTTGTTTCAACGCAAAGTTTTTAAATGGGAAAAGCGGCATCTTGCCGCTTTCGAGGACCGCATGAAGTTTTTGAACCCACGGATTCCCACCAAGTCTCAAGGATTTTTTTTTCAACGCAGAGGACGCAACATTTTTTACCGGGAAGGAAGAGAAAGAAGTTTTTTATTTTTTCTTTTGCGGGAAACTCCAACGCTCCGGAGGAGCGCTACCTCCCTACCCCCATGCGAAGCGAGCAACGCGAGCGGAGCTTGGGAAATCCGGGCAAAATAAAACCGCTCTGCGGAAAAGTTTTATCTGCTCCGGGAACGCCCTCGCTACACAATGAAACAAGTCCTCACGCAAAACCACAGCGTTTTTATGCGATTCATATAAAAACTCTGTGGCTCTCTGCGTAAAAAAAGGCGTTCCCGTGAAAAAACTCACGGGAACGCTAATCTTCTTAAAAAACTCAAAACGAGTATTTGTACCCCACGGAAAACACACAGTAGGACTGATTTTTGCTTTTTTCCGATTCCGAGGAATCGTCATCATATTCCGCAAACTCCGCGCGCGCCGTTGTTCCCCAATAATCGGCGGCGAGCGTCAACGCATGGTTTTCGGAAAAGTGAATATTCGTTCCGAGACGCACCCCGTAAATACACCCCACGCCCGTCTCACTGGAACTTCCGGAATCGTATCCGTCATCCCACTCATTTTTAACGGCAATACAACTTAATCCGATTCTCGCGCCGACGAAAACATCCCACATAGGATTGACTTCCCAAACCAAATTCCCGCCTACGGACACCTGCCCGAGCCAAATTTGATATTCGTCTTTGAAAGAAGACTCGTATTCCCAATCACCGGTAACGTCATTCCAAACGTAAGTTTCCCCTCCCGGATTTTCCTCTCCGTAAGCCAAGCTCGCCGAAGTAAAAAGTTCCACCTTTGGAGATGTCGAGGAAAACTCGCTCCAGCCGTCATCCTCACTCTTCCAGAATGAATATTGGAGTGTAACACCGCTAAGATCGATTTTCCAATCACTGCTGTCCCCGACGAGTTCCCCGCTGAACAATTTTTCCGTTGCCATCGCATAAAACGCCTCAACGGAAACGGCCTTGCCGGAAGGCGATGAAGTGCTCCATTGCTGCTCCATGCGTTTGTGGCGAGGCGGAGCCCACGGCGAATCGCTTGACGGAGCTTCATCCGTAGCGGTTTGCCGTTCGGACACGGCGATCCCGGAGCGGCGATTTAAATCCCGCTCCCATTCTGCCAGATAGCTCGAATAGTTCTTTTGGTACGAAGCGCTGCCTTGTGCGTTCAGACCGAGAACCGGAACGGCGCTTAAGACAACGGCTGAGATTAATAATTTCTTAGTCATAGGTTTTACTGTGTCAGATAAGTTATTTTGTTGTGGTGGAAATCCTTAGAAGCGCATACGGAAGCCGACGTTTGCGCTGTGGTTTACGGAAGAATCCGTTCCCGCGTTGAACGACGGCGACGGGAAACCGCAAGCGCCGATGCGCCCAATCCCGCAAGCAGGCCGAACGCCGACGGCTCGGGAATTTCCATCGTCAGATACAACGTATAATCCTCTCTCACGGTCATCCACGAGCCGTCAAAAGTTTCTCCGTTTACCAACAATTCAATCTCTCCGAGATCGCCGATACCCGGTTCGTCCGTCGCCCGAATAATCGCAATTTTCGCAATATCACTAAGAAGCGGAGAGCGCGCAAGAGCGTCCGTCGAAACGTCGATAATCAATTTTGCCGTTTCTTCAAACGTAACCGACGCTCCGGCGGCAACCGTGATGACCGTCGCCTCGGATAAGTTCGTGTGAAGTTTAACAACGGAATTATCTTCGACAGAAAGCGTCGCTCCGGAAACCAAATCAAACGTCGTTCCCGCGCCAATCGTAACATTCGCTCCGTCGGAAATAGTCGTAGCGCCGCCGAGCTTCGTCACCGAGCCGCTTTGGAACGTTACATTCGCTTCCGAAATACTCAACGCGCCTCCCGCCGATGCATCAATTCCGCCGCCGAATTCATACGTTCCCGCGTCGCGAATCGTCATCGAAGAAATTGCTTTCACGAGCAAAATATCATTGTTCGTCCAACCGTTGGTATCGCTTCCGACCTTGTTTCCGGAGAAAACAACTTTCGTCGTATCGCCTTCGCAAGCAAGCGTTGTTTCGCCCAAGCGAATCGCGCCACCCTGCGCCGATGCCGTGTTGTTCAGGAACTGTACATCTCCCGCAAGAGTAAACGTTCCCGCATCGGCGTAAATGGCACCTCCGCGCGCAGCAGAGTTTCCGGAGAAAACCGCTTTCGTTTTTTCCGTGAATGTCAGGGAGCCTTTGTAAGAATTGATCGCGCCGCCGTATGCCGCCGAGTTCCCCGTAAACGTTGCTGTCGTGCCGTCAGTAAATTCCAACCCGCTGAACGCAAAAATAGCTCCGCCGGAGCTGAACATCGTACTCAACGTCGAATTCGTTACGGTGTTGTTTGTAAATTCCACGTTTCCGGCGAGCGAAATCGTATCTGCGAAAATCGCGCCACCACCGAAAGACTGAGTCGCTTTGCTCGTAATTGAATTTCCGGTGAATTTCGCCGTCGTTCCCGCCGCGAACGTTACAGCACCATCGGCGTAAATTGCACCGCCGCCGCTGTTGATTGAAGTCGAGCCGACTGCCGAGATTGTGTTATTTTCAAAGGTTAAATCTCCCACGAGCGCAACAGCCTCCGAATAAATCGCTCCGCCCCGAGTGTCAATTTTTTCCGTCGCGGTAATGGAATTTCCGGAAAATGTTGCCTTAGATGTCGCGGTAAAAGAAACGCTCGTTGCCGCAGAAATCGCCCCGCCGGTTATCGTGGTTGCCGTTCCGTCTGCCAAATTGTAGGTAACGGTATTTCCCGTAAATTCACTTTCCCCGGAAAGCTCTATTGTGCTCGAGGAATAAATCGCACCGCCGCTTCCGTTCGTCGCAGAATTTTTGGAAAACGTCGCCACGCTTCCGCCTGAAAAACTCGTCGCTCCCGTGGCATAAATCGCACCACCGCTTCCGTTTGATACCGCATTTTCGGCAAAATCGATTTTTGCTCCATTGTAAATATTCAACGCTGAAGAATAAATCGCTCCGCCGGAAGTCGTAGCAGCATTCCCGTCAAACTGTGTTTCCGATCCGGCATAAAACGAGTGAGTCGCTTCCGAATAAATTGCGCCACCTATGCTTGCGGAATTTTCGGAAAACGTATTACGGGAACTCGAATTAAACGAAATCGTGGAATAGGCATTGGCATAAATCGCACCACCGCAAGATGCTGCCGAGTTCCCTCCAAACTCAAGGGTTCCGGAAAAAGACGCACTCGAAGACTCAGATGATG
Organism: Opitutales bacterium; assembly: GCA_017935025.1. Lineage (GTDB taxonomy): Bacteria > Verrucomicrobiota > Verrucomicrobiia > Opitutales > UBA953 > Spyradosoma. The sequence continues at coordinate 47,740 of JAGBIL010000022.1, read as the reverse complement.
TTCCGTAAAGATAAATTCCTCCGCCATAGCGCGTTGCATTGTTCTCGGAAAAGGACACGTTCGACAAAGAGGAGGTCGTTAACGTAGAATCAACAAAAATTGCCGCTCCCCACCCAGATTTATTTTTCGAAAATGTAATTTTTTCCGCTGTAACCGTCGTGTTGAACGAAATCGTCTCCGCCCAAATCGCACCTCCGCGCCCGTCAATGTCATTTTCTTCTATGGTTGAATTGTTTTCAAACTCTATATTTCCGGCAAGAAGAATTCTTCCATCAAACGAATCAAGACTACTACTCGTGTAAATTGCGCTACCGAAAGAGTTCGAAGTGTAATAGTAAGACTCGGAGGAAGATGACGAATTTCCGGAAAACGTTACCTTTGCCCCTTCGTAAATTTGAACATCTCCACAAATAGCACCCCCGTACGAATAGGAATCAATATAATCGGCCTTAGAAGAAGAGGATGAAAAATTTTCAGAAAACGCTACGGTTGAGCCACCTCTAATTTGCACACTTCCATAAACAGCGCCTCCGTAGGAATAAGAATCTGAATAGGATGTGTTTGAGTTTGCGTATGATGAAGAAGTTGAAGAATTCCCAGAGAATGTCACGACAGCCCCTTTCCCGATTCCTACATCCCCATAAACTGCACCACCATACGAGTAGGAATAGGAGCTGGATATAATAGAGGTTACGGGTGATAAAATAACGCCATAGGTGGCTCTGGAAGAAGAGGATGCCAAATTTCCGGAAAACGTTGCCGTTGAGCCTTCGACAATTCCAACGTTCCCGTAAATGGCACCACCATAAGAATTGGATGTGGAACTGATAGAAGGATAGGATTCTGAAGATGACGTTCCATGCGAGGATGAAGATGAGTTTTTAAAAAATATTGTCGTTGATTCTTTTCCGATTTGAACATCTCCGTAAACAGCACCTCCTAAAGAAGAAGAAGAAGCATACGAGGACGACGAATATGCAATAGAAGAAGAATTCTCAGAAAACTTAGCCGTAGCACCTCCCTCAATCTGAACATCGCCACGGACAGCGCTACCATAGGAATTGGAGGTGCCAGATGATGCCACATAAGAATTTTTTTCAAAAAACGCCTCAGAATCCATGCCGACAATAAGTGTACCCTTAACAGCACAATCATTTTCCGAAAAGGAAAGATAGGTATTTGCTAATGAGGTTAGACCATTTTGGACCCCGTATTGAATCCCGCTGTTATCGGAACAACCGGTAATACTCAACTTCCCTCCGGAAAGAACCTTAACAGCACCGGAAATTCCGTTGTCATTGTTGTTGAGGTCCACAGAGCTTTGCTCTCCTACGGTCAAATCACCGTCAACAACCCAAACAGACGTTGATGAATAAATCCGAGTATTCCCCTCGATCGTTGCCGTTGAATTATTTCCGATCGTCAAGTTTCCGTCAAAGAGCGTTCCTTTATTGTTGGAAGCCGTTAGCGTAGAATTTGTTCCGATCGTTGTACTACCGACTACGATGCCCTCCGTATTACCGGAAAAGCTTAGTTGGGATTTTTCGCCAAAAGAAATAGTTGTCCCGTCAATAACGAGACTTGAATTCCCGCTTGCAGAAAATATGGCATTGTTCCCAAAAGCTACGTTCCCGTAAATCCCCGTTCCCGTATTGCCTGAAAACGAAACACTTACGTTATCTCCGGCAGTAAGATCTCCGTAAATACAAGATTTGTTTTGAGAAAAAACAAAGGTCGAACCGGAGCCGATTTGGACGTCTCCGTAGAAAACATACGTTCCCGTGTTTCCGGAAAATGTCATTTCGGAATTTTCTAAGAAAATGGAATTTCCTGAAATAACGTAGCCGCTGTTGTTTTTAAATTCGGAGTTCCCGCCCAAAGTGATATTTCCGCCGCCGCTTGAATAGAAAACCTTTCCGATTGCCCCGGAAAAAACAATGCGATCCAAGATGAGTCTCATCGAACCGGAAGAAACATCAAAAAGAGTTGTATTTCCGGAAATCGTACGCACCGCGTCGCTGTCGGAAACAAGTTGCCAATAGGTATCGCGGTCAAACGTGATTGTCGAAGTAATCGTATCGTCTGCGTAAATTTCCGCCTTGTCGCCGTCTGCTCCGTTGATGTAGGTCGCCGCATCGTTTAGCGATGTTGCCAACGCAATCGGTGAATCCGAGGTATCGTAAATAATAACGGGGTAGCCTTCAATGGCTTCGGCGAACAACGTCGTTCCCGCCGCGCACGCAAAAAGTGTTAAAAGAGAAAGTTTTATTTTCATTGTAGATTTTGATTTAAGTTGTTTGGAATTCTGTTCGAAATACAGCAATGAAATTCGTAGATTTTTCTCAGTTCGCTTAGCAGTTCCGTTCCTACCAGAGAGTGGTCTAAGGCGTTCGTCATCTCGAAGGAAGAATCACTCAAAAGACGTAAAATGTCCGAGAGAATCTCATTCCAAATGGAGTCGTCGTCTTCTCCGCAGTTCGCAATTTTTTCCAGTAGAAGAAAAATTTTGGCGTATGGCTCTCCGTCCTGCGCAGATTCCCTCCATAAATCTAGCCCGAGTGCTACTGTTTCCGGAGAGGTGAGCAGAAGGCTTCCTTTATTTGTTTTCGTGATTGACGGAGAACTGCAAAGAGGATCTTTCACAATGGGTAGTGAATTTAAGCAGATAGCAGCCACGTTCCTCAAAAATTTCCTCGTTTCGAACGGAATACTCATAAATTCTGACTTGTATTTGTTTGAAATTTAAGATCTTTGGAGATTACTCATTTCAGTTGTTCCTAATCGGTAGTTTTGATGAAGAAACCTTACCTTTTAAAAAGGGAGATTTTTCTTCAAGAAACCTTATTAACGCTTTTTGAGAATTAGGAGGTATCAGGGGAGAGATTAAAACCTCTTCAATGATGGGAATTGTGTCTATTCCTCGGACAACCAAGCCTTTCGCATAACGACTCCGTAATTTCTTTGTGTAACCGGGATTGCCGTCCCGCCCCTCAAATATAAAGCGATATTCCTGTTCTTCTCGGTATGCATAAAGTTTTCTGAACAACCACCGTTCGGGGTCGCTTTCATTTTGAGCCAACCGATTTTCAAATTCTTCCTGTGGAAGATACTCAACTTTCCCCTCGCGGATTATTTGAAGTGCGTGATTGTATACTTCTCCGTTTGAAAAAGCTTCCCCTGTATTTTCCCGAAGATTTTTTCCACAACGTTTTGCGTAATCTTCTATATGGTCTTTGAATTTTCCAATAGTTGTTTTAATACGAACTCCGGTTTCCGCATAGCTCTTCCACATCAAATATGATTCTTCAGAACTCCTATTCCAACAGCTGATTAGTGTCGCATCATAGGATTCCTGATCAAGAATCATGAAGAGCTCATCAAGCTTTTTATCCTGCTCTCCTTTTTCGGTTACGATACAATCGACGGTCTCCATTATTTTAGCTTCGGAAAGTCGACTATGGGTTGATTTTCCACACTCTTTTTGGAAACGAAAGATTGCGGAATTGATGGCTTCTCGTATCAATTCATTTATAGAGCTTTTTCTTTGACCTTCTACACAGCTTCTTTCTGTAGCCTCACTAAAAATTTGATTTATCCGTTCGTTAAGATTCTTTTTGTGAAGCTTCGCCTCTTCCGTAAGGGCAGAATGAGGGATTTTGGCATCGTAAGCGTCTTCAAAGTTATTTGCCGTCGAAATGAAAAATCCCTCTTCAAGAAGTTGAATAAACCGCACAAGGGACATGTAACGGTAAATGTTTGTCTTAGGGGTAATTGCGTTTTCTGTGCACATTGGCTTCTCTTTATTAGATTTATGAAATCAGAATCCCCGCCTAACCGGGGAGTTACGGGAACTCCAAGGCGGAGAAACTCGGCGCGAAGGGACGAATGTTCGCGAAATGTCGGTTAAAGGGGCATTTGTCAGAAGTGCGCACCCCTGCGTAAAGTTTAGTGGGGATTGTAGTTAGACTATGCGCAGGGTCAAATACATTCTTTTGGAAAAAGCACGCCGACGCGATTTGACTTTGCGCAATGTCCAAAAGCACGCAAACGTCAGAGAGATTCAATTTATCGATGCCCAAAAAGGTGCTCGAGGTGTATCGCTCGTGTCAGAGTATGAAGAATTTTACGGCGTTTGCCCGGATTGCGGTGATAGAGAAGTTAAATCGGGATTTCGGGTTTAAATTGGAGGCGGAAAGCGTGGATTTTTCGCAGGGGAAACGCACGGACCTGATGAATCCGGCGGAGAAAAAGCGAAAACTTCCCGCGTTGCGCCGTCAGGCAGCCCGCGCCCGACAGGTAAAGGCGGACCTCTCCGGAAAATAAAATACGAAGCGGGGAAAAGGACAAAATTCTCTCACGGAGACACGAAGCCACGGAATTTTATAGGATTTATGTAAAAAACCTTGTGTTGAAAAACAAAAAGGGACAGCCGAGACGGCTGTCCTCCAATAAATAAATTCCGTAGTTGAAAAAACTTCGTACGTTCCCGTGGAAGCGTCCGGAGTCCGCTTCTCCGATGGTTTTGCGTTCTTTCGTTTGAAAAGGAACGCGCTTAGAATTTCACTTCATCGGGAGCCGTGAGTTCGAGGCGGCAATCTTTCAGCGACCAGCTTTGCGGTTTCAAACCGGAAGAGTCAACGCCCTCCACTTTGTTCCCGCGAATCAGAATATCCGAGCAACGGCGGAAGTGAAACGGCGGTTGTTTCCAGCCTTTAAAATCGGCGTTATAGAAAATCCGATTGTCCGTGAATTTGATTTTTTCCGTCGAAATAGCGAAGAGCAGCGGCACGTCGAACGTGTGAAACACATTGTTTGAAATGTCGATATTGCGGTGGTAAAAACGCTTTTGCGAAGCGAGATCGCGCACTTCAGGATAAATCGAAATGACTGCGTTCGTAAATTGGAAACGCGATGTCAGATTGTTTATAAAAAGATTGTTGCGAATCACCACGTCTTCGCAGGCGCCGCTTTCGTACCAGCCCTGTGCGTCGCCCGCGAGCAGAATCGCAGAGCCGGCGACGTTTTTGAAAACATTGCCTTCAACGACGACTTTGCGTGGCGTCGTGAACAGCGCTCCGCGGGCGCGGTTGTTCCGGACGATGTTCCCGCAGAAAACGACTTCCGGCTGATAATCGGCGTTTTCCACGGCGTCGCCCGGCTTTACGTTCGCGGGAACGGCTTCTTTAAGCGTAATCAGCACTTCCGTCGGCGAAATGCGGCGAACGGATTTCACGGGAACGGTTTCCGTGGAATTTTCGAGCGTTTTTCCCGCGATGAAACGCAGATTTTCGCCAGATTCAAAAAGCTCAAAACCGATGGCTTGCCCGTGGCGGTAGCGGCAACGAATCGTGTCCGGAGCGAGGATTTCCGCGATGTCCAAACACGTTGAGTGGACGTTGATCGCGTCGTCCATCATGGTTTCAAAGAAAGAATTTTTGACGATGACTTTGCCTTTTACGTTGGAAAAGTGGGTTGCGTCGGCGCTCGCGGAATACACGCGCCCGGTTTCGGGACGCGGGAACATACCGCTTGTTTGATCCTCGGCGGTTTTCGTCCCCTCGATTTTGATGTTTTCCGAGCGCTGGGCGAGAAGCGTCATTCCGAAGCTCGAGTGAATCGAAACGTCGCGCAAGACGGTGTTTTTCGCGCGATAAATCACGCACGCGGGAGCGGGTCGCCACCAGGTGCGAAGCGTGAGCGTGTCGCCGACCGCCACGCCGTCGCCGTCTTTGCTGAAATCGCGGTGCAATGCGATTTTTCCGCCGGGCAGCACCGTAACGTCGCTCCCGCAACCGATGTCTGCCGTATTGGAAACGATATTTTTCGTACCTTCGCGAAATGCGATGACGGATTGAATCGGTTGGAGCGGGTAATTTTCACCGACGAAAAAGAGGCGTCCGTCCCGAATTTCGTACGGGAACGCCTTTTTATCGATAGAAACAATCGTTTTTCCGTTTTTAAAGCCGAGCACTTTCGCCTCGGAGTAAAGCGGACGCGCGAAGTCGATACGGATGCCTTCAAGCGTTACGTTTTCGCAGTCCATGAAAAGCACGGGCAGGCATTTCCCGTGGAAAATAAAGGTCGAGCCGTTCCCGCGGATTTTCAAATTGCGCAAATCGACGAGCGGAAGCATGACCTGCTGCGTCGGCTGCTGGTCGTGATTGGAAATCCACAGCGACATATCGAGCGCGTTTTCCGCGTAGAAATGATACGTTCCCGGCTCGAGGACGATTTCGTTATGCCCGAAGGTGCGGGCGCAATCGAATATTTCCCGAAACGCGTTTGTCTGGTCTTTTTCGACGTTAGGCTTGAGCCCGAATTTTTTTCCGGAAATCGCGCCGGAGGAATTCGTTTTTGTGCGCTGACCGTCTTCCCATTTCAAATCCACCCAATCCGCGTGGTCGCCGTTATTCGTTTTTCCCGCGAGGGCGAGCAGGTAAAGTTTTTTTGCGCCCTGCGGAACTGACACGGAAAACGCTTTCGCGGGCTCGCCGCTTTTCATCACGCCCGAAGACCAAAGCACCTCCGAGCCGGAAAGCACGCGAAATTCCGCACCGTCTCCGCCCGAAGTTTCGTCATCGAGCCCGACTTTTCCGCGCAACCGGCGCGCATTCGCGGGAACGTCGATCGGAATCATCGATGTCGCGTGAGCGCCGATGCCGTTCGCGTAAGTCGTTCCCGCAATGCGGAGTGCGTTCCCGTCGACGGATTTATTTAGACGTGTTTCGCCGAAATCCTGTCGACCGCGGATGATCTCAGTCTCGGAAATTTCGACGGTTTCCGGGCGCGCGAAAACCGGAACTGCGGAGGTGAATAAAAAAGCGGAAAGGGCAATCGTTCTGAGAAAATACATGGTTGGGATTATCAAAATCGACGTTCCCGCCGTCAATGCGTTTTTCCTATTGAGCGCGTGCGTTTTTTGTAGCCGAAAGAAAGAAAACGACCTAAAATTCGGGGCAACATCCAAACTTGTAATAATTCTCATAAACAATACGCAAAAACCATGAAAGCTCTCGTAAAAAAAGAAGCAAAACCCGGGCTCTGGCTGATGGACGTTCCCGAACCCGTTTGCGGTCCGGATGACGTTTTGATCCGCATCAAAAAAACAGCGATCTGCGGAACCGACGTTCACATTTACAAATGGGATGAGTGGTCGCAAAAGACCATCCCCGTGCCGATGACCGTCGGGCACGAATACGTCGGACACATCGAAAAAGTCGGCGAAAACATCCGCCACCTCAAGGTCGGGCAGCGCGTTTCCGGCGAAGGACACATCGTTTGCGGATACTGCCGCAACTGCCGCGCCGGCCGCCGCCATCTTTGCCCGAACACGCAGGGGGTCGGTGTCAATCGCGCGGGAGCGTTTGCGGAATTACTGGCCATTCCCGCGAAAAACGTCGTGCCGCTCGCCGATGATATTCCGGACGACATCGCCGCGATTCTCGACCCGCTCGGGAACGCCGCGCACACTGCCCTCTCCTTCAACCTCGTCGGTGAAGACGTGCTCATCACGGGGGCAGGACCGATCGGCATCATGGCAATCGCCCTCGCAAAAGCCGCCGGAGCGCGCTACGTCGTGATTACCGACGTGAACGACACGCGCCTCGCGCTCGCCCGCAAGATGGGCCCGACGCTTGCCGTGAACACGATGAACACGTCTCTCAAGGACGTTATGAAGCAACTCGGCATGACGGAAGGCTTCGACGTAGGTTGCGAAATGTCCGGCAACATCCACGCGCTCAACGGTATGCTCGAAGTTATGTCCTGCGGCGGGCGCATCGCCCAGCTCGGCATTCCTCCGGGAAATGCGGCGATCGACATGAGCAAATTCATCTTCAAGGGATTGACGATGAAAGGTATCTACGGTCGTGAAATGTTTGAAACGTGGTACAAGATGATGGCGCTGATTCAGGCGGGCATGGATATTTCCCCGATTATCACGCACCACCTCCGTTACGACGAATTTGAAAAAGGCTTCGAAGCCATGCTCAACGGCACGGCGGGCAAAGTCATTCTCGACTGGTCGAATATCTGAGAGAGCTTAAAGATTAGGGCTTAAAGCTTAAATAGGCGTTCCCGTGATTCGCTCTGCGGGAACGCTTTTTTTTCAGACAAAAAGCGTATTGTCCGACGCGATTTTCAAAGAGGAAAAAAATGCAACGGGAATCAAAAATAGGAAGCGCCTGGTTCGTCGGGATAATCGGAGGACTTCTCTTTCTGTTTTCCGTTTTTCTGATTTTCCGGGAAGAAAGCAAAAAGCACAGATCTCCCGTTCCCGCGCGGGAACGCTCCGAAGGTCTTCCGACGGCAACTCCAGTAAGTGAGACTTCCAAACCTGCGGAAAACAAACTTCCGCACTTCGAGACTCTTGAGTTCGACGGAGAAAAGATTTTTACGCGAACGGACGGGAATGCGGACGGCGTACAATTCAGCAGCGGCGACCTCTACGAACGCTACGGCGGCGGCAGAGACAACCATCCGAGCAACACTCCTACAAGCAAAGACCGCCGCCTTTGGCTCGACGCTCGCCTTCCCTTGGAAGTCTCCTCGCGCCTCAAACTCTACGGAGCCTCCACCTTGACGCTGGGCGACACCTCCGCGGCGACGATTTCCGACTATACGAGAAATTACGGCATCGGCGGCGGGATAGGATTCACCTACTTTCTTACACCGGATGCGGAGCTTGATTTCGACTATCGGCACACGCTCCCGATCGACGCAAAAAACAGCGACCCGTCGACCGATTCCGCAGGAATTTCGTTGCGCTTAAAATTTTGACCTTTTCGTAAAAAACGCGGGAACACGCACCTTGCACGTTCCCGCCGTAAAAAAAAACGGATCAGCTCCGATGTCGGCGCCGCGTTCCCGCAAAAAAGATTCCCGCCAAGCCCGCAAGCAAACCGAACGCCGACGGTTCCGGCACGGAAACAAGAAACTTGTTCACCGACAGCATTGAAAAATCCTGGATTCGGGCAGTCTCGGTTTCGGAATAACCGGAGAGATAGAGCTTTCCGTCGCTTCCGCTCTGGACAGAAACGGTTTTCAAGCCCACTTCCCCATCGTCAGAGTCAGTCAGGTAAATTTTAGTGATCATTCCCGCCGCATCGTAATCGCATCCCCAAACCGTCAGCGCGTGTTTAACTTCCCCCGAAGTTGAATTATTTTTGAGATAAACATTGAGGCCGACAACCGCGTTTAGATTTTTAAAACAGCCGATGAGCACGTCCGAGAAACCTTTTACATCGGTAAATGACTGCTCGGTATTTTGGTGTGTATAGGTAAAAGAACGAAAATCGACCCAGTTCAAATCTCCCGCAGTAGGGTAAATATCCGTAAAAAACCCGCCTTTATCCATCCCTCCGAAACACTCGGACCACAAAACCCCCGTCGGATAATCACTGAAAAATCCTCCGCATAGATACCACGGGATTCCGTACGTGGAAGAACCTCCCATATCTGTCCAATTGCTTACAAAATGTTCAAAAATCTGGTATTGGCGGCGCGTTGCAGTTTCCCGCCCGACCACGAAGCCGTCCGGCGTTCCCGTAGCCAAAGTTCTTCCGGAAGCAACATACATATTCTGCCAATATTGGAGCATATTTGCAGATTGCGCAGCCCAGCACATACTTTTATCCGTCATCGAAAGGTCATTCCCGCCTCCCACGGCAACGGCATCCTCCCATGAATACGGCACGTGCGCCTTGTTCACGTCGATCCAACCTTTTTCCATAGAAACACCGGGAGCCCAAGCGGATCCGCCGGTTCCTCCGAAAACGGAAACGGCAGAAAAACTTCCGGACAAGGCAACAAAAACGAGGAGACGTGCAGTAAACATACCTCCTATAAATACTACCCGCGCGATAGCAATCAATTCAAAACTTCAATCTTCCGGCATCGCTCCCGCGCGGGAACAAACAAAACCTGCGAGGTCCGCCGCCCGGCGATGCGCCGTCGGCACGTCCTCTCCGTGAAGCAGAGACACAACAAATCCGGCAGTAAACGCATCTCCCGCGCCGACCGTATCGACAACGCGAATGTTCGTATCGGAGGGAATTTCCGAGCGAACGCCGTCGTGCCCGGCGACCGCGCTTCCCGCCTTTCCGAGCGTAAGGACAATCATTTTCAGCGCGGGAAATTTTTCAAAAAGCGCAGCAAAAAAATCTTCGCGGGAACGCGGATTTATCCCGAAAATTCCGGCGAGAACCGGCGCTTCGTCTTCGTTGATTTTCAAAATCGAACAGCGTGCAAGGGACGTTTCGATAATTTCCGGCGTGTAAAAATTCTGCCGCAGATTGACGTCGAAAACACGCAGAGCCGACGCGGGAACGCAGTCGAGAAAGCGCTGCACGGTCCTGCGGGAACGCGAATCTCGCTGGGCAAGCGAGCCGAAGCAAACGGCGGCGGCACGCCGGGCGATATTTTCGGTTTCGGCGGAAAACGGAATGTTGTCCCATGCACAATTTTCCGCGAAAACATAGGAGGCAACGCCGTCCGAATCGGTCGATACCGTAACCGTTCCCGTCGCTTCGGAAACGCGCGCCAGAAGCGCCGAAAGTTTTTTCCGCTTTAAAAACGAGGCGATTTCCGCTCCAAGAGCGTCAGCGCCGACAGCGGAAACGACAATTCCGTCGCAACCCTGTCGGCTCGCATGAAAAGCGAAATTCGCCGGCGCGCCGCCAAGCCGTTTCCCGTCGGGAAAAACGTCCCAGAGGACTTCCCCGAGCCCTACAACCCAAGATTTTTCTTCCGGTTTCATATGCTTAAAAAAAAAATTCCGCCGTGCGTTTACTTACGGGAAGTTTTGATAAATTTCACCGCAAGGCTTTTGCGAATCGGTTCGTCGTAGAATTTAAGGCAAAGATACGCGAGGACAATACTTGCGCCCATTACGAACAAAGATTCGGGCCAAGTTCCGCTCCAAGAGTAAAGGTGCTTTTCAATAAGCCACGCGTAGAAAATGTACATCAGCGGGTAATGCACGATGTAGAGCGGGTAAGAAAGTTCGCCGAGGAAACGGTTGATTTTCGCAGTATTTCCGGAGCATTTTCCGCAGGCACCGAGCCACACGATAGCCGGGAAGGCAAACGCAATGCAGGCAAATTCGTAGAGACTGTTGACGCTGAACAATCCGCTCACGGGAACGAGATACGGCACGGCGAAAAGCGCAAGCAGCAAGGCGCTGCAAATCCAAAATGCGCCCTTGATCTCGCGCGGCTTAAACGTGCGTGCAACCAACATTCCCATCGTAAACGGGAACAACATACGCACCAGCCCGCCCCAGAAATTAATTCTGTCAACGGTCCATCCGACACCCACGCAATCGTATCCGGAAATATTTCCCACGAAAAACCACGCGTGAATCACGCCCGAAACAACGACAAACGCGGCAAGCATTTTTGTCGAAAAACGACGAATGAAAAGCGCGTAAAGAATGTTGCCGACGTATTCAAAAAACAGCGACCAGCCCGGTCCGTTGAGCGGAAACATTTCGCCGTTCCCGCGCACTTCGTAAGCCGCGCCCGGAAACGCCGGAACCATGAAAACCGTCAGCAAAAACGCGGCAAAAACCCACAGAATCGGAGCCGACGAACCGTCCCACTTTTGAAAGCCGACAAAAGCGAATGCCGCCACGCCGATAAACGCGCCCATGACAAGCATCGGATGAAGGCGGATCAGGCGCCGCTTGAAAAAAGCACCGAGGCTCATTTTTCCCCACCGGTCATCGTAAGCGTAGCTCACGACAAATCCCGAAAGGATGAAAAAGAAATCCACCGCAATGTGTCCGTGATTGAGCGTCGTGATCAAGCCGCTTCCCGCGCCGTTCACGCTTTCGGCAAAGGCAAATCCTTCAAAAATATGGTAAACCGTCACCAGCAGCGCGGCGACTCCGCGCAACCCGTCAAGCAATTCGTAGTGAGGTTTGGTATCGGCAAAATTTGCCGTCAGAGGAGCCGCGGAAGATTTCATTTCCGAAAATTCCAATGCCTCGCCATACGCTCGGCAAGGAATTTCTCACGAAACCCGAATACGCGACAGAGCTAAATCGCTAAAGATGAAGTTCCCTGCAAACAAAGCGCTTGAAGCTTTCGGAGAAAGAGCTAAAAGTTAGTAATCAGTCAATTTTTATGAACGCTCATCCCTTTGTTTCCGCAGAAAAAGCCAACGCGCTCGCAGAAGAATTCGGAACGCCGATTTACGTTTACGACGAACAAACTTTGCGCGCAAACGCCGCGGCGTGTCTCGCGTTCCCGAACGCTTTCGGTCTGACGGTGCGTTTCGCGATAAAAGCCTGCCCGACAGCCGCCGTGCTCAAACTTTTTCTCTCCCTCGGATTGCATTTTGACGCGTCGAGCATTCACGAAGTGCGCCGCGCCATGCTCGCCGGCGTTCCCGCAGAAAAAATCTCGCTTTCGACGCAGGAACTTCCGGCAGATTTTGCGGATGTCCTCCGCCTCGGCGTAAAATTCAACGCTTGCTCGCTCGACCAGCTCGACCGCTACGGGAACGCGTTTCCGGGAACGCGCGTCGGCGCGCGCTTCAATCCGGGCATGGGCTCCGGCGGCACGGGAAAAACCAACGTCGGCGGTCCGGATTCGTCTTTCGGCATCTGGCACGAATACGCAGGCGAAGTCGAAGCCGTTCTGAAAAAACACAATCTCACGCTCGAGCGCATTCACACCCATATCGGCAGCGGAAGCGATCCCGTCATCTGGCAAAAAGCCGCCCTGCAATCGCTCAGCCTCGTGCGTCGCTTTGCAAGCGTGGAAACGCTCGACTTCGGCGGAGGCTACAAGGTGGCGCGCGTCGAAGGCGAAAAAACAACGGATTTGCAAACCTGCGGCGCTCCCGTGCGCGATGCCATCGCTCAGCTCGCCGAAGAAACCGGACGCAGACTTCACTTTGAAATCGAGCCGGGAACCTACCTCGTCGCCAACGCCGGGGCGATTCTTTCCCGCGTTCAGGACCTCGCTGACACCGGCGCGGCGGGACGCAAATTCATCAAGCTCGACACAGGCATGACGGACCTGCTCCGCCCGAGCCTCTACGGCGCACAACATCCGATTTTCCTCGCAAAAAAATCCGGACGAAGCGTTCCCGCAGAAACGGAAAATTACATTGTCGTCGGGCACTGTTGCGAATCCGGAGACCTCGTCTCCTGCGCGCCCGGCGAGCCGGAAACGCTCTCGGAAAAAACGTTCCCGCGAGCGGAAATCGGCGATTTTTGCATCATCGGCGGCACCGGTGCATACTGCTCGGCGATGGCGACGAAAAACTATAATTCATTCCCGGAATCGGCGGAGGTCATGCTCGGGAGCGACGGGAACGCCCGCCTGATTCGCCGCCGCCAAACGCTGGAGCAAATCATCCGGAACGAAATTGCTTAAACCTTCTAAAAAAACGCAAAAAAGAGCCGGTCCGAGACAAGGCTCTTTTTTATTGAGTCCCGCCTCTGGGAAAGCAAACTTGGAATCATGATCTCCTCCGTGATTGATATCGGATCCAACTCGATAAAACTGCTGGTCGCCGAAGGTAAAAACGCAACCCCGATTTTCGAGGCGCTGAGCGAAACACGCCTTTCACCCGACAAGGAATCCGCGCGGGAACGCATTCCGGAAAAAGCCTTTGCCGCCGGAATTCGCGCCGTTTGCGAACTCGCAGAAGCCGCGAAAAAATTTTCTCCGGCACGGAAAGCAATTACGGGTACCAGCCTTTTTCGCACGGCGGAAAATGCAAAAGAATTTGCGCGAGCCGTAGAAAATGCGACGGGAACGCCGATGCAAATTCTTTCCGGAATCGAAGAAGCGAAGCTCGTTGCCGCCGGAGTTGCCACCGACCCGGCAATCCGCCTACCCTGCGCCATTTTCGACCTCGGCGGCGGAAGCCTTGAATTTATCGCTAAAAACGACGGCGGCGACACAGGAATTTTTGAAACGAGCCGAAAGCTCGGCGCCGTGCGCTTGACCCGAAAGTTTTTCAAAAATCCCGTTGCGCCGATTCCCGAAGAAGAAATTTCGGCGCTGAGAAAATTTGTTCGCGAAGAAATTTCCGGAGAAATTTTGCAAAACGTTCCGAACAACGCTCAAACCGTTTTCTGCGGCGGATCAGCGGGAATTTGTTCGCGGCTCGTTCCGGAAAAATCCGCCGCAGCACTCGAAGTGCTTTTGAAAAAAATCGGCACGGGAACGCTCGATGAACGCATCGCGGCAGGCGTTCCCGCAAAACGCGCCGACATTTTTCCCGCCGCCGTCGCCGTGCTTGCGGAAGTTTGCGCCGTTGCCGGAATTTCCGCTTTCGCGCACACGCACCGCAACCTGCGCTATGGGCTCTGCGCGCGCCTGAACTCCGAAAACGCGTAAAGAATTTTCGCGCTTTGCGCTTGCCAGCAGAAAAAACCGGTCGCAAACTTCCTCCCGCTCTGCAGTGTTCGACCCTTCGTTAAAACGCTCTTTTCCTATGAGTATATTAAGGGATTTGCGAAATGCGCGGGAACGCTACGCCGCCTCGGGCGGAAAGCGCAAACGTGCGAATGCGAAGCCCACCTTGCTATAAATGGTGCAAGAGATTTATCTGAAGACGGCACAGGCGGAGCTTTTTTTTTGCGGAACGCGACGAAAACAACCTTGACAGTTGCTCGCAAAAAACATTTCATTTTTCTTACTTTTATTGCTTCGGCAATCTAAGCGGGCGTAGCTCAATTGGTAGAGTACCACCTTGCCAAGGTGGATGTTGGCGGTTCGAACCCGCTCGCCCGCTCCACTTTCCTAAATCCCGTGTTTACCGCACGGGATTTTTTTTTCGACTATCATTTTTAGCAACGGATTTGCAGGTTCACCGTTCGCTAAATTTCAATTTGCCTGCGGCAAATTGAAACTTATCTCGAATTTCGAATTCCAAATTCCGAATGAAGTGCGGAAAAAATTGGGAGCGCAGACCTCCCGGTCTTCGTCGTAGCGGGTAAAGACTTCAACTCTTGTTAATTAATCCCGAGAATTTCTCGAAGCCATACATTCCTTTTCCATTCTTGGTAATCATTCGGAATTCGCAATTCGGGATTCGAAATTAATTGAAATTTAGCGAAGCGGACGCTTCGCTAAATTTCAATTTGCGGGAGCGCGGACGCAGACACAGAATGGACGGCATGAATTTTTCATTTTCCAAAATTTGGTTCGTTGCCGCTTGCGTTGCGGGATTTTGGGCGGGAACGCTTTCCGCCGCAGACGATGTCAGCATCGCTCAGGGCGAAGTTACCCGCGCGAACGCAGGGTTTGACCCGCTCGCCGATATCGGAGAATTGCCGAAAGAGACCGCCGCGCCAGATTCCGCCTCCGCTTCGGTTCAGCCTGCTTCGGTTCAGCCTGCTTCGGTCGCTCCCGCCGCCGAAGCCGAAAAACCCGTTCCCGCGAAACCGGAAACGCATCGCGCGTTTCTGTTCGATTACGAACTTTCCGGATTTTCGCAACGCGACTACGCCGCCGCCGTCGCCGATCTTTTTTCCGCTTACGAAAAAAACACGGGACGCAAACTCGTTCCCGCCGAAAAGAAAAAAGTGGCACTGAAAATTTACACGGCTTCCGGCAAAGGGCTTTCCACGCCGGTCGCCCTGACGCGTGCCGTGCGCGATGAACTCATCCGGCGCGGTTTCGCCCGCGAAAACATTTTGCTCGTGGACCTGAGCGAAAAAGCGCTCCGCAGAGCGGGCTACCTGCCGCCGTTTCGTCGCGGCGAAAACGATTGGGAAGGTTCGCCCGTCGTCGCGCTCGACACCGGAGATTTTTACAACGCCAAATGGTTTATCGAAAATCCGCTCCCGTCTCGCGAATCCTACAGCATGACGACATCTACAAAATGGGACGAACCGCAAAACGACCGCAAAAGTTTTCTGCCGATTCCGCTCCTTTTCGATGTCGATTTTCGGATTAATCTTCCCGTGGCGACGGATAGCCCGGCGCTCGGTGTTTCCGGCGCACTCGCCAACGCCACGCTCTGGGGCGTGAGCAATCAGCGGCGCTTTCTCGACAATCCCGCCAACGCGGCGGCACTCGCCGTCGGCGTCGCGACAATTCCCGAATTTAAGGCAAAGTTCGAGCTGACTCTGCTTTCGCTGGAAAAATTCCAGTTCATCGGGGCTCCGAAGTTTTACGCCGAATACACGGCGAGCGAAAAACGGCTTTGGCTCAGCGCAAATCCCGTGATTCTCGATTATCTGCTTTGGTTGCGGATGAACGCGTGCCGTTCCCGCAGAGGCTTTGAGCCGATTCTGCCCGAACCGCCCGTTTTTGCTATGGCAAGTCGCGGCTCCGTTTCGCTCGGCTCCTGCGTCAGTTCGGAAATTACGCTCGTTGAACTCCCCGCCAAGGACGAAAAATGAGCGGAAAAACCTCCGGGGGAGTTCCCGCGAAAGAGAATTTTTCAAAGAGGTACGCGTTCTTTCTCGCTGCGCGCCCGAAGACGCTTCCCGCCGCGCTGGCTCCGGTTTTGCTCGGAACGGCGTGCGCGTCCGTCATCGGCGGTATGCAAATCGCTCCCGCGCTACTCGCCGGGCTTTTCGCGTTGTTTGCCCAAATCGCGTGCAACCTTGCCAACGATCGCGGTGATTTTATTCGCGGAGCCGACCGAAGCGACCGAGCCGGATTCGCCCGCGCCACGGCGAGCGGCTGGCTCTCCCCGCGCGAAGTGGCGGCGGGAACGCTCGTTTCGCTCGCGCTCGCTGCGCTCTGCGGAAGCGGACTCATTTTTTACGGCGGCTGGGAAATGATTATCGTCGGCGTGCTCAGCGCGCTTGCCTGCCTCGCGTACACGGCGGGACCGTTCCCGTTGGCGTATCACGGGTTGGGCGACGTGTTCGTCGTTATTTTTTTCGGATTCGTCGCCGTCGCGTTCACCTGCTTCGTGCAGGCGGGAACGTTCCCGCCGTTTGTTTGGGTGATTGCGCTCGCCTGCGGATTGGGCGCGGACAATATTTTGCTCATCAATAATATTCGCGACAGGGAAACCGATTCCCGCGCCGGCAAGCGCACGACGGTTGTCCGTTTCGGGGAAGATTGGGCAAAAAAACTTTTTAAATTCAACTTTGCAGTGATGTTTCTCTCGCCGCTGGTGCTGCGTTTCGGCTTCGGCATGGAAGCTCTCTCGGTGCTTTTGCCCATGATCTTGCTTCCTATTCCCGTCGGCGAAATTTTGAAAAAACTTCGAGAAATCGAAGATCCGAGGGAATACAACCCGCTCCTCGCAAAGGTCGCGGGAACGCTTCTGCTCTACGCAGTCGCGCAAAGCATCGGACTTTTCCTTTCGTAAAAAAAAAAGACGTTCCCGCGAAATTCATCACGGGAACGTCTTTCTTTAATCTTTAACCTCTAATCTTTAATCTCTTTTAGTCCACGGGAAGTTCGATGACTTGCCACGGCAGACCGCAGGTGTTGAGTTTTTCCATGAACGGATCCGGATCGTTCTGTTCCATGTTCCAAACGCCGGGCTTGAGCCACTTGCCGTTCTGGAGCATCATCGCGCCGAGCATTGCGGGAACGCCCGTCGTGTAGCTGATCGCCTGCGATTTGACTTCGCGGTAACATTCCTGGTGGTCGCAAACGTTGTAGATAAACACTTTGCGCTTCTTCCCGTCCTTCGTTCCCGTGATTTCGCAACCGATGCAGGTTTTGCCCTTCGTGCGCGGACCGAGCGACGCGGGATCGGGCAGGATCGCTTTGAGGAATTGAATCGGAACGATTTTTTGTCCCTGAAATTCAATCGGATCAATGCGCGTCATGCCGACGTTTTGGAGCACGTTCAGGTGCGTCAGGTACTTGTCCGAGAATGTCATGAAAAAGCGGATACGCTTCAAGCCCTTGATGTTTTGGCAAAGCGATTCGAGCTCTTCGTGATACATCAAATATGCGCTTTTTTCTCCGATGACGGGGAAATCGTATTCGCGGCGCACTTCGAGCGGTCCGGTTTCCTTCCATTCGCCTTCTTCCCAGTAGCGGCCGCGCTGGGTGATTTCGCGAATGTTGATTTCCGGATTAAAGTTTGTCGCAAACGGATAACCGTGGTCGCCTGCGTTTGCATCGAGAATATCGACGGTTTCGATTTCATCGAAAAGGTGCTTTTGCGCGTAGGCGCAGTAAACATTCGTCACGCCCGGGTCGAAACCGGAGCCGAGCAAGGCACACAGTCCCGCTTTTTCGAAGCGTTCCCGATAAGCCCACTGCCAGGAATATTCAAATTTCGCGTGATTCGGCGGTTCGTAGTTCGCCGTATCGACGTAGTGAACGCCGGCGTGCAGACACGCGTCCATCAGCGGCAAATCCTGATACGGGAGCGCGACGTTGATCAATACCTGCGGCTTAAATTCTTTCAAGAGTGCGACCACTTCCTGCACGTTGTCCGCATCGACTTTCGCCGTTTTAATTACAACGCCCGTCGAATTTTTGACATCCGTCGCAATCGCCTTGCATTTATTCTCGTTGCGGGAAGCGAGCATGATTTCGCCGAACTCCGCCGCATTTTGAGCTACTTTGTGAGCGACGACGTTGCCGACCCCGCCCGCACCGATGATAAGCGTTCTTTTTTCCATAAATTTACAAAAAAAATTTTGTCAGTTAAAACTTCAACAAAGCATACCGCTCGCCTCCCGCTCCCGCAAATTGAAATTTAGCGAAGCGTCAGATGAATAATGAGAATAATGAGATGAATGAGAGAAACGGGAAAACACACATTCTTCTCTTTCTTCCCATTCCTCACATTATGCTTCGCTAAATTTCAATTTGCGCCCGGGAAACGAGCTTTTAAGATTACCGGAAGAATGAATGCAGATTGGATAAAACCCAAAGGATTTCACTTTTTTGACTTGGCGGACAGCACGGCAATTTTCGTCGTTTGCCCGCAGAAAACCTTTGTTATGCAAACGGAAGTCGGTACGGGGGAACGCCTGCAACGGGCGGAAACCGGCAAGCGCGCCGACCGCCCGCAAACCCACGAACTGCTCGCGGACATATGCAAAGCGCTCGGCGCGCGAGTTGCCGGTGTCGCGCTCACCGATGTCAAGGACGGCGTTTATTTCTCCGCAATTTCTCTCGATATGAAAAATGAACTCGGCGAAAAATTCGTCGAGCTCGATGCCCGACCGTCCGATGCGCTCGCACTCGCATTTTCCTGCCACGCGCCCGTGCTCGTTTCCCGAAATCTCCTTCAAAAATGCAAAGATGCCTCGGAGCTTTTGGAAAAATTCCGCCGCCGCGATCCGAGCGTTTTCTCCTGAAACCTTGAAAAATGAGCGAGAAAACGCCGAGCGGTTTCGCGTTCCCGCGCGAAGGATTTACGATGCTTGCGCCGATGCAGGACATCACGACGTTTCCGTTTATGCAACTTTTGGCAAGACGCGGCGCGCCGGACCTTTTCGTCACGGAATTTCTCCGCGTTAACGCCACCTCGCAGATTGACGATTCCGTCGCCGAGTGCGCCGAAAAAACGCTCGCCGCGACGGGAGCGCCGTTGCTCGTGCAACTCATCGGAGAAGACGTTCCCGCGCTCGTCCGCATCGCCGATGCCGTGCTCACGCGCTACGCGGAAAGCGTCGCCGGAATCGACATCAACCTCGGGTGCCCGATGCCGAAAATTTTCCGGAAAAACGTCGGCGGCGGTCTTTTGCGTGACCTCCCGAAAGTCGAAGAAATTCTCTCCGCCTTGCGCAAAATCTGCTCCGACCACGGAAAACTTTTTACCGTAAAATGCCGCCTCGGATTTGATGACGCGACGCCGTTCCCGCGCCTTCTCGAAATTATCCGCGAAAACCGGGCCGATCTGCTCGCCGTTCACGGGCGCACGGTGCGCGGGCTTTACCGTTCTCCCGTCGATTACGCCGCCATTGCCGATGCCGTGAAAAAATCCGCCTGCCCCGTTGCCGCCAACGGCGAAATTTCCTCCGTTGAAAAAGCGCGCAAGGTCCTCGCGCAGACGCGTTGCGCCGGGCTCATGTGCGGACGCCACGCGGTGCGCAATCCGTGGATTTTCCGGCAACTTCGCGAAATGTTCGCGGGAACGCCGGAACACGAAATTTTTGCGCCGAAACTCGGCGACGTTTTCGACTACATTCGCGAGCTGGAAACCTGTGTTTCGGACGAAACCGTTTCCGCCGCCCGCGTTGCCGCGCGAATGAAAAAATTTCTGAACTTTATCGGGACCGGCGTCGATGCCGAGGGCGCATTTTTACACGCCGTTCGCCGTGCGGAATCGCCGACGGAAATTTTTAAAATTTCGGAAAAATTCCTCCTCGCGGGAACGCTTGCCGAAACGCCGTTCCCGCCGGAGCCCTTCCCTGCTCTTTGCGCCCGCCCGAATTGCGAGTGAGGATGAGGGAATGAAAAAATTAGGAATTAGGAAGGCTTCCTCATTCCTAATTTCTCATTTCTAATTCTTCGACCTACGCCAATTCCTGCTGAATTGCCCGCGTGGCGGCGACGGGATCGTCCGCCTTGAGAATCGGTCTGCCGACTACGATGTAGCTCGCCCCCGCAGTAGCAGCATCCGCCGGAGTCATCACGCGACTCTGGTCGTCGAGCGACGCCGTTTTCGGGCGGATTCCCGGCGTCACCAACGCAATTTTCTCCCCGAGAAAACCGCGCAGACACGGCAACTCAAGCGGCGAGCAAACAAGCCCGCGCATTCCCGCGCCGGCGGCGAGTTTTGCCAAAACTTCAACCTGCGCCATCGGTGCGCGCGGCACGCCGATTCCGGCGAGTTGCGCATCGTTCATCGACGTCAGCACCGTCACGCCGAGCAAGCGCGTCTGCGGCAGCGCGTCTGCGGCGGCATCGAGCGCGCGGCTCATCATTTCCGCACCGCCGAGCGTATGAATAGTAAGCATTCCGCAAGGACGACCGCGCAGGCTTTTAATCGCGGACGCAACGGTATTCGGAATATCGTGCAGCTTCAAATCGAGAAAAATCTTGAAGCCCGCATCGGCAAATTCGTCGACGATGTCCGGACCGTATTTCAAAAACATTTGCAAGCCGAGTTTTACCCAGGAAAGCTCGCCGCGCAGAGGCGCGAGAAAGCTCTTTGCAACGTCTTTGTCGTCGAGGTCAACCGCAAGAATGAGTTCCGTAGCCATAATGCCGCGATTTTCGGAAAAACCCCACGCAAACGCAAATTGAAATTTCCCGCGAACCAAGAGAAGAAACCACGAATGAACACGAATTTTTATTTAACACGGATTAAACAGATGAAACCGGATATTTTTATAAAACCTTCTTTTGCTTTCGTTCCTTTGCGGTAAGTAAATCACGCAAAATCGCAAAGTTTTTTCATCTGTTTGAATCTGCTACATCTGTGTTAAATAAATAAAATAATTCGTGTTTATCGGTGTTCAGTCGCGGTTTCAAATCTTCACCAAACTGGAATTTTCAGCATCATTCAGACGTGAAACGTTTCCGGCAATCTTCCGCCTGTATTTTGTAATTATCCGGATACATCTCCGCCCTCCCGCACCCGACAAATTCCAATTCCCGGAAGATTTTTGAGTACAGCTCTACCATTTTCTATTGCGACAGAAACAATAAACGACGATTGAAACGAAGAGAACAATCAACGGCAAAGCAATCCACTCCATAAAAAATGCCCCGAATTCCCCTTCGGTAAAGGCTTTTATTCCTTTCCCGAAAACCAAAATCACACGACAAACTAAATCAATTACAGATGCGAAAAGCATGGAGTTTATTGTGGGAGAACAGGAGATTTCATGGGAGTCGTTGTAGCACTTTTATCAGAATCATCATTTTCAGTAGATTTTGCTCCGAAAAAACCGCCGATTATGTTGGTTGCGATTTTTCCGGCTTCGTTGTAGCCGTCGACACGTATTTTTAGTAACTCTTTTATGGTTTTCTTTTTTGCGTTTCCGAGTAAGCGGGATCGAACGAGTTCCCCCGTAATGTAAACGGAACTAGCAGCAGTAAGTGCTTGCATTGAAAGATTTGCGATTGTTTTTAATCCGGGGATTTCACCTAACAGCCCGCCGGATTGGATTCTCAAAATTTCGCTTAAAGAAGAAAGTGCTGTTTCGGTGATATTTGTTTCGTCAAAGATTAACGAAATGAGTGAATTGCTTATTACCCAGACCATGCAACAGGAAACAAACGCCCACGACGGGCGATGTCCCATTGCTCGACTAAGAGCGATAATTAGTTTTACCTGCAATGCAAATACGACAAAAGCATCAAGAATCCCGCGTTGAGAAACAACAACGGCGACTGCGGCATATTTCATGTGGGCAGAAATAATAGGACTACAAACCTCTTTATGTAATGCTTCCCGAAATTCGGGAACGCTTTTCTCCAAGAGCTCTAATCGGGAACTCGAGTGCATTTCATGCAGGGCATTTTCAAGGTTCCTCAATTTTTCCAGTAAACTAGCATTTTCAAACGAAGAGACGGCCTGCGTTTTAGAGATGCTTTTAGCATATTTTTCTAAAAACAGTAACCGATCAAAGTCATTCATTCCCGCTTGTTCTTCCTCGGATTTCCATTGAGGAAGCCCGACAAATCCCACAAACGGACGAATTAGGAAGTGCAACGCGAGTAGTATAAGAATTCCCCAGAAAATCCACCCGACGATTCCACCGGGAAAGCATTCGTTTAAAGCGTTCCCGCGCATCAGCAATCCGGAAACAGCAAAAAGTACGATTCCCGAAACGACACACCAAGCCCACGGAGACTTGAAAAGTTTTTTCATAACTAACAGGTTTAATTGTTAATCCCGTCAAATCTTTTCATGGCATTTTCGAGGATACTTTCAATACAAAAAAGATTTGATTCCAAAGAATCTGCGTTCTCCCGTTTTCTCCTGATTTCCTCTAAACATTCCTCTCTCCGCGCCTCAAGTTTTTTTAAAAAATCACGGCACGATTCATTAAATTGTTCGTTTGCCCAGTTTGCGATTTTACTCTTAATTTTTTTTTGCTCCGTTTCGTGAAAGAACTTAAGGGTGGCTTTCAATGACTTTTCGTTGTATTTGTAATCTGTTATTTTGGAGCGACAACGTTCACCGATATAAATTTTTCCTCCGCAGAAAAGAGATGAACATTTTTTACTAAGTCTTTTGATGAAGCCTTTGTCGGATAAGCCTGAGCTATCATAATCCGGAAATTCAATCTTCGAAAGACTGTGAATTTCTGTGATATTCATTTTTTGTGGACATTCTTTGTGTTGAATATCTTCGCATTTCAGAACGTTCTTCGCGTCCTGCGTCTCTGCCATTACTTCTTTTATAAATTTTGAGAATTGACCTATAACTTTGCGCCGAAGATTCATTTTTGCGCCTTCTTCCGACTCCCAATTTACGTCATCGGATTCGGTTTCTTCCAAAAATTGTCGAAACCTATCATGCGCCTCGCGAATTTTTTCATCCTTAAAATTATTAAGATAGACTAAGTTGTAGTTCTCGTTGCTTTTAAACTTGCTGTTTAGCGAAGCGTCAAACGATCCTCCCCAAAACTCAGATTCAGATTCCCCCTTGAAAGAAATTTGATCGTCCGTTACGCGTTGTACGCGCAACCCTGCAGGTGTTAGGTTCGGATCAATTTTTTCCGCCAATACCTTGAATGCGTTCTCAATTACTTTCCGCTTTTGATCACATTCGTTGCGAATTTTTCCGACTTCATTTTCCCTAAAACTCTTGATCATTTTCCCAAATTCATTTTTTGCATTTTCTACGTTTCTGATACAATTCCCTTTACGTTGAGCGGTCGCATTTCTTTTGAGAGAATCTTTAATGCCTTCTTCAAGCTCTTTGAATCCGGATTCATTTAACAGATGTTCTGAATCAGCACTGCAGTCAAGATCGCTTTCTTGCTCGAACAACTTCGGAAAGTCCTTGCCGAGATTTACCGAATAACTATTCGTGTTGGTGCTAATTTTTTGAAACTCGGTAACCGCTCTTTCCTTTTGAGATAGATTTTCTGCCTCCTGAACATCTTTTTTCATCCAGTGCTTTGCCTCCATAAGGTTTTGTATCAACCAAATCGGGCGTCCGCGTTTTTGGCGTTGGAGTTCTTTCAAAATTTCTCCGGCTGAGAGATTTAATGGTGCGACGCTACTCTGTAAAAATAGAAGCAAATCGCTTTTTTCCATTAGCCAAAGATACCAAGCGGAATTTGTAGTCCACTCGGAATTCATGGAGTCTAAACCCGGTGTATCCAACAAAACGATTTTATCAGAAAGTAAGGAGCCGTCTTTCCGAGGCACACGCACAATAACCAATATCGGTTCGGAAGGTAGCTCATTTCCTAAGCTTTGTTTTTTACATAAAATATTTTTGAGCTTTTCTTCCGTTAGTCTGTGCGATTTTCTGACTGCGTTCTCCGGCTCACGTCCTACGCCTCGAACAAAATCAAAGACAGAAGACAGCATTTCTTTACGTTTTGCTTCGATGTCTTCTTTCGACATATCGCCGGAAAGCGAAAGTTCTGTTGGGTTACTTGCAAACCAAACCTCAATTTCCCCTTCAGGCTTTTGTGCTGTCGCTGGCATGATGAGTGCAGGGCGAAGTGTTGTATCCGTTCCGTATCCGGTAGGAGACGCAAGTTCCGAACGTGCCAACAAATTAACCAGAGACGATTTCCCTGATTTTAGCATTCCCATTGAAGAAACAATGAAGAGCTCGGAATCAAATCCGCGGAGTTCCCGCAAAACATTTTCATAAGCGGGAACAAGCGTCTTTCTTGCCTCGGGGGTTGATTCAAGAATAGACCTGCATTTTTCGAGCTCTTCTTTGGTGGCAGAGACAATATTTTTCTCCCGTTCGGTTAATATTCCATTCATGATATTAGGGTAAGTCGTTATTTTAAAAGTTAATAATTTTGTATTTTTCAAGAAGTGTCATCCCTCCGAGGATAAGCCCAGCAAGCAGTAAGAGTTTAATAATTCCCCAAAAACAGCGTTTGAGAATCGATGGCGCGGGTTGGACTTTACTGGGTAGCAGGGAGTTCTCAATATCTTTAATTGCTCCCAATGTTTTATCGTTCCACCGAGAAATACATTTTGTATATACTACTTGAGACAAACGTTCTTGTGCATTGGAAAGTTCTTCAAGAGACCTCTCATAATTTGAATCAACCCGTTTGGCTTCCGGATTTTCAAATCCACTTAAGAAATCCTTCCCGTAGTCGTACATACTACGCAAAGGAGAAATAGCTCCTTTAATTGCGCTATCAATAAATACTTTCGCGTTCGCCCAGAATCCTGTATTTCTCTCCACAAATGAGGCGATATCGCACATTGAATTTCTTACGTGATTGAGAGCATTTTCAAGAGCTTTTAGTTCTGAAACAACTTCACCGTAGAGCCAATCTTTAGAATCATGAGAAAGCCATGGGGTTGGCTTGATTTCTGTTTCTTTGCATACTTTTTTTATTAACTTATTGTGCTCTGAAACATACCACTGCGCAATTTCTTCGCAGAGTTTTTCTATTTTGCTAACGACTCTTTCAGGACTGAAGTTATTGGCAGCTTGTATTAATTCATCAGCCTCTTTCTCGGAATTATTCCACTCTTCGAACTCAAGCAAAATGGGTGCATTCAACTTATCAGTCTTTTTTTCTAGGGTGTCGAGCCACGGATCTTTTTCTTTAGCCATATTTCTAACCTCCAAAAATCTTCCACATTCGACATGCGATTTTTATACAACCAATAGGATTTGACTTAACTTCGTCGATAAATTCTTCAGCAAGGTATTTCCCTTTTTTAGATATTTCTTTTTTTAGTTCTCCGGTTGCGGCTTTATTTGCTAGACGAGTAGCTTTTGTAATAATTTCATCAACAATTGTGTCGTTGGTTTTACGAGGAATCTCTTTGTATCTTTCAAGTTGCGGGGTTTCTTCTAAAATTTTCCTAGCTTTCCTCTTTTCTTTATTGCTACCGTATTCGATTGCATACCCCAAAAATCTACAAGCTGTCGTAAAATCATTCTGACGAAGGGCATCTATTGCCGTTTCAAAGTATGTCTTTGCCATATGAAATAATCTCTATTGAGTTTTAAAGTTTAGCTCCGCACTTGTTGCAGAATTTAGCATCGGAAGGATTTTTGCCTCCGCATTGTGTGCAAAATTGCGTTCCCGCATCAGTTTGCTGCGTAATCGCAATCGGTTCGACATAATTTTGGACTGTTGATTCCGCAATTTCCAAAACCTTGTCATCAAGTTTTGACTGCTGAATCATTCCCCAAATTTGAGGAATCATGACCGGCCAAAATACAAACATTGTAACGACCGTCGGCAATGCCTGTTGCCCGAAAATCCCTATTCCCGCTTCGATTTGAACACCGGTCGGGGTCGGATTTGCCGTTACTTTCAATGCAGATTTCATTCCGACAACGGCTTTAAACATTCCGCCTTTGGTCATTGATAATTCGAATCCGCCGTTTGGAAGCGAAAATCGCTTAATTTCAAAACCTTCCGGTTCAAATGCGGCGATAATTGCCGATTCGATTTCCGGAATACAAGATTTTGGGCAAGTGAATACTTTATCGGATGTGAATGTTCCCATAATTTTTATTTTGATTGTGGTTAGAGATTTATTGATGAAGTAAAAAACTACCGGATTTTGTTTCCGCACTTTTTACAAAATGCCCATTCCGGTTCGATTTCGTTGCCGCAACAAGGGCAAATGCTTTGATTTGTTAAACAGTCAATGACTTCGGTGTTTTTGATATGTTTTCGATATTCCCAAGAGTGGCTCCATTTCAAAATCTCCCTAACGCGTACGGCGGCAAACGGATGAGTTTCTCCGAGAGCCAGAATGTTTTTCAGCAAGCTCTTAAGTATGTTAGATCCGTAGTTTTCAAACTCGTCTGCCTGTTTTACAAATTCGTCGATGTTTACATGTTGGGTTAATACCGCAGGTCCGCCGGACAGACGAATTTGAGTGTTAACGACCCATTCCACGCTACGGAGCGCAAATGCGGCAGCCCGATCTGCGGAGAGCTCGCTACAACGTTGCCATTTTAGTAACGCCCAAATTAACGGTTTAATTGCCATTCCCAAAATATCCAAAGAATCGGCGCAGAGAATTAAAATTCTCGAGAGCGTGTGATACAGCATATGGTGGCAGGCGATGTGTCCGCATTCGTGAGCAATAACGTACTCAATTTCCTCTTCGGTCATAGAGGAGATGAGACCGGAAGTTACGCAAATAATCGGATTCGTATCACCAAATGCAGAAGCATTCGGATTTACATCTGCCTCCAAATAAAATTCGGGAACGGATATTCCTAAGCGCTTACAAATCGGAGGTAATTTATTGTAAAGCTCCGGAAGTTGCGATGGAGATAGACGCACCTTTGTTGCGAGGCACAAAGCGCGATATTGGTTTTCGGAAAAGAGCCCGAGGACTTTTTTTATTAAAAGGTCTAAGCCCGGAATATCTTTTAACGTTTTTAGAGCTTCTTTGTCCGCAGGGTGAATAAAATCGCGAGTCATGGCATTGATTGTTGATTGATTTCAATTTTTACCTGTGTTTTCGTCGGTTTCGTTTATGCAACAATCGGTATCCAGCGGATTTTTTCTTTATTGTGGAAGCAGAGAATGCGGTTGAGAAGTTTTCCGACTGAAAAAGTTTCATTGGGTCGGAAAACGTTTTCTGCCTCCCCGCCACTGTGGCATGCCGTTGAAAAACGGTGGCAGTTGTTGGCATCCACGCTGTATTTTGTTTTTTTGCCGAGAAAGCTTTGGGCTATTTCGGCGACATCATTCGAGCCCAGCGGTTGTCCCTGCAAACTACACGCGGCATAGGCAAATGTTCCAGCTCTCCAGCGTTCGCCTTCGTTCCCGCGAAGAAACGTTTCTAAATTGACCGCACGATAATTTCCGTCGCCGTCGAGTTCGGAAATTGTCCCGTTTTCGAGCCAAATTCCGGAGTGATGCGTTATTCCTTTTGCGAGCGAGCAAATAACGACCGTTCCCGCCGAAACGGTTTGAACCTTGAGAAAATTTCCCTCAACTCGCTCCTGCAAGCACGCAAGCGTGAGTTCCGCATCTTCGAGCAAAGGTTTTCCGACCTTACGCTTGAGGGTTTCTTTGGCAAGGGTTGCGACGATTTTTACAACAGCCCCGAGCTTACGCTTTGCGTCTTCCCGCGATTTTGGAATAGCGTCCTCAACAATGGTGATTGCGGCGAGAATTGCCATCGTTGCCAAACTTGGAGCTGTGTTAATCGGAATGAACATTTTTGAGTTCGGGATTAGAGAAGTTGAAAGTGTTTTATTCCTCCGGACACTCGGAGGCGCGGAGTTTTATGGCGGTCGGGTTTTCGGAAGCCGTAGCGTCGGGCGAATAGAGAAATTCGCGTTCCCGCAGGGATTCCGCGCCGGATTGTTCGAGGATGACTTTTGAAGCTTTCGCCGTTCCCGTGCGAAACGCGATGCGCGCGTTCAAATTGGCTTTTATCAGGTTTGTAACGCATTTCGGATCCGCGTGCTGCGTCGCAAGAACGAGAAAAATTCCGTACGCACGGCTGAGTGCGGCAAGACGCGCAATCGAAGCTTCAAAGCCTTCGAAATCTTGAATTAAGAAATCCGCAAATTCATCAATAACGAAAACAATGTTCGGAAGCTTTTCTTCGGAAATCGTTCCCGCACAAACCGCTTCGTTAAACGTAGCGATGTTGCGACAACCGTATTTTCCGAGAAGGTTAAAGCGGCGCTCGTATTCCGCAAAAAGCCAATCGAATGTTTCCGCCATGTACTCTGCGTCCGTGACGACCGGACGTAGCAAATACGGACTATCTTCGTAATCCGAATATTCGACAATTTTCGGATCTGCGATGAGAAAGCAAACTTCTTCCGGCGTGTGTTCCCGCGTGAGCGTCGCGAGAATATGCCGAATCAGGCAAGATTTCCCGCTTCCGGATTCGCCGCCGATTAAAAGCGATTTCACGCGAGCAAGGTTGAGCGTTATCACGTCGCCCGTTCCCGTCCACTTCCCGATTTCCACGGGAACAAGATTTTTCCAAGTGTTAGTCATTGTTATAGGGTTTTGGTTTTTGAAATATTCGGGTTAATCTTCGTCCCTAAAGATCTCCTCGCCGCACTTGTAGCAGAAATTTGCACCTTCCGGATTTCTCGCTCCGCAGGAAATGCAAAAAACGTAAGCGTCGTCTTCTTCATCCTCGTCCTCATCCTCCCCGTCGTCATCACCCTCTTCCTCGTACTCATCGTCGTCTTCTCCGTCATCGGAATCTTCGTCGTATTCCTCATCTTCCTCGTCGTCTTCGTACGATTCCTCGTTATTTTCTTCATCGTCGCATTCTTCGAGATCGTCATCATTCTCGTCTCTGTAATATTCATCGTCCTCACGGAGTGCTTCCCATACGACCTCTAAAAAGTCGTTTTGGAATGCGAAAAAACGTGCTTCTATTTCTGAGTAATTTTCCAAAACGACAGGTTCATCAGCCCCGCCTGTTTGTCGCTCATGGAGGGTGTGTTGCATTTCTTTAAGGACGTGATAGAGTTTTTTTAAATCCTTTCCTACGACCGAAAGGCAATCGACGCCATTAAGAAGTTCTTTAATTTCTTTCCTAAAGCAATCAACATCCCAATCTTCGATCATTTTTTTGAATGCGAGTGACGCATCTTCTTTCCATGAATCCGGAATTTCGAATGAGGTGTTTCCGACTTTTTTGTTGGTCATCCTCATTTTCCAAGAAGCATGAGCCGTAAAAAGAAGATCCTTAATCTTAAAAGCGATTGATCGACCCCAGGGGCTTTTGAGTGAAGAAAAGAGAGAATCGAAATCATTAGTATTAGATGTCCTTTTTTCGTCCTCTTCGGAAATAAGGACGACAACGGTATTCTTTAACGTTTCCTTTAACGTTTCGATGAAAGCTTCTTTCGCCTCAAGAAAACGTGTCGTATGTTTCTTGGCGATTTTTGAAGCCGACAGCAGACCTCTAAGATTTTCAATCATCCCGTCGCTATCCGCCTGCAATTTGTATTTGGCTAAGTCCCAATTCATTTCTTCGATAACTTTTTTGAGCGCGGTAAATTCTTTTCTGATTTTTTGATTCAAGATTTCCGCCGCGTCAGAAATTCCAAAGTGCGTTTTAAATATGTTTCCCAAATCGCCGATAAGATTTTTGACGGTTTCCAACGCCCCTACCATACCAGTCCACTCCGAAAGAATGTGGCTAAATTCTTCTACATTGCATTCGTCCTTATTGGATTCCCCTAAATCATACAGCCACATTTGGCGGGCGAAAAAGAGAGCTTCTTCGATTTGGCGGAGTTTTTCGTTCATCTTCCCAACCGCCCATTCCCCGGCATCCTCGTCTTCCAAAGGCTCGTCTCTCCAATTTCCGGAAAGGAATTCCCGCACTTCTTCGGAAACTTCTTTTTTTCCGATTTCTACGATTTTATTAAAACAAAATTTTGCCTCATCCAAATCTTGTGACACATAAATTCCGTCGCGGAAACATTCACCAATCCATACCCATGCAATGTCCGCAATGTCGGTTTCCCAATAATTTCGCAGATTAAGCAATATTTCAAATCCGCGAGCCCGTACAGTGGGCACACCGTTTCTTAAACTCGCTTTTCCCGAAAGAAGCAATATGAAAGGATCATCAGATTCCGTTTTTTCTAAAAATTGTTCGTAACGTTGTTTTGCCGTCTCAATTTCTTCTTCTGACGCATTTTCTTTCAGGCACACGACGAGATCGTCTATTAGCAACCAAGCTTTTGCCCGGATGCTTCCTCGTTTTGCCGCTTTTTCTAACAGTTTCCTTTGTTCTGTGCTAAGCGGTTCAGGGGCTTCATCTTCGTCTGTCCCTACATAAACATATCCGACGCCGGCATCGGCATAGCCGAGGTCGAATGATTTTTTGAAATACGCACGCGCTTTTCCCGGATCGTTCGGCATTCCCATGCCGAAGTCATCGTGCAAAACGCCGAGGTAATAAAGCTCCTCGGCACTTGCGGAATCCCCAAGCGCAAGCAGTTTTTCCAACGCGAGCGCGTAGAGTTTTTCTTCGAGTAAGGTTTTTGCCGGCCGTGCCAACGCATTCTCATGAATGAGCGAGTCAACATTTGCCGTTCCCGCGTTAATTTGTTCGAGAATTTCAGTCGCACGTTGCTTTTCGTTTTCGCTACCGAAATTCTTTGCGTAGCCGAAATATTTACGTGCTTCTTCGAGCTTTCCCGCTTCGAAGAAATGAAGAGCCTGTTCAAAATAAGTCACAAATTTGTTCTTTTGTTAGGGGTTTTTCTCATAGATTCGTGCTCAGCGAATTTCTCATTCGGTGGTCTTTGACGCGCTCACTGAGACGCAAAACCACGGAGAATCAAGTGATAAACTTCCTCCCAGACACCGAAACAACGACAATGAATCCTTGATTGGAAGCAAGATTCAAGATGTTCCCGTAGCGCTCTGCGCCTCCGCGAGAAAATTTTGCTCGAAAAATAGCCTCAATCTCGCTTAGACTATCGTCCAACAAAAGATGCCCACCGAATGAGAAATTCGGTGGGCTTTTTGTCATCCGGCTCCGCATAAATGACGGTGCTTTTCGGGTAAAAAATAAGGAGTTTAAAGAGAAGGACGTGTTTAAAGAGAAAGTGCAATTAAGGACGAGATTGGCGGGAGCGGGCTTGGAGACGAAGTCGGGTCATGCGTTCCCGCATACCGCCGTGTTTGAGAAATTCTGCGCTTGCGCGTTGAATCTGGCGAAAAAGCAGATAATCCGCCTGTTTAATGAGAACGATAGCCATATTGGCGATGGTTTCCGGCGGACGGGTGGACGCAAGGCGCATAAAAAATGCAGAGTCGTTTCGGGCGCGTCCGAGTTCCCGCATCTTGAGAAGTTCCACGGAGTTTTCTTCCCACTGCCGATGACTGCGGGAACGCAAAAAATCTTCGTAATCGGCGAGCAATTCGTGGAGGCTGGCTTTTGCGACGTTTAGAAGCTTGATTTCCATTTCGCGGGAAGTCGATGCCGCCGCACTACCCTCAACAATATTTGTTTTCCGGAACGCGCCGCCTGAATCATCTGATCGACGGTGCGGTCGTTTTTTCTGAGAAAATTGCGGCAAAAGTAGTATGTCAGATCGTAAATGCACTCTGCTTTTTGAAAACTGAGCAACTTTTTGTAATTTCCCCAATGCGGGACGAGTTCTTCAGGCATAGAAAAGGAATATAAGGAGTTAAGACTTTAAGAAGGTTAAGCTCCTTTACCTCCTTTAATGTGTCAAGGAAAGAGCGTGCGGGAGATGGCGTCGGCGGTGGTTACGGTGTCGCGGTGTGCGGCGATGTCGTGCAGGCGCAGGCACGCCGCGCCGTGAAAGGCGCCGAGCACGCAGCAGGCGGAATCG
The DNA here is from genome assembly GCA_017935025.1 of Opitutales bacterium. Taxonomy (GTDB): domain Bacteria; phylum Verrucomicrobiota; class Verrucomicrobiia; order Opitutales; family UBA953; genus Spyradosoma. The sequence continues at coordinate 15,397 of JAGBIL010000022.1, read as the reverse complement.
CCGCCCGTGCGTTCCAGCGGAGGTTTTCCGCCGAGAACGATTCCCAGAGTGCTTTTCCGGCTCGTTCCGAGCAAAACCGGGAAACCGAGCGCGGCGATTTCCCGCAGGCGCGCCACGATTTGCAGATTTTGCTCCGGCGTTTTTCCGAAGCCGAAACCGGGATCAATCCAAAGCTGATTCGCGGGAACGCCGCTTTTTAAAATGCGGTCAATTCCGGCGGTTAAATCATTCAAAAATTCCTGCCAAAAATCCGTGTAGTTTGCCGCCGGACGGTTGTGCATCGCGATAACCGGAGCGCCCAAGCGCGCGGCGAGTTGCCCCATTTCATATCTTTCCGGATCGGCGGGAACGGCGACAAACGCGCCGATAGCGAGAACGTCGTTGATAATATCCGCGCCGGCAAGAATTGCGGCTTCGGCAACTTCCGGACGCGAAGTGTCAACGGAAACGGGAATTTGCGGAAGCGCTTCCCGAATAGCGCGCAAAGCGGGAATGAGCCGACGCAATTCTTCGTCCGCACCCACGCGAGCGGAGCCCGGACGCGTGGACTCGGCGCCGAGGTCAATAACGTCCGCGCCCGCCGCAACCAGCGCGCACGCCTGTTCCCGCGCGGCTTCGGGAGCGAGGAAATTTCCGCCGTCGGAAAACGAATCCGGCGTCGCATTCACGATGCCCATCAGCAAGGTGCGTTTCGCGAAATCACACGGGAGCGCGCGCCCGTGAGGCGAAGTCCAAAAACCGTTTTTTGTCGAAAGAGCGGGCATTTTTTCTTAGCGCCTACGGCGCGTGTAATGTTAAAAGTTTATTGTAAAAAAAAAACGGAACAAACGGATTTTTTCCTAATTCTTCGCGCACAGCGTTTTGAGCAAAAGATAAAGCGTTTCGAGATGCGGCATGGGAACGCCGTTGGCGGTGCCGCGACGGAGCGGTTCGCCCCAAATCGATTCGATTTCGACTTCCCGTCCGGCGCGGAAATCGAGCAGGCTCGACGGCAAATACGCGCCGCAGCGCGCGGTAACGTCGAATTGTTTCTGCAAATGGTCGTCGGAAATTTCGCATCCGCGGGAACGCGCCGCCGCCTGAATTTCGCGCATGAGAATCCACGAGAGTTCGACGAGTTCCGGCGAAGCCAAAAGCGCGTCGCACGCGATGTTTCCGCCCGCAATCGCGAGCCCGTTGAACGGAATGTTCCAGCAGAGTTTTTTCCAAAGCGTTTCTTCGAGCGAAGTTTTCGCTTCGGCGGGAAGTCCGGCTTCGCAGAACATTTTCACAAGCGCGTGCGTGCGTTCCCTCGGCGCACCGCCGTCGCCCTCGCCCAGCCACAGGCGCGTCGCACCGAGATTGGCGATAACGCCGGGCGCAAGGCGGTTAATCGTAACGTAGCAAAGCCCGCCGACGATGTTTTCCGCGCCGAAAAGTCCGCCGAGTGCTTCGACGTTGCCGAGTCCGTTTTGCAGCGTCAAAACCGTCGTTCCCGCGCCGAAAAGCGGCGGGAGGAGTTTCGGAAACTGCGCGTTCGCCGTTGTTTTCAGCGCGATTAAAACGAGGTCGCAAACGCCGATTTCTTCGGGCGTTTTGTGCGCGTGCACGGAAACGGTAAACGTATTTCCGCGATCGCGGATTTCAAAACCGCGTTCCCGCACAATTTCGTAATCGCTACGCAGAAGAAAATGAACTTCGTGTCCCGCGCGTGCGAGGCAAACTCCGTGATAGGCGCCAACCGCGCCGGCTCCGACAACCGCAATTTTCATAATTGCGGGAAATTGTAATTCCGCCTCCGCGAAATAGAAATAAGAAAAAAAAGATGAGAGATGAGGGCTTAAAGCTAATACTGCAATCTTTTTCCCAAGATCCGCTCGCGTTGCTCGCTTCGCATGGGGTTAACGAAGTGACGCTCCTCCGGAGTTTTAATTCTTCCCTTAAAAATCAAAATAAAAACTTCTTTTTCTTTTGTCCCTTCCCGGTTAAAGAAAGAACTTTCACGACTCAGCTTTCAATTTTCAACTCTTCCCGTTTGTTCCGTTTGTCGCGGGAGCCGGCGATGCGGAGAAGTTCGTCAACCGTCATCGTGTCGCGGCAGGCGAAAAACGCCCGGGAAAAACGCTTGAGCGCGACACGGATTTCCCGGTCTCCGCCGAGGAAAAGCGGCTCACGCAGATTATCGAAACGCCGCTTAATTTCGGAAACGGTCATTTTCGGCACCGAGCCCGTCGTGTTGTAACGCGGTTCGCTTCCGTCGCCCGCCAGCTGAACAATCATGCCCTGCGCTTCCAGAACGTCGACACATTCCAACACATGATTCACGGGAACGCTGAGCTTGTGGCTGAGCTCGTTCGGCGTAAAGCCGACGGGGTCGCGGGAACACTTGGCGAAAATAGCGAAAAGGCACGCGAAAAAGGCTTCCTGCTTCGAGCGCGGACTCAGCTCCGCCCATTCCCGATTCAGATTTTTCAAAAAGCGCGCGTTCTGCACCGCGAAAGAAAGTTGCCCGCCCAACAGAACAAAAATCCAGCCCATGTAGAGCATGAACATAATGATAAAAATGACGCTGAGGTTTCCGTAAATCGAATTGAACTCGGAAATCTGGCGCACATAAATCATTGCCAGCTTTTGGTTTACGATGAAGACGAGCGCGACAAACGCCCCGCCGATCAGCGCCGGACGCCAGCGCACCGACGTTTTCGGCATATATTTATTCAAACAGGCAAAAGCGAGCGTGAGCGCAAGAAACGCAATCAGCGTCGGAACAAACGTCGTCATCAGCCCGAAAAACGCTTCGCCGCCGGGAAGCGACGCCGCCCAATCCGGCACCGTTCCCGTCATTGCCGTGATCCCGCGAAACGCGGCGGAAACGGAAAGCACCGAAGCGGAAACCGCGACCAACGCGCCGCCGAACACGAGAAAGAGAAAATATACAAGAAAGCGTTTACTCCAGCTCCGCCCGAGCTTGACGTTCCACATCAGGTTGTACGCGTCCTCCACACGCGCGACCATGAAAATCGCGAGAACGGCGAGAACGATAAAACCGATCGTTCCCGCAGAGCTCGAATTCGCCATTGTACTTTCTAAAAGATTATTGGCAAATTCCTGCAATTCCGGCGCGACCGTCGCCACCACCGTGTGTCCGGATTCCAGCGATGCCGCCTCTGCGGCATTTTGCTCGGCGGCGACCGTTTCCGGCGCGATGAGCTGCATCGTTTCGGCAATACGGAGTTTCATCGTTTCTACGGCTTCCTCCCCGCGCACGTTCATCACGACGCCGAAAATCGTGAGCACAAACATCACAAACGGTGCCAGCGCCATGAGCAAATAATATGTGAGCGCCGCCGCCTGAAGCGGAATCCGGTTGGTCAGCGTGCGCGCAATTGTAATTTCGACAACGCGCCAGAGCAGAAAAAACGCCTGAAGCGGGAACGAACGCTCGCCGGAAACAGTCGGTTTCCAAACTTCGTCGTAAAAACCGAGCCCGAATTTTTTCGCGCGCACGAAGAGTTCGGAAAAAGAAAATTTTCGAACGCAGTAGCCTTCGTCGGAAGCAGGGGTATCAGAGGTCCGGGGCGGAGTTTTCTCGTCTTCGCTCATGGCGAAAAATCATAGCGTTCCCGCGCCGCTTCTCAACCTTTTTCCTATCGCGGGAACGGCGAAAGAAAATCCCGCCGGATTTCAGTTTTCACCTTTTTTCGGCGGAGGCGGCGGGAACGGCTCGTACCCGAGCTTGCGGCGTACGTCGGCGATGTAGGCGCGACGCGCTTTCCGGTCGAGCGAAAGAAATTTCTTGCGTTCGGCATCCGCCTGCTCCGGCGGAAGCGCAGCAAAATATCGAGCGAGCAAATCGGAGCGTTCGCGGCGGAAACGTTCCCGCATATCTTTTTCAAACGCGCGGCGCTGCTCGGGCGTTTTAACGGACGCGGCGCGCTCCAAATCCTCCGCCATCTGCCTGCGGCGCTCCGGAGGTATTTTTTCCAAGCGGCGGATAAATTCGCCCAAGCGGTGCAACTCCTCATTTTTCATGAGGAAAAGGCGTTTGAGCATACGCGCATCCTCGCGCGAAAATGCGGGCGGCGGAGGCGCATCGGAGATCTCCGTATTTTCCGGTCCCCGATCCTGCGGCCCTCCTGCGGGAACGGACATTTTTTCCGCATCGGCAAAAACGAAGGCGGAAAATCCGAGCGACAAAACAGCGGAAAGAATCAGATTTCGGAAATTCATAGTCATTTTTTTAGAGGAATTTTCAAAAAAGAAACGTTCCCGCGAAAATTTTCAACAAGGATTTTCACGGGAACGATAACACAGTCGTTAAAACGACCTTGCGGCGTCTCGTCGATTATTCTGCGACAGGCGCTTCTGCGGCAGGAGCGTCCGAAGCCGGCGGCGGGAGCGGCGCACCCTTTTTCGGGCACATACAGGGCTTCGCACCCGGAGCTTTCGGACCGTGTCCGCGATGCCCGTGAAATTTCGCTCCCGGACCGCGGCGACCGTGGTGGCATTTACCCATTTTCTTGCCTCCGCATTTCGATCCGCAGCAATCGTTGCCTTTCGGACCCTTGCACTTCGGACCTTTCGGACCGAATTTGCATCCGGGCTCGCCGCAGGATTTTTTCATCTGCGAAGCCGGGCAGAAATGCGGTTTCGGGAGCGCCTTGCGCGCTTCCGCCTTCTGCTCCGGAGTCATTTTGCGAACGGCATCAACCTTTTCGGCGAGCTTTGCCAAATCTTCTTCGCTGAGCGAAAGAAGAATGCGCTGCACGAACGCTTCGCGCATTTCCTGAGAAATTTGCGGGCAGGCCTTCGGGCATTTTTTGGGCTGCTCGGCACAAACTTGCGGAGCCGGAGCAGTTTCGGGTGCTTTTTGAGCTTCGGCAACGGTTTCCGCGAAAGCGAAAACGGACGCAGCGAAGAACGTGAGTATTGCTGTGATCTTAGTTTTCATAGTATGCAAAAAAATCTGCGGTTTGAGAGGAATTATCGTTGAGCGCCGTCAAAAGTTCCGACGCGGCGACAAGTTCGCTAAGCGTAAAATCGTCATCCGGCAAAGCGAGTCGGGCAAGCTCGGGATCGGCGCTGATTACGCTTGCCACCTGCTCGTTGAGCGATGTCGCCTGCGGTTTCAGCGAGAAAATTCCGACGGTTACGGCGAGCGCGGCGGCAACGCCTGCGGCGGATACGCGAAACGCACGGCGAAACGCCGAAAAGCGCCGCGGGAACGCGACAACATTGTTTCCCGAAGAAATTTCCGCCATCACGCGATCCGCAAAATCCGCGCGCGGCTCGACGGGCATCTGCGCGAGTTTCGCGTCAATCATTTCGTCCAGACACGCCTCACAAACGCGACGCAAAAAATCGCCCGAGGGTTCAAGCGGCGTTCCCGCGAGCAAGATCTCCAAGCGCTTGTCGGCATCGACTGTGGCATTCTTTTTCATTGCTTATGTTTAGGAAAACGAAAAATTTTCAAAAAAGTTTCAGCACACCGAAAATTTATTTTTCCAGAAAAACGGAAAGGGTCTCGCGCAGGCTCCGGCGCGCGCGGAAAATCCATGTTTTTACGTTTTGCACATTTGTTTCCATCGTCTCGGCGATTTCCTCGTAGGAAAGCTCCTGTTGACACAAAAGCAGAATTGCCGTGCGGTGGTTTTCCGGAAGCGTTTTTACCGATTCGGAAAAAGCCTGCTCCAAATCGAAAACGCCGAGCTCATCGGTCGGCACCGCCACAGCGGGCAAATCAGCGGGATCGGTCGCCGTCGAGGGGCGCGCGATTTCCTTGCGGAAATTGCTGATGAGAATCGAACGCGCAACGAGAAAAAGCCAACTCGAAAAGCGCGCTTTCGGCTCGTATGTTCCCGCATTGCGAAAAATTTTGACAAACGTCGCCTGCGCCAAATCTTCCGCCGTATGGACGGAATTGACCGAACGGAAAAAGAAGTTTATCAGCGGCTTTTGCCAGCGTTCGACAAGTTCCCGCATCGCCGAAAAATCCCCCGAAGCTATGCGTTGCATACGCTGTGCGTCAGGGTCGGGCTCGCAGGGAGATCTTCGGGCTTCGCTCATCAGTTTATAGTAGAGGATAAACGCGACGGGAACGCAAATGTTTCAGAGAAATTTAAAACGCTAAAACGTTGCCGAAGCTAAGTGCCTTTTTTGCATTTGCAAAGCCGTTCCCGCGCGCGTTTAATGGAAAGACTTTTTAAAAATCTAAAAGACTATGGCAGCTAAAACAATTCGTGATATCGATGTTAACGGCAAACGCGTCTTCATCCGCGTTGACTTCAATGTCCCGCAAGACAAAGTAACGGGCGCAATTACCAACCCGCAACGCATCATCGCAGCGCTTCCGACCATTCAATACGCGCTCGACAACGGCGCGGCGGTCGTCCTCGCCTCGCACCTCGGCCGCCCGAACGGTCAGGTAACACCCAAGTTCTCCCTCAAACCCGTCGCCGAAGAGCTTTCCAAACAGATCGGCAAACCGGTAAAGTTCGTTGAAGACTGTGTCGGCGAAGCCGCCGAACAGGCGAAAGCCGATCTCAAGCCGGGCGAAATTCTCCTCCTCGAAAACCTTCGTTTCCACATCGAAGAAGAAGGCAAGGCAAAAGATGCCGACGGAAACAAAATCAAAGCCGATCCCGCGAAAGTTGCAGAATTCCGCGCCAGCCTTTCCAAGAACGTCGATGTTTACGTGAATGACGCGTTCGGCACGGCACACCGCGCGCACTCCTCGATGGTCGGTGTCGATCTTCCCGCGAAGGTTGCCGGCTTCCTCATGGAAAAGGAACTCAAGGCATTTGCGGCGGTGCTCGACAATCCGGCTCGCCCGCTTCTCGCCATTCTCGGCGGAGCAAAGATCGCCGACAAAATCCCGCTGATCAAGAACCTTATCGACAAAGCCAACGAAATCATCATTGGCGGCGGCATGGCGTTCACGTTCAAGAAAGTCATGCAAAACATGGAAATCGGTTCCTCCCTCTTCGACGAAGAAGGCGCAAAGCTCGTTCCCGAACTCATAGCAAAGGCGCAGGAAAAAGGCGTGAAAATCACGCTTCCGGTCGACTACATTTGCGGCGACAAGTTCGCGGCAGACGCGGCAACGCAGGCGGCAACCGACGAAACCGGCATTCCCGCCGGCTGGATGGGTCTCGATGTCGGCCCGAAAACCAACGAAATCTTCACCGCTTCCATTCTCGCTTCTAAAACCATCGTTTGGAACGGTCCGGCGGGTGTCTTTGAATTCGACAGCTTTGCCGCGGGAACGAAAGCCATGGCGGACGCGATTGCGAAAGCGACGGCGGACGGTGCGACGACGGTTGTCGGCGGCGGTGATACGGCAACGGCGGCAAAGAAATTCGGCGTTGCGAAAACCGTTTCGCACTGCTCCACGGGCGGCGGCGCTTCCCTCGAACTCCTCGAAGGCAAAATTCTCCCGGGTGTCGATGCCCTCGATAAGGAATAAGATTTAACGAACAATGAATAACGAATAGTGAATAATTCATTGTTCAAAGTTTTTGCCAAAGCAAAAACCTTAAGCACTGCGTTATTCATTATTCACTGTTCGTTATTTACTGAAAAATATCCACTATCAATCATCCATTTTTAATTAAAAATCATGTCACGCAAAATTCTCATTGCAGGTAACTGGAAAATGAACAAAACGGCTACGGAAGCCGTTGAACTCGCAAAGCCGATCATCGACGCCGTCGCGAATCAGAACGACATCGACGTCCTGATGTGCCCGACATTCACGTCGATTCCCGCCGTTTCCGCCCTCGTCGGCAACTCGACGGCAAAAATCGGCGCACAAAACGTCAGCGACAAAGCGTCCGGCGCTTACACGGGCGAAATCTCCGCCGCCATGCTCCGCGACCTTCAGGTTTCCTACGTCATCCTCGGACACAGCGAACGCCGCAGCTACTACGGCGAAACGGACGCGTTCATCAACAAGAAGGTTCTCGCTTGCCTCGAAAGCAACCTCAAGCCCGTTCTCTGCGTCGGCGAAACGCTCGAAGAACGCGAAGCCGGCAAGGTTGAAGAAGTGATCAAAACCCAGCTCGTCGGCGGTCTCGCAGACGTTCCCGCAGACAAAGCGGAAAGCATCGTTATCGCGTACGAACCGGTTTGGGCGATCGGCACGGGCAAAACGGCGACACCGGAACAGGCGCAGGAAGTTCACGCTTTCATTCGCAAAACGCTCACCGAAATCCTCGGCACCGTTTCCGCAAACATCCGCATCCTTTACGGCGGCTCGATGAAACCGTCCAACGCGGACGAACTCCTCGCCAAGCCGGACATTGACGGCGGCCTGATCGGCGGCGCGGCTCTCGTTGCGAACGATTTCCTCGCGCTCGTCAACAGCGGCGTCAAGGCTCAAGCAGCGAAAGCCTAAGAGGTCTTCCGACCGACAAAACAAAAGAAGCGTTCCCGCGGGAGCGCTTCTTTTGTTTTACGTCAATTCGCTTTTTTTCTCTCTCAAAGCCACTCTTCGCGGGCGGCGCAACGCAAATTGAAGTTTAGCGCGCGCTTGCCGGTCGGCTCAATTTTGATAAAACCTCCGGCAGCCTTAACAAGCGCCATTCCCGCCGCAACGTCCCAGAGGTTCGTCCCCTTTTCGCTGTAAACGTCGGCGCGCCCCGAAGCGACGTAGGCGATGGCGAGCGCGGCCGTCCCGATCATGCGGATTTTTTTGAACATTCCGACTTCGGCGATAAACGGAGCGAGAGCCTCGGGGGATTTGTCCGCAAGCGCGGGGAAACCCGTCATCAGGCACGCCTGTGAAATCTCGCTCGCCCACGCGGGAACGATTTTTTCTCCGTTCAGAAAAATCCCCGTCCCGACCACGCCGGAAAACATTTCATCCGCATTAAAATTATAAATCACGCCGAGCACAGGCTCGCTCCCGCGCATCAGCCCGATGCTGACGCAGGTCAGCGGTTGCCCGCGCTGATAGTTGAACGTTCCGTCAAGCGGATCCACGACCCAATAAAGCGTTCCCGGCGAATCGTAAAGCGCGGGATCTCCGCCGAGTTCTTCGCCGAAAATCGGCAATCCCGTCGCACCGAGGCGTTCCCGCACGAGCTTTTCGGAATCGACGTCGGCAGCGAGTTTGACATCGGTATCGGAGTTGAGAGCGACACTGCAATTTCCGCCGGCACGCAAGATCGCGCCCGTATCGCGCGCCGCATCTTCCGCAATTTTTAAGTGGTTTTTCAAATCTTCCATCGGGAACGGATTTTACGCGCGAAAATAAAAATTTTACAGAATCAAATTTCAAAAAAATCAGGCGAGCGGCAACTCCGCGCAAAGTTTTTCCCGCAAAGCAAGCAACGAGGAAAAAATTCCGACAGCGTCGCGAAGCGCTTCGGGCGTAGGCGCAACCAGATCCGGAACAAGCACGGAGACGCAACCGGCGGAAAACGCAGCTCGAAATCCCGTCGGGGAATCTTCCACGGCAAGACAATTTTCTGCGGGAACGCCCAATTTTTCCGCCGTCGCGCAATAGATTTCCGGATCGGGTTTTCCGATCGAGACTTCATCGCCGCACGTCGCGACATCGACGCGCTCCCACAGCCCGGCGCGCTCAAGTTTTTCCTGCGCACTTTCGCGACGCGTAGAGGTCGCAACGCCGATTTTCCAACCGCGTTCCCGCGCGAAATCGAACATTTCCCGAGCGCCCGGCATCAGCGGAACCCCGGCACGCACCAACGCCGCGTAGTGTTCCCGCGCCGAAGCGATGATTTTTTCCTCCGGAAGCGGCCGCCCGATTTCGCGTTGCATAATCCGCATACAATCCGCCGAACGGTGTCCGACCATTTTGAGAAAAATTTCCCGTGTAACACGCTCGCCGATCTCCCGTGCGGCGGCATCCCAAGCCTTATGGCTCAGCCGTTCGGAATCCAGCAACGTGCCGTCCATATCAAAAATCACGGCAGAAATATTTGAAAAGCTCATAACCGGATTCAGCAAATCGTGTTCCCGCCAAAAAGGGAATCCGGAAAAAAAACGGGGATATGAAACGGAAAATTTTGGGGAAGCGCTTTTTGTTTTCGGCAAGATTCTTGAGCGCCGGATTATCAAAAAGACTTGGACCTCGCCGATGCGGAGCTACATGGGACAAAACTCTTTGCGGGAACTAACGCGGACCTTCTCCCAAATCGACAAAGCGAACACGAACATCTTCGCCCAAATCGACAAAGCGAACCCTATAATCTTCCCCAATATTGACAAAACACCAACGACCGGGGCGATCCGCGAAATCGTCAACACGAACGCGCAAATCTTCGCCAAGTCCAACTACTCTCACCTTGTAGTGTTCACCGATAGAAACGACTCGTATTTTCCCGTAAAGTATCCGGGCAATCGCCTTTCTTTCGGAATCTCCCGCTCCGAAAACGAGTACGGCGAGAGAACACAAAGCAAACACGACAAGAATAATTCTTTTCATAAAACAAACGTTTTAATTTAATTCGCCATACTTTCAATAAAAAATGGATTCCCGCCATGGATTGTGAACTCATAATTTATTAACTTTTAAAAGATTTGTTTTGATTATTCTTGTATATTTGGAGGTTCCGGATACACAGACGAAGAAAGTACGCAAAATCTTTTTGCGGTGATTCGGTTTGCTATTTTTGGACTGTGGACATTGTTTCTTATGTGGGTGCTTTTCTGACTTATCCGTGGATAAGGATTCCTCTTGTCTGTTTTTTCCTCGTTTGTTTCGTTGATTTTGTCACCCGTAAGCTTGTTGGACGGTTTCGTTCGTGTTAAGGCTTAGAAAGAAAAATAATCTTCCCGTTCCCGCGAATCACTTCGCGGGATTTTTATTTCGATGGTGATTGCGAGGAAGGCGGCTTGAGCGATGCGCGATTTCAGTTTCTCGTGAAAGAATATCCATTCCGTTGCCGGAAGTTGAAATTCCCGGATCTTCCGGACGGCTTTAATCGTTCCGCCGATCCTGCGCTTTTTCCCGTAGCCGCATGAGAGCGTAACCCGTTGTCACGCGGGACAGGCGGGACGCCTGTCCTCCTTTGGAGCGGCAGGATGCCGCTTTTCCCAACGTTTGCATTTTTCAAAATTGCATTTCATATGCCGCAATGTTGTAATAAACCCTTTTCAAAATTAACACACGCACACACACAGAGAAATCGATGAGACATTTCCTGAAAGAAACCGATTTGAACGTCGAAGAAGCCGCCTACGTCTTTGAGCTCGCCGCGAAGTTAAAAGCCGAACGCGGAAGCCCGAGCGCGCCCAAGCCACTTGCGGATCAATCCTGGGGGCTTTTGTTCTTCAAGAAATCGACACGGACGCGTGTTTCGTTTCAAGTCGGTGTGAGAGAACTCGGCGGCAATCCCGTCATGCTCAATGCCGAAGATATGCAACTCGCCCGAGGCGAAACGCCGGAAGACACGGCGAAGGTTCTCTCGCGCTATCTGCACGGCATGGTGATTCGTTGCCACGAACACGCGCTGCTCGAAACCTTCGTCAAAGAAGGCTCGATGCCCGTCGTCAACGCGCTTTCGGATTTCCTCCATCCCTGCCAATTCTACACCGATATGTTTACGCTTGCCGAACGCTGGAGCGGCGGGAACGCCAAAGAAATGGGGAAGTCTCTGCGCGGACGTAAAATCGTCTTCATCGGCGATACAGCGTGCAACATGGGCAACACGTTCGCTCTCGGTTGCGTCCATCTCGGCATGGAGGTCGTGCTCTGCGGTCCTGCAGGATACGAACCGACGACAGAGCTTTACAAACAGTTTGAAGCTGACGGAATTCCTCCCAACTTTACGTTTACGATGGATCCCGAAGCCGCCGCCAAGGGAGCCGACGTGCTCTACACCGACGTTTGGGTTAGTATGGGTATGGAGGACGAAAAAGAACGCCGCCTGCGCGAATTCCGCCCGTATCAGGTCAACGAACACCTGATGTCGCTCGCCGACAAAAATGCGTATTTCATGCACTGCCTTCCCGCGCACATCGGCGAAGAAGTCTCCGAAGGCGTCCTCAAAGGTCCGCAAAGCATCATTTTCGACGAAGCGGAAAACCGCCTTCACACGCAGAAAGCCATTCTCGCCTTTCTCGCGCAGGAAAACGCAAAACAGCGCTAATCCTTCCGGAAAACTTTTTCCGAAAAAGACAGGCAGAAATTGCCTGTCTTTTTTAATCCCAAGACAAAAATAATTTAACAAACATTTGTTATAAAAACACTTGCCCCAAGAGTTTTCCGTGCTATGATTAGACGGAGTTTTGAACGTACGTTTATTTCGGCACGTCAAAGTGTTAGAGGTTAATAGAGAGAAATAGTGTCAAATCAGTAAGAGATGACTCGCCGCCGCCAGGTTCTTAGGTCCTGGCGGCGGTTTTTATTTTTCAGGGATGATACCGGTCAGAAATATTGCGTGTTGCGATCGAGACTCCGGTAATTGATGGCTTCGAGCAAATGCGGAGTTTCGATTGACGGCGTTCCCGCGAGATCCGCAATCGTTCGGGCGACTTTCAGTATGCGGTCATAGGCGCGAGCGGAGAGTCCGAGATTTTCCATGGCGCGTTGCAAAATCATACCCTGCTCCGCAGAAAGTGCACAAACTTCGCGCAACTGCCGCGATGCCATTTGTGCGTTGTTGCGCAATGTCGTTCCCGCAAAACGTTTTCTCTGAATTTCACGCGCGGAGCAAATCCGTTCCCGCATGGAGGCGGAACTCTCGCCCGGGGCGGCGGTGCGCAGCTCGTCGATAGAAAGTGCGGGCGCTTCCACATGAATGTCAATACGGTCGAGAAGCGGCCCGGACAAGCGGGAGCGATAGCGTTGGATCTGTACCGGCGAACAACGGCATTGGCGCGATTTGTCGCCGAGATAACCGCAGGGACATGGATTCATCGCGGCAACGAGCATGAATCGGCTTGGTAAGGTTATTTTTCCCGCCGCCCGGGAAATGCAGACTTCGCCGTCTTCCAGCGGTTGGCGCATCACCTCCAGAGCCGAGCGTTTGAATTCCGGAAATTCGTCGAGGAAAAGGACTCCGTTGTGCGCGAGAGAAATTTCGCCCGGACCGGGCACGCTCCCGCCTCCGATGAGCCCGACATCCGAAATTGTGTGGTGCGGACTGCGAAACGGACGTGAGAAAAAACGATTTTCGTCCGCGAGCGAAATCCCCGCAGCCGAGTGAATCCCGAGAATTTCCAAAAACTCGTCGAGCGTAGGCGCAGGCAAAATCGTCGGAATGCGTTTTGCAATCATGCTTTTCCCTGAGCCCGGCGACCCGATCATTAAAACATTGTGCCCGCCAGCAACGGCGACTTCAACGGCACGCCTTACCTGAAACTGCCCTTTCACTTCGGAAAAATCTGCGCTGAACGCATTGGTGCGGGAACGAAACGGGCTTTTTTCCGGAGTCAGCGGAGCGATTTCCAAATCACCGTTGAGAAATTTTACACACTCCGTCAGCGTTTCCACGGGAAAAACTCGGACGCCTTCCACCAGAGCCGCTTCTTCGGCGGATTTTTTCGGCAAAATTAAATCGCGCCGTTCCCGCCGCGCCAAAAGTGCGAGCGAAACGCCGCCGCGCACCGGACGCACGTTCCCGTTCAAACTCAATTCGCCCGCGATGACAAAATTTTCCAAGCGGGAAAAATCCATTTGCTTCGATGTCGCCAAAATCGAAAGCGCAATCGGCAAATCATAAATCGGACCTTCCTTGCGGATATCCCCGGGCGCAAGATTGATGACGGTCCGCGTATCGCTGAGCGAAAAGCCTCCGTTCATCATTGCCGCCGTTACGCGTTCCGTCGATTCCTTGACCGCCGCATCGGGCAAACCCACCACGCGCAAGCCGGGATCGCCGTGTAAGCCCGATTTCATTTCAATGTGCACGGGCAAGGCTTCAATACCGATAAGAGCTCCGGAGTGAACAATCACAAACATTACCGAAATCGTAGGAATACGATTCCGGTTCGTCAAATTTCAATTTGGTGAAGACTTGAAACCACGAATAAACACGAATTGTTTTATTTGTTTAACACAGAAGTCGCAGATTTAAACAGATGAGAAAAACTTTGCTTTGCATCTTTGCACGATTTTTTACCGCAAAGAAACGGACGTAAACGAAGTTTTTATAAAATTTCTTAAAAAATATCTGATTTCATCTGTTTAATCCGTGTTAAATAAAATTCGTGTTTATTGGTGTTTATTCGTGGTTACACAGAACCGGTTGCGGCGGTGTTAGCGCCCCGTGTTGCTGTCGCAGAATTTTGTGCAAAGGTGCATTCCCGCCATACGCACGGCGACGCCGTTGGTCACTTGGCGCAGAATGACGGAGCGCGGTCCGTCGGCAATTTCACTTTCAAGCTCAACCCCACGATTGATCGGTCCCGGGTGCATGATGATGGCATCGGGCTTCATCCATTCAAGGCGCTCGCGATTGACGCCGAAAAACGCCGTGTACTCGCCGAGCGACGGGAAATGCGTAGTCGTTTGGCGCTCGTGCTGAATACGCAGAAGCATAACGGCATCCGCCTCCGAAAGCGCACTTTTCAGGTCATGGGCGATGCGCACGCCCGGAAACGAGCTGAATTCCTCGGGAACGAGCGTTGTCGGTCCCGCGAGCGTAACCTCGACCCCGAGTTTCGTAAGGCAGTAAATGTTGGAACGTGCGACTCGCGAAAAAAGAATATCACCGAGAATCGTAACTTTTTTTCCGGTCAAATCTCGCCCGAAGTGTTCCCGTAACGTAAAGGCATCAAGCAAAGCCTGTGTCGGGTGCGCGTGCGCGCCGTCGCCCGCGTTAATCACGGGAATATCGAGAACCTTTGACAGGTACGAGGCGGCTCCGGCGGCGGAATGGCGCATAATGACCATGTCGACCATCATTGCGCGAATGTTCATTGCGGTGTCGCGCAGCGTTTCGCCCTTGATGCGGGAAGAAGACGTTTCGCTCAGAGTGAGCAAATCCGCACCGAGACGCCGTGCGGAAACTTCAAACGCGGAACGCGTTCGCGTGCTCGGTTCGAAGAAAAACGTAGCGACGGTGCGATTTTTCAGCGTATCGAATTTTTCTCGTTCGTCAAAAGAGGCTTTGAAGATTTCCGCCTGAGCGAAAAGGGTTTCGAGCTCGTCACGTGAAAGAGGTTCGATGGCGATAAGGTCCTTGCGGTTCCAAACGTTGGGTGTCGGCATGCCGATAGAATGAATCTGCGGGATAAAAATTGGAAGCTGAAAGTTAATACCGTTCCCGATACCAAACGGCGAACCTCAATATCGTTCCGCACGCGAAAAAAAGCGTTCCCGCGGGTCTGACGGGAACGCTTTTTGTTTTTGAAAAACGGTTTACTAAGATTAAACCGTCGTTTGGCGTGCAGCCTTGGGAAGTTTTTCGTAGAACATTTCCGCTCGGTCAATGATGTTGGCGATGTT
>JAGBIL010000021.1 GCA_017935025.1 Opitutales bacterium | reverse complement strand
TCCAATGGTCGTCCGAAGTCTACGACTCCGAACTCGACCTCGTTTACTACAACTACCGCCACTATTCCCCCACCCTCGGCCGCTTCCTCTCCCGCGACCCCATCCAAGAACAAGGCGGCCCCAACCTCTACGCATTCGTAAAAAATAGGCCCCTGTTTGTTAACGACTATCTTGGGAAATGGGGCTGGTGGGAATGCATAAAGCGCTGTTTAGGATTTACGTCTACAGGAGACGATATATCAAGCTATTCTCTGTCAATGAGAGCCGCTTATCTCGGAATGGAATGTGTTCGATTTAGAAATAAATACATGAAGGAATGTACAGGAAAAGATCATACGCAGTATTGCAAGAAACTGAAGCGAGACTGGAAAACCGTCTGCGATATGGCTACGGAAGCCGCAAACATTGCTCGACAATAAAAGTTCTAGAATTATGAAAACATTCATAACCAATATCATCGTTGCCGGAATTTTCTTTTTCTTAGGGTGTGTGTGTTGTTGGATTTGGGGGCGATTTCAGATCGGTAAATTACAGATGTACATGACCCGCAAGGAAATGGAACACTCCTGTTAAAAAACGATCACGTTGTCGGGTTAGCTGCTAATAAAGAGAATTCTTTTGACGTTTTTTTTCAAGACTCAGGCTTTCGTTTTTATTTCTTCCACTCTGCATCCGATTTAAGTTTCCAAAGTGTTGATTTCAACGGAGATGGAATACCAGAGAGGATTTATGTGGAAAACGAAAATAAGAACAGAATAGAACAGCTAATTCATTCCATTGTTATCGAATGCTCTCCTCCCTGAGTAAACAAGTTTTTACGGAATATAAATATGACTTCGGTGAGGAGATTGCTTTGTTTGGCATGACGATTCGGCGCGTCGCGGGAACGTGGGCAATCGAATACAACGGCGCGAACCGTCCGATTCGCTTCCGTAAAGAAGAAACGGATACGACTGTCAACTGCGGCTATGACTCGCAAGGGCGCCGCTACTTCAAGAAAGTAACGGTCGCTGAGTGTATGAAAATCGGGGATCAAACAACCGATCATACGAAGGCGAAAAAGGACTGTCTCACAAAGGCATTTATTTTCTACATCGCCATATCACAATTGGGTAAATCTTTCTTCGAATCCTCACAGGACGAACATTGCAAATGGATTCCATGTCGACAGTAAAGAAGTGCTTCGCAGAGGTCGTAGGATGTGTGGTACACGCTTCGCTAATTTTGGGGGTGGCTATCGCATCCGGACTATGTCCGGAAATCGTGTTTCAGAAGGGATTCAAGTCCTCATTTTTCTTTTCAATCTGTCTACAAATATCCTTGCATCACTTATCGCTACGCGCAGGAAACGGTAGATACTTCTTCGAGGTTTACGGATTTGTCAGTGCGAGTATGTAATTTCGTGTCGGGAGAAACGCGTTCCCGCGCTTGTCTTTTAGCGGGAACGCGTTTATCGTTGCACGAAATTTTTTATTACGAAAATGAGCGAAAAGAAACCTTCCTCCAATTTGATGAACGACATCATCAACCTGTGCAAACGCCGCGGCTTCGTGTTTCAGTCGTCCGATATTTACGGCGGCTACAACGGATTTTTCGATTATGGTCCGCTCGGCGTCGAACTGAAAAACAACATCAAACAGGCTTGGTGGAAGGATATGGTGCACCGCCGCGACGACATCGTCGGGCTCGATTCCACGATTATTCACCACCCGATGACGTGGAAGGCATCCGGTCACGTCGATAATTTCACCGACCCGCTCGTCGATTGCAAAGAATCGAAAATGCGTTACCGCGCCGACCAACTGTTTTTCGCTCCCGTGATCGTCGCGGGCGAAACCATCGGCTACGTTTCCGTTTTGGAAGACGAAGGTATGCAGGCGCAGGCGGAGGAAATGGCGCTCGACATGAAGCGCAAACTCGCGAAACAGGGCGAACTCGCGCCGATCGTGCTGAAAGACTACACGGAAGCGAAGCCCGAAGAATACGCCCTCATTCCGTCTCCGGCGACGGGAAAGCCCGGCTCGCTCACGCCGCCGCGCGCGTTCAACATGATGTTCCAAACCTACGTCGGTGCGTTGCGCGACGAAACGGCGGTCGCCTACCTGCGCCCGGAGACTGCGCAGGGCATTTTCATCAATTTCAAAAACATCGTCGATACCGGACGCGTGAAAGTTCCGTTCGGCATCGCGCAAACGGGCAAGGCGTTCCGCAACGAAATCAACCCGCGCAACTTCATCTTCCGTTCCCGCGAATTTGAGCAAATGGAAATCGAATATTTCATTTCGCCGGACGCGGATTGGCAGGCGCTCCACAAAGGCTGGATCGATTACTGCATGGATTGGTTCGACGGGATCGGAATTCCGAAATCGCGCCTTTCGCTCTACGATCACCCGAAAGAAAAACTCGCGCACTACTCGAAGGGTACGACGGACATCATGTTCGAGTTCCCGTTCGGCGTGCAGGAATTGCAGGGCGTTGCCGCGCGCGGTGATTACGACCTGACGCAGCACCAGACGGTTTCCGGCAAGTCGATGGAATATTTTGACGAAGCGGCAAAGAAAAAATACGTCCCGCACGTCATTGAGCCGTCCGTCGGCGTGGACCGCATTTTCCTCGCCGTGCTTTCCGCCGCGTATTGCGAAGAGGAAATCGAAGGCGAAAAACGCCTCGTACTCAAACTTCACCCGCGCCTTGCGCCGTACAAAGCCGCCGTGTTCCCGCTCGTTAAAAACAAGCCGGAACTCGTCGAGCGCGCCGAAGCGCTTTACAAGCGCCTGAAACGCCGCTGGAACGTGTTCTACGATGCCGCCGGCGCAATCGGGCGCCGCTATCGCCGCCAGGACGAAATCGGCACGCCGTTCGGCATCACCGTGGACTTTGACACGATTGAAAAAGACGGCAAGGTTACGCTCCGCGACCGCGACACGCTTCAGCAAATCCGCCTCACGGAAGACGAAGTTGTCGCCTATCTCTCCGAAAAAATCGAAGGATAGTTTTCGGGAAAAAATTAGGAATGAGGAATTAGAAATAAGGAAGATTTCCTCCTCATTCCTAATTTCTAATTCTTCATTCTTCTTTAATATTGAAACCGTGCGGCGCTTGAAATAAAACTGTTTCCGCTTCCGCAAAAGCATTTTTCTATAACTCATTTGCATTTAACTTATGTCCGAACCGACTTTAATCTGTTCTGCACCCGAACTCGCAAATTCCGCGCAAAAAATTGCCCTCTATTCTCACTACGCTGCGGCGGTAGCCGGTTTTGCGGTGGGTGGCGTGATGATTGCGCGTTCCCGCGTTCAGGAAAAAATCCCCCACATTCTCGGTGCGATTGCCGCATTCGGCATCGGGCTCACCGCACTTTATTCGCAGTGGGAGTTTAACCAATTTTTATACGCACACCGCGAAATCGCGTCCAATGCCGTCGCCGTCCGCTCAGGAATGTGGGCTTGGTGGGCGACTTTGATTTTCGTGGGGCTTGCGCTTACGCCGGGATTCAAATTTAAGCGGATGCAAAAACTTGCACTGATTCCGCTGATTATTCTGTCGTTTTTGAGTTTCGGGCTTTCGTCTGCGGGCGAGGCGCTTGCGTCTGCCGTGATGACGGCGAATCCTCCGGCGGAAATGCTCGGAAGCGCGGAGGAAATCGCGGGCTTTAAGGCGCTCGCAAAAGCGGGCGCGTTCGGTTCGGCGCTCATTTTCGGGCTTCCCGCGTTGGTTTTTGCAATCGGTCTGATTGTAACGTACATCATTTCGCAGGCGAAAAAAGTTCAAAAACTTTCCGAAAACAATCGGCAGGAGCGCACCGGCATCATGACGCTTGTCGCGGTGTGCATTCCCGCCGTGATTTACAGCGCGGGAACGTTCCTTGTCGCTTCCAACGAGCTCGGACTCGACCGCGCCGTGTTGCTCTTTAACTGCGGCGATTTGATGGCGATGTTCTTCCTGCTTTGCGCGACGATGTCGCTCCTCGGCGTTCCCGCGAACTTCCCGAAGCCGCCGAAACCCGTTAAACCGCCGAAAGAAAAGAAGTCGAAGAAAAAAGACGAGCCGCCTGCCGTTCCCGCGGAAGGCAATCCGAATATGCTCGACCAGCAGCAGGCTTATGCACAAGCCTACGCTCAGCAACTTTACGCCCAGCAACAGGCCTACGCGCAGTACTACGCCCAACAGCAGGCGGCACAGCAGCAGGCACCCCAACAAACGGCTCAACCCGGGCAGGAAATGCAGGCACAATCCGCGCCGCAGCCCCAGCCGGCAAGCGATCCCGCGGCGATGGCGGCGTATCAGCAACAACAGGCACAGTACTACGCGCAGCAGCAGGCTTACGCGGCGTATCAGCAGCAACAGCAGGCGTACCAGCAGGCTTACGCGGCGCAACAGCAATACGCCCCGACTCAGCAGCAGGCTTACGCGCAGGCGTATGCCCAGCAGCAAGCCGGATTCCGGCAACAGCATCAGGCGATTCCGACGGGAACGCAACCGACGCGCGTCGCGGTCCCGCGTCCCGGAGGTGTGGCAGGTGTGAAGAAAGTCGGCGGAGTTCGTCCGATTAAGAAAATCCGCTAAGGGAAAAAAAAGCCGCTCGGAAACGGGCGGCTTTTTTTAGTTCAAGGTGGCAGGCTTTGAGCTTCAAGCGCAGTGTTGAGGTTTTTGCCTTTGGCAAAAACTTTAAACAAATTGCCTGATGCCTGATGTTTGAGTTCCGGTGCTTTCCAAGCGGAAATGTCCCTCGTTGCCGAGCGGCGAGAGTGTTCCCGTGAGGACGGCGATGTCGCCGCGCTGCCATTCGGCGGCAAACTTTTTGACTTCGCTCTTGGAAAGCCCGCGCGTGGGAATTTCGACGGAGCGTTTTTCGCCTTTCGGATTTACGCAGACGAAACGGAGGCAGGTTTTTGTGCTTTCCATCGGGGAAACCAGACGCACGACATCTGTCGCTTCTGCGGGAACGTCAAACTTTTTTCCCGGAGCGTTCCCGAGGGCACACCATGAAAATTTGAGCGCCGCAATTTCGCGAAACAGCGTGCGGTTCAGAAATTCCAGCGTTTCCGGCGGCGACCATTTGCGCACTTCGTGTTCCCAGAAAACGCCTTCGCGCAGGAGCGGGCACGGGTGCGCGCCGAGCTCCGGCGCAAGGCGGTAAAACGGATTACCGGGGTTTTGCGCGAAAGTTTCGCTCGCACGGCGCAGGCGTTCCGCCGTAATTCTCAGTGCGGGTTCGAGCACGACGAGGGCGCCGTTTCTCGCGAGCAGCGGGGCAAGATTTTTCAAAAACGGGACGGCATCATCCGTTGCGGGAACGGCTTCGTTCAGGCTCCAGCCGAGCAGAATCAAGTCCTGCGGCGGGAGAGAAAGTTTTGCGGGAACGAGCTTTTTTAAGTCGGCGACGAGCGGTTCGACGGTGATTTTCGGCGCATTGCCGGAAGCCTCATTTTCCTCGCGGGCGATTTCACGCGCGGCGGAAACGGCGTCGCGGGAACGGTCCAGCGCGGTGAGCACGATTTCGCGCCCGGGGAATTTTTCGCGGAAAATCCCGGCAGCGGCAAATCCGCAGGGGGCCGCGCCGCTTCCGAGATCAAGGATTCTCAGCGGAGCGGACGCATCTTTTTTCGGTTCCCAATCGTAAATTTCGAGAAGCCGACGCACCGCAAAATCCGCGCGCGCAAAGCTCTGCGGGAAGAAAAAGAGCCCGTATGCAGCGAGGAGTTTCGGGTCGCTCATGTAATCGCGAAAACGTCCGTCGCGCGGACGCTCCGTCGTAAAAAGGTTGCTGAGTTCTCCGACGGCTCCCCGTACCTTTTCGAGAAGTTCTCCGGTCGGCGTTCCCGCGGGAACGCGCCACGCTTCGGCGGCTTTTTTTAACCAAAAATTTTCCACGTTTACTCCCTACTTCTCCTCTCTTCCACTCTTCAACATTTCCACTCATTCACTCTTCCACTTCTCCACTCTTACCCCCAAGCCGTCGGGTCGGGCACGCCGGCTTCGCGAAAAGCGGCGGCGCGTTCGAGGCAGGTGGAGCATTTTCCGCAATGGGCGTTCCCGCCGTTGTAGCAGGACCACGTGAGGTGGAGCGGGGCGCCGAGGCGCGCTCCGAGCGCGACGATTTCGCCCTTGGTCATGCCGACAAACGGGCGCTCCAAGCGCAGCGGATGCCAATCCGAAATGCGGACGACGGCATCGAGCTTTTCCGCAAATTCTTCCCTGCAATCCGGATAAATCGCGTGGTCTCCGCCGTGCGCCGCGTAGGCGACGGTGTCGCATTTTTCCGAAATCGCCCACGCCGTGGCGAGTGAAACGAGCAAAAGATTACGCGCGGGAACGACGGTGGTTTTCATGCCTTCTTCGTTGTATTCGCCTTCGTAAACGGGAACGGCGGAATCCGTCAGGCTGTTTTTCCCGAAAAACGCGGAAATGCCGCGCAAATCCGCAAGCCGGTATTCCACGCCGTAGTAGGCGCAAACGGCGCGTGCGGCTTCAATCTCGCGGGAATGGCGCTGTCCGTAGTCGACGCCCATGGCGAGCACGCGGCGCTTTTCGGCGACGAGTTTTGCCAAAAGCACAGTCGAGTCCAAACCGCCGGACAAAAGGACGATGCTGCTTTTCGGATTTTCCAAACTCATGATTCCGCGAGAATCTATTCCACTGAGCCCGCTCCCGCAATTTGAAATTCGGCCCCGGCGAGTTGTCCGAGTTTCACACTTTCTTTTTTTTCAAAAATTTTGAGAAAAAGTGCTTGAAATCACGTTTTTTTTTTTTGCGAGAATACAAAAACCATTGACGTTAATTTGTCTCTAATTCGGTTTTAGAGCCGTCCGTGGTAACTCTTATAAACTACTAAAATGAAAATGATTAAATTGTTATTCACCACGGGCGCTCTCTTGTTGGGCGGAGTGCTCTTCGCAAACGCGCAGAAAACCGGCTCCTACACAAACACCTTACGCTACGACGCTGATAGAGTGAGCGGAGCTCTGGATGCCCTCGTGGGAAAGGACCACGGTTCCTATCGCAATCCTATCACCCCTTCTGGCGATAGGTCGTATCTCGGTTTCGTTACGACACAAGATATGGGATCCGCGTGGACCTTTGATTCCGTCAAGTGGACGGTGACATTCAAAACCTACAATAGCTACACGCCGGACTCGAATACGGATGTGTACTTTGGCATCCGCTACGTTGACGGCACCGGGAAGGTCGTTGACGGGACGGCAGACATTACCTCCGGCACTAATTTTAAGTGGAACGCCGACGACTCGGTGACGTTCGTGTATAACTTTTCCGAGGATCAGACGTGGACTGTCGGCGAAAGCAAACTCTACTTGGTCTTCGATTTGCCGCACAATAATACCGGTGCGGATATTAATACTGAGCTCCAATATCAGGGCGGAGCTCCGATGATTCCGGAGCCGTCTGCGTTCGGATTGCTTGCGGGCTTGGGCGCGCTGGCGCTCGTGGCTTCGCGCCGCAAACGCCGCTTTGCCAAATAGCCGGAACTCGTTTCTGTTTCCGGGTTTTTCGGTCTTCCCGCTAAAAAAGACCGGAAGCATATATAGATAATAGTGTAGATTACGAGAAGTTGTTAAGTAAGTTATGCTGGGCGCATCCGAGAGGTACTC
>JAGBIL010000020.1 GCA_017935025.1 Opitutales bacterium | reverse complement strand
CGCGCTTTGGGGCGGATTTCGATGAATCAGGAATACCGTCTACCGACCTCGGATGAATGGGAGCATGCTTGCCGCGCGGGAACGACGACAAAATATTACACGGGAGATACGGAAGCGGATTTGGCGCGTGCCGGGTGGTATAGCAGGAACAGCGACGACAAGACGCATCCCGTCGGGCAAAAAGTTCCGAACGCATTCGGGCTTTACGATATGCACGGGAACGTGTGGGAGTGGACGTCTACCCCGTACGGCTCGGACCGCGTGGGTCAGGGTGGCAGTTGGCGCAACTACGCGGGCAGCTGCGAGTCGTCGGATTGGTACTACTATTCGCCGGAGGATCGCGGGAGCTACCTCGGCTTCCGCATTGTTCTCTCCGAAGTTCAATAAAAATCCTTGAGCTTTGCGGAGCATTTTGCGGCTCTTTCGGCGAGCGGGAGCGTGCGTTTTCGGCGCGAATGAGTTGTTCCCGCGTCGCGGTTCGGGTTGGGATTGCCACACAGGGCGGCGACTCGCTCTGCTCGCGTTGCTCGCTTCGCATGGGGTTATTAACGTTAAGCCTCTCCGAGGCTTTTGAATTTCCTAAAAAAACAAAAAGGGGCAGGCGAGGCGGGTATTCTCCTGTCACCTGTCACGATTTACCCGTCACCAGTAAAAAACGGTTGCAACGGAAAAAATGTCCCTTTAACCTTTTCGACTTCATTTTCTCGACTGCGCACCCGGTCGAGGTGCGGCCGCAACGAATGCGGGACCGTGACTCACAGGTGCACATAAAAAGTATGAAAAAGTATAAACTCAATGTTAAGTCCCGCGACGGGCTCGGACGTGGTCCGGCTCGCCGCCTTCGCAACGCAGGTTTGATTCCCGGCATCATTTACGGGAAGGGTGAAAACCTGCCGATCAGCATCGACGCTGTCGAATTCCGCACGCTTATGCGCGCTAAGGGTTCGTCTGCGGCTCTTGTCGAGCTCGCCATTGAAGGCGGCGCCGAAAAGCTCTCGATCATCAAGGATTATCAACGCAACGCGCTTTCACAGAAAGTCGTTCACATCGACATTCTCGAAGTCGATCCGAACGTCGAAATGACGACGGTCATTCCGGTTCACACGAAAGGTGAAGCGGTTGGCGTTCTTACGGAAAACGGCACGCTCGAAGTGGTTTCTTCGATTACGGTGCGTTGCCTCCCGAAGAATCTTCCGGAATTTATCGAAGTCGACGTTTCCGAGCTCCATGCCGGAAGCAGCATTCACATCGACGCTTTGCCGGCGATAGAAGGCGTGACCTTCCCGGCGAATCAGAACCCGACGGTTGCCGTCTGCATTGCTCCGGATGAAGCTCCGGCGGCAACGGCTGAAGCGTAAACGGAAACAGCGAAAATCTTTTTCCGTTTTGCATCGTTTGCGTTCCCGTAGGAACGCGTCTGTTCTTTCAAAGAGTTTATGCCCGTTTCATTGGTCGTCGGTTTGGGCAATCCCGGCAGGGAATACGCGGAAACACGCCACAACGTCGGTTTTCGCACGGTCAGCGCTTGGGCTTCCAAGCTCGGCGTTACGTTCTCTGCAGATACCGCACGAAAGGGCGAATTCGCCAAAACCGTTTTCGCCGGCTCGCCGCTTTGGCTTGCCAAACCGACCACTTATATGAACAACAGCGGAGAGTGCGTCAGCGCTTTCGCCCGTTACCGGAAAATTGATTTTTCGGAGGTCGCCGTCATTTACGACGATATCACATTGCCTCCGGGAACGCTCAAAATTTCCCTCGGCGGCGGAGACGGCGGACACAACGGGATTAAGAGCCTGATTCGGCATTGCGGGAACGCGTTTATGCGCGTTCGCATCGGAATCGGTCCGAAAATCCATCGTGAACAAGACCTCGCCGACTTTGTTTTGGGCAAACTGACCGCAGAAGAACAAACGCTTTTCGCGTCGCAAACGGAACATTACATTTATGGCATCGAGCTTCTCGCATCGCGCGGACTCGTCGTCG
Organism: Opitutales bacterium; assembly: GCA_017935025.1. Classification (GTDB taxonomy): domain Bacteria; phylum Verrucomicrobiota; class Verrucomicrobiia; order Opitutales; family UBA953; genus Spyradosoma. Next base: position 83,800 of record JAGBIL010000020.1, on the reverse strand, counting down.
CACAGAACACTTTAAACAAACATATCAAACCATGAACGATCTTAAAAAATATCGCGTGACCATGATCTACGATCTCCGCAACTACGCGGAACCGGTCGAAACGCTTATCGAAAAGATGAAGGCTCTTCTCGAAACGCTCGGAGCGAAAGTAGAGAAGGTGGAAAACCTCGGCGTGAAGGACTTTGTCCGTATCACCGACCGCCGCCTCCCGAACGCGCCTTATGCGCAGTTTGAAATCGAAGCGCCGACCTCTCTTCCGGTCGCTTTCCGCGAAAAACTGCGCCTCGACCGCTCGGTTAAGCGCATTCTCGTTCAGAGCCTCTAATCGCCTGAATCCGGGAATACACGAAAGGGAATCTTTCCGATGGCCTCTTACAATAAAGTCATTCTCGTGGGAAACCTGACTCGGGATCCCGAACTCCGTTCGCTTCCGAGCGGCATGTCCGTCGCCAGAATTTCGCTCGCCGTCAATCGCCGTTACACGGGTAAGGACGGGGAGAACAAGGAAGAGGTTACGTATGTCGATGTCGACGTTTTCGGCAAACAGGCGGAAACGATCGCGAAGTACTGCACCAAGGGGCGTCCGCTTCTCGTTGAAGGCCGCTTGCGCCTCGATCAGTGGGACGACAAGAATACGGGCGAAAAACGCTCGCGTCTTGGCGTTGTTCTCGAAAACTTTACGTTCATCAGCTCGCGCGGAGATGCGCCTGCGGGAACGTCGGATTATGAGGACTCCGTTCCGCCGCGCCGCTCTGCGGCTCCGCGTGCATCATCGACACCGCCGCCCGCAATGTCGGCGCCCGATATCGAGGAAGATATCCCGTTCTAATTCAATCCACACAACGTTTAATCCTTTAAGAAAGAAAATAAAACCATGGCACTCTCAGAAGTCCTTTTGAAAAAACCGGTCGCCGGGCTCGGCGCGGAAGGCGATCAAGTCAAGGTTCGCGCGGGTTATGCGCGCAACTTCCTGCTCCCGCAGGGCATCGCCGTTCCCGTGACGCAGGCGAACCGCAAGCAGATTGAAGCGCTCAAGAAAGCGCGCGCAATCCGCGAAGCTAAGGAACTCGACGACGCGAAGGCGGTCGCCGCCAAGCTCGAAGGCGTTGCGCTTTCGTTTGCCGTTAAGACCGGCGAAGGCGGAAAGCTGTTCGGTTCCGTTTCCACGGCGGACATCGCGACGAAACTCGCGGAACAGGGTATCGAAATCGCCCGCAAGCAGATTCACCTCGCAAACGGTCCGATCAAACTCCTCGGCACGCACACGGCTTCCATCAAGCTCCACGCGGAAATCACGGTGGAACTCTCCGTCGAACTCGTTTCGGAAAATCAGCCGGAAGAGAAGAAGGAAGAAGCTCCTGCCGCAGAATAATTCCCGTTCTGCTTTAAATGAAAAAAAACGCGTTCCGGAGACGGAGCGCGCTTTTTCGTTCTTTTGCCGGGGCAAATACGCTTTGCGTTCCCGCGGGAAATGCGTTTTAATGTCCGGTACTATGCAAAAACTTGCGCTTCTGTCAGTCAGCGACAAAACCGGACTCTTGGATTTCGCCAAAGTCCTCGTAGAAAAACACGGCTACAAACTGCTCTCTACGGGCGGCACGGCTAAGATGCTCCGCGACGGCGGCTTGCCCGTTACCGACGTGAGCGAGCACACCGGATTCCCGGAAATCATGGACGGACGCGTGAAAACGCTCCATCCGCGCGTGCACGGCGGGCTACTTTGCCGCCGCGACCTTCCCGCGCACATGGAGCAGGCGGCGCAACTCGAAATCCCGATGATCGACATGGTCGTCGTGAACCTTTACCCGTTTGAAGCGACGGTTGCGAAACCGGATTGTGCGTTTGAAGACGCGATTGAAAATATCGACATCGGAGGTCCGTCGATGCTCCGCTCCGCCGCGAAAAACCACCAGAGCGTTTTCGTCGTTACCGATCCCGCAGACTATTCCCGCGTGCTCGAAGCGATGGACGGCGATCCCGCGACGCTTCCCGCGTTCCGCCGCGAACTCGCGATGAAGGTTTTCTCCCGCACCGCCGCCTACGATGCCGCGATCGCAAATTATTTGGAAAAACAAACGCCGACTGCGGAAGCCGCGCCTGCGTTCCCGCGCCAGTTCAATTTGAATCTGAAAACCGCGCAGGAACTCCGTTACGGCGAAAATCCGCACCAAAACGCCAAGCTCTTCGGCGATTTCCACAGCTTCTTCAACCAACTCCAAGGCAAGGAGCTCAGCTTCAACAACATTCTCGACATCACGGGAGCGACGAATCTCATTGCGGAGTTCGACCGCCCGACCGTCGGCATTTTGAAGCACACGAATCCCTGCGGTATTGCCACGGCGGGAACGCTCGCCGAAGCGTGGGATCAGGCTTTTGAAACGGACAAACAGGCTCCGTTCGGCGGAATTATCGTCGCCAACCGCGAAGTCGATAAAGACCTCGCCGAGCGCATCGCGCACATTTTCTCCGAAGTCATTATCGCGCCGTCGTTCTCGGGGGAAGCTCGTGAAATTTTCGCGAAAAAGAAAAACCTGCGCCTTATGGAGCAGGTGAAACCGATTTCGGCAGACAAGATCTACGACGTGCGCTACGCCATCGGCGGCGTACTCGTGCAGGAACGCGACATCAAGCCGATTGATCCGAGCCTTTACAAGGTCGTGACGAAGCGCCAACCGACCGAAGAAGAACTTCGCGCAATGCTCTTCGGCTGGAAAGTCGTTAAACACGTCAAATCCAACGCGATCGTTTACGCGGGTTGCGAGCGTACGCTCGGTATCGGAGCCGGACAAATGTCGCGCGTGGATTCTTCCCGTATTGCGGTTTGGAAAGCGGGCGAAGCCGGGCTCTCGCTCAAAGGCTCCGTTATTGCGAGCGACGCGTTCTTCCCGTTTGCCGACGGGCTTCTCGCTGCGGCAGATGCCGGCGCAACGGCAGCGATTCAGCCGGGCGGATCCGTCCGCGACCAGGAAGTTATCGATGCCGCCAACGAACGCGGCATGGCGATGATCTTCACCGGACACCGCCACTTCCGCCACTAAGAGAGCTTAAAGTTTAAGGCTTAAAGCTTAAAGAGGCGTTCCCGTGACTTCGGTCGCGGGAACGCTTTTTTTTACCACGGAAAACACGGAATTATTTTTAACGCAAAGTTTTTATTTAGCCGGAAAGAAACAGAAGGAAAAGAAGGTTTTATTTTTTTTGCAGGAAATTCAAAAACATCGGAGATGCTCCACTTCCGTAAATCCATGCGAAGCGAGCAACGCGAGCGGAGCTCGGGTTACGGACAAAATAAAATCGCGCCACGGGAACGACTCTTTCACACCCTGACGCGTTCGCGTCGCAATGAAAGTGCCGGAGTTCGCTTCTTAAAAAATACCAAGTTGGTAGAAATTTGTATTGCCTCGCTTTTTTTTTGCGATATCTCAAAATACAAATTGGGACAATCTTTCCGTGGATGGTTTGTTGCATCTCAATTTCTCTACAAACTTAATAAAATGAAAATGCAAAAAGACATTTTTTGAAAAATCAACCGATAGCAGGAGGTAACTCTTATGAAACTACTAAAAATGAAAAACTTACTAACGGCGGGGGCGCTGCTTTTGGCTACGGTCGTGTCCGTATTCGCAACTCAATCAGCGAGCACTCAAGAAGATAATAAAGTGGCATCCCTCCTGGAGGAGCTTGCTCAAAAAGACTACGGAATATATTCGCTCACTAACGGGACGGGCGGCGTTTACGGGAAGGACAACAAGTTTGAGGTCGGATTTCGTTTTAATGCTGTGGCGTTTGAGTTTGAAATCCCGGCGGTTTCGCTTGTCGATCCCCAACCTCTTCTCGTTGGCGTAGGCTATTGGTCGAGTGATAGTGCATCTTTTGTAAAAATGAGCGTATGCGAAATCCCCCTTTCCTCGACGGAGCCTACGAAATCGGCAGTTACGCTTGAATTGGATGGTGAGGCAACATGGTCTGCCGGAGATAAGGTTGTCATTGGCGCTGGAATCTATGCTACTCAGACCCATGTGTCTCCCACAATGAAATTAGTCAATACTCCGAGTGTTCCCGAGCCGTCGGCATTCGGGATGCTCGCGGGCGTAGGTGCGTTGGTGCTTGTTGCGGCCCGTCGCCGTCGCAAATAAGGCAGAGAGCTTAAAGATTATCGTTTAATGCGTAAAGAAACGTTCCCGCGGCTTCGGTCGCGGGAACGTTTCTTTGAGAAAGATGCATTTGCGTTGTTTGTGAATTCCGAATTAAAAATCCGTGTCTATCTGCGGTTTTAAAAAACCTTGCGTGTTCCCGTGAAAAATCTTCGGGAGGTATACGAAAGTTCGAGATCAAAAGCGTTGTCGAGGTTTGATGAATTCGAGCGTTTGTCTTGAATTTCGGTGCGGAGGAGAGTTTAATTAGTACAACTTTTTTAGCAAAATGCTGATTGTTCAAAAATACGGCGGGACTTCCGTTGGGAACGTGGACCGCATTAAAAACGTCGCCGCAAAGATTAAGAGTTACTGGTCGGAAGGGCATCAGGTTGTCGTTGTCGTTTCTGCGCGTAGCGGAGTGACGAACGAGCTCATCGCCCGTGCGAAATCCATTTCGGCGCAACCGAGTGAGCGCGAGATGGATATGCTTCTTGCAACGGGAGAGCAGGAAACGATTGCGCTGACGGCGCTTGCGCTTCATTCCATCGGTGTTCCTGCGGTTTCGCGTACGGGAGCGCAGGCGGGAATCATTACCGACACGCTCCATTCCCGCGCACGCATTTCTCAACTTACGGGCGGCGATATCAAAGATCGTCTCAACGAGGGCAAAGTCGTCATCGTTGCCGGATTCCAGGGGATTTCCTCGGAAAGTGAAATTACCACGCTCGGGCGCGGCGGGAGCGACCTCACGGCGATTGCTCTGGCTGCGGTTTTGAAAGCCGATATCTGCCAGATTTTCACGGATGTGGACGGCGTGTACACGGCCGACCCGCGAGTCGTACTTAACGCGCGCAAGCTCCATCACATTTGCTACGAAGAAATGCTGGAACTTGCGGCGAGCGGCTCGAAAGTCATGCAGTCGCGCTCGGTCGAATTTGCGCAAAAATACGGCGTCACGTTTGAAGTGCGCTCTTCCTTTAACGATCAACCCGGAACTATTGTGAAAGCTTTTGAAAAAACCATGGAAGACGCCCTCGTTTCCGGCGTCGCACTCGACCGCACGCAAACGCGCGTTACGGTGGGTGATTTGCCCGATTCTCCCGCCGCGTTTTCGGCGATTTTTGACGCTCTCGGCGAAGCCTCACTCAGCGTCGACATGATCGTGAAAAACGTGGCTCCGATTCCCGGTTCGGCGAATTTGACGTTCTCCGTCAATTCCGACCAGGTGGCGTACGCGGAGAAAGTTATTACGGCAACGCTGAAAAAACTCGGCGCGGGAACGTTCCGCTCAACCGGAGAAATTGCGAAAGTTTCTATCGTCGGCGTGGGGATGACGTCTCACCCGGGCGTTGCGGGAACACTTTTCCGCGCGCTTTCCGAGGCCGGAATCAACAGCGAACTCATTACGACCTCGGAAATCAAGATTTCCGTCGGGATTGCGCCGGATAAAGCGGATGCAGCCGTGCGCGCCATTCATGACGCTTTCGGGTTGGACAAGTAGGTTTTATATGCCTCAAGCATTAGGCATCGGGCATCAAGCAGAGTGTTTTTGCTGAAAGCAAAAACTTTGAAGTGTCTGTCTTGCGCCTGATAACTGATGTTTGAGGCTTGGAGTTTTTTACACAATGCGTCAGCTCATCTTCACGTCGGCTCTTTCCGGACTGGCACCCGGGCGTTCAGGATTTTGCACGGTTGCGCGTCATGCGTCTTTGCGTGCGCGGACGGTCGCCGAGTTGGAGAAAATGAGCGAGTACACGCCGCCGGCGGGAACGCGGCCAACGGTTTTTCTGTATCGCGTTTATTCCGGCGGGAACGAGCCGCTTTATATTCTGACGCGCGCGGGTGATGCGGGAACGGACGATTTCGGGCGTCCGAATTTTATCGTTCACCATCTGATCTTTCGCAAGGCGGAACTGCGTCAGCTTTTGCCTCCGGCGGAAGTCGCCTTGCGTTTTCGCGGCTGGTGCAAGAAATACGAAGGTGCGCCGCAATTTTTGCCGGAAGACGAGTCGCTTCCCCCGGAAATTTTGCGTGCGGAGGGTGAGTCTCTTTTGCCCGCGGAACGGTGGGAGGAACTGACGGGGGATTCCGGAAATGCAGCGTTGTTGTGCCCGCACGGAGACGCGCGGGCAACAGTGTTTCTCGGCGATGAATTTTTTACGGAAACCGTGCTCGGGCTCTTTGCGGAATCGGCAGAAACGCTCGGCGGCGAGAACGCGTGGAATTTGGCTTTTTCCACGGGGATTTGTGCGGAAAACGGGCCGGGGCGCTTTTTGTGGAGAATGGTTTCCGAACGTGAAATCGGGGTTTGCCGCCCGGGTGATTTCGTCCTCGATTTTTTGGCACCGCTTGAATTTTTGCGTGCTCCGAAAACGAAGTTTTCCGAATACGCCCGCACGGGAGTTTTCCCGGAAGGTGTCTCCGAGTCTCCGTCGCTTGCTCCGACGAACAAAGGAGCGAGTGAAGAAGAATCGGTTTTCCCGGCGCTGATTGTTCCGGAAACGCGCCCCTCTCAGGCGGGAACATCCGACAACGGAGGGCCCCCTGTCGAAACGGGGCAAAAGCGCTTTGCGGATATCGCGGGAACGGCAAAATTCCTCGGAATTTCCGCCGTTGTCATTGCGTTGGTGATTGCGTGCGTTGTTTTCTTCGGGGCAAAACCGGAGTCTCGACGCGACGGGAACGTTGCTCCCGGGGTTTCCGCGGCGGAGGCTTCCGTTGGTGCGTTCAGAAAAACTTTGGACGAAAAAATCAAAAAGGAAGATTTTGTCGGTGCAGCTGAGACTTGGTGCGCTTTTTCCGATGCGTTTTCGGATGAGGCTGCACGCTTACGTTCGAGTTATTTGCCGCGTTTTAAGCTGAAAGTTGCGGATGCTTATGCGGCGCGCCTTTCCGAGCGTATGTCGCCATTGGCGCTCGGCGGGCAGTTGTCCGTTGCGGAAAAACAATTGCTGGCGGGGGAATTGGCAATGTTTAAGCGAATTTGCCGGGAATTGGGGCTTACACCGCAGCGTTTGCAGAAACGAAATCTTGTAATTATTGAGCGAGCGGAAGCGCTTCTCTCCGAGGAGAATTGAGCACGCTTCATATTTCTGCTTTACAGCGTTCCCGCAAAAGGGTTTAATCACACTTCTTTCTTATGCAAAAGACTAAGAAATCCATCGCTAAACGGTTCAAGAAGACCGGCACGGGCAAACTTATGCGTCGCTCGCCGAACACGCGTCACCTCCTCCGCAACAAGAGCAACAAGGCTCGTCGTCGCCGCGGAAATGACAAGCGCGTGGACGAAGGCTTTGAAGCAACGTTCAAGTCTGCGATGCCGTTCGCTTAATTCCCCGGAGGAAATCGAACCACAAGATTAACTGCACTTGCCGGGTGAAATTTTCTGGCGACCCGGCGGTCTTAAACCAATAGAAGTAAAACATGTCACGAGTTACAAATGCTCCCGCAACCCGCGCGCGTCGCAAACGCGTCTTGAAGCAGGCCAAAGGCTACTTCGGGCTGAAATCCCGTTGCTTCCGCCATGCAGAAGATGCCGTCAACCGCGCTAACCGCTATGCGTACGAACACCGCCGGAATCGCAAATCCGAATTCCGTCAACTTTGGATCGTTCGTATTAATGCTGCGTGCCGTCCGCTCGGCATCACCTACAGCCGCCTCGTCGCGGGCCTGAAGAAGGCGAACATCATCATCGACCGCAAGAACCTCAGCGAGCTCGCCATCAACGATGCCGTTGCGTTCAACGCGATCGTCGAGCAGGCAAAAGCGGCTCTTGCTTAAGTTTTCTTTTCAGGAAACGACAAAAGCGTTCCCGTGAATTTGCGGGAACGCTTTTTTTGTAGGCTCCAAGGAAGAATGTAAGAGACAAAAAAACATCGGCACCCGCGTCTTTTTACAGACCCAGGTGCCGATTGCGTATTTCATACGTTGCGTTTACGAAAGCGCCGCGATGATACTCGCCTTACTCTGGATACCAACCATCTTTTTATCCGCTTCGCCGTTTTTGAAGACGATAAGCGTCGGAATATTCATAATCCCGAACTTAGCTGCGATATCCGGGGCTTCGTCCACGTTGACCTTGCAGATTTTCGCCGAGTCCTTGAGTTCTTCTGCGACCTGATCGACCACTGGCGCAAGCATACGACAGGGACCGCACCAAGGCGCCCAAAAATCGACAAGGACGGGAACGTCCGCGTTAATTTCAGAATCGAAGTTCGATCCGTTGAGTTCTTTTACGAATGATGAGGACATATGAAGAGAGCGGAGACGTGTAGGATTTTTGTCTGATTAAAAGAGAATTGCGGCAGCGGTGTAGTCCAGATACAGCAGGACGGCACCGACGATTCCGGCGGCAAGCGCGAGAATGTCGATAACGGCACCGAGGGTCGATTCCTTCGACGAAACTTCTTCGGTGGCGGCAGTTGAGGCATCCGTCGCTTCTTCGCCTTCTTTGTCCTTGTTGGCTCCGGCAGGGCGGACAACAGTCGGTCTCGGCGCGGGGGCGGCAGCAGGACGCGGAATCGCAGCTTTTGTCGGGACGGCGGCGGCTGCAGGCTTCGGCGCGGCAACGGGGCGCGGTTTCAACGCCGGTTTCGGCGTAGCGGAGGGTTGCGGAGCAGGTGCCGGAGGCGGCGGCGGAACGCCCATTCCGGCGGGCGGTATCGGCATTCCTTGAGGCGGCATGGGCATTCCCTGAGGAGGAATAGGCATACCCATCGGAGGAGTGGGCATTCCCGGCATCATGCCCGGCGGCGGCATCGGCATTCCCGGCATCGGCGGCATCCCGGGCGGCGGGACACCCATCGCGGGCGGCGGCATCGGCATACCGGCAGGCGGCGGCGGGAAGCCTACCGCGGGATTGTTACTGCGCAGATTCAGTTTCGGCGCTTGAGGAAATCCGGCTGGGGGAGGGGGCGTTTGGGGGTCCATATGCTTGCAGATAGAAGATTAAAACTGTTCACAAAATAATGCGTTATTTCGTTTGAGAAAAGGAAAAAGTTGACTCGTCGGCAAGAGCGGAGTCCTGACCGATTATTTGGCGGCGAGTTGTTTCTCAATTGCCTTGATTTTGGAATGCATTTCCGGGATACGCATCTTTAGCACCATGAGCTTCTTTGCCAGCCCGAGGGGGATAGCCGGAGAATCCAGCATCGTCGCCCCCGGCTCGACATCACCGAGGACACCCGCTTGTGCGCCGATCGTCGCTTTATCTCCGATTTTGATGTGTCCGGCGAGACCGACCTGCCCGGCGAGCGTGACGTAATCGCCGACCGTCGTTGAGCCCGCCATGCCGACCTGTCCGCACAGGAAGCAGTATTTCCCGATGACGCAGTTGTGTCCGATTTGGACAAGGTTGTCGATTTTTGTACCTTTGCCGACACGCGTCGACGAGAAGCGTGCGCGGTCGATGCACGTTCCCGCGCCGATTTCGACATCGTCCTCGATGACGACGTTCCCGATTTGCGGAATTTTTTCGATTTTCCCGTCCACGGGAATAAATCCGAAACCGTCGGCACCGATTACGGCGTTGGGAAGCACGTGAACGCGCGCGCCCAACTGAGAGTAAGCGCAAATGCGGACACCGCTTTCGATGTGCGAGTTTTCTCCGACGGTTGCCGCCGTGCCGACGGAAACGTGTGAGTCGAGAACAGCGCCGTCGCTGACGGTCGCTTTCTCTCCGATGACGCAGAACGGTCCGATGTGAACGTTTTTACCGATCTTGGCGGATTCGGCAATGACGGCGGTCGGGTGCGTTCCCGCCGGCGGTTTCGGCCAAAGGGCGGCTTCGATTTGTCCGCAAATCAACGCGAGCGTGTAAGAGGGTTTTTCAACGAAAATATACGCCTGATTTTCTTTCGGAGAGCTTCCCGTGTAATCTGCGGGAACGAGAATTGCCGATGCGTTACACTCGGCGACTTGCGCGTGGTATTTGTCGTTGCCGAGGAATGCGAGGTCGCCTTCCTTGGCGGAATCAAGCGCTCCGATGTCGGAGAGCGGGGTAGAGGTGTTGCCTTCGACTTTAATCGGATCAATGACGTTACAAAGTTGTTCTAAGGTAAAAGCGAGAGCCATACCTCCGATAATAGACAGAACGCCCGCTTCGTCAAATTTCAATTTGGGTTGGGGTTGCAGCTTTGTTCTTGTTTCGGAGAAGTCGGCTTGGTCGCTAAATTTCGATTTACGCGGGAGCGGACCGGACGCAAAATGCTGTGTGTTATGACAAAAAAAGAACGCGCAGCTTTTGTGATGCAGACCTTGGAAGAGCTCTATCCGGAAACCCCGATTCCGCTCCGCCACAGCGACGCGTTTACGTTGCTCGTTGCCGTCGTGCTTTCCGCTCAATGTACGGATAAGCGTGTTAACGAAGTTACTCCTGCGCTTTTTGCGCTTGCCGATACTCCGGGAAAAATGGCGCAACTTCCCCGGGAGCGTGTCGAGGATATAATTCGCCCGTGCGGGCTGTCACCGCGAAAATCCGCTGCGATTGTAAATCTTTCCAAAACCATTGTAGAAAAACATGGCGGGAGCGTTCCCGCGAGTTTTGAGGAGTTGGAAGCGCTTGACGGGGTCGGGCACAAAACCGCGTCGGTTGTCATGTCGCAGGCGTTTGGCGTTCCCGCGTTCCCGGTGGATACGCATATTCACCGTCTTGCCGCCCGTTGGAAACTTGCCTCCGGGAAAAACGTCGTTGACACCGAGACCTCCTTAAAAAAGCTGTTCCCGCGGGAATGCTGGAACAAACTCCACTTGCAAATTATTTTTTACGGGCGTGAGCACTGTACGGCACGCGGTTGCGACGGGCACTCCTGCCGGATTTGCCGGACGCTGAACGGGGATAAAAAAAGCGCGAAAGGAAGCGGGAAACGGTGATTCTTTTTTGGGCAGTATCCGTGGCGGCGGTTGTTGTCTTCCTCACGGTTTCGGTGCGTTCGAAAATGCGGCGCACACGTTTTTTTGCGGCACCGTTCCCGCGAACGTGGGAAAAAATTCTTCTCCGGAACGTCCCCGCTTACGCGATTTTGCCGAATCGGCTTCGCGAAAAATATCATCGCCGCATCAAAGAGTTTTTGTCTGAAAAAACATTTGAAGCCTGCGGTGGATTGGAGACCGTTTCGGATGAAATGGCTCTTACGATTGCCGGGTATGCGTCGCTGCTTTCCGTCAATCGTTCCGGACCCGCATGGAACTCGCTCCATTCCGTGCTCGTCTACCCGCGCGCGTTTGCTGCGGCCGGCGAGGAAAGTGAGGCGGAAGGCGGACTGGTTGCGCGGGAACGCGGGACGCGCGACGGTGAATCGTGGACGCACGGAAGCGTCGTCTTCTCGTGGCAACGTATTGCGCGAGATATCGCATTACACGGGAACGGACAAAACGTTGTCATTCACGAATTTGCGCACCAACTGGATTCCGATGACGGGATCGCCGGCGGGCGTCCCGCATTTCCCGACCCCTCCGACGTGCGGGCGTGGCAAAATATCGCCGCGCGGGAACTCGAGCGGCTTCGTTCGGGCGACGCGGGAACGATTCTTGATGAATACGGTGCGGAAAATCCCGCCGAGTTTTTTGCCGTTTCCGTCGAAGCGTTTTTTGAACAACCTGCCGAGACTAAGCGCGCACATCCGGAAATTTACGCTTTGCTTTCCCGGCTTTTTTCGCTCGATCCCGCGACGTGGGAGGACGAGCGAATTCGTGGCGAACCTGTTTGATTTTTCCGCGCCGGTATCGGTTTTTTCGTGAAATTTCAATTTTCTTTCCAAACAGCTCTGCTTTATCCATTATTGCCGAAGCAATGCCTCTGATCGACCGACACATTTTATGGGAATGGCTGAAAATTTTCGCGATGTCGCTCCTCGCGATGATCGGAATGCTTCTCATTTCCGCTGTTTACAACAACTTGGAAGACCTTTTGGTTTGGAATGTCCCGACGCTTCAATCCGTCGAATTTTTTGCAATGATCGCAATGGGATTTCTTCCGGTGGTCATTCCCGTGTCGTTGCTCGTTTCCCTGCTTTTCATGCTGGGGCATTTGCATAAAAATCAGGAGCTTACGGCAATGCGCGCGGCGGGGCTGGGCATTTTCCGCATTACGCGTTCGCTTTGGGCGGCGGGAGCGGTGCTGTCGTTTCTCATGCTTGCGCTGAACGCTTCGCTTGTGCCGTACGCCACGGAGCGCGCGGCGACGATTCTTTCCGAAGGCGAACTGAAATATCGCGAAAGTAAGGGCGATTTCAACCGAGCCAGTGTTCGCGGCGAAATGCTGTTTTTTAACAATTCTGCAGATCGCCGGAATTGGTATATCGCCAACTACAACCCCTACACGCGCAAAGCCTACGGCGTAAACATTTACACCTACGATGAACGCGGGAGAATCACGAATGCTCTCGTCGCGGAAACGGGTTCGTTTGACGAAGCGACGCGCACATGGACGCTGAAAAACGGCAAGGAACTCGTTTACGAAGACGGGCAACTTTTGCGCCAGCCGAAATTCACGGAACGGAAGGAATCCAAGTTTTCGGAAAATCCCTCGCTGATGGCACTCATCGGACGCAAAACAAGCGACCTTTCCATTCCTGAAATCCGCCGCATCCTCAAGGAAACCGATCCGAAAAGCAACCCGCGCATTTCCGAATACGAAGTATATTACAACTCCGTGTTGGCGAGCCCGTTCTGTTGTCTCATCGTCGTCGGGATCGCGATTCCGTTTGCCGTCGCCGGTGTGCGCGTAAATCCGATGGTCGGCGTATCCAAATCTATCGGGCTCTTCGCTGCGTATTATCTGTTGACCAATATTTTCAATATGCTCGGTACGGCCCAATGGTTGCCGCCCGTGCTTGCGGCTTGGGCACCGAACGTGCTCATGTTCGCCTACGCGGTTTACCTTTGCAGAAAGGTGAACTAAAAACGCTTAAAACCTTGAGGCTTGGTGTTTTCTCCGAAGCGAAATCCCGATTGTTGCGCGTTCCCGCCGCCCGGTGCGCAGGCGCAAAACGCTCCGCTGATTAAGCCGGAGGAATTGCCGACGTGGATTGTCGAGGAGGATTCGGATTTTCTCGCATTCAACAAACCGGGCTGGGTCGTTTGCCATCCGTCAAAAAACGGTCCATGGTCGAGCCTCGTCGGCGCGGTGCGGGAATGGCGCGGAGGAGCGACAATGCACCTGGTTTCCCGACTCGACCGAGAGACCAGCGGAATTATTCTCATTGCGCTCAATCGCGAAGCCGCAAGTAAAAGCCAAAAAGCCGTCGAACGGCGCTGGGTTTCCAAAACCTACCTCGCTATTCTCGAGGGCGAAATGCGCGAGCCCCGGCACGTCGATGAGCCGTTGCGTCCCGACACCGCGAGCCCCGTTCTCGTCAAACAATGCGTGGGCGAGGGACCGGACGCACAAACCGCCGTTACTTTTTTCGAACCGCTGTATCGCGGGAACGGATACACGCTTGTCCGCGTCGAGCTCCACACGGGAAGAAAGCACCAAATCCGTGCGCACGCGCAACACATCGGACATTGCGTTGTCGGCGACAAACTTTACGGATACAACGAGCGCCTTTATTTGGATTTTTGCGAAAAAGGTTGGACGGAGCGCCACGCGCGGGAACTCGAAATGCCGCGCCAAGCCTTGCATGCCGCGCGCCTCGTTTTCAAAAGTCCCGAGTTCCAACGTACTTTTTCCGCGCCGCTTCCGCCGGATATGCGTGATTTTTGCCGGGAAAACTCGGCATGAGCGACGATGAATTACGCGCTGCCGAAACCCTTGACTGAAACACTTCGCGTTCCCGCGCCGATTATTTCCGAAAGAAAACGATGACTACACAAACACAGACCCACGCTCCCTGCGTTTCTCCCGACGAAAAACGACATCTCGTGTGGATTGACTGCGCGCGCTGGATCGCGATGTTTCTCGTCGTCGTTTGCCACGCCTGCGACCCGTTCAACTGCTCGGCGGAATCGGCAAGCAATCCGGATTTTCTGCGCTGGGGCGCGATTTGGGGCTCGGTTCTGCGTCCGTGTGTCCCGCTGTTTGTGATGATTACGGGTGCGCTGTTGCTTCCCGTGAGGGAAAATACACTTGGAGAATTTTACAAAAAACGCATTCCGCGCGTACTGATTCCTTTTCTGATTTGGTCCGCGATTTACACGCTGTTCCCGTGGTTTGCGAGTTTGGCGACCGCCACGCCCGAAGCCGCGAAGCAACTCGTTCTCACGTTTTTCCCGTATGCGAGTTTTATGAACGGCGGGAACGGTCCGGAAACCACGCTTTCCGCCGCGCTCGGCACGCTCGCCACGGTCCCGCTTTCGTTCAACTACTTTTCCGTCCATTTGTGGTACGTTTACATGCTTTTGGGGCTGTATCTTTACCTGCCGGTCTTTTCGGCGTGGGTAGAAAAAGTTTCGACGAAAACCAAGTGGGCGTTTCTCGCGGTTTGGGGTGTAACGCTTGTCCTTCCGTACGCCGACGTTTTTCTGACTCCGCATTTGCCTTTCGGAGCAGGCTACCTTTTCGGCACTTGCTCGTGGAACGCGTTCGGTACGTTTTACGCGTTTGCGGGATTTAACGGCTATTTACTGCTCGGGCACGTTCTTGCCGAAACCGCACGGGAACGCAGCGTGAAAAAGACGCTCGCGGTTGCGCTCCCGATGCTGCTTGCGGGAACGCTCTTGACCTTTGTCGGATTTCTCTGGGTGCGTCTCATGGGCAGCCTCGATAATCCGCAGGTTTTCAATGCGCTCGCTGACGGCGGATTCCTTTCCCGCTGCCTCGCCGATGTCGCGCAATCACTCGCGGGAACTACACCGGAAGCCGTCTCCGCCACCGCGAAAACATTTCAAGCCGAGCCGATGGTCGAACTTTTCTGGACGTATTGTTCACTCAACGTTGTGCTTTCGAGCGCTGCGCTGTTTTTGCTGATTTCAAAAATCGAAATCTCTACGGGGCGCTTTACGAATTTTCTCGCCACGCTCGGGAAACTCGGTTTCGGCGTTTATCTTGTGCATTACTTTTTTGTCGGACCGAGCTACGTTCTTGCCGTCAAAATCGGTGTTCCGCTGGAACTGCAAATTCCCGTTTCCGCGTTCTTTGCCTTTGTCGTGACGTATGTCGTCGTGCGCGTGCTCTACGCGATTCTTCCCAAGCCGAAGATTTTCTTAGGGTAAAAAAGATTAAAGCTTAATACTTAGAGCTTAAAGAAATCTCTATAAATAGAGTTTCCGATGAGAGAGAAGAGGTTAGAGATGATCGGTATTTGCATTTCGCTCCGCGAAAAAGGATTTCAAAAACCTTTTTTGCTAAAAGCAAAACGCATTTACCTCTAAGCTCTCAGCCCTCATCGGACACCTCAAAACCGAGTTTTTCTTTTACGAAAGCGATAAAAACTTTCGCGCCTTTTCCATAAATTCCGGCGTTCCCGCGACCCAGCACAGGTTGGGCATTTTAGCGGAAACTTCCCGTAGCGGGAACGCTTGCGTCCCGCGAAAAATGATTTCGCGCCCCGCCGCTTCGAGCATCGCCGTAGCCGCCGCGATGTCCCAAATCTTCGTGTTGTAGTCGACGCTTCCGTCAATCGCGCCGAAAGCATTATACGCCAGATTCAGCGCCGCAGAACCTTGGCAGCGCACCGCGTTCACCGTCGTAAACGGCTCCAACTCCGCTAACTCGTCTTTTTTTAGCGGAAAATGGAAACTCACGATGCTGTGATGATTGAACGCCGGGCATTCTGTTTTCACGGGAACGCCGCCACGCGACAGCGGAACCGTTTTCCCGCCTTCCAAAAATGTTTTTTGCGCGTGGTCGTAAATGATTCCGTAAACGGGAAAACCGTTTTCAAGAAGCGCCAAAGAAACCGCGCAGAGCGGAATTCCCCGCGCGAAATTGTTTGTTCCGTCAATCGGATCCAGCACCCATGCGAAGCGAGAACGCAGTTCCCGCGCGGGAGCGCCGGGAGGCGGCAAATCTTCCTCCGAGCAAAAATCGTCCTGCGGGAACGCCGTCGTAATGAAATCCGTGATACGTTTTGAAATTTCAAAATCCGCTTCCGTCACGCGTGTGTCATCCCGCTTCCACAGGCTTTCGACTTTGGAAAATTTTTCTTCGAAAAACGAAACGACACTCTCGACGGCTTCCCGGGCGGCTTTTATGCGGTTTGAAATTTCCATGATTTTGGCGAAGAAAGCGGTAAGCGCGTCGCTTCTTTCGGATTTACAGATCGAAAACTTCGCGGCAGTCGGCGACACAACCGGAAACAGCGGCGGCGGCGACCATCAGCGGCGACATCAGCAAGGTACGTCCCGTCGGCGAGCCTTGGCGACCTTTGAAGTTGCGATTCGACGCACTCGCACAAACCTGATCGCCGACGAGCTTGTCCGGATTCATCGCCAAACACATCGAGCAACCCGCCAGGCGCCATTCAAATCCCGCGTCGCGGAAAATCTGCGCGATGCCGAGCTTTTCGCACTGCGCGGCAACGATTTGCGAACCGGGAACGGCAAGTGCTTTTACGCCCGGAGCCACTTTTTTTCCCGCCAAATATTTTGCGACGGATTGGAAGTCCGAAAGGCGTCCGTTCGTGCAGGATCCGATGAATGCGACATCGACTTTCGTTCCCGCGACGGGTGCGCCCGGCGAAAAACGCGTGTAGCGATAGGCTTCTTCCGCAGTCGCGGCATCCGTCGCGGAAAGGTCTTCCGGACGCGGGAATGCCGCCGTCACGGGAACACTTTGCGCGGGCGTGATGCCCCAGGTTACCGTCGGAGCAATGTTCGCCGCATCGACGTTGACGACATCGTCGTAAACGCAGTCCGGATCGCTCGCGAAAGATTTCCAGCGCGCCACCGCCGCGTCCCAATCCGCTCCCGTCGGCGCAAATGCTCGACCTTTGAGGTAGGCGAACGTTGTTTCGTCGGGATTGACGTAGCCGACACGCGCGCCGCCTTCAATCGCCATGTTGCAGACCGTCATGCGTTCGTCCATTGAGAAATTGTCGAAAACGTCTCCGCCGTATTCGTGTGCGAAACCGATCCCGCCGTCCACGCCGAGCAGGTTAATCAAATGCAACGCGACGTCTTTTGCCGTAACGCCGGGCTTGAGCGCGCCGTTTACGTTGATGCGGCGCACTTTGAGCGGAGAAAACGCGAGCGTTTGCGTCGCGAGTACGTTGCGCACCTGCGAGGTGCCGATGCCGAACGCCACCGCGCCGAATGCGCCGTGCGTTGCCGTGTGCGAGTCGCCGCACGCAATCGTTTTTCCGGGCTGGGTGATTCCCTGTTCCGGGCCGACGATGTGAACAATGCCCTGATTTCCCGTGTGCGTATCGAAAAAGCGAATACCGTTTTCAGCGCAATTTTTGCGAAGCTCGGAGATCATCGATTGCGCAATCGCGTCCGGGAACGGTTCCGTAACGCTCGTCGTCGGGACGATGTGGTCCACCGTCGCGAACGTGCGCTCGGGGTGCATGACGGGCAGATTCATGTCGCGCAACATTCCGAAGGCTTGCGGCGAAGTAACTTCGTGGATGTAATGTGTCGCAATAAAGAGTTGCGTCTGTCCGTTCGGGAGCGTCGCCACCGTGTGTGCGTCCCAAACCTTTCGGAAAAGTGTTTTACCCATAATAGCGGCGAAATCTAAATTGATTACAGCGTTCCCGCAAAACGAAAAACTTTGAAAACGGAAAAGAACTCAATCGGACTCGCGTGTTCAGTTCTCAATTTGTTCCGCGAGGGATTCCCAAAGCGTGTAGGCATCGGCAATTTCAGTTTTAACGGCTTCGTAGCGTGCGACGTCGGCTTTTGTCGCTTCGCCGCGCGAGAAAAATTCCGGTGCGGACATTTTGTTTTCCCAATCGGACTGCTCGGTTTCGAGTTCGGCAATGCGTTCCTCGATTTCTTTCAGTTTTTTGCGGAGCGGTGCCAACTGCTTGGCGCGTTCGGCATTGGCGCGGCGGCGTTCCCGCGGGTCGTTTGCCGCAGGTTTTGCGGGAGTTGTTCCCGTTGCGAAAAATTTTTCGCGTTCGCGGGAACGCTCTTCGGCGGTTGCGGCGAGATAGTCGCTGACGTTGCCGAGGAAAACGCGAATGCCGTGATTTTTTACTTCGATGACTTTTGTTACGAGCGGATCGAGAAAATCGCGGTCGTGCGAAACGATAACAAACGTTCCCGTGTATTGTTTCAGCGCCTGCGCCAGCACGGACTTGGAGCGCATATCGAGGTGGTTTGTCGGCTCGTCGAGAATGAGAAAATTGAACGGACGCAGAAGCATACGCGCGAGCGCGAGCCGGTTGCGTTCTCCGCCGGAAAGCACGCCGACGGGCTTAAAAACGTCTTCTCCCCGGAAAAGAAATGCGCCGAGAAGCGTGCGCAGGCGGGTGGTGCCGAGCCCTGCGGCGACGTCGTTCACGGTCGTAAGCACGTCGATATCCGGATTGAGTTCCTTTGCCTGATGTTGTGCAAAATATGATACGGCAACGTTGAGACCTTCCGTGCGCGTTCCCGCCGTTTGCGCTTCCGTTCCCGCGAGCATGCGGATGAGCGTGGATTTTCCGGCTCCGTTTACGCCGACGACGGCGATGCGCTCGCCGCGTTCGATTTTAAAATTGATGTTTTTTAAAACGTTTAATGCGCCGTAGTTTTTGTCCAAGCCGTTCAATTCGAGAACGACCTGTCCGCTTTGCGGCGCGGGCGGAAACGCGAACGCGATTTGCGAATCGTCTTCTTCCTCGAATTCGACGCGTTCGATTTTTTCCAGTGCTTTGATGCGTGATTGCACCTGCGCCGCCTTCGTCGCTTTCGCGCGAAAACGCTCGATAAATTCTTCCGTTTTCGCAATTTCGCGGGCCTGATTTTGTGCTGCGCGGCGAAGGGATTCGCGTCGTTCCCGCGACGTTTTTTCAAAATAGGAATAATTTCCGTTGTAAACTTCGAGCCGCCCGGCGGTCAGAGCAAACGTTTTCCCGCAAATCGTGTCGAGAAAAGCGCGGTCGTGAGAAACAATCATGACCGTTCCCGCGTAGCGTGAAAGCCAGCTTTCAAGCCAATCCTGAGATTCGATGTCGAGGTGATTCGTCGGTTCGTCGAGCAGCAGAAGCGCCGGTTCGCGCAGGAGAAGTTTCGCAAGAGCGATGCGCATTTGCCAACCGCCGGAAAATTCGCCCGTGTCGCGCTCCATGTCGCTTTGGGAAAACCCGAGCCCGTGCAAAATGGTTTCGACGCGGGAACGCAATTTCGCGGCATCCGCATCTTCAAGGCGGCGTTCCCAAGCGGAAATGAGCTCGAGCGTTTCGCGATATTCGTCGGAATCCGGCGGAAGCGATTGCAATTCGGCATCCGCCGTTTCAATTTTTTTGCGAAGCGAAAGAATATCCTCAAAAGCACTTTCGACTTCGGCGTAAAGCGTTTTCCCGTGCGTTTCCAAGCCGTCTTGCGGGAGATAGCCGACCGTCGCGTTTTTGGCGGCTGAAATCGTTCCCGCGTCAAAGTCCTGCTCTCCGGCAAGAATTTTCAAAAGCGTGGATTTGCCCGCGCCGTTGGAGCCGACCAAGCCGATGCGTTCCCGCGCGTTGATGGTCGTGGAAATCCCGTTAAACAAAATACGCGGACCGTATTGCAGACGAATCTCGTTGAGCGTGAACATTTTTCCGAAAATAAAAAGCCCGCGAACTTTTAATTCGCGGGCTTTTGAAAGTGGCGCCCCTTCAGGGATTCGAACCCTGGTCGCCTCAGTGAAAGCGAGGTGTCCTAGTCCGGGCTAGACGAAAGGGGCGTAAAACTGATTGTTTCAAAATCAAAACAAAAAGCAGTTGTTTCGTCAAGTGCTTTTTTGATTTTTTTTTTCGACAAAATAAAAAACGTGCGGAATCAGGTCTCGGATTTCAGATATTCGATCAGGTCTTTAATCGAAACGAGCGGGAGCGAGTACTTTTTCGCGTACTCGGCAACCTCGGGAAGGCGCGACATCGTTCCGTCGGGATTCGTCAGCTCGCAAAGCACTCCGCAAGGCTTGAATCCGGCAAGGCGCATCAGGTCGACGGTGGCTTCCGTGTGTCCCGGGCGTTCAAGTACTCCGCCGCTGCGTGCGATGAGCGGGAACATATGTCCGGGGGCGACAAGGTTTTCGCGCGAAGCGTTGTCCGAAATCACGGCGCGTACGGCTTCGAGTCGGTCGGCGGCGGAAACGCCCGTTGTTACGTTTTCCTTGGCATCAATGGAAATGGTAAACGCCGTTCCGTAGCGGCTGGTGTTTTCGGGGACCATCATGGGAAGATCGAGTTCCCGTGCTTTTTCTTCCGTAATGCAGATGCAGATGATGCCGCTGCAATCGCGAATTTGCATGGCGATCTGATTGGTCGTTAGAGTTTCCGAGGCAAAAATCAAGTCGCCTTCGTTCTCGCGGTCTTCATCGTCGACAACGAGAACGCCGCGTCCGGTCCGAATGGCGGCGACAGCGCTTTCGACGCGGGAACGCGCGTCAGAGCCAAAGTCTTCCAAGAAGTTTTTTTTCATAAAAAGGAATTTTGGGCTAATACTAACGAAAAAGCGCAAAAGCGTAAAATTGAAATTTAGCGAAGCGGATGCTTCGCTAAATTTCAATTAATTTCGAATCCCGAATTGCGAATTCCGAATGATTACCAAGAATGGAAAAGGAATGTATGGCTTCGAGGCAAGAGTTGAAGTCTTTACTCGCTACGATTTTTTTCCGCACTTCATTCGGAATTTGGAATTCGAAATTCGAGATTAATTTCAATTTGCCTGCGACAAATTGAAATTTAGCGCACGGGTGTGCGTAGAGTGTGCTTTCTTCTTTCAACTTGGCGGCAATGACTTATTATTTCCCGAGTCGATTGCTCGCCAAAAAAAAAATGTTAACGCCTCAACAGACACCGAAGGAAACGAAAGTTCTCTCTGAAGAGGATTTGCGGGCGCTGGCGCGTCGGCATATGTTGCTGTTGCGGAAGTTTAACGCGTTGCGGGAACGGGAAAATCTGCGAAAGCGGCAGGATGCGGAAGTGATTTCTCTGGCGCAGCGCATGGCGGCGGCGATGCTTTACCAAAATGCGGTGCAGAGCACAACTTCGCCTGCGTCGGATGCGCAGAGCGGTGCAGTAGGTGTTCCCGTGTATCCGGTTTCTGCGAAGGAAGCGGAAGATTCCGTTCGCGGGAACGAAGCAGAAACCGCTGAAGATGTTTTCTCCGAGCCGCAAAAGGCGCCTGTCGTTCATCATTTTGAAGCGCCGCCCGACGTTTCGGAAACGGTAAAAGTTTGGCGGAAAATCGGAGGCGGGAGCTTGGCGTTTTCGCTGATTTTCCACGCGGTGCTGATTTTTTTCGCGATTTTTTATGTGGTTTCGACG
The DNA here is from genome assembly GCA_017935025.1 of Opitutales bacterium. Classification (GTDB taxonomy): domain Bacteria; phylum Verrucomicrobiota; class Verrucomicrobiia; order Opitutales; family UBA953; genus Spyradosoma. Next base: position 62,331 of record JAGBIL010000020.1, on the reverse strand, counting down.
TATGTTGCGCCGCCGGAAGAGCCGCCGTCGTTTTTTGCGACGGGAAGCGGCGGGGGGCGCGGCGGAGAGCGTCCGTCTTATGCCGACGTTCAGTCTTCGCGCCGCAAAAGCGTAAAAATTACCGCGGGAACGCAGAGCCGGAAAATCGTTTCCAAGGTGGCAAATGCAAAATTCGCGTTGCCGGAGCTTCCGGAGGTGGCGGCGATGAAATCTTTTTCCGGAAGCACGCTGGCGGCGGGAGGAATGCACGGGCTGGGCGGCGATTTGTCGAGCGGGAACGGCGGCGGACTCGGCGGAGGAATCGGTGCGGGAACGGGTGTCGGAATCGGAAATACGCGTAATTTCGTGAGTAAATTTCAGACGACGCAAAAGATTCTCGGAACGAATGTTACGGCGGGGCGGCTCGCGGTTTATATGGATTCGTCGGGCTCGATGACCGAAGTTTTGCCGGTGGTGCGCGAGGAAATTCTGAAGAAGTTTCCGACGGCGGATGTTTTTGAATTTATGGGTTGCGGGATGGGGCAAATTTCCGGAATTTCGCGTTCGCGCCTTGAGCAGGGCGCATGGGAGCGCAAAAAGAAATCTCTGCTCAACTCCTACGAGCGCGAGAAAAAACCTTCCGCCTCCCGCAAGGCGATGAAAGCGCTAATTCGGAAGAACAAAAAGGCGCGCAAAAACGGAATATACGATTATTCCGGCGGCGGGAACGAGTGGGCGGAAAATTTAAGTTCCTACGGGAAAGCCCTGCTTTCGGAATGGTCCGGGAACGACTATTCCTCGTGGCTCGCGCTCGGGCGGTGGTTGGAAATGGTGCTTTCCGAGGGCGGATACGATTCCGTGATTGTTTTTGCGGATTTTCAGGATTATCGCGACGGGCAGATACCGGACGAATCAGCGCTGTTTGAGCGTTGGTTGAAGCTCGCTCAGGATAACGGGCAGCGCGTTTACTTTTTTACGACGGAAATGCTCCCGCAAAATATCTTTCGGGCGCTTGCAGATTATACGAACGGAGACATCGCGATTCCGAAGGATACGGCGAAACATTCGACGACGGCTCAAGAAACGGAAGATTTTTTGAAAAAAACGCGCCGCAAGCAAAATCGTTTGAAAACGGATCTGGGCTTGCTTTCCGTACCCGGAAAATTCGAGATCGAGTATGAGGAAGGCACTGACGTGCTCGAGTCGGAGGTTGAAGAAGATGAAGGACTCTTTGACGGGTAGCGCGCGCGAAGGGCGTCATCTGCGCTAAATTTCTATTTGCGTGGCACGGAGGGAACGCATTTAATGTTCACTTTTAATTTTTATGGGCAGTATTCTTATTTACGGTGCGTTGACGGTTCTCGCTTTTGTGAGCGTGTTGGTCGTCCTTTTCGTTTTGATGCAGAAACCGAGCGCGAATGCGGGTATGGGTTCCGCACTCGGCGGTGCCGCGTCCGAAAGCCTTTTCGGCGGCGAGGCGGCGGGTGTCCTTTCCAAGGCGACGGTGGTTTTTATTTCCGCGTTTTTCATTCTTTGCGCGGTGCTTTATTTCGCATTCCTCGGCGCTCGGGACAAGGGAGAAGGGCAGGGCTTGAAGCTTGAAGAACAGGCGGCTCCGGCAACGACGGCGGCACCTGCGGCGGTCGAAACGGAGCCGGAAGCGGCAATCGTTCCCGTCGAAGCTCCGGTTGCTCCGGCTTCTACGCCGGAAAGCGCTCCTGCCAAGTAATGCTGCGGCGTTCCCGCGATTTTTATTTCCTATCCGAATTCCATGAGCTGGGATAATTTTAAGCAGAATTTTATCGCGTTTGACGCGCTTAACTTCGCCATCGATTTGAGCCGGGTCGGTTTTCCGACGAATTACATTGCGGATTCCAAACCGATGCTCGACAAGGCGTTTGACGCCATGGCAGAACTCGAAAAGGGCGCGATCGCGAATCCCGACGAAAACCGCATGGTCGGGCATTACTGGCTCCGAGCCCCGCAACTCGCTCCGACGGCGGAACTCGCCAAGGAAATTGCGGGAACGGTCGAAAAAATCGAAGCCTTTGCCAAAAAGATTCACGACGGTGAAATCTCCGGAAGCGCGGGAACGTTTAAAAATCTGCTCTGTATCGGTATCGGCGGGAGCGCGCTCGGCCCGCAATTCGTCGCTTCCGCGCTCGGAATGCCGGGTCGCGATAAGATGAAGGTTTTCTTCCTCGATAATACGGACGCGGACGGATTTGATACGATTTTTGCCGAACTCAAAGGTAAACTCGGCGAAACGCTTTGCATCGTAACCTCGAAATCCGGGAGCACGCCGGAGCCGCGCAATGCGATGATCGAAACCGAGGCGCAGTACAAGGCTGCGGGATTGGACTTCGCGAAACACGCCGTCGCCGTAACGGGCGCGGGATCGCAGCTCGACAAAACGGCAGTTGCGCAAGGATTTATCGAACGTTTCCCGATGTGGGATTGGGTCGGCGGACGCACCAGCGAAATGGCGGCGGTCGGCTTGCTTCCTGCGGCGCTTCAAGGCTTGGATATTCGCGGAATGCTCGCGGGCGCGGCTGCGATGGACGCTCAGACGCGTTCCCGCGAAGTCCGCGAAAATCCGGCGGCACTTCTCGCGCTCGCGTGGTATTTCCTGACCGACGGCAAAGGGTCCAAAGACATGGTGATTTTGCCGTACAAGGATCGCCTTTTGCTCTTCGCGCGTTACTTGCAACAGCTGATCATGGAATCGCTCGGCAAGGAAAAAGATCTCGCCGGGAACATCGTCAATCAGGGTATTTCCGTTTACGGGAACAAGGGTTCGACCGACCAGCACGCGTATATCCAGCAGTTGCGTGAAGGCGTTCCGAATTTCTTTGCGACATTCATCGAAGTTTTGCGGGATCGCGACGGCGAAAGCGTCGAAGTCGATCCGGGGGTTTCCGCGGGGGACTATCTCGAAGGCTTCCTCCTTGGCACACGCGAGGCACTGACGGAAAAAGGACGTGCGTCGGTGACGCTGACCGTCGATGACGTGACGCCGCAGAGCATCGGTGCGTTGATTGCGCTCTTCGAGCGTGCGGTCGGATTTTACGCGACTTTCGTCGGAATCAACGCTTATCACCAGCCGGGCGTCGAGGCAGGGAAAAAGGCTGCGGCGGGGATTTTGAAGCTCCAAGTGCAAATCGTTGAATTCCTGAAGGCAAATGCCCCGGAAAAATTCACGGCGGAAGCCATCGCGAGGAAATTAGAGCTTGAAAACCGCACAGAACTCGTATTTAAAATTTGCCAACATTTGGCGTTGAGTCCGTCTAAAAACGTTTGGCGTCAGGTTGAAACCCCATTCTGCAACTCCACTTTCAATTACAAATAATTAACCCCGTTTACGATGAACAAGAACGTTTCTCTCGTATTGCGCATTGTCGCTATTCTCGCTGCCGGCGCCGCCATTGCCCTGTTCTTTATGATTAAGGGCGAGATGGAAAATGCCTTCGTCAAAACCAAACCGCTGGACGATGTGCGCGGTGTTAAAACTGCTACATTGAAGGATCGTGTCGAAAAGACAGAGCTCGTAAAGCAGGAAGTCTTTGATTTGCGCGAAACGAAAGAGCGCAACGAAAACCAAATCGCGTCTCTGAAAACCACGATTAATCAGAAAAATGACGAAATTGACGGTCTCAAATCCGACCTTGACGCGAAGACGGAGGAAGCGAATCAGCTGACGCGTGATAAGGAATCGCTTACGTCGGAAGTCAGCGACCTCAACGGAAAAGTCAGCGACCTCGAAAGCCAGCTCCGTTCCGAAAAAGAACGCGTTGCTCAGCTGACGGAAGAAAAGAGCAATATGTATTCCAAGGAAGAATACGACCAGAAGCTCGCCGAAATTGAAGAATTGCAGAAAACGAAAGTCGCCGCCGGGCAGCGCTACGCGCGTTTCCGCACTTGGGTTATTCAGCGCGGAGAATCCGTTCCGACGGAATTTCCGGTCGACCTCTACGCGGAAGCAAAGGGCGGTGTCGTTGTGGAATTTGAAGCTCCGTATGTCCTGACCACGGTTGTTGCGCTCGACCACGTTCGCGGTCAAATCGTTATTGGCGTCGGAGACGAAGATCCGGCAATCGTTGCGGGAACGCCGGTCGTTCTCGAAGTTAACGGCGAACGCGTCGGGGAGGCTCGTATCACGGATCCGCGTCCCAGCCGCACGACGCTCGGACTGCTCCCCGGCACGAACGTTCAGAAACTTGCGGAAGGCACCTATGTGAAGGTGATTCCGACGATTGTTAAGAAGCCTCAGGACTAATGTACGGGTTCGTAAAGATTTTTCTGGTTGCGGCTCTCTCCGTTATTGCACTTGCTTCCTGTGTGGAAACAGCGCGCCCTACGGATTCCGGTTTGTCCGGAACCGGCGGTCCCAAAGATTGGGAAACGGGAATGCCCGGTATGGGCTCCGTCGTTCCGGAAAATCGCTAATCCTGTTCTTAGAAAAAACCGTTCCCCCATCGGAAAATTCCGCAGGGGAACGTTTTTTTTGAAGCGAAATTTACATTTTTTTTCTTAATCATCTAAAATCATGACAAAAGTAAAAGCTCTAAAGGGTCTGATTGCTCTCGCGCTTGCCGTCGGGTGCCTTTTCTTGCCGTATGAATCTTTCGGCGTGGTGCTAAACGCCGTCGAAATCCGCGTGATTGCAATTTTTGTGCTCGCGGCATTGTTTTGGATTCTCGAACCGTTTCCGATCTGGACGACATCGATGTTTGTCATCGTGCTGATGTTGTTGACTGTTTCCGATAAGGGACTGATGTTCAGCTTCGGCGGAGATACGCTCTTTTCGATGCAGACGGATCCGGCAACCGGAGAAAAGTTCTCCAACCTCGTCAGCTCCAAGGGGCTTATGGCGACGTTTGCCGACCCGATTATCATGCTCTTCCTCGGCGGCTTCTTTTTGGCTGCCGCCGCGACGAAATACAAGCTCGACATGAACCTTGCGCGCTTCCTCCTGAAGCCGTTCGGGACGAATCCGAAGTTCGTGCTTCTCGGCTTGATGACGATTACGGCCGTTTTCTCGATGTTTATGTCCAACACGGCGACGGCGGCGATGATGCTTGCAATTCTCGCTCCCGTACTTTCGATGTTTGACGAAAGCGACAAGGGGCGCGCGGCGTTCGCGCTCGCAATTCCGATTGCTGCAAACGTCGGCGGTATGGGTACACCGATCGGAACGCCGCCGAACGCTATTGCGTTGAAGGCGCTTGCGGATATGGATGCGTCGGTGTCGTTCGGTACATGGATGCTTTTCGGTGTTCCGTACGTCGTTATTTTGATTTTGCTTTCGTGGCTTTTGCTCCTGTGGCTGTTCCCGATCTCCAAGCCGAAGATGGAGCTCAACGTCGGCGGCGAATTTTTGAAAACGCCGAAGGCAATCATTGTTTACGTTACGTTTACCGTGACGGTCTTGCTCTGGGTGCTCGGTAAGGACATCGTCGGGATTGACTCCAACATTGTTGCGATGATTCCGATGGCGGTCTTCGCTCTTTCTCAGGTTATCACGAAAAAGGATTTGAACGGTATGAGCTGGGACGTTCTTTGGCTCGTTGCCGGAGGCTTCGCTCTCGGTGTCGGTTTGCAGAAAACAGGTTTGGCGGAGCATCTGATCGGGGCAATTCCGTTTGCTTCGTGGCCTGCGTTTGGGCTGATGGTCGGAGCGGGCGTGATCTGCCTTTTCATGGCAAACTTTATGTCACACACGGCGACAGCGGCATTGCTCGTTCCGATTATTGCGGCGGTCGGCGGAAGCCTCGGCGGTTCGCTTGACGGCCTCGGCGGTGTAACGGCCTTGCTCGTTTCCGTCGCGTTTGCCTCTTCGCTCGGTATGTCTCTCCCGATTTCCACGCCGCCGAATGCGCTTGCGCACGCGACGGGGCTTGTGGATACGAAGGGCATGGCGAAAACCGGTGTTGCAATCGGCATTATCGGCATGGTGCTCACCTACGTTATGATGATTGTGCTCGCGCATCTCGGTGTGTTTACTCCGGCGAAAACGACCGATGCCGCTTCCGTTTCCGCGCAGGGAACGACTATCGTTGCTCCCGTGGCGACGACTGCCGCTCCCGTGGCGAAATAGCTCGTTTCCCGGAGGAGGCGGGCGTATTCCCGCCTCTTCCGGAATCGACTTCTCTTTGCTCCTTTTTATTCTTCCGAAGTTTTTCATTTTTTGCTTGTCCCCTTATTGTTCCCCATGATCCAGAGCGCGGAATTTCATAAAAAGATTTCTCGGATTAACGCGGATTATTTCGCGTTTCCGGATCGGATCTTTGCGCTTAAAAAAGGGGAAAAACTTGTTCGCGAAGGAGAAGCCTCCAAACGCCTTTATCTTTTGCTCAGCGGGAACGTTATTGCCTATCGCCACCGCCGCGACGAATCCGGCGAGCGCATTCCGGATTCGCTCTATCAGGTTTTCCGCGCCGGTCCCGGTTCCTACATCGGAGTTCAAAGCTTTTTCTCCCGCCTGTTCCGCAGTTCCTGCGAAATTGTTGCGGAAACGAATATCGAAGTCGCCTACATTGACGAAACGGTCGAAGCCGTCGAGCCCGAAAAATTCGGCTCGCTGATAGAACAATTCGTCCCGACGATGGTGCACGAGCTCGCTTTGCGCAATTCCCGCGTTTTTGAACACGCGGCGGAAAAAGAAGCGGCGATTCACCGTATGCACCGCTCGGAAATGTCTGCAACGCTCGGACAACTTGCTGCCGGGCTGGCCCATGAATTGAATAATGCCGTCGGTGTGCTCGCCCGGAAAACGGATTTTGTTTCCGCGTTTATCGAAGAATTTCTCCGTTCCTTCGGAAAACGCGAAGCAGAGCTGTTTTGCCGCGGACGCGACAACCAAGCGGTGTATTCCAGCGAAGATCTGCGTTCCCGCGCCCGCGAATACGAACGCCTTTTTAAGATATCCCAGCCGGCTGCAAAAGTACTCGCCCGTATCGCTCCCCACGCGGATTCTGCGAAGGAGCTCGATCGGAAAATCCTTTCCGATATCGAAAATCTTGCTCGTTTTTGGGAGATCGGGCACGACATTCGCGATATGCAGCTCGCGGCGAAACACGCGGCGGGAATCGTGCGTTCCGTAAAAATTCTCGGCGGCGGGAACATTCGCCGCGAAGCGGGAACGGATGTTCACGAATCCATTTCCGAAGCCGTTTCTCTGCTCAAACCGCAGTTGCGCGGGAAGAACCTTGTCGCAGAACTCGGCAACGCCGCAACTTTTCCGAAAATTTTCGGCGATATGACGGAACTTGTCCAAGTTTGGGTCAACATCGTTAAAAACGCCTGCGACGCAATGAACCTCGCGGGAACGCCCGAGCCGACTGTGCGCATCACGCTTTCTCATTCCCGCGAAAATATTTCCGTTGCCATCAACGACAACGGCCCCGGCGTTCCCGTGTCGCTGAAAGAAAAAATTTTCCAACCGGACTTTTCCACCAAGAAGAGCGGACTTTCTTTCGGGCTGGGCTTAGGGCTGGCAATCGTACGTCGAATCGTCGATGATTACGGCGGGTCAATTCTGCTCGACAGCGTGCCCGGTTCTACCACTTTCACCATCACCTTACCCATCGATAAACCCCAATAACACACATCATTCTATGGAAAAAATTACTATCCTCTGTGTTGACGACCAAGCCGAAGTGCTCGACTCCGTTGTGCGCGATCTGCGCCCGCTACAAGCCTTCTTTCGAGTCGAAGAAGCCGGAAGCGCAGACGAAGCAAAGAAAATTCTCGACGAAATCTGCCGAAACGGAGATTACATCGGACTCGTGATTTCCGACCATGTTATGCCCGGAGAAACCGGAGTAGAACTTCTCGGTGCGATTTTCCGAGACGATCGTTTTGCCGACACGAAGAAAATTCTTCTCACCGGGCAGGCAAATCACGCCGACACGATTCGAGCCATCAACGAAGCACGCGTCGACAATTATTTTGAAAAACCGTGGAAGCCGGAAGATCTCGTCGCTACGGCGAAGAAACTCCTCACGCAATTCATTTTGAAAAAAGGTATTGAGTACAAGGATTACATGCCGATTCTCGATCAGGCGGCGCTCCTCGAAAACCTGCGCGGAGCGTAAGAATCGAATTAGCAGCTATTTTCCTGATTCCCCGAAGGACGTGCTTGGCGGCGCGTCCTTTTTTTTGCGGTAGAAGCGTACGCGACACTCGCGGGAACGCATAAAGGCGCTTGCGGCGACGGCGGCTTGTCCGAAGCGAAAGCGTAGGAGCCTCTGCCGGACGAAGCGCGGGATGTCTTTTTGAGTCTCGAAATCGCGGATTTTTAAGTTCAACTCAAGGTTTTTCTTTTTTTCAAAAATTTTGAGAAAAGTGCTTGAAATCACGTTTTTTTTTTTTGCGAAAATTGATTGTCAAACGTTTTGGCTTGAAGTCTCTTTTCGTTGGCGTGTAGTTGCGTTAAACACTTGATTCCACGGCGTAGCGGAAGACAAGCAAGACTGATATTTTCGCGCCCGTTTTGCCCCAAAATCCCACAAAAAACGGTATCTGAAAAGACCTCTGAACGCCCTTTCCTTAACCACAAATCAACCAAACTAAAATCATGGAAAATACCGACAAAGCGGAAGACAAGATTCCGAAAGGCATTAGATATTGGGACGACCCAAATCGCAAACTGAAATGGTGTTGGGAGCGTCGAATCAACGGCAAGAGATACCGGACATTCTTTTCGACGCTCGAAGCCGCCATAGACGGCAAAGAATGGGCGGAAAGGGCAATGCAACAGGGCGCGGACGGAAGAATCGTCTTTGACTCCCAGATGCAACGGGAATACCTTGCGGCAAAGGAGATTGCCGGGGATGTTTCGTTGATTGAGGTTGCCATCTTTTGGCGCAAACACGAAGACCTTCAAACGAAAAAGACCGCGACGGTGCGGCAGGTGGTCGATGAGGTTTTGGATTACATTTCGCGCCGGAAAACCTCCGATGGTTTCTACATGACCACGCGGACTTACCTTGAACGCTTCGCAAAAGACTTCGGCAAGCGCGATATTGCCACAATCCGGGGAAGGGAGGTTTCGGAATGGATTGCGGGAACGGGCTTGTCCCCACGAACACAGGTTCACATCCGGGGAAACCTCAACTATATGTTCAAACGGGCGAAAGCTCTCGAATACATTGCGCAAGAGCCGATTATCGACAAGGGGATGCTGCCGAAAGTTGAGAAGAAACCTGTCCTCACTCTGTCCGTAGCGGAAGCCCGGTTCTTAATGGAAACCGTGGCAAAGAAGTTCCCACAATTCGTTCCTAATTTTGCTTTGAGACTGTTCTGCGGACTACGCACGGCGGAAGCGGAGAGAATGAGGTGGGAATGGATTGACGAAGAGCGGAAGAGAATCGTTATTCCGGCAGAAATTTGCAAAACCCGCGACGATTGGGTGCTTCAATGTCCGATGTTGCCGGAAACAGTCTTTGAGTGGTTGGCAACCGTATCGCAATCGCACAAAAAGGGGGTGATTCCGTTCCCGAAGAACAAACGCGAGACTTCTATCGCGCGAGCCTTGCCGTGGGCTTGGAAGCGCAATGCGTTGCGCCACACGTTTTGCACAATGCACATCTCAATCAGTCAGTCGGCGGACAAGACGGCGTTGCTCTTGCGGCATAGAGGAACAGCAATGCTCTTTCAGCACTACCTCGCGAAGCTCGTTCCGCCAGAACAAGCGGAAGAATACTTCGGGATTACACCCACTCTTTTAGGCGTTGAAGAATTTCTGCGAGCACAAATCCGCCGATAATACCAACAACACATTGTTTCCAAGACCGTTTTCTTGAAGACTCTTTGTCTGCAATTTCCGACAAAAGCGTATCTTCAACAGAGTAGAAGGCATCCGCAAAGGCTTTCAGTCTCTTGCAAATACCCGTGCAATACTCAATGTAATCCGGCGATTCTTTGTCTATTGCGTGGGTGTTTTCGATAATGTTTCCAATCTGGTTTACGGTGGCGATATGTTCCTTGTAGTTTGGGATGTGTCGAGCCGCAAGGTATTCATATCCCTTGTAGGATTCGATTATAGCCTTGGTCTTTTCTGAGTAGACCGCAATGTAAAATTCAAGCACGTCAAAATTAGCGCGGTTCGCGTGCCGAATTGCCTTCAGCATTTCTTCTTCGGCTTTTTGCGTGTCGCCATCCTTGAAAAACTTGTCCGCTCGGATATGGTGATACCCTGCATACCTAAGCTCGTTAATACAGGGGATAGGAAGGTCTTCCCCTGCGTGTTCTGCGGATTTTACAGCCTCCTCTGCACGCTTAAAGGCTTCGTAGTATTTGGCGTGCAGATTATCAAGGACGCCTGTATTCATTACTTCGCGCTTTTAAGGCAAGCGGCAGCTTCTTTGAGGCGTGATTGAATATCGTCCGCCGTGGCGAATCTACCGAGAGAAAGGTTTACATTCCCACGAGAAATGCGCGAGGTCGCATGCCTTACCGCGAGGCTTAGGCGCTCATGTAGTCGTTTTTGTCTATCGGAAATGACGTTCATAACAGGGGAGGATGGTTGCTATATTAAAAGCGTCGCCGTGTCGGATGCAAGGCGTCTTTTGTGTCTTGGAATCAACAAACGTAAACCCATACGAGGTCTTCTTTTGTTGCACGAAACGAACGTCTTTTTCCCGCGCCCCCTGTCCCCGGAAGAATGGATAAAGCTGATTCACAGGGTAGGCGAGAGTGGCGACAAGCACAGGGCAGAGAAGCTGTGGATTATCGCCGTTTATCTCGCCGCAGAGAACAAGCACCGAGCCGAAGCTACGGGGTATTCAACCCCCATATACACCACCGCGGATATTATGCGGACTTGGCGTCGCGCGGGGATTGATGGGAGGGAGGAGGTGTGATTACAGCTTCAATCTGCTTGCGAGTGAGCTTTTTCTTGCGCAAATCCGAGCGAACACCTTGTCCTTCGGGGTTATAGAGGTTCGACACGTCAACGCCGCGTGCTTCGAGGTATTCGATGCACGCTTGCCTGACGTGCCAACCGAAACTCTTTCCGCTCTGTGCTGAACATTGCGAAAGATGATGATCTACTCCGGGCGGAAACGCAATTAACCTACAAATACTGCTTTTTGTTTTCATTATGGCGACAAATACTAAGCAACGGAGGCTTCGACGGCAAGCAGTGCGACTTGTTGGTGATTAAAGAAAAAAAAATCTAATAAAAATTGCTGACAATATATATAGTTGCGATAATCTACGTGCCCATACCCGAAAGGGTAGCTGTTCTTTGTTTTGTTATCATAACACCGGAAGTCGTAGCGATACGGCTTCCTTTGTGCGGGATAGCTCAGTCGGTAGAGAGAGTGTTTCATACGCACTATGTCGTCGGTTCGAGTCCGACTCCCGCTCCCAATTTTTGTTCTTTCAAACAATTTTGCCGTGAGGGTTCGATACCCTCCTACACGCCGACAGGTGTGTAGAATACTTGGAACGGCGAAACGACAGCTTGTGTATGGACGCATATACAAGTGTCGCGAACGGACTTCCAATCCACACCGAATCGACGGATTGTATGTGGCTCTTGCAGGGTTCGACTCCCTCGCGAACCAAGATGTCTTCCCTTCGCGCTCCGACGAACCGCGCAAACACTTCCTCTGCGATTTCTTCATCCGTCATCCCGTGATAAACGGAATCCTTGTCTTGAAGCCATTGTCCTTTGAGGGTCTTGAACTCTTTCGTCTGCTTCATCAGCTCGACGATTCGTTCAATCATTCTCGGGTCTTCCCCTTTGAGCCACGCCCACCAAATATGCGTCCACTCGTGAATCGGCGTGTCGAGGTCTACCACTTCCTCGTTGAGGTGCAGCTCTTTCTTTGCGGGGTCGTAGTAGCCGTAGATTGTGCCTTGGTATTCGAGAGGCTTTATTCCTTGCGCGTTTTCATTAGATTCGCTATTCCCCGAAAAATATTCTCCTGCGTCGGAAACCTCCCCGTCGCCTTGTAAGCGTCCACTATTGCCAATGAAGTCATCTCTAAGTCTCCGGAACTGCTCAACAGAGCGACCATTACCCCCACGTCCTCTTTGTTGAGTCCACAGGCGTGCAACAACGTCGCGCAGTCCTTTTGCTGTTGTGATAGTTTCATCGTCGATTCCCTCTGCTACGGCATTGAGAATATCTTGGTATTCGCGTGATTCAAACCCAAACAGCTCTTCGGACTCCATAATGTCTTCATTGTTCACGATAAAGACATGGAGGCTCCCTTTTCGGTCTCGCTCGTAATCAATCGGACGGATATTGTCGTGTGTGGCGAGTTTTGACAACGCGCTGTCCTTTAAGGAACTGTAAGGTTTTTGCTTTTTAAACCGCCCTCCATCTGCTTTTCCTGCGCTTCGTTTAATCGCCTCTGCGCTTTCCTTTACGATTTTGATTCCGGCTTTCTTCGCGATTTGCGAGAATCAGGATGGGAATTGAGTCAGGTTGGCAGAAACGGTTTTCTGCCGGACTCAGTTTTTAACCCCAAAAAATTAAACCCATGAAAAAATATCTCACAGTTGCGGCTTTCCTCTCGGCGGGAGCTGCGTTCTCCAATGCGGACGTTCAAGGTTTTGATTCTCTTAACTTCGGAACGGGAACGTTCGCAACGGACTATTCCTTCAGCTTTGTCGTCGCTGACGATTATAGCCTTGCAACAGACGGTTCGGTCGTCGCTTATTACGGCGGGAGCGCCTATCAATCGACATACGGTTCGAATGTTTTCCAGTTGGTGGAAGCAGACGGTGCTCTTTCTTTGAAGTACGGAGTCGGGACCATGAACGGCGGACTTACTTCCGATTCTGACATTCGAGTGTCGACCGGCGTTAGTTATCTTCGCGGTGGAACTTTTGCCACGAGGATTGAACCCGGCGTCGTTTATACCGTAACCGGTGCGAATGGCGCGAATCAATCAATTGACATCACGCTTTCCTGGAAGGAAGGGTCTGCGCTTGTTGAAAGATTTAACGGGAACATGAATGGAAACACATCTGTACAGTGGGCTCGCGTAAATAGCGCTTACGCTATTCCTGAACCGTCTGCGTTCGGAATGTTGGTCGGGTTGGGCGCGCTGGCGCTCGTGGCTTCGCGGCGAAGCCGTCCCCGCTAACAAAAGCCTTTCTCTCTGACAGGGGAAAAAATTAGTAATTGTGTTTATAGCTGTTCCCGCGGGATGCCCGCGGGAACCTTTTTTTTATCGGAAGTGATAAGCTCCCGGGAACTTATTAAGGGACAGACGAATTTTCACGGAAGCCTTATTTCGTTTTTGTTGTGAAGGAGGAGGCGGGACAGGATTTCTCCGTTCCCGTAGAAAATTTTCCGTTCTTTGCATTAAAAAAACAAAAAGAAAGTGTGCGACTTCCCGGGAACGAAAAATCCGCTTTCAATTGGTGTTCCCTCGGAATAGAATCGCTACCGCTATGACACCCAACAAGGAAACATTTTCTAAACTCGCTCAACAATACAAGTCGGAACTGCTCGAGAACGTGCTCCCGTTCTGGCTTGAAAAGTCGCAGGACAAGGAATTCGGCGGCTATTTTACCTGCCTCGATCGTGACGGTAGCGTTTTTGACACGGACAAATTTATCTGGTTGCAGGGACGCCAGGTTTGGATGTTCTCGTTCCTTTACAACCGTGTTGAAAAGCGCAAGGAATGGCTTGATTGCGCAATTCAGGGCGCGGAATTTTTGAAAAAGTACGGGCACGACGGCGAATACAATTTCTATTTTTCGCTGGCGCGTGACGGCACGCCGCAAGTCGAGCCGTACAACATTTTCTCGAACACATTTGCGTGTATGGCGTTCGGGCAACTTTCGATTGCCACCGGGAATGCGGAATATGCGGAGATTTCCAAAAAGGCGTTTGATCGCGTGATCGCGCGCTTCGACAATCCGAAAGGGCGCTGGAGCAAGGCTTCGCCGAAGGCGCGTCCGATGAAGGCGTTTGCGCTTCCGATGATTGTCTGCAACCTCGCGCTCGAAATTGAACCGCTCGTCGATCCCGCGTTTTTGCAGAAAACCATCGATACATGCATTCACCTGGTCGTGGACGAATTTTATCGTCCGGATGTCGGTCCGGGGCTGATTGTCGAGCACCTCAATGCCGACGGAACGCTTGCCGACAACATGGACGGACGCCTGCTCAATCCGGGACACATGATTGAATCGACGTGGTTCCTCATGGACCTTGGCGAACGCCAAAATGATCCCGCGCTCATCGCAAAGGCGAAGGAAATTTGCCTCAATGCACTCGAATACGGTTGGGACGAAAAATTCGGCGGTATTTTCTATTTTATGGATCGCCTCGGTCGCCCGCTCCAGCAGCTCGAATGGGACCAGAAACTCTGGTGGGTTCATATCGAAACGCTCATCGCTCTGCTCAAAGGTTATCGCCTTACGGGCGACCCGAAATGCTGGGAGTGGTTTACGCGGATTCATGATTATGCGTGGAAACATTTTAAGGATGAAAAATATCCGGAATGGTTCGGCTACCTCACGCGTCAGGGCGAGCCGTTGCTTTCGCTCAAGGGCGGCAAGTGGAAAGGTTGCTTCCACGTTCCGCGCGGTTTGTATCAGTGCTGGCAACAGCTCGAGATGCTTGCGAAATAAGCGGCAGTTCCCGATTGAAACTCCTTTTGAAAAACCGTTCCCGTGAGGTGTCTCGCGGGAACGGTTTTTTGCGGGAACACAAAATCTCTCACGGAGCCTCAGAGGAATGGAGTTTTTGTGGTCCGTGAGAGAATTTATCTTTCCCTTTGCGTATTTACGTCTTTGCGCGAGATTTTTTTGTGCCGGTTGTGTGTGTGGCGTCGTAAAAGGATTTTCTGAATATTTCTCGTATGAAAAACCTCAAGCTGTCGCCCTCACAACCGCATCGCCGCTCGCCGGTTTCGGCGTTCCCGCGCGTAGTGTGACTGTCGTTATCGAGGGCGACGTGGTTTACGGAGACGTTTCCGCTTGAACACGGCGATTCCCCGCACAAAAAACTTTGTGCGGTTTCCGCGGGTGCAGGATGGGCGTTTCCCCGGGTTAGTCCTTAACTTTTCGGGTTGCTCGGCGTTTGGGAGCGGGAGCGGCGGCGAGCTTGGATTTTTTCGGGAACGCGAAAACGAGAGCGTTGTTTTTTACATCGACTTTGATCGTTCCCGCGGCGAGTTTGCCGTTGCGCAAAATTTCCTCCGCGAGCGGATCTTCGAGATTGCGCTCCACGGCGCGGCGCAACGGGCGCGCTCCGAATTTTTCGTCGTAACCGGCTTCGACCAGAAACTTCAGCACGGCTTCGCTCAGCGCGAGGCGCACGCCGTGCAGTTCAAGACGCTTGGCGACGTTTGCCGTTTCCAGACGCACGATTTCCGTCAGGCTGCTTTTTGTGAGCGGACGGAAGAAAATCAGTTCCGTGAGGCGGTTCAAAAATTCCGGTTTGAAAACGCGCTTGGTTTCGTCCGAAAGCCGCGATTTTGTTTTTTCAAAGTCTGCGTCGGCATCAAGCCCGACATCGAAGCCCATGGCGGCATTTTTCTGCAAAATATCCGCGCCGACATTCGAGGTCATAATCAGAATCGTGTTGCGGAAATCGACCGTGCGCCCGAGCGAATCCGTCAGGCGACCGTCTTCCAGCACCTGAAGCAAGAGCTGAATTACGTCCGGATGGGCTTTTTCGATTTCGTCAAACAATACAACCGAGTACGGTTTGCGGCGCACGGCCTCGGTGAGCATTCCGCCTTCCTCGTAGCCGACGTAGCCCGGAGGCGACCCGATGAGGCGGGAAACCGTGTGCTTTTCCATGTATTCGGACATATCGATTTGAATCAGCGCGTCGCGTTGCCCGAACATACGCTCGGCGAGCGTTTTTGCGAGGTGCGTTTTGCCGACGCCGGTCGGACCGAGGAAAAGGAATGAGCCGATCGGACGGCGCGGGTCTTTCAAATCTGCGCGGGAACGGCGAAGCGCGCGCGCAATAACGGTGCAGGCTTCGTCCTGTGCGATGACGGATTTTTGCAAATCCTTTTCAAGTTCGAGCAACTTTTGCGATTCCGATTTTTCCATGCGCGTGAGCGGAATTCCCGTCCAGTCGGAGACGACGCGCAAAACGTGGTCTTCGGTTACGGGCGTGGCGGCGGAATCACGTTTGCGGCGCCATTCTTCCGTGAGTAAGTCTCGCTTGGCGACGAGCTTTTTTTCTTCCTGCAAAAGCGTTCCCGCGCGTTCGTAGTTTTCCGCGTCGGAGGCGAGTTTTTTTTCGGCAATGATGTCGTCGATTTTTTTAGAAAGTTCTCCGAGTTCCCGCGGCGGTTCAAAAGAATCGATGCGCACGCGCGAGCCGGCTTCGTCGAGAATGTCGATCGCTTTGTCCGGCAAATTGCGTTCGGTGATGTAGCGGTCGGAATAACGCACGGCGGCGACAATCGCTTCCGGCGTGTAGCGGCAACGGTGGTGCGCTTCGTATTTCGGTGCCACGCCCTGCAAAATGCGGATCGCGTCGGCGGCGGAAGGCGGTTCGACTTTGACGCTTTGGAAACGGCGTTCGAGCGCCGGGTCTTTTTCAACGGACTTGCGGTACTCGGCAAGTGTCGTTGCACCAATGCACTGGACTTCGCCTCGGGAGAGCGCCGGCTTGAGGATGTTTGCGGCATCCATCGAGCCTTCCGCTCCGCCTGCGCCGATGATGGTGTGAAGCTCGTCGATGAAAAGAATCACGTTTTTCGCGCGTTTGATTTCTTCCATCACGAGTTTGATGCGTTCTTCAAATTGCCCGCGATACTTCGTTCCCGCAATCATGAGAGCAAGGTCGAGCGCGATGAGGCGCTTGCCGGCGAGAATTTCGGGAACGTTCCCGGTGGCAATCGCCTGTGCCAAGCCTTCGACGATGGCGGTTTTCCCGACTCCGGCTTCGCCGATGAGTACGGGATTGTTTTTCGTGCGGCGGCACAAAATTTGAATAACGCGGCGAATCTCCGCCGTGCGTCCGATGACGGGATCGGTTTCGCCCTTGCGCGCAATTTCCGTGAGATCGCGCCCGAAGGCTTTCAGCGCCGTCATTTTTTCCTGGCGGCGATTCGCGCTTTCGGCAGGGTCGCGCATTTGTGCTTCGTCCTCGTTCCCGCCGGGTGCGGCTGCGGAGTCGAGCGGGTCGTTCCCGCCGAACTCATTCGCACCGAAAATATCTTCCGGAGACGGCGGCGTTCCCGCGTTTTCCGAAGCCTCCGGGTCGAGCTCGATGCGAATTTGGCGGCGGGCTTTTTCCAAACTGAGTCCGCGTGCGGCGAGCGCCTTGGCGGCAACACCGTCACTTTCTGCGAGCAACCCGAGCAAAATGTGTTCCGAGCCGATGTAGTTGTGTCCGAGCTGTTTCGCTTCGCGGCGGGATAAAAGGAGGGCTTTCTGCATACGCGGAGTGAGCGGAACAGGGTTGGAAATATGAACGTCCTCCGGTCCGGGCTGAAGGTGCTGTTCAATGGCTTCGCGCAGTTTCTCCGGATCGATTCCGAGGCGAACGAGCACGTTATGGGCGACTCCATTCCCGAGCGAAAGCAACCCGAGGAGCATATGCTCGGTACTGACGTAATTGTGGTGACGCCGTGCGGCTTCACTTGCAGCGTTGCGCATTGCGTCTTTTGCCCGTTTTGTGAAATTGTCGTCGTTGTTCATGCTTCTTGATTTTTTTATTAAAAACCATGCAGGAAAAGTGCCAAATTGAAATTTAGCGAAGCATAATGTGAGGAATGGGAAGAAAGAGAAGAATGTGTGTTTTCCCGTTTCTCTCATTCATCCCATTCTCCTCATTATTCATCTGACGCGTGCGCTAAATTTCAATTTGCGGGAACGCGGGGGTGTCGCGTAGGATTAGCGAGCAATGACAGAAATTTTCTTTTCAGTAGTCGCTCTGATTGTCGGGTATTTTCTTGGCTCCATTCCGTTTGCGGTCATCATCGCGAAGCGCCACGGAGTGGATATTCTCACGGCGGGAAGCGGTAATCCCGGTGCGACGAATGTGAAGCGTACCTGCGGGAAAGCGGCGGGAAATCTCGTGTTTTTTCTCGACTTGCTCAAAGGTTTTGCGGCTGCGTTTTGGCCGTGGGTCCTGATGGGCGCGCTTGAGCCGACAGATCCCGTGTCCGCGCAAAACTGGCCGCACGCGATTGCCGTGGCGCAGCTTTGCGGGTTCACGGGAGCGCTTCTCGGGCATTGTTTTTCGATTTTCCTGAAGTTTAAGGGCGGGAAGGGCGTTTCGACGACGATCGGCGGTTTGCTGGGGGCGATGCCTATCGCGGTGCTCGCGGGAATCGTCGTTTGGCTCGCGGTGTATTTTTCGACCCGCATTGTTGCGATTGCGTCGATGGTTTTCGGGCTTTCGTTACCGTTGGCGGCGATGATTTTGGCGAAATTTTTCCCCTCGCTCGGCTACACGGCAGTTCACGTCGGATTTTGTCTCGTCGTCGCGATTTTCATCATTATCATGCATCGCTCGAACATCGCGCGCCTGATGCGCGGCGAAGAAAATTCTTTCAAAAGATAAAAGGACGACGCGATTTTCGTGTCGTTTCTTCGAGATCAAGGTTAAAGAAATAGAAAAAGAAATAAAAAACGGCGAGAGTGTCTCCTTTATTTACTTTCACATCATCAAAAATTTTTTTTTAGAATGAAAAAAACAAAAATCGGTATCGGTTTTATCGGCTTCGGAACGGTCGGACAGGGCGTTTGGAAGCACTTGCAGGCGCAGCGCGAGGAGCTTGAAACACGCCTCGGATTGGAAATCTCGTTCCCGCGTGTCGCGGTGCGCGATTTGACGCGGGAACGCGGAGTGAGCGTTCCCGCAGAGGTGCTGACGGCGGACCCGATGGAAGTTGTGAACGACCCGGGCGTGAACATCGTCTGCGAACTCATGGGCGGAACGACGAAAGCGAAGGATTACACGCTGGCGGCGCTCAAGCTCGGCAAAGTGGTCGTTTCGGCGAATAAGGCGCTGATATACAAATTCGGGCGCGAAGTTTTTGAAGCCGTCAAAACGTTCGGCGGACACTACTACTTTGAGGCTTCCGTTGCCGGCGGAATTCCGATTATCAAGACGCTCCGCGAAGGCTTGGTCGCCAATCGTTTCGAGTCCATTGCCGGTATCATCAACGGTACCTGCAACTATATTCTTTCCCGCATGGAAGCGGAGGGAAAGTCCTACGAAGAAATTTTGCACGACGCGAAAAAACTCGGCTACGTCGAGGCGGACGATCGTCTCGACCTCGACGGCTGGGACGCATTTCATAAGGCCGTTATTCTTGCGTTCCTTGCCCACGGGAAGTGGGTTTCCGAGAACGACGCGCTCGTCGAGGGCATCCGAAACGTCACGCTTGAAGATATGCATCGCGCCCGAGATTTCGGCTACCGTATTAAGCTGCTCGGTATGATTCGCCGCAATTTCAAGACGGGCGCTCTTTCCCTCGGTGTTTATCCTGCACTTATTCCGCTCGATAAAACGCTCGCGCGCGTGGACGGTGTTTACAACGCGATTAAACTTTCCGGCGATGTTGCGGGAACGACAATTCTTATCGGGCGCGGCGCGGGGCAGGATGCTACGTCTTCCGCTGTTATCAGCGATATTGTGGATGCCATGATCGGGATTCGCGACGATGCACATAAATTCCTCACGCCGAGTGACATTGATGCGTGCTACCGCCTTGGCGAAACCGCACGCATGGCGACGATGGACGAAATCCGATCGAAGTTTTATTTGCGTATTTCGATTTTGGACGAACCGGGAACGCTCGTCGGGTTCTATTCCGTGCTCGCGAAGCACGGCGTTTCCGTTGCGCGCGTCGTTACCTACGAACATCCGGGCGAACGCCGCGGCACGATTACGCTCGCGACGTATCCGACCTCGGAAGCGGTTATGGAGCGCGTCGTCGAAGAGCTCAAAACACTCCCGCAAATTCTCACCGCTCCGCTTCTGCTCCGTATTTACGAGCCGACGCACGAGTAATTTTTGAAAAACTAAAAGGTTTAAAAAGATGCGTTCCCGTGATTTGTTTCGCGGGAACGTTTTCTTTTTTTTAGACAAAAATGCGGAAAACGTGCGCTTGAAGTACAGAATCGGCATTCCGCCGTATTCGTTAAATCGTTGATCCCTATGAAAAAGAAATCGTTTATCGTCTCGGTTTGTGCGGCGCTTTTCGCCCTGCTTTTGTTTGCCGGCTGTGATTGCTGCAAGAAAAAGCACCATCAAAAAGGCAAAGAACAAACTTGCCGGAGTTGTCAGTGTCAGCAAAACAACGGTAACAACGCAAACAACGGCGTCGTTATCACTGAAGAGGATGCCTTGCTGGAGGTCGTCCCCGATACGCCTCCCGCAAATCCGCCTGCAAAGTAAGAAAAACAAAAGAACACGAACGTGTGTGTTCGGGCTCGGTTTCCGCACATTCGCGGGAGCCGGGTCTTTTTTTTGTATGGAAGTTGAAGGTTGAAGATACAAATGCGGAGAGGCAGAATGCATTCATGCTTCAAAAAATCTGTTGCTGCCTCTGCGTTTTGAGTTTTCTCTGCGTTGCTTCGTTTTCCGCGTTTGCGGCGTGCAAAGTGATTCCTCTCCCGCAAGAATACGAAGAACAAAAATCGTTCGTTCCCGCGATCGGCTTGGACAAACGTGTTTCCGTTACGCGCGTGAAATCGCTCGACGGCGTTCCCGAGCACGCGCAAAAAGAAGCTTACGCGATGACCGTTTCCAAACGCGGCGTGAAAATCAAAGTCGTATCTGATGCCGGCGAATCCAATGCCCGAAAAACGCTCGCACAGATAATAAGGAACGCGGGAGCAAAAGGCGTTTCCGCGTGCAAGATTCTCGACTGGCCGGCGTTCCCGATGCGCGGCTTTATGATGGACTGCGGCCGTAGCTACATCCCGCTTGTGGACTTGAAAGAAATCATCGATTTCTGCGCCGCGTACAAAATCAACATCTTCCACTGGCACCTTACGGAAAACCAGGGCTGGCGCACGGAAAGCCGCGTGTATCCGGAACTTAATGACAAAAAGAATTACACGCGTGACCACGGAAAATTTTACACGTTTAAGGAAATTCGTGATCTCGTCGATTACTGCGACGCTCGCGGAGTGATGCTCATTCCCGAAGTCGATATGCCCGGGCACAGCGCTGCGTTCGAGCGTACGTTTAAATGCAGTATGCAGAGCGAAAAAGGCACGGAGATTTTGAAGAAACTCGTCGATGAGTTGATTCGCGAGGGTTTTTCTTCAAAGACGGTTCCGTATTTCCACATCGGAACGGACGAAGTGCATATCACGACCCCGAAGTTTGTTCCCGAGATGGTTGCGTTCGTGCGGGAACGCGGAAAAAAAGTCGCTACGTGGAATCCCGGCGCAAACTACAAGCCGGGCGAAGTTGATCTCGTGCAAATGTGGAGTGGTCGCGGCCGTCCTCTCGCGGGAACGCCGTCGCTCGAT
This sequence comes from Opitutales bacterium, assembly GCA_017935025.1. Lineage (GTDB taxonomy): Bacteria > Verrucomicrobiota > Verrucomicrobiia > Opitutales > UBA953 > Spyradosoma. The sequence continues at coordinate 40,914 of JAGBIL010000020.1, read as the reverse complement.
AGCCGTCTGCATTACCTCAACCACTTCGATTCATTTGCCGATCCTGTCGCCGTATTTTTCTCAAATTTTGCGGGAACGCCGCAGGCGAACGATACCATCGCCGGAGGAATTGCAGCGATTTGGTGCGATCGCTACATCGTCGGTACGGACGCGATTCTCGCGAACAATTCGTTTTATCCGTCGATTCTTGCCTTTGCCGAAAGCGCGTGGCACGGCGGACGCACGGAATATTTTCACGACACGGGAACGGTAATTCCGCTTGAGGGAGAAAAACTCGCACGCCTAAGAGATTTTGAGCGTCGTATGCTTCCGGTGAAAAAGGACCTCGGCGCAAAAATGCCGTGGGTACCTCAAGCCGACATGGTTTGGCGCATCACGGACTTTTTCCCGAACGACGGCAAGCTCGACAAATCGTTCCCTCCCGAAAAGGAACTGAAAAGCGAATACGAGTTTGACGGCAAGAAAATCGGCACGCGCGAAGCCCGTGGCGCGGGAATTTACCTACGCCACGTCTGGGGAACGGGCGGGCTCGGCACCGTTTCCGCATTTTTCAAAAATCCGCGTGCGAATTCTACAGTTTACGCGTATACGTGGGTTTGGTCGCCGAAGCCGCAAAAAGTCGGCATTTGGGCACAAGGGCACAAAATTAGCCCGTCCGAGCCGGATTTGCCGCCGCCTCAAGGGAAGTGGGACGCACACGGCACGAGGTTCTGGCTGAACGACAAAGAAATTCATCCGCCGAAATGGGAAAACTCTCACAAGGCTAAAAATCAGGAGACACCGCTGGAGAATGAAAACTTTGAAGTGCGTCCGCCGATTCCCGCTAAACTCAAGCAGGGTTGGAACAAGGTTTTGGTGAAACTTCCGATCGGAGGTCTGCATCAGAATGCGACGAAGCAGGCGCGCCTTACGAAGTGGATGTTTACGTTCGCTCTCGTTTCTCCGGAGGGAGATGCTCCCGTCGAAGGGCTGATTTGGTCTCCGGATAAAAAGAAAGACTGACGAAAAAAAGGGGGCATCAGAGCTACGTGTCTCCTGAATTAGGAACGAGGTCTCCTCGTTCCTTTTTTTTTGAGAGATAAATGCGACCGGATTTGTAGATTTTGGTCTTGAAGAATGTGTTTTCCCGGTTATTTTGGCTACGCCTTCGGAAGGGAAGGTCCGAGGCGAGAAGTTCGCTTAAATCATCAAAATAGAAAGGAAAAGTAATGAAAAATAATATACTGATCAGTGCTTCTCTCTTCTTGGCGTTTGCCGGGAATGTTCAGGCGGAGGATACTTGGGTAAAATCCGAAAGTTTGCAGAGGTTTTTTTCCTCGGGGGCGGCAATGACAAAGGGGCTGGACGGTTTTTCCGGCGAAGCCAAGGCAGATTACAGCATTAACTTCAATGAAGATGCGAAATATGTTATCGGCTATGGAATACGATACGGGGGAACATCAAATCAAGTGAATATTTCCAACGTAATGTTCGCGATTTCCGGAAAAGATTATTCGCTCGTTGTGGGGAAGTCGTATGAAAACCGTTTGTGCATAGGGGAAATCAACGGTGGATTCTTTTCCTCCGATACGGATACTCCGTACACATTTACGACCGGGATACACACGAGAGTTCCGGATATGACGGTGCTGGATTCCGCGTGGCAAACAAGCGGGAATTACACTTATGAAATCACATTGGAAACGTCATCTGCCGGACCCGACAAGATTTCGGTGTATATTCCCGAATTGAACAAGGTTTATGATTACACTGTTAAGTCCGCCAACGACGCGGCGATGTCGCTCATCGGTTTTCAAATGTACGGGACTGATTACAACAGTAAGATTGAAGCGGCGGAGTCTGCAACGCTTGCGAGTTGGGTCGCGGTACAAAAATACGTGAAATACTCGTCTGGGACGGATCCGCTTTTGCCCGAGCCGTCGGCATTCGGACTGCTCGCGGGAACGTTTGCGCTCGCGCTTGGAGTCTCCCGTCGGGTACGGCGCAAAGAGCAGAAACCGTAAAAGGACTGTACGCGTAGAGGACTTCTGCGTGCACACGATATGGAAAAGCCCGCGAACTTTTAAATTCGCGGGCTTTTAAAAATGGTGCTCAAGAGGGGACTCGAACCCCTAAGCCTCTCGGCATATGCACCTCAAGCATACGTGTCTACCAATTTCACCACCTGAGCAATGGAAAAATGTGAAAGTAAATAAATCGCATTTCCGAAATGAATGCAAGCGAAAAAAAAATTATGTTTTGATAAGACTTCTTTATTCGCGGGAACGGTTTTTCTTTGCAAAAACCGCGAGAAGAACGATGCCGCTGACGACACCGGCGATCCACGAAGGTGTGTACGGAAGCGCAAGCCCGCCGACTCCGTGCGGCGCATTCAGGAAATACGCGGTACAAACACTTGTGAGAAACGCTGCGGGAACGCTGAGATACCAATGCGGTTTGCGTTCCCGTGCGAGCCAGACGGCGCAAGCCCAGAGCGTGATTGCCGCGAGAAGCTGGTTGGCAAGTCCGACGTAACGCCAGATGATCTCAAACCTGATTTGACTGAGGAGCAGAGCGATGGCGAAAATCGGGATTGAAACCCAAATGCGGTTGCGCATCGGTTTTTGCGAAATACTGAGTGCGTCTGCCGCTATAAGTCGTACGCTACGCAGTGCCGTGTCTCCCGAGGTAATCGGGCAGACGATGACTCCGAGAATTGCAGCAACAGCCCCGACTGCGCCGAGCCAAGCCGTGCAGATTTCGTTTACGAGGATTGCGGGCGGTTTACCGGAGGCGTTCAGTGCATCGGCACCGCCGCAGTAGGCAATCGCCGCGCTTGCCCAAATCAGCGCGATAATGCCTTCGGCGATCATTGCGCCGTAGAAAACGGGGCGCGCGTGTTTTTCGCTTTTAAGGCAGCGAGCCATCATCGGAGATTGCGTCGCGTGGAAGCCGGAAATCGCACCGCAGGAAATGACGATGAAAAGCGTCGGGAAAAGCGGATTGAGGTTGGGGTCGGTATGAAAGTTTTTTAACGCGGAAAGCGTAAGTTCCGGCATGGAGAGGCTTCCGGCAAAACTTTGCCAGAGCATGGCTCCGCCGACTCCGATCGCCATGAAAATAAGCGCGATGCTGAAAACCGGATAGATGCTTCCGATGATTTTGTCGATGGGAAGCAGGACGGCCAGTACATAGTAGGCAATGATAATGCCCGTCCAAAACGGAATCCAGCCGAGCGTTCCCGCGAAGGGGAGCGTGAGCCCGTCGGCGGAAATCAGGCTTTCCGCGGGAACGCCATCGAGAAGCGATGCCGATTGTGTGGCAAGCAATCCGGCGGGACCGTTGACGAACGCAACGCCGACGGCGAGCAACATGATTCCGGAAAACAGAATCAGAAATCTCCGCATCCCCTTTCCGAGGAATTTTCCGATAAGGTCGGGTAGGCTACAACCGTCAAACCGCATGGAAATGGCTCCGGAGAAGAAATCATGGGCGGCTCCCATGAAAATACAGCCGAGAACAATCCAAATATAGGCGACCGGTCCGTAGGCGGCACCGAGGACTGCGCCGAAAATCGGTCCGAGTCCGGCGATGTTCAAGAGCTGGATCATGAACGTGCGCCACGGCTTGATTTCGATGTAATCCACCCCGTCGCAAAGGCGTTCGACGGGTGTTTTCCGGGCGGGATCGACGCCGAAGAGGTTGGCAATAAACTTTCCGTAAAAAACGTAGCCCGAGATCAGACAAACAAGCGCAACAATAAATGTAATCATGAGGAGAAGGAAACGATTAAAAAACCGAAGAGCGAAAATTGAAAGGTGAAAGTTGGGATTGAGACGGGAGGCGGGCGGGAACGGTTTAAAAAGTTTTGAAATTCTTGTTTTAGAACAAAAAAAGATTGAAAAAACGCCGTCGGGCGGCTTTATTTCTAGCAAATAACCCCCAATCCCCCTCATGAATATTCCTCTGAAGAAATACTTGGTGGCGGCACTTGTCGCCGTTGTTTCCTTTGTCCCTGCGGTTTTCGCTCAAGATGCCAAGAAACCTCCGCTGATTGAGGTCGAAAAGGTCGATTTCAAGACGGAGAAAATGCCGTATTATGACCAGTCCCAAAAGTGGGCGATGACGGAGGTCCGCTTCCGTGTGAAGCCGTTTGCTCCGACCTACGTCCAGGACGCGTATTTGAACAACGTGAAGATGACGCTAACTCTGGTTTATCCGAAATCGCTCGGATCAGTTACGGGCGGGCGTACGACGGGATCGGCGGAAGATCGTGAAGCGGCTCTCGATGCGGCATCTGAAGAAACCGGAAGCAACGCAAAGTTTTCTTACTACCGTGCGACCGTTTCGTTTGCCGGACTGAAAATCGGCGGGGCATCCCGTTATGTGCGTTTCTTTATTCCGGGCGAAATTGTTGACCGCGAAGTTCGCGGCGGCGGCGAAGCGGCGCGCTACTGGTCGGGCTCGGCTATGCCGATGGCGTACTGGGTTTCGTTCACTTATGACGGAACGGAGGTTCCGCTCTACAAGCCGGACGGAAAGTTGATGTTCCCGAAATCAATCGGCGGTATGGCTCCGTGGGCGCGAAATATGTCGAAAGCGAATTTTGAAAAGTTCAGTTCGGAAGCGGATTCCGCCGTTTCTGACACGAAGGGGCTTCTCATGCCGCAGACGTATCTCCCCTACAATGTTTGGCCGAAGGATACCCCGACGATTCTTCGCGAAGAAATTCAGCAGTAAAAAGCTTCAATATTCGTTCCCGCGCGGGAGGCGTTCCCGTGGCGGGATTTCTTTTTCAATCTTTAAAACACAAAAATAGCCGATGAGCAGTAATGCAAAAAAAATTACGGTGAATTGCGGGACAACTCACGTCTCCGTTTCGGTTTTTTCGGAAAAGGCGGGAAGCCTCGTTCTTGAAAAACTCGTTGTCGAGGAGCTTTCTTACGATTACACGGAAGAGGACGCTTGGGCGAGTGCCGCCTCCGGAGCGTTGAGTAATATTTTTAAGTCGCTCAAGATAAAGGGCGCGGCAACGGTCATCGCTCCGGGGCATTTGATTCTGACGAAGAACGTAAAGGTCCCGCAGGTCGAATCTTCGCGCCAACGCCAGATAATCGAATTTGAAGCGCAGGAAAAATTCCCGTTCCCGCCGTCTGAATTGGTTTGGGACAGCCAAATTATTTCCACGGACGGTGTCGAAGCGGAAGTGGTTCTTTTTGCCATAAAGCGCGACAACGCTAACCGTTTCGCCGCGCAAATGCTCCGCGCAGGTATTACACCGGAAGTCATTCAGCCGTCGACAAATCTCGACTATCAGGCGTATCGTTTCCTGAATGTCGATGCTCCGGAAAACGTGCTCATTATCAATGTCGGTGCACGTACGACGAACCTCACATTCGTTACGGAAGAAGGTTTCAGTATTCAGAATTGTGCCGTCGGCGGGAACTTCCTTACGCAGGCGATAGCGGATTCCATCGGAAAACCGTTCCCGGCGGCGGAGCGGCTGAAAGTCAACTATTTCTCCGGCGTGACGGATGTTGCGGAAGACGATCCGCACGTCATTAAAATGAGGGAAAACGCACAGGCGTTTTGCCGCCGTTTGTGTCAGGAAATCACGCGTCGCGTCGTCAATCAGAAACGCCAGAATCCGAAAGGCGCACCGACGAAAATTCTTTTGACCGGTCGCGGCTCGTTGCTTCCGGGGCTTTCCGATGCGTTGGCGGAAACGCAACGTATTCCCGTGGAGTATTTTGAACCGACCGTTCCCGTACAGGTCGGCCCCGGAGTCGATACCGGCTACTTCGATTCCGTTCGTTTCCAGCTTTCGGAAGTCATTGGCGATGCCGCGGAACTCCTCGATGCCTCACACAAGCAAGTGAATTTGCTTCCGTCTCAGATCGCGGCAGATATCGCATTCTCCAAGAAAAAACCGTTCTTTATCGCTGCGGCATTGCTCTTGGCTATTGCTCCGTGGTCGACATTCCTCGGGCTGGGCGCCTCCGAAAAAGCATTGGAAAACGAAAGCAAGGCATTGATTGCCGAGGAAAAGACGCTGAAAGCACGACAGTCGGAACTTACCGAGCTCGCGGAAGAGAACGCTCCCTTGGCGGCTTATGTCGAAACGCTCGACGGTGTACTCGCTTCCCGCAACGTGTGGAATGCTTTCCTCGCGGATATTCAGAAGTGTGTGGATTCTCTGCAGGCTCCCGCAATCGGAGACGACGGCGAGAAAACGTACTCTTCGCACCGCCACATCTGGGTGGACAGTCTTCGCGTGTCTAAGAGTGTTGTCGCTCCGGAAGTAACGGAAGACGATGATTCCGGAGCACAAAAACCGACGGTTCGTACGGAGGTCGAACTCAAGCTGCGCCTGTTGATCCCGGAAGTGGACGGCTCGAAGCCCGAACACAATGCTTCCGCGTTCAACAGCCGTCGCCGAGCTGTGCTTAACGCTTTCAAAAAATCGGAGTTTGTGGAAAAAGTCAGCGACCAGGCGAATGTTTCCCGTCCGAATTTCCCGACGCTTACGCTGAAGCTTATTTTGAAACCCGAGAAAGGAATTTAATCGATGAAAAAAGATAAAGTATTTACGGCGATTGTCGGCATTTTTGCGCTGGTGTTTCTCGCCGGGGTGGGATTTTGCGTGAAAGAATTTCTCGCGATTTCTTCGACCAAGGCTTCGATTGAAAAGACGGAAAAATCCCTGAAGCGCCTCGCCAATCGCGGGAACGAGCCTGCGGTGACGGAGAAAAATCTTGCTGTCGTAAATGCCAACGCACAAAAGCTCGAAGCCGCGAAAACGCAGAAAATCGCCTCGGTGAAAGGCAAAAAGGCCTCTCAATTGGAACCGAAGACGGGAACGGAAGCGGGCGATTTTTCGAGCTCCCTGCTCAGCGATGTGAACGAACGCGCAAAGAAAATGCAGGGCGAAAAAATCGTACTTGACGCTGATGCCAAGGCTTTCGGTTTTTCGCGTTACGCCGGAACTCAAACGAAACCCGTGTCAGAGGCGTTGCCGCTTCTCGGAATGGAACAAAAAGTTGTTCAGCTACTCACGGACAAGCTCGTTGATGCACGCAAGAAGCACGAAGCGGATTTGCGTAGCAACAATCTTTTGGCACCGGATAAGCGCGTTTTTCTTTGGATTAAGGGAATTCGACGCGAAGCGGCGGAATTGCCGAAGAAAGACGGTGCTGTGAATGCGCTTGTCAATAAAGACGAACTTTCCGTTGCTCCGACCGAAACATCAGCCGAAAGCGGCTTGTATCGTCTGATTTATACCGGAAATTCCCGCGGGACGACGTTCCCGTCTTTGCGCAAGCCGAACGCGGTGGACGCGGTGGCTTTCCAAATCGGATTTGTCGCACCGACGGCTGTTCTGCGAGATTTTATTGCGGCGTTTTCCGGAAAGGGTGAACATCCGGTCTTCGTTCGCGATGTCGCGGTTTCTCCCGTGAGTAACGGCGATATCGAAGCCAAGAAAGCGGAATTGAATCCTCCTCCGGTTGTTGAGCCTGCACCTGACGTTCCCGCACCTGCGCCGGATGCGTTTGACATTTTCGGCGGCTCTCCTGCCGAGTCGAATGCGCCTGCCGCAGCTCCCGCAATTCCAGAGGTCCCGCTGACCTCCGTCGTTTCTCCGGAATCGCTTTCGGAATTCTGGGTAACGTTGGAGTATGTTTCTCCCGTTGAAAATCCGGTTCCTGCAGAAGAGAAAGAAGAGGAATAATTTGCCATGAAAAATTCGGATAAACTTCTTTTTGTTGTTGCGCTTCTCGCCTGTATCGGCGGGTGTGTCGCTTACGCATTACTTTCCCCGCAGTCGGCAAAACCCAATAAGACGGTTGCGAAAACCTTGAAGGGCGCCGAAATCGCACCATGGACGGCGACCGGCGAGCCTCAAAACGCTTCGGCTGTTTGGAGGGCTCCCGCACCGGATGAGGTCGAAGGGTGGAATTACGATCTGTTTTCCGCTCCGGAAATCAGTTGGGATTCCAAGCAGAAAAAATACTTTGCGAAAGAGCTTCCTCCTCCGCCCGAAGAAGTTTTCGGTTTGACGCTAAAATCTTTGTCTCACCCGAAATTCCGCCTTGTCATCAATTCTTACTCGGCGGGGAGAGAGCCGGTGCCCGAATCCACCGCTCCCGGTCGCTACGCAGCGGTGCTCAACATCGCAGACATTTCCGGCGGGAAACCAAAATCGAAACTTGTAAACTTCGGTTCCCGCGAAATGTTGCCGATCACGCTTGACGACAATACGGTCGACGGAGTTCGTGTGGTTCGCCTTGTTCCGGAAAAACCGGTAACGATCGAAGGCTCGGGGGCGAAGCTCAAAGAATTCCGTATCACTCAGCAGATGAGTGCGAGCGGGTTCAGTAAAAAGTATTCCGCGATTGTCATTGACGAGTCCGGGCGTACACCGCGCGAATTTACGATCGGCATCGCTCCCGTTCAGGATAAAAACCGTACGGAGGCCGTCTTTACGGATGGGGTCTCGGAATGGCTTTATAGCGAAACCCGCGTTCCCGGGCGGAAGGAGGTCGTTCGCGAAATTGCCGTTAGGTCGTCCTCTTCGGAACCGTTCGAGTTCGTTGAAAACGGCAAAGAAATCCGTATTGGAGAGGACGTTTTTCGCATTAAAGGTCTTGACATTTCCGCTCAAGAGGCAACAATTGAAAAACAATCCTCCGAGGTGGACAAGAAAACTAAAGCTCCGAAAACGACGGTGCGAGTTCTCTCCCCCGAACGATAAGAATTTCAAATTACTCCATAGTTTTTAACCCCCTTAAATTAAACCTCTCACCTCGAGAAACACCCCCTCGCATGAATAAGCTCCTGCGCCTCCAAAACCTGTTCTCCTCAATTCTCGTTTCGACGACATTCGTCGCTGCGCCCGCAATGTTTGCGGAAGAAGGAGAAGCTCCGCTTAACAACGCCGAGTCCAACGCTCCGGCACCCGCCGATTCCTCCGAAGAAACGGCTCTCGAACGCGTCGTTAAGCGTTACTCCGAAGTCTTCAAAGAAGTTGATGCCGCTCTTTTTAAGGCGAACGGTTATATTGCACAAGGTCGGACGGATGACGCGCTTGCTCTTTTGAGTGAAGCCGAGTCCGCATTGCCGGACAACGTTGCTTCCATTCCGTTCCGCGACAAGATCGCACTCATTCGTCAGCGGGCCATCGAGAAGCAAAACGGTGTCTCTGATGCGTCTGTCGCCGAGGGCATGATTGACGATGCCCGCGTTCGCAATCGTAGCGCTATTCTCATGGCGGAACGCCATCTCGAAGAAGCGGGAGATCTTCTTGTGCGTCATCGCCTTCCGGAGGCGATTGCCGCTGTGAGAAAGGCCCGTGAGGTTCTTCCGGTACTCCCGTCTACGGTTAACGAACAGAACCGTGTTAAGGAAATGCGTGCAAAGATTTCTGCTGCGTATCTGCAGGAAGCCGTTGCCAAGCGTGCCCCGAAAGAAGCGGAATCGTATCTGAATGAAGTTAAAAACATTCTCGGGGAAAAGCATCGCCTCTACCTCAGCCTCAAGACTTATTTTGACGCGTGGTGCAAAACTCCGGATGCCTATAATCCGTACAATCTGAACCCGAATCTTGAGCGTAACGAAAAAGAAACCCAGACGCTTCTTGCCCACGCAAGCTCGCTCTATCTCTACGGGGACTACGAAGGAGCCCTCCGCGTTTACGACAACGTTTTGCTCTTCGATGCGAATAACACGCAAGCGAAGGCGATGAAACTCCGGATCAACGAAATTTTAGCAAGTTCTGCCGCGTACAACCACGAGGTAACGCGTACGACAATGCTCAATCACACGACCAATTCGTGGGATTTCGGGCGTGCGTACTCCGTCGAAGCAAAGGCTGAGAACCAGAATCCTGATCAGAATCCGCTGAAGCTCAAGATGGATCGCCTGCTTATCTCCGTAACCCTGCGTAATGCGAACCTTCAGAGCGCGATTGATACGTTGAACGAACTCGCAAAGAGTTATGATCCGACCGGACGCGGTCTTGATATCGTTATCGCAGAAGGAGTCCAGGGGCTTCAGGATCTTCCCCCGATCAATCTTTCCATTCAAAGTCAGCCGCTCTCAAAAGTTCTCGAGCTGATTCTGCGTCGAGCAAATTACTCCTACGACATTCGTGACGGTATCGTCGAAGTCCATCCGGCTGTCGGCAACACGAATTTGCTCGAAGTCGAAATTCCGTCGACCAATGCCATCGAAAAGATGAAAAAGTCCGTCATGCGCACAAATGCGGCAGCAGCAACGGCGGATGCCGGAACTGATCCGTGGGGCGGAGGCGCTGCGGCTGCGACGCAGGATATCGACGAAACGGATGTTCCGAAACTTTACTTCCAGAAGCGCGGCATTAAATTCGGTCCGGAAGACACGATTACATGTGATGAAAATGTGTTTACGGTCGTCCATTCTGACCCGAAAGTGATCGAAAAGATTCGTCGCACGATTCAGAAGCTCGACGAAGATTCCATCAAGCAGGTCAACATCGAAGCGAAGTTCATTGAAGTCAGCGATACGGCTCTCCACGAAGCAACGGCGAACTGGCGTCTTGCCAAGAATGGGGTTATTCGTGCGGGAACGTATAATCGCGGGGCTCACGAAACGCATGCCGTTGATGCGGGAACGAAGAAAATTTCAATCGGTAATTCTCCGCAGTTCATCTACGACGAAGACGGCAACGTTGTCGGTGAGAATGACGGCGAAATGCGCTGGACGACTTTCGACAGTCCGGTTCCGTCGATCAAGGGGTCTCTTGATTTCGGCCCGCAGGGGATTTCGAACCCGTCAGGAGTGGCAGATAATGTCTTCTCGAGTGCTGTCCCGAGCTTTGTCGGAAATATCGGAACCCTTGGCGATTACGATGTCTATCTGCTTTTGAACCTTCTTGATAACAAGGCCGGTGCGGACATCATGGCGGCCCCGAGCCTCACGGTGGAGACCGAACAGCAGGCGGAAATCGAAATTGCCCAGTTGATCAACTTCCCGTCTTCGTACGACGATCCTCAGATGGAAGTTTCCTCTTCCGGAAGCAACAACAATAACAATAACAACTGGAGCAGCGGCGGCGGAACGGTAACGATTGCTCCCGCTGTCCCGCAGTTCGACCGTACCACGTCCGAAGAATTTGAAAAAGTCGGTATCGTCCTCAATGTTACCCCGACTGTGAATGCGGATAACTCCATTAAGCTCACGATTGATGATCTCAAAATCATGGAATTTGAAGGCTTCATGGATTACGGGGGAACGGCTGTCTCGATGGTCGGTTCCACGATTGTTACGACACCGATGACATACTACCAACCGGTCTTCAATATTCGCCGAGTCAAAACTTCCGTTACGATTGCGGACGGTGCGACGATGGTTATTGGGGGCTTGATGCGCGAAGAAATTCGTACGGTGGATGACAAGGTTCCGATTCTCGGAGACCTTCCGCTCATCGGCTCCGCTTTCCGTGGCACATCCAAGGCAGTCCAGAAGAAGAATCTCCTCGTCTTCATCACCGGGAATCTGATTTCCCGCGGCGGTTCTGCTGCGATTTCCACGTTCCGCGGAACGACCCCGGCGGAAATTTACTCGAACCCGACGTTCATGACATCTTCCGGTGTTCTCTACCGCGAATCTACACGTCCGACGGAAACGGCTCCGGCGACGACGGATGCGGCGAATACGCCGACTTCTGCAGGATCGCTCTAATCTCAGGGGCGTTCCCGCGACAAAAAAGCGTTCTCCTTTGCGGGAACGCTTTTTTTGTTTTCCCGAAAAATCGGAAAACGAGACAGCCCCGGAGGTTTCTCCGGAGCTGTCTCGTTTTTAAGGGGCAAAACTTTGTCTGCAGTCTGACTACTCGTCCCAGTCAAGCCCGATGTCAATCCACGGAACATTGTGTGTCAGGGCTCCGCAGGAAACAAAATCAGCTCCGACGGTCCCGAGAATCGGCAAACTTTCGACCGAGACACCGCCGCTGATTTCCGTCCATGCTTCATCCCCGATGAGGACTACCGCCTTTCTCAAATCTTCAACGGAGAAATTATCGAGGAGAATGATATCTGCACCGGCTTCAAGGACCGGAGGAATTTGAGAAAGCGAATCGACTTCGACTTCGCAGAGCAAATCCGGGCGCTCCCGGCGGGATTGGCGTACGAGGACCGCGAGGCGTGTTCCCGCGACAGCTTCGTCGGCGGCAAGGTGGTTGTCCTTGAGCATGAGGCGGTCGTAAAGCCCGATCCGATGATTCCACGCTCCGCCGCAGCCGACGGCGTATTTGTCGAGCACGCGGTGTCCGGGTGTTGTTTTACGCGTATCGAGCAGTCGCGTCGGAGAATCCCCGAGAGCTGCAACGTAGCGTGCCGTTTGTGTGGCGATCCCGCTCATGCGTTGGAGAAAATTGAGCATGACACGTTCCGCCGTCAGCATCTGTGCGGCATCTCCGGAGATGGTGCCGATTACGGTGCCTGCGGGGACGCTTTCGCCGTCGGATACGTTCATTTTTGCGGAAACTTTTCCCCCGTAAACTTCAAGAATTACGGGGATGAGCGGAAGCCCGGAGAGTGTGCAGGCTTTGCGAGCCACAAATTTTGCGGAGGCAATTTTGCCCGCAGGAGCGGTGGTTTCCGTCGTCGGGTCTCCGGCGTTCTTCGGTCGCATCGCGGAGCAGAGGCCCGTTCCCGCGATATCTTCGTCGCGCGCAAGCGTTACGATGGTTTTGAGGTATTCGGGATCAATCTCGTCCCAGCTTAGCCGATGGCACAGTCCCGGAGCTTCCTGCAAAGTTTTTTTCATGTATCAAAAGAAACTCTTTCCTTCCTTTCGTCGCAAGGTGAAAAAGTTTTGAGACCGGGATTCTTCTCTCGGCTTGTGAGCGCGTAGCCGGAGATCCCCTGTCTTGGTATGCCGAACAAGAAAATCTCCGGCAAATATTTGTAATCCTGTGAGAAATCGTTTATAATGGTCGGAACACAGATGGATAAGAAAATTTGGCTTTCGTTAGCTCATATGGGCGGGCATGAACAGGACTTTATCAAAGAGGCCTTTGATACGAATTGGGTCGTGCCGCTGGGGCCGAACGTTAACGCGTTTGAGGCGACGCTTTCCGCGTATTTAGGGAAGGATTGTCATGCGGTCGCGCTCAGCGCGGGAACGGCGGCGCTTCATCTCGGGTTGATTCAGCTCGGTGTGGGCGCGGGCGACGAAGTCATTTGCCAAAGTTTTACGTTTGCCGCGAGCGCGAATCCTGTCGTTTACTGCGGAGGCGTTCCCGTGTTCGTCGATTCGGAGGAGGAGACGTGGAACATGGATCCGGTTTTACTCGAAGAAGCGATTCTTGATCGCAAAGAAAAAACCGGAAAATACCCGAAGGCGATTGTTCCCGTCCACCTTTACGGTATGCCGGCGAAAATGGACGAAATTTGTGCCGTCGCAGAGAAATACGGCATTCCCGTGCTTGAAGATGCCGCTGAGGCGCTTGGCGCAGAGTACAAAGGGCGTAAGTGCGGAACTTTCGGCGAATTTGCCGCACTTTCTTTTAACGGGAACAAAATCATCACGACATCCGGTGGCGGCGCGCTCATTTGCCGTACGGAGGAAGAGGCGGCTCGCACGAAGTTTTATGCCACACAGGCACGCGAAAACCGTCCGTACTACCAGCACGAAAAAATCGGTTACAACTACCGCATGAGCAATATTTGTGCGGGAATCGGGCGCGGACAGATGGAGGTGCTCGATGCGCACGTCGCGCGCCGTCGCGAAATTCACGCGCTCTACACGAAGCTCCTTGCGGGAACGCCGGGCATCACGGTAAAACAGTCTCCGGGAGCGGACTTTGATTCGAGTTTCTGGTTGACCTGCATCCTTGTCGAACCGGAAAAATTCGGAATGGATTACGAGGCGCTTCGCCGGAAATTCGAGGCTGCGAACATTGAAACGCGTCCGCTTTGGAAGCCGATGCATATGCAGCCCGTTTACGCTGATGCCCCGTTCTACGGGAACGGGACATCGGAAAAAATCTTTTCTCAGGGGCTTTGCCTGCCGTCCGGCTCATCGCTCACGGATGAAGACATTTTCCGGGTCGTCGAGGTCATCAAATTTTAAATACAAATGAAACTTTATCGCGATTGTTTCAAGCGTGTGCTTGATGTTGCCCTCGCGTCGTGCGTACTGGTTGTTGCGTCGCCGTTGATTCTGACGCTTTGCGTTTGGTTGCATTTCGCGAATAAAGGAGCGGGAATTTTTTTCACACAGGACCGACCGGGTAAGAACGGGAAGGTTTTCAAAGTTGTCAAGTTTAAGTCCATGACGGACGAGCGTGACGCTGACGGGAACCTGTTGCCGAACGAGCAAAGAATCACCAAAGTCGGGAAATTTATCCGTTCCACATCCCTGGACGAGCTTCCTCAACTTATCAACATTTTGCGCGGCGATATTTCGATTGTCGGTCCGCGTCCGTTGCATGTTTGTTATCTCCCGCTTTATTCTCCGGAGCAGGCTCGCCGCCACGATGTTTTGCCGGGCGTAACCGGTTGGGCGCAGGTTAACGGGCGAAACGCGATTTCATGGACTCGAAAATTCGAGTTGGACGTTTGGTACGTTGATAACGTTTCGTTTTGGTTGGACGTAAAAATTCTGTTTTTGACGGCGCTCAAAGTTTTGAAACGTGCCGACATTAACAGCGGAACGAAGGAAATCGGCATAGAGCCGTTTAACGGGAGTAATTAGGGGATGAAAAGCGTAATTATCGGCGCCGGAACTTACGGAGAAGTTTATCTCGCGTACTTGCAGGAGGCGGGGGTTGATGTTGTCGGCTTCTTGGATGACGCAGACGGAGTGCAAGGAACGTCTGTTCGCGGCGTTCCCGTGCTCGGGAAGATTGATTTGCTTGAAACACTTTCCGCAACGCACGGGATTTGTGCCGTTTACTGTCCGCTCGGCAACAACAAATTACGTGTCAAATTTCTGGAAAGAGCTCGTGCCCTCGGTTACGAGACTCCGAGCTACATCCACCCGTCCGTCGTTATTTCCCCGAACGTGAAAGTCGGGCAGGGTGTATATATTTTGCTCGGAACCACGATTATGCCGTATGCGGAGATCCGTGATTATGTGATGATTTCCATGGGTGTTCACCTCGCACATCATACGGTGTTGAAAGAGGGGACATTTTTGTCTACGGGCGTTAATTTCGGGGCATCAATGGTTGCAGAGAAATTTTCCTATGTCGGAATCAGCGCGACAATTATGACCGGAGTGAAAAATCTCGGAGAAGACTGCCTGGTCGGCGCGGGAGCGGTTGTGATTAAAGACGTTCCCGCGAACGCTGTTGTCGCCGGCGTTCCCGCGAAAATCCTAAAATTTAAACAGCCCCCCCCCCGAATCGGGAATGAGTTAGTGTTTCAAAATGTCTCAATTCGTGCGGGGCTTGAAAGGAGTGCCGCATGAGCGGAGAGATTACTCTTCGGGCGCTGGAAGCGCGCGACTTGCCGATTCGCGTGGCGTGGATGAACGATGTTCGCATCAATGCGACGCTAAATATTCAGCTTCCGGTGACGCTTGCGGGAACGCAAGCATGGTTTACGCGAGTGTGTGAAAATCCGGCGCGTGCGGATTTTGCGTTTGAGGACGCAACGGGCGAAGTCGTTGCTATGGGCGGGTTTACCGATATTGATTCGGAAGTCAAAAAGGCGGAGCTCTACATTTTTGTTTCCCCGGAGTTAAAAGGGCGAGGCATCGGCTCCCGGGTCGTAAGCCTGATGTGCGCTCACGCTTTTTCCGAAATGGGCTTGGAAAAGGTCTATCTCAACACAAATGCGGACAATGCTCCGGCGCGTAAGGTTTACGAAAAGTGCGGATTTGCATTAGAAGGCGTTTTGCGGCGGGAAGTGATAAATAACGGCAAAATAAAGGACCGTTTGCGCTACGCGATCTATTCTACCCCCCCCATTGTCGGGCAAAATTTCCAAGTCCTGCAACGGGAATTCTTCCTCTGTCATGATATGAAACTTTCCGGACGAAACATAAAAATCGTGCGAGACGATTTGTTCCCCGGAATCGGCGGCGGGAACAAGGCGCGCAAGGCGGCGGAATACGAGCGGGAATTCTTCCGTTGCGGGATTGATGCTCTTGTTACGACAGGCGGGATACAGTCAAACCACAACCGTGCGATGGCAGCCCTCGCGGCGAAGAACGGCTGGGAGTGCCACATCGTTTATCACGGCTCGCGGGAACGCTTTGAATCCGGCGGCGGGAACGCGGCACTTGTCCGGGTGTTTGGCGCAACTGCGGAATTTGTCGAAGCCGATCAGATATCCGGCGCGATGGATGCGGCAATGGAACGCTTCCGCCGCAACGGGAAAAGACCTTATTACGTCACGGGCGGCGGGCATGACTCTCCCGGCGGGAATGCTTACGTCAATGCCGTCGCCGAGCTTTACGCCTACGGCGAAATGAACGCGTGGAAACCGGACGTGATTTTTCACGCTTCGGGAACGGGCTCCACGCAGGCAGGAATTTTGGTCGGGCTGGAAAAAGTAGGGTGGGGCGACGTTAAAGTCATCGGAATTTCCGTTGCCCGACAGGAAGAGCGCGGGGCGCAGGCGGTCTCCGATTTTACGAAAAAGCTCGCCGTCGAACACGGTATTTCTCCGGATGTTTTTAACGGGAGAATCCGTTTCTGTGCGGATTTCCTTTGCGGCGGATACGAAAAATATTCCGGCGAGATGAAAATTTTTCTGGAAAAAACGATTCGGGAAACGGGAATCGTTTTTGACACGACTTATTCCGGAAAAGCTCTTTTCGGGATGAGTAAACAACTCGAACAAAGCGACTTTCGCGGGAACGCACTCTTCTGGCACACGGGCGGAGTCATGAATTTTTTAGCGGGAACAAACTAATCGGGAGAACCCAGAAGGATGAACTTACTTTTTTCTTGTGCGGGGCGGCGGGCCTATTTGCTGAAATATTTTCGGGCGGCTCTTGACGCGGTAGGCGGCGGAAAGATTTTTGCGACGGATATGTCGCTCACCGCCCCTGCGCTTGCATTTGCGGATGTTGCGCTGCGCGTTCCCGCCGTTTATGCCGAAGATTATACGGGTGTCGTCGAAGAAATTTGCCGTAAAAACAAGATTGATGCGCTGATTTCCTTAAACGATTTGGAACTTCCTATTTTAGCGGCAGCGCGGGAACGCTTTGAAAAAATCGGGACGCGCCTCATCATTTCGTCTCCGGAAGTGATTGATATTTGTTTCGACAAGCTGAAGACTGCCCGTTTTGCGGAATCTCTCGGATTGAATACCCCCAGGACCTTTGTTGTGCTACAGGACGCGTTGTCCGCTCTCGATAACGGAGAACTTGTATTTCCGTTGATTTTGAAACCGCGCTGGGGCTCGGGTTCTATCGGAATTGAATTTGTTCGCGACAGGGAGGAGCTTCTCGAAACCTACGAAATCGTTCGCCGGAAAGTTGCGCGATCAATTTTGTCGACCGCTTCTGCCCGGGAAGAAGAGATATTGATCCAACAGGCGATTACGGATGCCGAATACGGCTTGGACGTAATGAATGATTTAGACGGGAACACGGTCGCCGTCTCCGTGAAACGTAAACTGGCGATGCGCGCCGGAGAAACGGACAAGGCGGTGACGGCGGATAACGCCGAAATTCGCGAAATCGGATTTAAGATCGGAAAAGCGCTTCGTCACGTCGCAAATTTGGACTGCGATGTTCTTGAACGCGACGGGCGGTATTACGTTTTGGAGTTGAATCCCCGGTTCGGAGGCGGATATCCGTTTTCGCAGGAAGCAGGTGTGAATTTGCCGTTGGCAATTCTGAAATGGCTCCGAGGAGAAAATGTCGGAGCAGAACTCCTTACGGCAAAGCCGAATGTTGCCTTTGCGAAGTGTGACATTTTAACCGAAATCCCCCCCCCCGAAAATTGTAAACTGAGGCGCGGTGTCGCGTTTGCGGCGGCGTTCCGTTGCGGTTTTCGCCGTGATAATGCTTTTCGTTTTGATTTTCGCGGATTGTCCGACAGTAAAAATACAAACGCAATACGTTTTGCGCACAACGAAAGGAGCGCCGCATGAGCACGGGAACGCGGGAAATTGCAATTTACGGCGCGGGCGGTTTCGGGCGCGAAATTGCGTGTCTGATTCGTAAAATCAATGAAGCCAATCCGTCGGAAGGGCAATGGAAGCTCATCGGTTTTTTCGACGATGGCGTTCCCGTCGGGACGCGTAATGCTTACGGAGAAGTACTCGGCGGAATTGACATCCTTAATGCGTTCCCGCGGCAACTTGGCGTGGTTGTTGCGATTGCGACACCTGCGGTGCTTTTGTCGCTTCCGGAAAAAATTAAAAATCCGAATATTTATTTTCCCAATTTGATAGCGCCGGATGTCGTGTTTTTTGATCCGGTATCTATCTCTGTGGGGCGCGGAAATGTTGTCGGTTGGGGAAGTCGCATTAGCTGTAATGTTTCGCTGGGCGATTTTAATATCGCTGTGGGCTCGCTCTCGGTCGGGCACGATTCTCAAATCGGGAACGGGAACGCGATGTTTCCGGAAACCCGTATTTCCGGAGGTTGTCAGATCGGGGACGGAAACTTTTTCGGGATGAGAAGTGCGGTTTTGCAGTATGTGAAAATCGGAAATAACACCCGAATCGGGGCGGGCTCTTTTGTCGTGCGAAAAACAAAAGACGGATTTCTTTACACGGGCAATCCTGCCCGAAAAACAGAATTATAAACAACTTAAACTACACTATCCATGGATACACAAAAATTCATCGAAAACTTCAAAGACGCAGTTGAAATAGACGATCGTGAAATTGCGCTTACGGATAAGTTCCGTGAGTACCCGGAATGGAGCTCGCTCGCTTTCCTTTCCGTCATTGCAATGATTGATGACGAATACGATGTCATAATCGAAGGAAAGGACTTCAAGATTCTGGAAACGCTACAGGACATTGTTGACGTGATTAAACGTCAGCAGGCGTAAATTTTTTACAAAAACAAAAAAAAATCCCGAAAATTAATCGGTTAAATCTATGGCATTTTTAATATTTGAAGGCGTTGGAATTACGGCGTTGGCGGCGGCTGTTCCGAAGCGTGTCATCAAAAACTACGAATATACGGAATTTTTTCCTGCGGATCAGGTTAAAGAAGTCGTAGATAAGGTCGGGATTTACGAACGGCGTTTTGCGGACGAAAAAACGTGTTCGTCGGATTTGTGTTTTGCGGCAGCGGAGAAATTGATTGCCGATAATGAAGTTGATCGGTCGGAAATTGATTTGTTGGTTTTTATTTCGCAGACCCCGGATTTTCGTATGCCGGCGACTTCCGTTATCCTGCAAGAACGTCTTGGACTGTCGCAAAGCACAATCGCGTTTGATATTAATCTTGGTTGCTCGGCGTTCCTTTACGGCATGAGCGTTGTTTATTCCATGATGGAGAAAGGCGGTTTGCGGAAGGCACTTATCTTAGACGGAGAAACCCGCTCTAAAGTGTATTCTCCGAAAGATCGCAGGACTGCGTTTTTGTTCGGCGATGCCGGGGTCGCCGCGTTGGTGGAGCGAGACGAGAAGTTCGGAAAAAGCTATTTTTCGTTAAATTCCGATGGCTCCCGCGCAGATCTCATCAAAATCAACGGCGGAGGTTATCGCAATCCGAGTTCTGCTGAAACTTTGCGGGAACGCGTTGTCGACGAATACGGCAACATCCGCAACGACGAGCAGGGTTATATGGATGGCGGCGACGTTTTTAACTTTGTGATTCGGGAAATTCCGCGCGATATCAAACAAACGCTTGCCCATGCAGGTGCAGATAGAAACGCTCTCGACTTCTATGTGTTCCATCAGGCAAACAACTTCATCAACACCTATTTGGCGAAGAAGCTGAAATTAAACACCGAAAAAATTCCGTCTTGCGTGGAGAAATTCGGGAACACATCGTCGGTATCTGTGCCGTTGACGATTGTTTCGGAATTACGGGAACGCATGGGCGGGAAGAAAAATCTGCTCTTGAGCGCGTTCGGGGTGGGAATGACGTGGGCGACGGGGATCGTTCCTTTCGTCGATTGTAAAATCAGTGAACTCGTGGAGGTTTAAATGAAAGACTACAATCCTTTTTCCCTGTGCGGAAAAACCGTTTTGGTGACGGGCGCGTCTTCCGGAATCGGACGAGGAATTGCCGTTGAATGCGCCAAGATGGGGGCTCGTGTCGTGCTTTCCGGGCGCAACGAAGAACAGCTTTGCGAAACGCTTTCGCAAATGCCTTTGGCGGAAAATAAGGAAGCTCATCTTGTCGTTCCCGCAGATTTGGCGAATACAGAGTCTATTGATGCGCTTGTTGCTCAATTGCCGAAGCTGGAGGGTGTTGTTCAAAATGCGGGAATCAACAAGCGCATGACTTGCCAATTTATCAAAGAGGGCGATATGCAAAATATTTTGCGTACGAACTTAGAGTCGCCGATTCTGTTGCAAAAAGCACTGCTGAAGAAAAAGAAAATCGCCGACGGCGGGAGTGTCGTTTTTACGGCATCGCTTGCGGCGTGGCGGCAAACACCCGGAAATGCGGTTTACAGCGCAAGCAAGGCGGGAATTATCGCTTATGCGAAGACGCTTGCCGTAGAACTCGCCTCCAGAAAAATTCGCGTGAACTGTATTCTTCCCGGAATGGTTTGGACCGATATTTTGAATAACACGAAAATCGACACCGAAACTTACAGGGAAAATGAGAAAACCTATCCGCTCGGACGCTACGGCGTTCCTGCGGATATCTCTCCGCTTGCAGTTTATCTTCTATCGGAAGCTTCTTCTTGGATGACGGGAACGTCCATCAATATTGACGGCGGGGCCGGAGTTTAATTTTTACGAAAATAAAATGAGAGAAATCCTAATAGAACGTCTTTTACCCCCCCTTCGTTGTTCGGGGAATTGGCAAAAATCTCCGTAATTCTTTCCGGAGAAAAAGCCGGAGAATTGTTTTTTGAAGTCGGCTTAGAATACGCGAAATATTTTGCGGTAGATAGAGCGGATTGTTTTGTTCTCGCTTTACTTCCGCAAGCCGCAATGGACGGAGTTGATATTGTTTCTCGTGTTCCCGTAAGTGAACGTTTGCTTTTTCAGATTAATACGTTTCTTTGCGGAACGCTTGCAGAAGTTTATACCCAACGAAAAATAAAAATAACCGCACCTATCGTGCGGGAGAAATTGGAAAACGCCGGTGCCGTCGGTACCGGAATTACATGTGGAGTTGATAGCCTTTATTCGATTGCCGAATATTCAAAAACGCCGTTCCCGTCACAAGATTTGACGCATCTCTGTCTGTTTAATGTCGGTTCTCATAATATCGGGTTGGATGCGCCGAAGGAAATGGAGGAATTTCGTGTCGATTTAGCTAAACGCTTTTGCAAGAAAAACGGCTATGAGTTTTTGCGAATTAATTCCAACGTTCACGATTTTTCACCGAATTATGCTCGTTATTTTACAGTTTTAAATGCGGCGGCAGCGATGGCGCTACCTAAACTTTTTTCGTCGTACTACAGTTCGTCAGGATGTGCGGTATCGGAGTTCCATCTTACGGGAACCGATTTGGCTCATTTTGAAATTTTCGTTTTAGACTGCCTCTCCACCGAACATCTAAAGTTTTACAGTACGGGGACGGAAGTTTCTCGCTTTGAAAAAGTAAAAACCTTGAGCAACTATGCTCCGAGTTATGAGTTTTTAAATGTTTGTAACACGCATACCAAAAATTGCGGAGTTTGCGTGAAATGTTTAAGGACACTTTATGCGTTGGATATTCTTGATGTGCTTGATAAATATTCGTCGGTATTTGACGTTCCCGCGTATAGAAAAAGGCACTCATGTTTTCTTGCGCAATGTTGGGTTCGCAAGACTTTTGCAAAAGATATTTTTTGCAAAAAAATGTGGCCGTCGCTCCGTCGGAAATACGGGATTCCTGTGTGGAGTATTATTCGGGAAAGCATCAGGTTTGTCCGTTCCCGCGTTAAAATTTATTCGTTTGCATACATTCGTTACCGCTTGCAGGACGCAAAACATTGATCTGTTTGGTTGCAGTACCGACGGTCGGGGGTATTTGTTGAAGAACTACGAGTTGTGTTTTGCTTGGCGTTCCCGCAGGACGTAATGAGTGGAGCGTCCGCCTCCGGCTTGTTGCAGGATTTTTTTCTCGATGAGGTCCCGTATGGCACGGGTTGCCGTGTCCTGCGAGCATTTGCAAATTTTTGCCCACTTCGATGATGTGAGGTTGCCTTCGAAGCCGTCGAAAAGGCGGTTGAGGATTTTGCGTTGGGCCGGGTCTGTCACGCGCGCGTTGTTGTCGCGCCAAAATTCCGCTTTCGCGAGTACGTTCCGCATGGTCGCTTCGGCATCGTTTATCGCACTTAGCAGGGTTTTCAAAAACCATTCCGTCCACGGAGTAATATCAAGCGAGTTTTGCGCCTGGGTTTTTTCGAGGATATCGTAGTAGCTTCGTTTGTTTTTTTGTATGGCAGACGACATGCTGTAAAAACGAAGTGACGAATTTTCTGATCGGGCGAGCATCATTTCCGTAACGGCTCGCGCAAGACGTCCGTTTCCGTCCTCAAACGGGTGAATCGTGAGAAAATACATATGCGCGATTGCCGCGTCTGCGAGCGTGTTGCCGCCGGGCTTGGCGAAACGGGAGAGAAAGCGCGTCATTTCCTCGGGAACAGCCTCTGCCGGCGGGGCCTCGAAGTGGACGGTTTCGCGTCCGCCGCGAGAAGAAACGACCTGCATTCTTCCGTGGTTGTCTTGGCGAAATGCTCCGACACGGATTTTTTCGATTCCGCTGAATCCTCCGGGAAAGAGTGCGGAGTGCCAGCTGAAAAGTCGCGTTTTTGTGAGCGGTTTTTCGAAATTTTGTGTGGCATCGAGAAGAACTTCCGTTGCGCCTGCTGCGCGGGCGTCTTCCGTTTTCGGCGCGGGAACGTGCAGTGCGAGCCGATTGCATACGGATGAGCGGATTTGCTCCATGTTCAGCGAAACGCCTTCGATTTCGGAAGATTCCGCAGTTTCCTGCGCAAGCACGAGTGCGGATGCCTCCTTGCGTTCCCGCAAACCGAGTTGATCCATGTTCCCGAGCAATCGGCCTTGGGCAAAAGATACCTGCCCGAAAAGCCCGGAGAGCGAGTTTGCGTCCCAAGTAAATTCGGGCCAGCGTTCGTGTTGATAGATGTAAAACATTGACTTTATCTACGCATTTTGTGCGGAGATTTTCAAGTGTAATCTCCGCGTATTTTGCGGAGATTGTAGCTGCTTTTCTCCGCAAAATGTTGTCGGGCAGCGGGTTTTTACGAAATTTTCAGACAAAAGCGGGGCGGGATTACGCTTGGGGAATGTTATGAAATATCAATGCCGCGTATGTAAGTTTGTTTTCGATGAAGAAAAAGAAGGCGTGAAGTGGCATGAACTTCACGACGATTGGCGTTGTCCGCATTGTCGGGCGACGAAGTGTTCCTGCATCCCGTTGCGCGCGCATCGCGGGAGCGGCGACACGGCGGGAACGTGTTTTCCGGCGGCAGGGCGTAGGGTGGAGAAGAAGACGTCGCTTCGCGGATAATTTTTCCGAAACGGGCGAATCAGTCGGTTTTCAGCTCCGCCATAATTTCGGCAGGGGCGCGGTTTTGCTCGAGGAGCGCTTTCATTCGGCTCATCGTGGGGCCGACGTGGGAGAAAAATTTTTTATACGCCGCGCAGAAATAGTTGAGTCCGGGTTCGCCGTCGGGCGCGTGCAGGAAGCGGTGTTTCGGGCATTCGCCGTGGCAGGCGAAGCGCACGCCGCATTTTCGGCAGACTCGCGGGAGCGCGGAAAACTTGAGTTCGCCGAATTTTTTCTGCGCGGGAGCGTCGGCGAGTTTCGCGAGCGAATCGGTCAAAATGTTGCCGAGACGGTATTTCGGGTAAACGAAGTGGTCGCAGGAAAAAACGTCGCCGTTGTGTTCGAGGGCGAGGGCGCTTCCGCATTTTTCGCGGAAAACACACAGTGGCGCGGGAACGCCCGCCCACGCGCAGAGCGCGACATCGAAGAGCTGTACAAAGGTTTGTCCGACATCGCGACGCACCCAAACGTCGTAGATTTTGCAGAGAAAATCGCCGTAATCGCCCGGTTTGACAGACCACGGCGTAACAAGCGGGCCTCCGAGCGTTCCCGTGGCGAGGTCCGGCGGTCCGGCGAATCGCATCGGCGCGTCCTCCGCCGTTGCAGGGCGTTCGACGAGCGGGATGAATTGAATAAAACCGGAGCCCGTTTCGCGCAAAAATTCGTAAACATCGAGCGCGTGGTGTACGTTATGCTCACCGACGACGGTGAGCGTGTTGAACTCGACTCCGAAGCGCTTGAGTTGTTGCATTCCGGCGAAAACGAGGTCGAACGACGGCGTTCCCGCGCGCGTAAGGCGGCGCGCGTCGTGCAGTTCGCGCGGACCGTCGATGCTCAATCCTACGAGGAAGCGGTTGTCGGCAAGAAACGCGGCCCAATCTTCGTTGATGAGTGTGCCGTTGGTTTGAAATGCGTTTTCGATTTTTTTCCCGGCGGCGTATTTTTTTTCGAGTTCGAGAACCTTTTTGAAAAAATCGATTCCGAGAAGCGTGGGTTCGCCGCCCTGCCAGACGAATTGGACTTCGGGAACGTCCTGCGCTCCGATGTAATCGCGGATGAAACGCTCGAGCACTTCGTCGCTCATGCGCGGCATTTTCGTTCCCGTGTAAAGCCCCTGTTTTTCAAGGTAGTAGCAATAGGTGCAGTTGAGGTTGCACAGCGCGCCGATCGGCTTGGTCATAACGTTGAACGCTCGCGGCGCGGATTTTTTTTTCTCGGGTTTCATGTATTGCGGGAACGGCGAAAATCTAAAATGGCATCAGCGTTCCCGCAAATTGAAATTTCGAATTTCGAATATCGAATGGTTCCCGAAGCGTTAAGGATAAGTTTCATCCCGCACTTCATTCGGAATTTGGACTTCGCTATTCGCCATTAATTGAAATTTGGCGGCGGCAAATTTCTGTTTCCTTTCGGGGCGTTAGGGATTAGAAATGAGGTATGAAGATTTTACTGAACGGCTACAAGGGACGAATGGGGCAGGCGATTCTTGCTGCGGCGCAAACGGCGGGCGCGGAAGTTGTCGCAAAATGCGATGTCGGCGAAACGTTTACACCGGAAGCGCTTGCCGCGTGTGATGTTGCGATTGATTTTTCGTTTCACGAAGTTACTCCGGCGCTTGCGGAAGCCTGCGCGGAAACGGGAACACCGCTTGTTATCGGCACGACCGGGCACACGGCGGAGGAGCGTTCCCGCATCGAAGCGGCGGCGAAAAAAATCCCGGTCGTTTGGGCGGGAAATTATTCCGTCGGCGTGAACGTGCGGAATTGGCTTGTCGGCAAGGCTGCGAAGTTGCTCGATCCGTCTTTTGAAATTGAAGTGGTCGAAATGCATCACCGCCACAAAAAGGACGCTCCTTCGGGAACGGCGGAAAAGTTGCTCGCCGTAGTTGAAGCGGCTCGCGGCTTGGATAAGTCTGCGGAGCGCCACGGGCGTTTCGGCTTGGTCGGCGAGCGTTCCCGCGACGAAATCGGCGTGCACGCGTTGCGCGGCGGGAGCGTGGTCGGCGATCACACGGTGATTTTTGCGGGCGAGGGCGAGCGTGTCGAGCTCACGCACAAGGCGGAGTCGCGTGCGATTTTCGCAAACGGCGCGGTCTACGCGGCGGGGTGGGTGCTCGGCAAATCGCCTGCCGTTTACGGCATGGATGCCGTTCTCGGATTGAGTTGATTAGATAAGTACCAAGCGTCGGGCATTAAGCATCGTGTTAAGTTTTTGCTTTCGGCAAAAACGCGGTGAAAACCTGTTACTTGTTACCGTCCACCCGTTACCTAATTCATCATTTCTAATTCCTAATTCTTTTTTACATTCTTCCCTTTGACAAGGAGCGGGGTTTTTCGGAGAATGTTGCGCTATAAATGATGTTTAAAACGAAGATCTTTTTGCTTGCGGCGATTGTGTTTGCCGCCTTTTCCGTTCCCGCCTTTTCGCAACAGATTTCCCAGGCGAAACTTGCCGGATTGCTTGAAGATGTCGCGGCTTTGCGAAGTGAGGTCGCCCGGTTGCGTATGGAATTGGAAGAACTCCGAGCGGAAAACGCCCGTCTTTTGCAACTTGCGGAAAAGAAGGTGAGTCCGGGCGACGAAACGGCATCCAAAATTGCGTCGTTGCGTGCGGAATTGAAGGAAGCGGACGCGGTTCAGCGCCGTGAAATCACGGCGGAAACCAATGCGAAAATCGAGAAGCTCGGCAAAGAAGTGAACCGCGCGCTCGTCGATTTGTCACAAAACGTGAATCAGGTTTCGGCGGGAGGCGAAGACGTTCCCGCGCCTGTCGCAAAACCCAAGGATTTGCCCTCTGCGGGAATTGAATACACGGTGAAGCAGGGCGACACGCTCGGAAAGATTGTTTCCAAAAATCGGTCAAAGCTGAATTGGATTTTGTATACAAATCCGGATTTGAACCCGAATAAAATCTTCCCGGGACAAAAAATTTTCGTTCCGCAAAAAGACTAAAATTTCTCTCTGATTTTTGATTATGGCACAGCAGAAAAAAAACAGCGGCTTGGGTCGCGGACTCGGTTCGCTGATTTCCAATTCCATGGTGGCGCAGGCGAAAACGGCGTCGTTTAACCGCAAAGGAAAACCCGTTCCCGCGCCGGCAAAGAAAGCGAGCGAGCCCGCCCCGAAGAAGGTAACTGCCGTACCGATAAAATCTCCGACAAAGCCGGCGGCAAAGGCGGCTCCGGTGAAGAGCGTTCCCGCGACCGAGGAAAAGCCGAGCACGCCCAATACAACTTCCGTGCCCGCTCCCGCGCCGAGTCCGTTACCGTTTCGCGAAATTTCCGTGACGGCGATCGTTCCCGCTCCGCACCAGTCGCGCCGTACGTTTGACGAAGTCGCCTTGCGTGAACTCGCGGATTCGATTCAGGCGGAAGGCTTGCTCCAGCCGATTGTCGTACGCGAACTTTCCGAAGGGAAATTTGAACTGATTGCGGGTGAACGCCGTTGGCGCGCGTTCCAGATCTTGAAGCTGAAAATGATTCCCGCGCGCGTCGTTAAGGCGAGTGATGCTTCGAGTGCTGCGATGACGCTGATTGAAAATTTGCAGCGTGCGGATTTGAATCCGATTGAAGAAGCCATCGGGCTCGGAAGCCTGATGCGCGATTTTAATCTCACACAGGAAGCCGTTTCGGAACGTGTCGGCAAAGCCCGTTCGTCCATCGCAAATATTTTGCGTTTGCTTTCGCTGGATACGGAAATTCAAGGTTTTATCGCGACGGGAATGCTCTCCGTCGGACACGCGAAAGTTTTGCTCGGTGTGGAAGATAAGGCGCAACAGCTTTTGCTCGCCCGCCGATTTGTCGAAACGCAGTGTAGCGTGCGAGTCGCGGAAGATTTGGCGAAGCGCGTGAAGGAAGGAAAATTTACGGGAACGGCGGCGAGCACAGAACCCGTGATCCGCCAGATTTCCGACGAAATTTTCCGTATCGAAAAAACGCTCTGCTCGTTCTTCCATACGAAAGTGCTTGTCAAACACGGAAAAAAGTCCGGAAAAATTCTCATCGAATATCGCGGGAACGACGAGCTCGCACGTTTGCTCGAATGTTTCGGCGTTAAAAATTCCTGACGCGTTTACCGTTCCCGTCAACCGCTTTCAACTCTCCGCAAAAAAAATGTCCCAGCGCACGACCCGCATCAACGAATTGCTCCGGCACGAAATCAGCGACCAGCTCCACAACCGTTGGCGCAGCGAGAGCGTGCGTATTACGATTACCGCCGTGGATATTTCCCCGGATTTGCGCGATGCGCGTATTTATTACGCCGTACTCGGCGGGAACGAGGACAAGGCGGCGGCACGGCGTTTGCTCGAACGCGTAACGAAAACGCTTCGCATGGACGTCGCCAAGCGCGTGATTCTCAAGTACACGCCCGCGTATCGTTTTATTGAGGATCGCGGCGCGGAGGAGGGCGTTTCTCTGTTGAACCGCCTCGACGAAATTGCGGCGGAAGATGCCGCCCGCGATGCCCGCTACGGCACGAATCCGGAAAGTTGAGCCTCTGTTTTTATTTTCTTCAAAAAATCTTCTAATTTTCAAAATCTCACCACTAATTTTGCCATGCCTCAAAAAAATATTTTTTCAGTTCTAACGCTCGCGCTTACCCCGTTTTTTGCATGGGCGCAAGAAAGTGCGCCTGCGGCGACAACGGAATCCGGAGGGAAGAAAATCGTTATTGAGTTGCCGGAAATTCCGGTGCCCGAAGATGTGAAAATCAAAATTTCCGGACTTGTTCAAACGCAATTTGTCGCGGCATCGGCGAGCGGAGACGCGTCCGATCAAAACGGTTTTTCGATTCGTCGCTCCAATGTCGGGATTTCCGCCGATGTCGGCGACGATTGGAGTGCGAAAATCGTCTATGAAGTCGACAGCGGTTCCGGCGGCGGCGACAGCTATTCCGATTACATTGATACGGCGATTATTTCGCGGAATTTTGATGCGGGAAAACTGATTGTCGGGCACAAGAAAACGCACTTTATGCACGAAGAATATTCGCCGTCATCGAAGTTTTTGTGCATCGAGCGCTCGCTGAATTCCAATTTTGTTACCGGAAACTCTTATGTTCGCGGACTATCCGGTTATCACATCGGCGTTTTCTGGGAAGGGAAGCTCGGGAAAAATTTTGACTACGGAGCCTCGCTGACGAATGCCGTGGCAAGGGATTACGATGCGAAGTCGAATGATTTGGCGGTAACGGGAAATATCGGCTACACCTTGAATCTTGCCGACGATTCCAAACTTTACTTCGGCTTGAACGGAACGGTGAATTTCGGCGACGACGGAACGCTTCCCGGGCAGGGGACGTACACGGGAACGACGACGAAAACGGCGCTCTCCAATGCGGGTATTGTTTACGGGATCGAGCCGTACATCCAATACACCTGCGGCGGGTTTACGGCGCTTGCGGATCTTTTCTACATCAACGGCGACAGTGATTCGAAAGTCCACTCGCTCTACGGCGTGAACCTCACGGCGGCGTATCGCTTTGAGTGCGGTTTGGAGCCGGCGGTGCGTTTCACATACCTGAACACGGATTCCGGAATCGTCGGTGCGAATACGCAAAATCGCGTTCCCGCGACGGGCGGTCATAACAATGCGACGACGTATTTTCTCGGCGTGAATTATTACTTTAATAAATACGTCAAACTCGCGGTCGGATACGAATACGGGCACTATTTCGGCAAAGGCACGCACGCGGATGATTCCGGCGCTTTCCGCTCCATGCTTCAGATTGCGTTCTGATATAAAGGCTCCCGAACAAGGATGGCGCGAATCCGTTTTCCTGACGGTTCGCGCTATTTTTTTTGTCCGAATTACCGATTATTTGCTTGCTGATTTTGGGGGGAAAGAACACTCTTTCGCGAAAAATTTCCCCCGGCGAAAAACCTCTGTTTTTCGCACTATTCCCCCAAAAAAAAGTTTTTTTACGAAGTTTTATGAACGTTAAATTTTTCCGAATGACATGGTTAGCAGCGGTGTTCGGTTTGTGTTCGGGTGCGGCGACGATTAGCTGCGCAGGTCCCGTATCGGTTGGAATAGACGGGAACGCCTACGTGACGGCGGGCTTCGGCGGGGCAAGAATTTCAGCCGACGGAGTCAGGGGCTGGAAAAGTCCCGATGCGGTCGTTAGCGTGTATTTTTCTATACAGCAACCGCACAAAAACGTGAAACTTTCATTGAAAGCACGAGGAGATGTCGTATACGAAGTCTCGATCGGGGCAAAGAAATTTACCGTGCCGGTGGTGAGCAAGGATTTTACCGTCGTTCCCGTGGGAACGGTGGATTTTGAGAAATCCGGTTATCAGAGAGTGGATATTCGCGGGGTTGCTACAAAAGAACGCGGATACGGGCGGATTTCTGAAGTGATTCTCGAAGGGATAGACGAAAGCGGCATGAATTTCGTGCACGACTTTTCTCCGTATTGGGGACGTCGCGGACCGTCAGTGCATTTTAACTACAAAATGCCGGCAGGCATTGAGGCGGAGTACTTTTACAACGAAATGCTCGTACCTGAAGGTATGGATGCAATCGGCTCATTCTTTATGGCGTGCGGGTTCGGCGACGGTTATTTCGGGGCGCAGGTGAATTCCGAAAAGGAGCGACGCGTGCTGTTTTCCGTGTGGAGTCCGTTTAAGTCCGACTCTCCTGAGGACGTGCCTGAGGAAGATCGCGTGATTTTGAAGAAGAAAGGCGACGGCGTGAAGGTCGGAGTATTCGGGAACGAGGGGACCGGCGGGCAAAGTTATCTTGTTTATCCGTGGACGGCGGGAACCCTGTACAAATTTCTTACGCGTGTGCGGCCGTGCGATGACGGCACAAGCGAGTACACCGGATTCTTTTTTGCGCCGGAAGAGGGGCGGTGGAGGGTTATCGCAAAATTCCGTCGTCCGAAGACACAAACTTGGGTGAGGGGGCCCAATTCGTTTCTCGAAAATTTTAATCCGGAAAAGGGCTGGCTCAGGCGTTCTGTGGGCTACGCTAATCAGTGGGTGCGCGACAGCTCCGGGGTTTGGCACGAGATGTCCGATGCGAAATTCACCTGCGATTCGACCGGGCGTTCGGGTGTGCGCCTTGATTACGCCGGAGGCGTTTCCAAAGATAAAAAGTTTTTCGTGCTGATGAATTGCGGGTTCTTCGACACGACAACTCCGTGCTATACGTCGTTTTCGCGTGACGCGATGAAAATTCCGCCGGAGATTGATTTCGCAGCGCTTGATGTGCTTGCTGAAGACGATCTTCCCGGGCATGAAACCTGATTTGAAGAATGATAAAAAAAAACAGGGAGAATCCTATGCGTCTCCCTGTTTTTTTTTACTTTTCGTAGTGTTTTTTTAGCGTGAGGCGGTGGATTTTTGCGTTGTGGCGAACATCTACCGGAAATTTTTTCGGGAAGATAAAAAAGCGTTTTACGGCGCGTGCCGTTTCGGAGGATTCGGCGAGCTCTTGCAGTTCTTTCAGAATCGCGGCGTGGCGTTTTTTCGGCGTTCCTGCCCGGAGTTCGACAACGATGGCGGGCGTTTCGCTTCCGCGTTTTCCGAGTCCGATGAGCGCTGACCGGAAAACGTCCGGGTGGGTGTTGAAAATCGGCTCGCAACTTTCGGTGAAAAGCGTTCCCGTGGCGGTTTCCACACGTTCGGCTTTGCGTCCGAGGAACCAAAGTTTTCCCTCTGCGTCGATGTAGCCGACATCGCCCATGCGGTGCCAGACGGAGCCGTCGGTGCGGTCGAAAATCTTGGCGGCGCGCGTCGCGGGAACATTGTTGAAGTATTCGTGCGTTGTCGTGGGACCGCAGACGCAAATTTCGCCGGGCGTTCCGGAGGGAAGCACGGGAACATTGTCAAAGGTTTCGACAATTTCGTCGCAAACGGGAATTATCCGCACCCGATTTTGCGGGAGAATCGTTCCCGTGCAGGTCCCGCGACCGTGTTCTGTGAGTGTTCCCGTGGCGGAGAGGACGTCGCTTGCCGAAGTGTCGGAAACGGGCAGGTTTTCCGTTGCACCGTACGGCGAGTGAATTTCTGCGTTCGGTAAAACTTTTTTCAGAAGTTTCATGAGTGATGGCGGAACGGTCGTTCCCGCGCAGAGAATGCGGCGGATTGTCGGAAGCGTTTCGCCTCGAGCATCGCAATACTCCGCAATTTTTCTCCAAAGAATCGGGGACCCGAAAGAATTGGTGACACTGTTTTGCCGGATGGCGCGGACGATTTTTTCCGGATCAAGCGAGGCGGGTTTGGACGGATTCATTTCCGGCGTAACCGTCGTCATGCCGAGCGCGGGATTGAAAAGGGCAAAAATCGGGAGGAGCGGGAGGTCGATTTCTCCGGGACGGATGCCGTAGAAATCGCGGACGATTTCGCGTTGCGCGTCAAACATTCCGTGTGTGTAGCAAACGCCCTTGGGCGCGCCCGTCGAGCCGCTTGTGAAGAGAATTGCGGCGAGCCGGTCCACCGGGGCGGGAACGATTTCTCGGTCGCAGTTTTCGCTACGGGAACGCTTTTCGATTTCCTCGGAAAATGCGCGCGTTCCGACGGTTGCGGAGATTTTTACGGATGAAAATTTTTTGAAAAAAATGCGGCGAACCCAATGCGCGAGCGGAATGCCGACTATCGCTTGCGGTGCCGTGTTTTGCACGCAACGCAGAAAACTTTTTAGCCCCATTCCGGGGTCAATGGCTACGGGAACGGCGGCGATGCGAAACAGCGCAAATGCGCATAGGATCAAGTCCAAGCCGGGGCGAGCCATGAGAAGCGTGCGCGTTCCCGCCCCGATACCGAGCGATTTGAAGTAATCCGCCGTTCCCGCCGTAACGCGGTCAAGTTCCGAGAAAGTCAGTTCCGTGTAACGAATTGACCCGTCAGGATTGCGCCCCCGGGGGTAGCGCACGGCGCAGTGGTCGGGCACGCGTTCGGCGGATTCGCGCAAAAATCGGGCGACGTTGAAAGAAGGCGGATTCATGGTTTTTCTGCTAAAAAAGAAGGCTTCGGAAAACCGTGTTCCCGAAGCCGTGAAATTTTTTGCGCGAAAGCGCGCGGATTTTAATAGTCGTTGATGTTGACCAAGCCCCAGAGGAGCGAAACGTTGTCGCCGGTAAAGTCGCGGCGGCACCACAGGTCTTCCGTGCGGATAACGATAGAGCCGGCTTCGTCGACGTAGCGGTAGGAGCCCGGATTAGTTTTTACGATACCGAGGAAATTGTGCGACGCTTCAGCAGTAACGCCGGGACCTTTGTGGATCGTGTCGTGTCCGGCACAACCGGAGAATAATGCCGTTGCCGCAACTACGGAGGAGAGAACTGCGAGCTTCAAGTATTTCATAACAAAAACAGGGTTCTGGGTGGGGTTTAAACGTTGTGTATAAGATTAGAGGAACGGGGTTCGTTGTAAAGACAAATTTGATTTTTTTCGGGAGCTTTTTTCTTCGATGTCAAATACGTCCGGTGTTTGCGTCGAATCTTTCCTCTTGCGGGAACGCGAGTAAAAGAGCATTATTAAACTTCAAGCGTCGAGTTCTGCGGGGTGTGAGCCTCGCAAAGCCGGAGTTGCCGCGCGGGAACGCTCGGTGAGACGGTGTTTCGGACTTTCGGGTCAGAAACGCGGAATCCCTTTCGGGAGACCTGTCAGCTCTGAAAACAAAACAACAGATCATGTACAACAAATCCGAAATCATCAGCAATTACAAACTCAGCGAAAAGGACACGGGTTCCTCCGAAGTCCAGATCGCTCTTCTTTCCGCGCGCATCGCTCACCTTACCGAGCACCTGCGCACGCACAAGAAGGACTTCCACAGCCGCCACGGTCTGATCGCTTTGACGAATCGCCGTCGTAAGCTCTTGAACTATCTCAAGAAGAACAAGCTCGAAGCCTACGAAGCGATTATTCAGAAGCTCGGCCTGCGCCGATAGTCTGAGGAAAGCGTTCCCGCGAGTTTTTCGGATTCGCGGGAACGCTTTTGTTTTGCGAGGTTATCGTCTCTCCCCGAATTTTTTCCAAATAACAAATAAAACCCCGTTTCCGCAATCCCGCGGAACACAAAAAGAAGTCAAAAAATATGCAACAAGAATACAGCGTGAATGTCGAAGATTACGGCATCACAATCAGCACGGGCTCCATCGCCCGCCAAGCCAACGGAGCCGTTACGGTTTCCTGCGGCGGAACCACCGTCCTCGTCACCGCGACCGCCGCAAACGAATTGCGTTCGCCCGACCAGGATTTCTTCCCTCTTACGGTTGATTATCGCGAAAAATTTGCCGCTGCCGGTCGTTTCCCGGGCGGTTATTTCAAGCGTGAAGGTCGCCCGACGGAAAAGGAAATTCTTACGTCCCGCCTTTGCGACCGTCCGCTTCGTCCGCTTTTCCCGAAAGGATTTTTGAACGAAGTTCAGGTTATCGGTTTGCTTCTCGCGACGGATAAAATCACGGATCCGGACATTCTCATGGTCAACGGCGCGTCCGCTGCGCTTCTTTGCTCGGATATTCCGTGGAACGGGCCGATCGGTGCCGTTCGCATCGGCGAAGTTAACGGCGAATTCGTCGTCAACCCGACGCACGAGCAGATGCTCGACACGACGCTCGACCTTATCTACGTCGGCAATGAGCAGGATATGATGATGATTGAAGGTTCTGCAGACCAGATGCCGGACGATCGCTTCATCGAAGCTCTCGAATTTGCTCACAACGCGATTCAGAAGATTATTGCCGCTCAGCGCGAACTCGCCGCGAAGGTCGCCAAGCCGAAGAAAGAGTTCCCGCTCGTCATTTGCGACGAAAAGGTTTTCGAAATCTGCAAACGCGTCGCGAATACGGACGAAAAGCTCGCCAAGGCGGTTTACCTGCCGGGCAAACTCGAACGCAACGCCGCTGTGGATGCCGTGAAAGCGGAAGCGAAGGAAGTTGTCATCGCCGAACTCGGGGAAGACAACATTGACCCGCGCCACGTCAATATCGCGTTTGAAGAACTTCAGGAAAAAGTTTATCGCGAAGGTATTTTGAACAAGGGCGTTCGCGCCGACGGCCGCGCGCTCGACCAGCTTCGTCCGATTTCCTGCAAGACGGATGTGCTCCCGAGTGTTCACGGCTCTGCCGTTTTCCAGCGCGGCGAAACGCAGGCGCTCGTCATCGCGACGCTCGGCACGTCGAAAGACGCGCAGGAGCTCGACGGGCTTTCCGGCGGACCGAAGTCGAAATCGTTCATTCTTCACTACAACTTCCCGCCGTTCTCGGTCGGCGAATGCGGTAAGTTCGGCTCTCCCGGGCGCCGCGAAATCGGACACGGCGCGCTCGCGGAACGCTCGCTCGTTCCCGTGCTCCCGAGCGAAGAAGAGTTCCCGTACGCGATTCGTATTTCTTCGGAAATCATGGAATCGAACGGTTCGACCTCGATGGCTTCCGTTTGCGGCGGCACGCTCGCGCTCATGGACGCCGGGGTTCCGATTACCGCTCCCGTCGCGGGGATTTCCTGCGGTTTGGTGACGCTTCCGGACGAAAACGGAAAGATCGTCAAACACGTCGTTCTTACCGACATTATCGGCGCGGAAGACCACTTCGGCGACATGGACTTCAAAATTTGCGGAACTTCCGTCGGTATCACGGGCTTCCAGCTCGACCTTAAAATCCACGGTTTGCCGTTCGATATCGCGAAAGAAGCGATTCGCCAGAACCGCGTTGCGCGCGATGCGATTCTCGGAATGATCACCGAAGCCAAGCCGGCTCCGTCCGCAACGATTAAGCCGACGGCTCCGCGCATCCACACGATCATGATCAATCCGGAAAAAATCGGTGCGCTCATCGGTCCGGGCGGTAAAAACATTCGCCGCATTTGCGAACTTTCCGGGGCTCAAATCGACATCAACGAAGACAACTCCGGTCGCGTTGACATTTTCGCGACGAGCGAAGAATCCATGCAGCTCGCCATTAACGAAGTCAATCTCGCGACGGCACAAATCGAGAACGGCAAAACCTACAAGGGCATCGTGCGTTCGATTAAGGAATTCGGTTGCTTTGTGGAATGCCTGCCGGGGCAGGAAGGGCTCGTTCACGTTTCCGAACTTGCGGATTTCCGCGTGAATAAGGTGGAAGACGTGGTGAAGCTCGGCGACGAAATTATCGTTAAGTGCGTCGGCGTCGACGAAAAGGGTCGCGTCCGTCTTTCCCGCCGCGCCGCAATCGCGGAAAAGGAAGGTCGTCCGTACGAACCGAAAGCCGCCGAACCGCGCGGAGGCGATCGTCCCCGCCGTGGCGGAGACCGCGACCGCGGACCGCGCCGCAAGTAAGAGGCGTAATAAATTCTGACACAGAAAAGGGCGTTCCCGTGAGATTATCGCGGGAACGCTTTTCTTTTTAGTTTTTTGTTCCCGTAGGAGCTACGACGCGTTAGAATTGGTTGGAAATGGAATTAGAGCAGCAGCGCAAATTTTTTCTTCTCGAATTTTCTTCATGGTCTGACCGCTTTTTGAGATGTATGACGGCGGCGATCGTCGTGCTTTTGGGCGTCGTGACGGCGCAAACGTTTTTCTCGATCGGGGGCGTGGATGCGCAGTATCTCGTTTATACATTCGGCTTGCTGGTTTTGGCGGTAGGCGCGCAGTTGCTCGTTTTTTGGGCGCGTATCGGGCGCGGTTTTCGCGTGAGCGGAATTACGCTGTGGTTTTTCCCGTGGATGGCATTTTTGGCGGCGGATATGTTTTTGCTGTCGGAAACGCCTTGGCGCGCGCAGTATTCGTTTTGCGTGAATATGTTGCCGCTGATGGCGTTTTTCGTGGCGATTCATATTGCTAGAACGAAGAAGTCCCGTTGGTGGTTGATTGCATTGACGGCGATGTTGACGCTGATTTCCGGTCTGGCGGAATTTTTGAAGCCGGGCGAGGAGGCTATGCAGGCGCTTGAAAGCGGCGGCGGAATCGGCAGTACGGTGCGGGAAGTTTTTTCGACTTTCGGGAATCAGGCGGGAATCGGAGCCGTGCTCTTGCTGGCATTTTTTGCGATGGCGCTATTGGTCGTGAGTCCGCGATTTAAGCTCTGGGCGCGACTTTTCGGGCTTTATATGGCGGTGCTGTTTTTGTTGGGTATCGTTTTTACCCGCCACGCGGGAGTTTATCTCGGGCTGTTTGTCGGAGGAGCGCTTGCGGTCCTTCTGCTGGTGCAACGGCGGGCGACGCGGGTCGTTTTGTGGTGCGTGCTGGCAGGCTGTGCGGTGTTTGCGCTTTTCAATGCCAATACGAATGTCGGCTGCTTGAGAACGGCGGAAATTCCGAGTACGCTTCAAAAGCATTTTTCGGAGGAGGAATTGGGCGCGGGAACGAAGTATTTGCTCCCGTATGCGGCGTTGGAAATGTTTAAGGAAAATCCGGTATTTGGGATCGGTTCCGGACGTTTTTCGGATGAATTTGAGCAATATCGTACGCCGCAGTGGCAGACGAATCCGACTACAGCCGGGAGCCTTTATCTGACGGTGCTTGCCGAGCACGGTGCGGTCGGACTTGTGCTTTTCGCGGTTCCGTTCGTTCTTTTGATGGCACGCGGTGTTCACGCGTGCAGGAAACTGCCTTGGTATGCGGAT
Organism: Opitutales bacterium; assembly: GCA_017935025.1. GTDB lineage: Bacteria > Verrucomicrobiota > Verrucomicrobiia > Opitutales > UBA953 > Spyradosoma. Next base: position 3,741 of record JAGBIL010000020.1, on the reverse strand, counting down.
ACGGAACGGGCGAAACTTCGCCGCAAGATGGGAGTTATTGATCTCGGAAGCCTGCCGGAAGAGCGTATTGCGTTGGCGGGAACACTGTGCGGATTGATTGCGGTGGGCGTGCTTTTTGCAATTGATTATCCGCGCCACATTCCGGGCGTGGTTATTTCGTGTGCGATTTTCGGCGGAATTGCCGGATTCCTTTTGAGCGCGGAACATCGGCGCATGATCATTTACAGCGGAAATCGCCGCCATGTGCTTTTGCCGGTGGCGTTTGTCGTTCCCGCGATATTGTTGGGCGTTTTTCTTCCGACATTTAAAACAGAGGCGGAATACCAAAAAGGAATTCTTGCGATGAAACCGTTTTTCTCGAGCGCGGAAACGGGTTTGCCGGAGGCGGAGGTCGATTTTTCGGCATTGGAAAAAGCGGATCGGCATTTGCGTTCGGCGCTTCGGAAATCTCCGGGGCACGGCGATGCGTGGAACGCTCTTTCGATGAAATATGTTTTCGATTGTCAGCGCTATCCGATGAAGTCCGCCGAGTATGGAAAGTACATTCGAGCGACTTCCGACCGGGCGTTGGCGTGTTCCGAAAGTGTTCCCGCGTATTACCCGATGCGGGCGACGGCGGAAATGATGGTCGGTGATTTCGGCGCGGTGGAAAAGACCTTAAAGCGGGCGGAAGAGATGGCTCCCTTTAACGCTCCGTATCTGCTGGAATGTGCAGAAATTTATCGGGCGTTCCCGCAGGGGACGGCTGCCGCGTCGGAGCTGTTGGATCGTGTGTCCGCATTGTTGCCGAAGTCTCGTTACGTTGAGAGTATGCGCGCGCTGATTTCGTTTGGGGAAGGTTTTTCCGATGAAGCTGACGGGAACAACGAATCCGAAGAATATGTGATTCCCGAATTCTAATAAATTTTTTTACAGGAGGAAATTTTTATGCGAAACAAACGCGTTGAATTTATTCTGAAGGCAAAAGTCGGTTTTTTGTCGTGGTGTTTGCAAATCCTTTTTGTGCTTTGGATCTTTGCGCTTTTTGTCTTATTCGCGAAGATGAACTACGGCGCGGATGAGCTCGTTCAGATTTCCGTGGACAAAATCCCCGGCGGCGAATCGGCGTTTGTTTTGCCCGAGCGCCTTATCGCTCCCAACCCGCCGACGGAATAATTCTTCTTTTTCGCACCTCATGAAAAACGTTGCTTTGTTTGCCTTCGCGATTCTCGGATTTTGCGGGAACGCATTTGCGGGAACGCCGAATCCTGCGGAAAACTTTGAACCTGCGCCCGTTTCAAAAAATGCAAAGCGCAAAGACTCCGTCGTGACATGGCTCAAGCCGTACGCGCGGCTTGCGCGCGATTTCGGGGTGGAATCCGCTCGGGAGGGCTCTGCGCCGCTTGCTTGCGCCTGGCGCGGCGAAACCGTAAATTTCCGCGTGGCGGTCGCCGCCGGGGAAAAAGATTTGGAAAATCTTGATTACGACAAAACGGTAACGCTGACGTTGAGGTTAAGGACCCGGGCAAAGAAGAAATCGGGCGGATTTATTGAAATGAAAGCGACGGTTTCGCCCGTGCGTTGGACCGTCGGGCAGGGCGGCGTGCAGTTCGCGGATGTCGTTGATCCCTCGGGCTCCAAAACGTCCGTTCCCGCGGGAACGGTTCGCGAATTTCTCGTTTCCGTGAACGTTCCCGCCGATGCTGTGCCCGGATTTTATCAGGGAAGATTTTTTGTCGATGCGGGAGGGAAAAAATTCGTTCGCCTCCGTGTTCGCGTGTTTCCTGCGACGCTCCCGCCGCCGCAGGATTGGGCGATTCACCTTGATCTTTGGCAGCACCCGCAGTCGGTTGCGCGCTGGGCGGGCGTGGAGCCTTGGAGCAAAGAGCATTTCGAAGCGTTGGAGGCACCGATGATGCGTCTGCGCGACCTCGGGCAAAAGGTCGTAACTTGTTCCATCATCGAAGAGCCTTGGAACCATCAAACGTTTGACGATTGGGGATCCATGGTGAAGTGGACGCGCAAGGCGAACGGGAAGTGGAAATTTGACTATTCCGCGTTTGATGCCTGGGTGGATTTTATGATGAACAAAATCGGGATCGATGAGCAGATTTCCTGCTATTCAATGCTCCCGTGGATGATGAAAATTTGGTATTTCGACGAAGCGTCGAAAACGCAGGAGTCGCTCGTGCTTAATATTAATACGCCGGAGTTTTCCGAGGTTTGGGGGGCGTTTCTTTCCGATTTCAAAAAACATTTGCAGAAAAAAGGGTGGCTGGAAAAAACCTGCATCGCACTCGACGAACGTCCGGACGCTCAGCTTAATGCGGCGCGCAAGGTGATCGAACAGTTCGCGCCGGAGTTTAAAATCGTTTCCGCAAATGACCATCCGACCAAAATGAGCGAGTTTGTTTACGATATTTCGCCGACGTTTAACCACTCCGGAGGGGACGTTCCCGCGCTCGCCGAAAAACGTCGCGGAGAAGGAAAAAAGACGACGTTTTACACGTGCGTTCACCCGGCGAAACCGAATTCGTTTACGCACAGTGCTCCCGCAGAAGCGCATTGGCTCGGTTTTTACGCGGCGGCTAACGGGTTCGACGGAATTTTGCGCTGGGCGTACAATTCGTGGAATAAAAATCCGTTTGAAACGACGGCGTTCGGAAATTGGCCTGCGGGCGACTGTTTTTTGGTTTATCCCGGAAATCGTGCGTCGATGCGCCTGACGCATTTCCGCAACGGGCTCGAAGATTTTGAGAAAATCCGTATTCTGCGGGAACGCGCCGCGTTGCCCGGAGCTTCCGAGGAATTGAAGCTTTCCGTGAAGAATTTGGATGCGTACCTGAAGGAGAATTTCACGGTCGCGTACGGCGGCGGAACCGAACATGAGGCGCAGGTGAAGCGCGCAACGGAATTGCTTGATTTCGCGTCGTTCCACTTACATTCGAAAAAAGAGAAGTAAGGAAAAACCGTTGCTTCGTGTTTTTTCCGGTATTTGTTTCAGATAATTCGTCCGCAAATGGAAATAGCCCTTATCGTCATCGCGTTTGTTCTGATACTGCTCGGATGCGCTTTTGTTTTTCTTCCGGGACTGCCGGGTCCGCTTGTCGCTTGGTGCGGTCCGCTCGTTTATTTCATTTTTACGAAATCGGCTCCGGAGGAGATGTTACCTTCGATCAACGCGGGAACGCTGACGGCGAGCGGCGTGTTTGCCGGGCTCGTCCTTGTTTTTGATTTTCTTTCGAGCTGGTGGGGCGCGAAAAAATTCGGTGCAACCTGGCGCGGAGGTTTGGGCGCGCTTATCGGTGCGATTGCCGGACCGATTATTTTTTCTCCGCTTGGCGGAATTTTCGGAATGTTGCTCGGATTACTCGTGGGGCCGATTGTCGGAGCGATTATCGGCGAGCTTCTCGGCGGGAACGACTGGAAGCAGTCATCCCGCGCCGGGTGGGGAACATTGCTGGGAGCGCTTGCGGCAACACTTGTGAAACTTTTTTACTGCCTCGCGGTCTTCGTGTGGCTTCTTGGGTCCGTCATCGTTTTCGCTTTTTAAGGCAGAATATTTCTCTCAGTTCCTCGACGTATAGAAAGTTTCCGGGATGTAATGTTTTTCCCGGGAACTTTTTTTTTGAGGGGGTGTTTAGGGGTAGATTGGAGGGTTTGTGTTTTATTTTTGTAATTAATTTAACATTACAAATATTATTATTTTCTTTTTATTTATTGTATTTTTATATTTTTCATATTTTTCTCGAAAACTTTTCT
>JAGBIL010000019.1 GCA_017935025.1 Opitutales bacterium | reverse complement strand
GGCATCAGGCATCAGGCATCGGGCTTCAAGCAAATTGCAAAGGTTTTTGCTTTCAGCAAAAACTTCAAAGTGTTCATTTGATATTTGATGCCTTGAACTTAGAACTAAAAAAAAGCGCCCATATAGGCGCTTTTTTTAAAAATCTTCGCGAAAACCGTCGTTCCAGCGCGGACCGTCGCGGTTGGCGCGATTGTTTTCTTTTTCGAGTGCTTCGCCGTAGCCTTCCCAAGTCGTAATTTCGCATTTGAGAACGCCGGTTACGGCAGGTTTGTTAAATCCCGGATCGTCGGGATCTTCCGCCGTCGTGCAGGACGCAAGCGTTCCCGCGACGAACAACGCCGCGGGAACGATGAGAAATTTTCTTTTCGTGAAAAATTTCATTAGGCATCGGCGCGCTTCATCGCTTCTTCCTGCAGGAATGCCTTCGTCGCGTCGATCGCGGCGGCGGCATCGGCTTTTGCGGCGGCGATGTCGGGGTTCTTGCTCGTAGCGAAGAGGTAGAACTTGATTTTCGGTTCGGTGCCACTCCCGCGCACGGCGATTTTCATGCCGTCTTCGAGCGTGAAGAAGTAGAAGTCTTCCTTCGGAATGATGTCGCCGTCGCAGTCCTTGATTTCGTCGCGACCGAAGTCGAGGAAGGAAACGACTTTTTTGCCGAGGATTTCCGCCGGCGGATTTTCGCGGAGCGAGGCGAGAATGCGCTTAATTTGCGCGGCACCCTTCGCGCCTTCGAGCACGATGTTGAGCAAAGATTCTTGGAAATAACCGTAATCGCGGTAAATCGAATCGAGGTATTCCGGAAGCGTCATGCCTTTGGCTTTTACCCACGAAGCCATTTCGACGACCATGAGCGCGGCGGCGTTCCCGTCTTTGTCGCGAACGCTGTCGGAGTGCAGGTAGCCGTAGCTTTCCTCACCGCCGAAAACGTAGAACGTTCCCGCCGCGAGTTGCGCATCTGCGCGTTCACGCCACGAAAGCGAGGTGTAATTCGGAACTGTTTTTTCGACTTCGAGCTGATATTTGCGGAGCTTGGCACCGATCCACTTGAAGCCCGTAAGCGCGTTCACGCAACGGAGTCCGTTCTTTTCCGCGATGGCGTCCCAAATCGGCGAAGTAACAAACGTTTTGATAATCGTCGCGCGCGGCGAGCCGTCCGGCGGGAGAATGCCGAGTTCTTTCATGCGCGCGCAGCGGAATGCCGTGAGCATCGTTCCGGTTTGGTTCCCGGAATAAAGCGTGTAGGAGCCGTCGCGATTGCGTGCCGCCATGCCGACGCGGTCGTCGTCCGGGTCGGTGCCGATAACGATGTCCGCGCCGATTTCCTTCGCTTTTGCGAGCGAAAGCGTAAACGCTTCGGCGTTTTCCGGATTCGGGGATTTCACGGTCGGGAAGCGGCCGTCGTGCGGAAGCTGTTCTTCGACGACGTGAATATCCACGCCGAATTTCTTCATCGCGGGAACGATCATGACATCGCCCGTTCCGTGGATGTTCGTATAGCAAAGTTTAATCGGCGATTGTGCGATGACGGATTTGTCCAAAATCGCACATTCCAAATCCGTGAGGTACTGCTGCTCGACTTCCGCGGGAACGATTTTTACGGCGGAAAGATCTTTCGCCAAAAACTGCGGAATGTCCGCGAGCGTAACGGCGTTGACTTCGCCGATGATGGATTCCGCGTGCGGGGAAATCACCTGCGCGCCGTCGTTGAAGTAACATTTGAAGCCGTTGTCGTGCGACGGATTGTGGCTCGCCGTGAGCGCGATGCCGGTATCCGTGCCGAGCGCGCGAATCGTGAAGCTGAGCTGCGGCACGGAGCGCGCGTCGTCAAACACATAGGCTTCGCCGCCGAGCTTTGTCCAGATGCTCGCCGCGAGTTGCGAAAAATGCTTGGAAAAGTGGCGGACGTCGTGCGCGATAACGATGCGCGGCGCGCGTGTCGTTCCCGTCGAGGCAAGATATTTCGAAATGTAGCGGAAGAGTCCGACCGTGGCGCGAACGATGTTGAAGTCGTTCAGATTCGCGGTGCCGACGGCGGGATGCTCGGGAGCGCCGAGCGCGTCGCGCGTTCCCGCTTCGGCGGCGGGCGTAATTTTCCCGATGGTGCGTCCGCGCATACCGCCCGTGCCAAATGCGATTTTTTTGAAAAAGCGGTCGTTAATTTCGCTCCATTGCTGTTCGGCAAAAAGTTCTTCAATCGCCGTCACTGCCCACGCCGGGAGAAAATCGGCGGAAAGCCATTCGGAGAGGTTGTTTTTCGTGTCTTCGGTGATATTGCCGCTTTCGTAGGCGGACTTGACTTGGTCAATAAGCATCATAACGGCGGGAAGTTTAGAAAAACTCACGCGGGAACGCGATTTTTTTCTCCTCAAAAACAGTCCGAATTTTCGAAAAATTTTCTTTTAACATTTACTCTTGATTTATATAAATAACTTTTTCAATATTCCAAATAACTACTACACAGGTATACATTAATATGAAACAGGAAACGAAATGTCTCCACGCCGGATATTCTCCTAAAAACGGAGAACCGCGCGCGTTGCCCATTTACCAAAGCACAACGTTCAAATACGATTCCACGGCACACATCGGGAAGCTGTTTGACCTGACGGCTGCGGGACATTTCTACTCACGCCTTTCCAACCCGACCGTCGAAGCGGTCGAAAACAAAATCGCCGCCCTCGAAGGCGGGATTGCCGCCATGTGCACATCCTCCGGACAAGCGGCATCCTTCACGGCGCTCGCCACCATCATGAAGGCGGGAGACCATTTCATTTCCACCGCCACGATTTACGGCGGAACCGTCAATCTTTTCGCGGTAACGATGAAGCGTTTCGGCATTGAATGCACTTTCGTCGATGCCGACGCATCCGAAGAAGAAATACAAAAAGCGTTCCGCCCGAATACCAAAGCCGTTTTCGGGGAAACGCTCGCCAATCCCGCTCTCGCGGTCTGCGACATCGAAAAGCTCGCAAAAATCGCTCACAAGAACGGTGTTCCGCTGATTATCGACAACACGTTCCCGACTCCGATCCTCTGCCGCCCGATTGAATTCGGCGCAGACATCGTCATTCATTCCACAACGAAATATATGGACGGACACGCGCTCTGCGTCGGTGGTGTAATCGTCGATTCCGGAAAATTTGACTGGACCAACGGGAACTTTCCGGAATTTACCGAGCCGGACGAATCCTACCACGGAACCATCTATTCCAAAGCATTCGGACCTGCGGCATTTATCGTCAAGGCGCGCGTCCAACTCATGCGCGACCTCGGAATGACCCCGGCGGCAAACTCCGCATTCCTGCTCAATATCGGACTGGAAACCCTCGCCGTTCGTATGCCGCAATACAGCCGCAACGCACAAAAAGTTGCGGAGTTCCTTAGCAAGCATCCGAAAATCGAATCCATTTCCTACCCCGGACTCGAAAGAGACAAATATCACGCGCTGGCGAAAAAATATTTGCCGGACGGTTGCGCGGGCGTAATGTCCGTCGTCATTAAAGGCGGGCGCGACGGCGCGGCACGCTTCCTTGATGCCTTCCAATTGGCGACACAGTGCGTTCACGTCGCAGACATCCGAACTTGTGCCCTCCATCCGGCGACGTCCACACACCGCCAGCTTACCGACGAGCAGCTCATCGCCGCCGGCATCCCGCAGGGACTTGTCCGCATCTCCATCGGCTTGGAAAACATCGACGATATTATCGCCGATCTCACGCAAGCCCTGGAAAAAGTCTAATAGAAACTTTTTTGTTAGTTAGAGGTTAATAGAGATAAGTTAGTTAGAAGTTAAAGTTAGAGAGAAATCAGAGTAGCTCCGGCGGAAACGTAGTTCCCGCCGGAGTTTTTTATCTAAAAAAATCTCCCGGAAACATTCCCGGGAGCGAATGAAAGTTTTTTTTTCCGTTGAAAATTATGCTTCCGCAGAATGCAGAAAATTTTCGTAGAGCCTTAGCCCTTTCGTTTGCGATTTTTCCGGATGAAATTGCGTAGCAAAAACGTTCCCGCGACGAATTGCGCTGACGAATTTTACTCCGCCGTATTCGGTTTCGCTCCAAACGATATCGCGTTCGGGTGTATCAACGTAATAGCTGTGCACGAAATAAAAAGATTCCCCCGTGAGAGCGATTCCGTCGGCAAGCGAACCGGCGTTGCCTTCGACAACGGAAACACTATTCCAACCCATGTGCGGCACTTTGCAATCGGGCGCTTCCGTGAAGCGCCGGACTCGCCCGCAGAAAACGCCAAGCCCGTCCGTATCGCCTTCCTCGGAATGTTCAAAGAGCATTTGCAATCCGAGGCAAATTCCGAAAAACGGCTTATTTTCCGCAATCCACTTTTTCAGAAAAATATCGAATCCGCTACGCTTGATTTCACGCATCGCATCGACGATTGCGCCCTGCCCCGGAAAAACCAGAGCTTCGGCATCGCCAACCTCACCGGGTGTCCGCACGATTTTTACGTTCCCGCCGCTTGCTTCGAGCGCACGTTGCACGCTACGGAGATTTCCCATCCCGTAGTCGATTAGTGCCACGGGAACGCGCTTTTCTCCGCTCACAAAACCTCCTTCGTACTGGGCAAAATTCCCGTTGCACGCGGATTGATTTCGCACGCACTCATCAGCGCTTTGGAAAAGCACTTAAAGATCGCTTCCGCTATGTGGTGCGGCTCCTCGCCGTATTCCAATTTAATGTGCAAATTTGCACCGAGCGAATTGGAAACCGCGAGAAAAAATTCCCGAACGAGGCAAATGTTAAAATCACGAATCATCGGATTCGCCGCCGCCACCTCGTAAACGAAGTACGGCCGCCCCCCGATATCAAGCGCGACGCGTGCCAAACATTCATCCATAGGGGCGATGAAAAAACCATAACGGCGAATCCCCAACTTGTCGCCGAGCGCCTGCCTTAACGCGTTCCCGAGCACGATTCCGACATCTTCCACCGTGTGGTGATAATCCACGTCCGTATCGCCTTTTGCCCGAACGGTCAAATCGAACAAACCGTGTCGCGCCAACAGTGTCAGCATATGGTCAAAAAACGGAATTCCCGTTGCGACGTCCGCCTTGCCCGTGCCGTCGAGATTGAGGCTGAGGCAAATCTGCGTTTCCGCCGTGTTGCGTTCGATGCTTGCGGTGCGAATCATTTTTATCGGGAAAAAAACTATCCTTTAATGCCGGGACGATAAACTGTCGTGCTGGAGTAAACGCGGCCGGGAACGAGAATATTCGCCCGAAACTGCCCCTGATTGATTGCATCGGGCACGTGTTGGGTTTCGAGTGCGATACCGGAATGATCGCCGTAGACCGCGCCGTCTTTCCCGGGAACGTTCCCGATAGCGTCCGCAAGCCAGTTTCCGCTGTAAACCTGCATTGCCGGTTCCGTCGTTTCGACGGTAATCATGCGACCGTTTGCCTCGTTGAGCAAGGTCGCCGCCGGGCGAAGCGTTCCCGCCAAGCCGTTGATGACGTAGCAATGGTCGTAGCCTTTGCCGTAAACGAGCTGCTGCGCGTTGCGCGCCGCAATGCGCGAACCGATTTGATAGAAAATGCGAAAATCAAACGGTGCCAAGCCGCGCACGTGCCACACTTCGCCGTCGGGAATGTTCTTTTCGTTGATCGGCAAGAACTTATCCGAAGCGAGCTTGAGCCACTGCGCGAGCACCGTTCCCGTGCCGTGTCCGGCGAGATTGAAATAAGCGTGATTCGTCAGATTAATCGGCGTTGCGGCATCGCTTTCCGCCGCGTAGTCAATCCTGACTGCGCCGTCGGCGCAAAGCGTGTACGTTACGGCAACTTTGACCGTTCCCGGATAGCCTTCTTCTCCGTCCGGGCTCACTCGCGAAAATTTTACCGCCGGTTCCTCTTCGCTCCCGCAAACTTCGGCGGTCCAAAGGTAGGCGTTCCAGCCGCGCACTCCGCCGTGGAGGTGGTTTTCCCCGTTATTGACGGCGAGCTGATATTCTTTTCCGTCGAGAAGGAATTTCCCGCCCGCAATGCGGTTGGCGACACGCCCGCAGACTGCACCGGCGTAAGCCTTTTGCTCGGCGTATTTTTCGGCGGAATCGAACCCGAGAACAATATCCGAAAACGTTCCTCCGGCATCCGGGGTCAGCCAAGCGACCCAAGTCGCGCCGTAATCGGTGAACGAAGCCGAATACCCGGCGGCGTTCGTCAACGTGTAAAGCGTCGCGTTCCCGCAACCTTCGACCGCACCAAAATCTTTCTTTTCAACAGCCATTTTATTCTCTGTATTAGGGGTTAAAACTTGGGTTTTCTCTAAAAATTTTTCAAACGACGGAAAACGCCGCCGCATAAATCAGCGCCGCCAAATAAAACGCGGAAAGTGCGCCCGTTCCCGCGAGGGCGAGCGTAATGCGCCCGGCGCCACGAAGCGTTCCCGCCGAAGAATTTTTCCGCATGAGCGAAAACAGCGAAAGCGCCGCAATCACGCCGACTGCGAGCAAGCCCCACGACGCGATTTGACAGGCATCCAAAATCGCAACCGAAACGGGATTTACCGTATCCGCATAGCTTTGGCGCATGGTGATTTCCCCGAGCGCCGCCTGCGTTCCCGCGCCGACCGTTACGGAAAACGCCGGGATCGCCAACGCAAAAAGCCCCGCGAAAGCACAAACTAAGCGCGGTAGGGCCTTGGGTTCAACAGGCTTTTCGGAATTGCTCATTTTTCGGGAATTTATGCAGATTTTTCCTCGGGAACGCAAAAGAAAAGCACCTCATCGAAGAAGCATACTTTCGGGCAAAGCATCGTCGCAGTTTTTACAAAGTTTGACGTAATAAACGGCATACCAAACCGCGCCCAGCGGAATGAGTAAAATCGCGACCAACCCCAAGGTAAAAAGCGAACCGAACATCACAAGCAACGCCGACAAAACGCCATAGCCGAACGTTCGCCAAAATTTCCCGCGCGTCGCCCGCCAGCTCGCCTTAAACGCTGCAAACACGCCGCAATCCGTATCGAAAATAAAATACGCCACAAACGCAAGCCGCGTAACAAACAGAATCAGCAAGGGGAGCTCGATAAACAGGAAAAACGCCGTCCCGAGCACCGCCACCACAGCGCTACCCGACGGATCGTCCGTTCCCGCGCCGGAAACGACGAGCATTACCAACGGGAAATACACGACAAACCCTCCGGCGAGCCAAACACACCCGACACCAAGAAATTTCAAAAATTTTACAAACATCCGCCCGATCGGGAAAATATCGCCGAATCCTGCCGGTGTTCCCGCGTCTTCCCTGCGCGCGATTTTCAGCGCGCCGAGCGTAAGTCCGGCCGAAACCACACCCGACAAAAGCGAAAGCACAATCACCGCGGGAATAATCCCCGCAGCAAGTTCGTATCCGGAAGATTCCCGCGCAAAATCGAGCCACGCGCGTCCCGCCTCGGACGCGAACGAGAGCGCGGAGCAAATCAGCCCGAAAAACACGAATTTTCCCCAATGGCGCTTGAAAATTTCCCACGCTTCCCCGAAAAGCGAATCGATTCCGAGATCATCGGAAATCACCTCGCCGTCCTCCGCATCTTCGTCCGCGCCGCATTCCGCCCCGGCGGGAACGCCGCCCGCGCCGCTCATCCACGCCGCCGCGACATTTACCCACGGCGCCCAGTTTTCCTCTCCGCTTCGCCAAACCAGCGCATTAAAAAGAATCGTTCCCGCGTTTGCGTGTGCGAAAAATGTAGCTTCGTCCAGCGGCCCGACACGGGCGGAATTAGGGTTTTGGTAGTAATAATCCATCGAAAGTTTTAGTGAATAATAAACAGTGATTGAAGAAAAACGTTGCCTTCAGCAGGAAAGCTCCGTGCGGATGTTGCGGGAGGCTTCGCCGTCGGTGCAAATTTCAATAAGGTGAATGCCCTGATGAGAGCGGAAGCGCGCGAGCAGTTCACCGAGCTCGGCGAGCGTTCCCGCGAGGGCGTAATCAATGCCGTACGCCGCCGCAATTTTTTCAAAATCCGCGCGCTGCGGCGTGAGCCATAATTTTTCGAAATGCGGATTTTCCTTCGCCACGGGCAAATGCCGGAAAATGTTTCCGCCGCCGTTATTTTGCAAAACGATGCACAAGTTCCCGCAAAACTGCGGCGCGATCAAAAATCCGTTCGTGTCATGCAGAAGCGACAAATCGCCCGTGTAGAGAATCGTTTGCTCCATGCAACCGTGCGCCACGCCGAGCGCCGTCGAAAGCGTGCCGTCGATTCCGTTTGCGCCGCGATTGTGAAACACCCAAAAGCGCGCCCCCGCCGGGCAATACGCGTTCATGTCGCGCACGGGCATTCCGTTGGCGATGAAAATCGCCGTTTCGGATTCGGGCAAATTCTCGCAGAGGAAACGTGCGATCTGCGGCTCGGTCGGCGTTCCCGCGCCGGTCGCGCCGTGCCGGAAATACGCATCGGATTTTGTGCGGAAGCGCGCATCGGCATTTTTCCACGCATCGAGAAAATCCGTGTTCGCGGGAACGGGTTCGTCGTCGTTGCAAAACACGTTGTTCCACATTTCGCGAAAACGCTGCGGCACGATTTTCGCGTTCGGGCGGCGAAGCGCGTCCGTATTGTCGCCGCCGTAATTGAAAAGGTAAACCGGCGTTTCGCCGAGCGATTCGAGCCACGCGCGCAGAAATTTGCTCTCGGGCAAAGTTCCGATTTGCAAAACGATGTCGGGACGAAGGGCATCGAGGCGCGGCGAATACGGTTTGTCCGCAATTTTGAAAATCGCGTCGTAGCGCTCGATGAGGCGTTCCCGCGCGGGCGGGAAATGCCGCAGCGGGTGCGTGGCATCCGCCAAAATCGGCGCGCCGAATTTCCGGCTCACGCGGTCGATGTTAAATGCGTCGTCCTGCCCGGGCGGCACCGTTCCCGCGACGATGAGCACTTTTTTCCCGTCGAGAGGAATCGCGTCGCCTTCGCCCGGCGCAAGGAAATCGCGCATCGGCACTTGCGGAATCACGCAAAATTTTTGTACGTCAAAATCGCCGGGAACCTCCCCGGGAAACGTTTTTTCCCAAACCGACGGCGCAAGCGGATCTCGGAATTGCACATTCACGTGCACGGGCGCGCTTTGCGCCATGCTTTGACGCGCCGCCTCCAACGCCGTCGCGCGCGCATCTTCGAGAGAAACCTGCGTCAGCGCGGGAACGCAGTTTTTTTCCCAAACGGGAAAATGCGAAAAAATCCCGATTTGCGGAATCGTTTGCCCCGCGTGGCAGTTTTGAAATTCCGGCGGGCGGTCCGCCGTCACGACAATCAGCGGCGTGCGCGACATCCGCGCTTCCACAACGGCAGGCAAATAATTCGCCGCCGCCGTGCCCGACGTGCACACCAGCGCCACCGGACGCACCGTGCTTTTCGCCAAACCGAGCGCAAAAAACGCCGCCGAGCGCTCATCCAACACGGGAACGGTTTCCAAACGCCGAATTTCCGCCGAAGCCGCCGTCAGCGGCGTAGAACGCGACCCCGGAGAAACAACGACCGTGCGAACGCCGCAATTTTTCAGCGTTTGCATGAAAACCGCGCTCCAAAGCGCATTCGTGTTTCGGAAATTCATCGGTCGGCGATTCTACTCCCGTCGAAGACTTTTTTGAAGAAACAAAGTTTTGGGAAAAGCGGACGCCGGCCGCTTCCGGAGGATATGCGCCATTCCCGGGCAGAAATTCTCTCACGGAGCCACAAAGCCACGGAAATTTTCTGTGGAGGGGGCGACAATCCTGTCTCCCCGCGAGATACACGAAGTTTTTTTGAACCCGCGGAATTCCTTTTTGTTTTTCCACAAGTTCTCACAAATTTCACGGATTCTGTCATGGAGGACGGCCGTCCCGGCTGTCGCTTTTTGTTTCAACGCAAAGTTTTTAAATGGGAAAAGCGGCATCTTGCCGCTTTCGAGGAACACACGAAGTTTTTTTGAACCTCGGATTCTCACCAAATCTCACGGATTTTTTTTTTCAACGCAGAGTCCGCAAAGTTTTTTACCGGAAAGGAAGAGAAAGAAGTTTTTTATTTTTTACGGGAAACGCCAGCGCTCCGACGGAGCGTTACCTCCGTAACCCCATGCGAAGCGAGCAACGCGAGCAGAGC
>JAGBIL010000018.1 GCA_017935025.1 Opitutales bacterium | reverse complement strand
GAGGTGTAACACACGTTCCCTTCCCGAACACGCTCGTTAAGCCCTCAACCGCCGATGGTAGTGCAGCCACGCTGCTGTGTGAGAGTAGGTCGTCGCCAGTCTATACGGAGCCCGTTCAAGTAACAAGCTTGGACGGGCTCCTCGCGTTTAAGGGAAGCTGGGGCCGTCTCCAGGAGAAAAACCGGCACTCAAGGAGAAGGACCGAAATAAACGGACAAGCACGCGATGAACGGAACGTAAAGGGGAGGAACGGGGTAAAAAAAATCGTTCCCGCGTAGCGATAACACGGGAACGGAAAAGAAAAAGGGAGTTTTATTAAAAAGAATATCCGCTTCTTGAGTGCAATTGTTTTACTTCTGCTTGGCTTTTGGGGATTAAAACAACTCGGATGCCTTTGTCTAGTATGGTACTAAACGAGCCATCGAGCCATGTGTTGTGGATGTGTCTGCAGTCAGCGTTCATGCGACGGTCGCTAGCAATATCTCGGAAGCTCCCACCTCGAAATGGGTGAAAGTCGACGTTTTTCATCCGAAATTCATCGTATTCTGTGTATTTTGAACGAATCCATTCGCTTAAGTTTCCATGCATATCGTACAACCCGAATTGGTTAGGTGCCTTTTTGCCAACAGGATGGATTTCGCTATCTGAATTTTCGTTGTACCAACCGGCTTTTTCTAAATAGTCTGCTGTATTCCCGCCAGTATTAAATTCTGTTGTAAGCCCCGCACGGCACGCGTAAAGCCATTCTTCTTCCGACGGAAGTGTGTAAACAAGATCCTCAGGTATAAATCCTGATTTTTGTCGTAGTTCTGTTAGACGTTTACAAAATTCCATTGCTTCATTCCAGGTTATTTCGCTGATAGGATAGTTGGACCCAAGATTGAAAAATCGCTCTTCTCTTTTTCCGTTTACAGTATAGTAGCGTGTTCGTTCATATCCCATAACTGCTTCAAACTCTCCCTCGGTTATTTCGTACTTACTCATGTAGAAACAGCCGTTATTCCCGGGAAGCGGAATTTTACACATTTCAATCCCGTATTTGTCTGTTATGCCATCTATCGCATAGAGGGGAATTGCCTGTGCATTGTGAATGAGTTTTAAAATTGCCTCGTCTTTGTTGTCTGTCGCAATTTGGATGAGTCTTTTCCCGAAGTCTTTATCTTCAGCGAGCCACATCAAATTCCTTACGTATAGAAGCCATTCCTCTGCTTCTTCATGAAGTCCGTTTCTCACAAGATCATACATCAAGGAAGTATTATTAAGAATAGGGTATAGTTGAATGCGAAATCCGGTATCGCTACCGCGATAATCTTTGGGAGAGGAGACTTCTAGTGGGGATTGACGGAAATCATGTCGTTTCTCTGATTTGAAATTTCCACCCATCCTTTTTCGAAGACCGTTTGATTCGTTTCTTTCGAGTACCCATTCGCTGACATTTCCGTGAACTCCGTAGTATATTTTGTTTTTATCTGACTCGAATTCCGCTTCTGACGGAAATGTTTTTTCAACACTTTGTGTCTGTTCATTTGAGTTTGATTTTATCCACGCTTTTCTACTGGCGGTTCTTTCATAAAAATCACTAGACGCAAGTAGATATCGTTCGTTTTCAGAGATATTTCCTCTTTGTCGCTCTTGTAAAGTTAGCTTTCTGCAAAACTCGATAGCTTCATCCCATGAGACATTTTCAACGGGGAGATTGTCTCCTTTAAAATGCGATGGGTTGTTACCCATTACTAATTGATATTGCTTCTGTGTGATTTCATATCTGCTCACATTGTATAAGTAGTTATCTACTAAGGTTGGGGTATTTAGTGGAAGTGGGGCGGGTTGGGATTTTGGACGATGAACCCAAAAACATATGCAGGAGAGGGACGCAAGTATTGTAATGCTAAGAATTGTTTTTTTCATAGTTGGAAATATTGAAGAGATTTCTTGCTTGTCGTGATTAGTCGTTTAACACGTCCGAGAGTGTTGTGTGTAAATTTTTGGCAAATTCTTGGTTCGCTTGATTTCTGACCGATTTCGGAGCTCTTTTGGCCTTCTTTCGCTTGCGAACGGTTTCAATCAAAGGGTGCGCTTCTTTTAGTAGGCTAGATAAAAGTGCGATTGGAAGTCGTGTTTTTTGATTTTTTGTTCTCATCGCGCAAACGATGATTGTGCATTTGAAAATAAAAACTAATGTGAGAACAAAAATCCAATCTTCGCAATAGTCGCCTTCCGTGATGATTCCGATGACTGTTCCGTTTTTTTTAAGAATTTTGAATTCGTCATTTTGGAAAAGTCGTTTGATTTCCTGATACTTGTCTGTGATGTTTGGGAGTTCCTGAAATCCAGCATCTTCCAAAATTCTTATCAACATTTTTATAGACGTTGTCTTGCCAGAATCTTTTCTGCCATTAACAATAAGAATTTTTCTGAGGTGTCTTAGCATTTTAAGGAGATGTTTGGGGCTGAGGTGATTATGCGTTTCCGCGTAAAAAAAAAAAACGGGGCGTTTTGACGATGCTTGATTTTGCAAAAAAAAAACGGATATCAAGAGAAAAGCGGAATTGGGGCGTTTTAGGCGGGTTGGCGGGGCTGTTTTTCAGCGAGTCTAAACGCGGAGCTTTTTCGTTCGTTTTTGTGGGTTCGCCCTCGTTTTCGTGTTCCCGTGGCGGAAAATCTTTACGAAGAGGGGCGGCGGTTTTACGCTTGTTCGCATGAGATTTCTTTTAACTTTTCTTGCAGTGGCGTTGGGTTGGTGCGGAGCGTCCGTTCCCGCGTTTGCGGATGAACCGATTCTTGTTAACGCCTATAACGAATTTTCGGAGAGTGCTCACATTTCCGGTCCGGAACTGAAAGCCAAGTCGCTGAAAGGGAAGGTTGTGCTTTGGGAATATTGGGGATTGCAGTGCCCGCCGTGCCGGGCGAGTATGCCGCACCTTCAGGAAATTTATGAAAAATACGCTCGCCGCGGACGTTTGATCGTCGTCGCAAGCCACGTTCAAGGGGCGTCCCCGCGCGTAAAAAC
Source organism: Opitutales bacterium (assembly GCA_017935025.1). Lineage (GTDB taxonomy): Bacteria > Verrucomicrobiota > Verrucomicrobiia > Opitutales > UBA953 > Spyradosoma. The sequence goes on along the minus strand of JAGBIL010000018.1, from coordinate 7,329 downwards.
TTATCTCGACGAACAGGGGCTGACGTTCCCTGTTTACCAGCATGCTTCAATTCCCGGCGTAAGCATTCCCGGCGGAATTCCGTTTACCGTGCTTATCGGCGCGAACGGGAAAGTGATTGCTAAAGGTTCTCCGAGGAAGGTTTTTGAGCAAGTCGAGAAACTCATGAAAAAAATCCCGGCGGGCGAGCCGCTTTTCCCGGATTTTAAGGCTGTCCGCCATAAGGCGGTTCTCGCTGCGTTGGTTTCCGAAGGAGCGAATTTAGAGGCGAAAGTCGATTCAATCCGCACCAAGGAAGACGACGAAGCGAAAGCGCTTTGCCGGCTTTTCGACGATTGGGCAAAAAGCGAAATTCGTGATTTGAAGTTCCTTTTAAAAGAGAAATCGTTTGAAAGTGTTCCCACGTATGATGCATTGAAAAAAAGTTTGCCGGACGCTGTAAAACCGCTGACGGCAAAAGTCGATGCCATCCGAAAGGATCGTGCGTACATCGCGTTGGCTGATCTCTCAAAGAAAACCGAGGCATTGGAACTGCGCAGAGAGAAGGGACGCAAGATTTCCGAGAAAAACGTGGAAAGCCTTCAAAAAAAGCTTATTCCGTTTTTAGAGAGCGACCGGAAACCTGTTAAAGATGCCGCACTCTTGGTTCGGATTCGCTTGAATGCTCTTCAGCCCAAATAAATTCGGGCTCTAATGAGAAATTAGAAGTTAGAAATGAGATAGGGAAAAGTTGATAGCTGATAGGTAATTACTTATCCACTATCAGTTTTACCTCGTCCTTTCTCATTTGATTCCTGCTACTTTTTTAGAAAAAAAGGAGCGTGCGGGAACGCTCTACTGACAAAGCCGCCCGAGGACGGCTCGAAAAAAGGAAAAAGGAGTCATGAAAAAATACATCACACTTACGACCTTAGTCGTCGCGGGAAGCGTTTGGTCCTACGCCGCCACGGAATAACTCACGATCACCTCCCCCGTTGGGGGGAGCCTGAACGGCGGGAACGCGTACATCGCCTGGAGCGGGAGCGACCCGTGGCTGACGAGTTGGGAAATATCGTTTAGCCTGTTGGATGCCGAATTGAGCGAGTCCGCGTTGTTTTCCACAACCAAGCAGGGCGGCGGCGGAGCAACCGGATACGTCCTTTCAACGACCGCCGACGGGCGCCTTTCGCTCACATCGACAAGCAACGCAACATTTGATTTAACGACATCCGCACCCGTCGTTACTGCGGGAACTCAACTCGACGGAATCACCCTGCGTTTTGTTTCCGACAAAAACGAACAGACCGATAGCATCGAGAGCGGAACCTTCACGCTTAGCGTCGGGAACGAGGTTTTGTCGAAAAGTGTTCCCGTGCGCGTGAGCGATACGGATCCGTCGATTCTTGCAACGAGTGATCGTACGCTCCTCTTTAACGGAGAAAATACCATCTCGGGAACGACATGGAGTTCCCGTTTTTGGACGAACGCCGGCGCGGAAACGCTCTCTAATATTGAGTTGAAGAGGCTGGACGATAATATCGTCATTCCGGAGCCGTCCTCGTTTGCCTATCTGGCGGCGCTTGGCGCTCTCGTGTTTGTCGTTGCACGACGTCGCCGACGGACAAAAGTTCCGAAAAATTAAGGGAAAAAGCGTTCCCGCGAAAACCGAGGGAACGCTCTTTTTTATAAAAACATCAAAGCTCTACGGCTTTTTTGTTCGGCGATATTTATCCGATGTTTCCCGTGCAGCAAATGCGGCGCGGACGGCGTTTTCGAAATCGCCGATCTCCTCATAAAGTTTCGCAATAATCGTCCAATACGCAGAAACATACGGCGTTCCGCTCTCAATAATATTTTTGCAGGCGAGAACGGAAACGGGAAGTGTTGCTTCCCGCAATTCTGGATTGGCGTTGAGAATTTTTGTTTGATGTTCGGCAATGTATGAGTTTTTCGGATACTTTTTTAAAATATTTTCACAAATGCGTCCCACTTCGGCGTAGTTCCCGCAGGCAAACGGTTCACTTACAAGGATTTCCGCAGCGAGCATATCCAGCATCGGATGTTTGTCGATATCTGCCCTCGCCGCGTCGATGAGCGCTTTCGCTTCGGAAAATTTTGCCTTGCCGGCAAGGTTTCGTGCTTTCGCGAGTATTTTTGTCGTTCGGGAAAAATGCCGTTGCTCCTCTTCCCGCCGCTTTTCCGCTGCCGCATGATCGTAGTCGGGCTTCACGGCTTCCCGTACGAGCCACTCAGGCAGTTCTTGCGCAGAACCGGTCCAAATGACCTGACCGTCGCGAATGGCGGCGGATGCGGGAAGCTCCGTGAGCTTAAATCTTTTGAAAAAATCCTCGTTAACGGTGTTCCGCTGGACTGCGGCGACAGCGTGCGGAGTGCGGTTGCGCGGGAACGAAAGCGCTTTCGCTGTTCGTCCCGCCGGATGTTCTATTGAGATGACAATCGTTTCTGTGCCGGAAACATTTTTTAAGTGCCCGTCGAGCCATTCTGCGGGAGTGCGCGACAGGAGCGGATTGTGCGGACCGGGCGGCGGCGGATTCCAGATATCGACAAAAAGCAATCCGTTTGCCGGAAGGCTTTTCGGGGACTCTCCCTGAATCCATTCAAGCGATTCAAAAAACTTTACAAAATCCTTTGCTTCCGGCGTTTCGGATTCTTTTCTCAAATACGCAGCCGCTGTTTTTTCAGATGCGCTCGCTTGTTTTTCTTCGATGGAGAAAAATTCTGCGGGAAGGGATTTTTCTCCCGATTCAAGTGCGTCAAACAACGCCAGCGCTTCCGCATTTCCTCCCTCTCCGGAAAGTTTCTTGCGGAGGTTTTTCAGATACGCAAACTCCGGTGAAAGTTCCCACGCCGTTTGGTGCGCGGCTTGTGCTTCTTCGGCGTTCCCGCGAGCTTCGTAAATTTCTCCGAGTCGCGTTTGAAGGAAACTGCGTTGCCCCGGCATATCGCTACAAAGCGCATCTGCTTTTTGGATACATTCAATAGCAAGGGCGTAATCGCGTTCTACCGGCGGAATGTCGTCCGTCGTGAGAATAAAATTCAAAACGCGAATCAGATTTTGAAAACTCCGGGGAAGCGTTTCCGCCTGCCGACGCAGAGCGGCGTTCATTTTTCGGAATTCGCCCGCACGCAACGCACGGGAACACGGTTCTTCAAGCGCCGCTATTTTTTGAGAGGCGGGAACGTCGTCGTCTGCGATGAGCGCGTGCAAAGCCTGCTCCGCCTCTTCGGTTTTGCCGAGCGAAAAAAGATGTGAGATTTCGTTTACGCGCCTGCGTGCTTCGGCCTCGCGTTGCTTAGGGGATTTCCGGCTGACGTGCGTTGTGAAATCTGTATGCGTCATCCTTCGGATGAGGTCCGTCGAAAGCCGAACCGGATGTCCGCTCCAAATAATTTTCCCGTTTTTGACGGCAACGGAAAAAGGAATTCCGATTACTTTCAGCGGCTTGAGCCAGTGCGTATCCGTGCGTTTATCCGTATCGACTGCGATGGTGTAGCTCGGAGGAGTATCGAGGCGGGAAAGGAAATTAAGAAGTTTTTCGGGCTTTACGCGGTCGCGGATATTGACGCCGATGATTTGTATCGGGAGATTTTCCCGGGTAATGTATTTGTGAAGTGTCTCGATGTGCGGGACGGACGCAAGGCACGGTCCGCACCACGTTGCCCAAAATTCAAAGATGTAAACTTTATCCTTTTCCCAATGCTCGACGGGAGCGCCTTGGAGAAAAGTTTCGGGGATTCCGGCTTCCGGAAGTTCCGTGATTGCGGCGGGAGCAACGGTTTGTTGCCGGGGTTTTTCTTCAGCAAAAATAATCGGCGTTCCCGCAGAAAGAAGAAGGGCGCACGCGAGGAAAATCTTTGGGGTAAACATATCCGGAGCATATTTCTCCACGCTTTCTTAGGCAAGAATCTAAGCGGATGTTCATCGCCGGCGATTGTGTTCTTTCGGAAAAAAACGTTCCCGTGAGGAAATCCCCGCGGGAACGTTTTTTCGTTTCATCAATTGCGAAAAGCAGTCGACGAAATTTTACTTCGCTTCGAAGAAGGCTTTGTACGCCTTGTAGGTCATGTAGGTGTCGTGCTTGGAGGCGATTTCCCACGGCGCGTGCATATTCAAGAGCGGCGTGCCCATGTCGATGACGTTCATGCCGTAGCGCGACATAAACATTGCGATCGTTCCGCCGCCGCCGACATCGACGCGACCGAGTTCGCCGACCTGCCAAACCACGCCCGCCGCATCGAAAATCTCGCGTAACTCGGCGACAAATTCCGCCGAAGCGTCGTTTGCTCCGCCTTTCCCGCGCGAGCCCGTGTACTTAATCATGCTTACGCCCGCATTGAGCGCCGCCATGTTGCCCGGCGAGCTGCTGTTCGGGAAGAGCGGATCGTGCGCGGCGCAAACGTCGGCGGAGAGCATCGATGAGGCTTCGAGCGCGCGGCGGACGATGATGTCGGAATAATTTTTTTCCTGACGGAAAATGAGTTCCGCAATCGAGTTCTCAAAGAACGTGGAATCCATTCCGGTTGCGCCGACGGAGCCGATTTCCTCCTTGTCGCAAAGCAAAACGACGGCGGTTTTCGCGGGAACGCCCTTCATATCCATCATGGCTTGGAGTCCGGCGAATGCGCAAATGCGGTCGTCGTGTCCGTAGCCGGCGATGAGTGAGCGGTCAAAGCCCATTTCGCGCGGCATACCTGCGGGAACGATTTCGAGCTCAGCGGAAATCAAATCCTGCTCCGTTAGTCCGTATTCTTCTTCGAGAATGCGCAGGACGTGAAGTTTGACTTTTTCTTTCACTTCGGAATCGTCTTTGGCTTCGGGGCAGGGCGTGGTGGCGATGACGAGGTCGAGATTTTCGCCCGGGAACGCTTCGCTGATGACCTTGCTCGCCTGTTCCTGCCCGAGGTGCGGGAGAATATCCGAAATCATGAAAATCGGGTCGCCCGGTTTGTCGCCGACGGCAATTTCGACTTTCGAGCCGTCCTTGCGAACGACGGTCCCGTAGAGCGCAAGCGGATGCGCGACCCACTGGAATTTCTTGATACCGCCGTAGTAATGCGTATCGAAATACGCAATGCCGTTTTTCTCACAAAGCGGAACCGGCTTGAGGTCGATGCGCGGCGCGTCGGTGTGCCCGCCGACGACGCGGACGCCGCCCGAGACGGCTTCCTTGCCGATGACGGCGGCGAAAAGCGTCTTCCCGTGGTAGCCGCGATAAACTTTGTCTCCGGCTTTGAGCGTTTTGACGGCGGAAAGCGGTTTAAAACCCCGTTTTTCGAGTAGACGAACGGCTTCCGCGTAGGCGCGGCGCTCGGTTTTGGCTACGCTAAGGTAGTTCAGATAGGTGGAAATGTAGCTGTCGAGCGCTTTGCGTTCGGCGGGAACGAGTTTGTTGACGGAATCTTCGCGCTTAAAAACGCCTTTGACGGCGGCGGGAGATTTTTTGGATGCAGTTTTTTTCGTAGCCATAAGTTTTTTCTGTTTTGAGTGAAATTTTTTTCCCAAACAAAGTTTTTTTCAATGCTCAAAATCGGAGAAATGCGAGGAACCCTTCGGTTTTAATTAGAAATTAGTATTCCTTCTCATTCCTAATTTCTAACTCCTAATTCTTCATTCCCATTCCTAAATATCAATCGCGTCGTTGTCATCTTCGCGATGACGGGAACGCGGGCGCGGTTGCGGCGGAGGCGTCGTGTTCCCGCCGGAAACGGAAATTCTCTTGTGTGGAATACCGAAAATCAGATTAAGGCAAAACTGTGCCCCGCTGATGAAAAGCGCGCCGAGCATTGCAGCGGCAAATGTTACGTTCGCAGGGGAAATCACATTCCATGCGACGTAAAAAACGAAGGAATTTATCAGCCAGAGGACGAAAATCATGCCTAAGCCCATTGTCGCAATCAGAAACGGCAGTGAAATCAGCAAAAGCACCGGACGCAGAACTGAATTGAGCAGACTGATTGCGGCGGCAACGAGCAGAAGCGTCGCCAAGTTGCCGGGAATGCCGAGTGCCCACGTCGCAATCATCACCGATGCCGAGAGGACCAGCCAATCGCGTACCCAAGAGGAAATTTGTTTTTCGTTCATAAAATTTTTTAATGCAGAAACAATGCCAACAAAATTTCCCGGAGAAAAGTCCGTCTTCGCCGTTCCCGCAAAAAACACAAAAACTCTCACGGAGCAACGAAACATCGATTTTCGGTTTTTAACACAGAGAAACACAGAGTTTTTTCTTTTGTCCTTACAGGACGAATTTTGTTTGTCCGCAGACCCAAGGAGCCGTTCGCGTTCCCGCGAAGAGTTCCGCGGACAGGCGAGACGCCTGTCCTCCTTTTTTTTTGTTCGCGCAAAAAAATGCTTGTAGGGAGGTTTTTTTTTTTGCGAAAATACAATAACCATTGACGTTAGTTTGTCTCTAATTCGGTTTTAGAGCCGTCCGTGGCAACTCTTATAAACTACTAAAATGAAAATGATTAAATTGCTATTCGCCACGGGAGCTCTCTTGTTGGGCGGAGTGCTCTTCGCAAACGCGCAGGGAGCCCCTACGACCGTTTCCCAAAAGAGCCCCGCCGGGATGAGTGCCGTTTTGGATATCCTCCAGCCAAATGATTACGGGAGCTATAACCAAAACCAGTTGCCTAACCTGGAATACGAATCTTTCGGTATGGTTTTGGGGGATCCGTCACAGATCAAATCCCCGTGGATCTTCGATTCCATCAAGTTCACGCTAAAATTTCGCCAGAATTCGGATACCCGTCCGACGGAGGCGTATTACGGAATCCGCTACGTTAACGGGGAGGGCAATGCGATTAAAGGGACGTCAGAAATCCTCGAAAACTACGATATTGATCTTACCGGGCAAAACCCGACGGTAATGATGTATAAATTTGATTCGGCCCAGACATGGACTGTCGGAAAAGACAAAATCCTCCTTGCCTTTGGCTCGAAAGACGGATGGTTGGGTGTGGATGCTTATTATGAGCTCCAATATCAGGGCGGAAAACCGATTCTTTCCATTCCGGAACCGTCTGCGTTCGGATTGCTTGCGGGCTTGGGCGCGCTGGCGCTCGTGGCTTCGCGCCGCAAACGCCGTTTTGCCAAATAGCCGGAACTCGTTTCTGTTTCCGGGTTTTTCGGTCTTCCCGCTAAAAAAGACCGGAAGCATATATAGATAATAGTGTAGATTACGAGAAGTTGTTAAGTAAGTTAGGCGGGGCACACCCGAGAGGTACTCTCGGGTGTGCTTTTTTTTGCGGGACTTGGTGCGTTGGCGTTGGTTGCCGCGCGTCGCCGCCGCAAGTAAAAGACTTTCCCGCTAACGGCGGGAACCTTTTTT
>JAGBIL010000017.1 GCA_017935025.1 Opitutales bacterium | reverse complement strand
GGTCGTTGTGCTTGCCGCCGGCGCGAATACATTTCTGCGTGTCTGCGGCGCGGTGCGTCGGGTACGGGCAGGGGATTTGTCCGAGGAAAATCGGCACGAATTGGTTCATTCCCGCGTTCGTGAAAAGGAGGTTCGGCGAGTCCGGCATGAGGCTCGACGACGGCACGATCTGGTGCTCTTTTGACTTAAAGAAATCAAGAAACGACTGGCGGATTTCGGAGGATGTCATAACAAAAAATTTTGAAGGGCAGATTAAACGCGTTTCCGCGTTCCCGCGCAAATTGAAATTTACGGCGGCGACGTTGTTCGCGCCGATTATAGGTCTCCGTTCTCCGGATGCCAAATCTATGCTTTGCGTTTGCGTGCGGCTTTGGCGGGAACGAGGTAGGATTTCGCCTTGATAAGCTTTTCGTAAAGAGCGAGCATCGAAACGCCTTCGCGCGGGCGGACTTTGTCCGCTTTGGTTTCCCGATCTATGCGGCGTTTCATCAGGCGGCAAAGATCGTCTGCGTCGTACTGCACCATGGCGAGAATTTTGTCGACGGAATAGCCCGGAATGGCTTCTTCGATGTAGAATCCGTCCTCTTCGTCTTCTTCGAGGAAGACGTGCGCTTCGTCGACGCGTCCGAAGAGATTGTGCAAGTCGCCCATGACATCCTGATAGGCGCCGACGAGAAACGCGCCGAGGTAGTACGGTTCTTTCGGGCGGATCGGGTGAAGCGTGAGCGTGCTGCGAATGTCTTCAAAATCGACGAAATCGGAGACTTTCCCGTCGCTGTCGCAAGTGATGTCGACGAGCGTGGTTTCGACGGTCGGTTTTTCGTTGAGGCGATGAATCGGCGCAATCGGGAAAAGCTGGTCAATTGCCCAGTGGTCGAGCAGGGATTGGAAAACGGAGAAGTTGCACACGTATTGCTCGGAGAGCATTGCGTCGAGGTCGGCGAGTTCTTCGGGGACGTTGCCCTTGAGCTTGGGAAGTTCCTTATGGATTTCGCGGCAGATTTCCCAGAAAAGGCGGTCGGCTTCGGCTCGGTTTTCGAGGTTGAGGTAGCCGTGCTGGAAGAGCGAGAGCGCTTCGTCGCGCTTTTGTCCTGCGTCGTGGTAGCGTTCGAGCAGTCCGTAGCGTTTCCCTTCGTTTAAAATTCCTTCGAGTTCCCGCACAATCGGGGCTTTTTTCGTGCGGACGAGCGGGGCGGAATCGGAGGCTTCCGGCGTGATTTTCCCGACGGCTTCAAAAATCAGAATCGAATGCGGGGCAACGATGGCGCGCCCGCTTTCGGACGTGATGTTCGGGTGGGGGACACCGGCATCGTCGCAAACCGTTTTGATGTTGGAAACGATGTCGCGCGCGTAAACTTCCGTCGAATAATTCATCGAGCTCTCGTAGTTGGAGCGTGAACCGTCGTAGTCTATACCGAGCCCGCCGCCGACGTCGATATTTCCCATCGGGAAACCCATTTTATAGAGTTCGCAGTAAAAGCGGGCGGCTTCGGTGACGGCTTTTTTGATGGTCAAAATATTCGGAACCTGAGAGCCGATGTGGAAATGCAGAAGCTGGAGCGTGTTCTGCATACGGGCGCGTTTGAGCTTTTTCGTGGCGATGATGATTTCGCTCGGGGAAAGTCCGAATTTTGCGTTTTCGCCGGTGGATTTTGCCCATTTGCCTTCTCCCGTTGTCATGAGCTTGACGCGGAATCCGATTGCGGGAACGACATCCATTTCCCGCGAAATGCGGATGATTTGGTCCACTTCTTCGAGTTGCTCGACAACGATGACCGTACGCTTCCCGAGGCGGCGGCCCATCAGCGCGAGGCGGATGTATTCCTCGTCTTTGTAGCCGTTGCAGACGAGGAGCGCGTTTTTGCTTTCGAGCAAGGCGAGGGCGATGAGAAGTTCGGGCTTCGATCCGGCTTCCAGCCCGTAATCGTAATCTTCTCCGGCATCGAGAATTTCTTCGACGACTTCGCGGAGCTGGTTGACTTTAATCGGGAAAACACCGCGGTAAATTCCGTCGTAGGCTTCGTCCTTAATCGCTGCGCGAAACGCTTCGTTCAGCTGGATGACGCGGGAACGCAACAAATCCTGCACGCGGATGGTGAGCGGCGGGCGCAGACCCATGGATTTCGCTTCCTTGACGATGTCCATAATGCGAATGTGCCGCAAATCGCCCATCGGGTGTACATTGAGAAAACCGTCTTCATCGACGGAAAAATGCGAAGCGCCCCAGCGCTTGAAGCCGTAATACTCCTCCGCTTCGTGCGGAGTCCAAGGAATGACGGAATTTTTTTTGCTCACGATCGTCGGTTAAAAGTTGCGTGGGAAAAACGTTGATTGGAAAAGATAGATTAAAGCGCGAGGAGCGCTCCCGCGCAATGCGGAATTAATCGCGTCCCCGCGCGCCTTTTCGAGCAAGAGTTCTTGACCGCAGGCGGCTTCGCAAGTAGAATCGACGGCTCATTCATACCTCAAAATTTACTGTTTTTTACCACAAAATTAACCGACATGAGCACATCGAATATTGTCACGAAGGTTTCCGACACGAAGGAAGAAGCCGTTAAAGCTGTTGCTGCCGAAATCGCAGCCCTCATTCGCGCGCGCGCCGCAGAAGGCAAAGAAGCCGTCCTCGGTCTCGCCACGGGGTCGACGCCGGTCGTTCTCTACAAAGAACTCATCCGCCTCCATAAGGAAGAAGGATTGAGCTTTAAGAACGTTACCAGCTTCAATCTTGACGAATACTACGGACTTCCGGGAACGCACGATCAGAGCTACCGCTACTTCATGAACACGGAGCTCTTTGACCATGTCGATATCGACAAGGCAAAAACTCACGTTCCGGACGGAACCGTTCCCGCCGACAAAGTCGCCGAAATGTGCGAAAAATACGACGCGGATATCAAGGCAGCAGGCGGCATTGATATTCAAATCCTCGGCATCGGCCGCACCGGACACATCGGCTTCAATGAACCGCCCTGCGGACCGGACACGCGTACGCACCAGGTGACTCTCGACGAAATCACCATCAAGGACAACGCTCGCCTTTTCTTCCATGACAAAATCGAAGAAGTCCCGACTTCCGCCGTTACGATGGGTGTCGGCACGATCCTCGAATCCAAGAAAATCGTCCTCCTCGCTTGGGGCGACAATAAGGCGGACATCATCTACCGCTCCGTTTGCGAAGCTCCGAACGAAAACTGCCCGGCAAGCTGGCTTCAGAATCACCCGAACTGCGTGTTCGTTCTCGACAAAGCCGCTGCCGCAAAGCTCTAAAACAACGAATAACGGATAGTGAATAATGAATAACGTATTCTTCAAAGTTTTTGCCTAAGCAAAAACCTCGCAATGCGTTATTCACTATTCATTGTTCACTATTAACTACCTAAAAATTTTTATCATGATCAAAGTTTCTCCCAAATTCGTTCCCGAAATTGATCCCGCGTTCGTTCCCGCCGTTCTGTGGAACCGCGAATACCGCAAACTCGCGGCTGCAACCGCCGACTCGGCACCGCTCGCCATCGGGCTTGAACGCCCGGACGGGACAGCGTCCGTTTTCCGCACCGTTTGTCTTCCGTGCACGCCGGAATTCGCTCCGCTGAACAAAGTTTACGTTGAACGCCTCGTGAAGTTCCTCCTCTGGGCTCGCGGCGGAACGAAAGTTTATGTTTCCGGAAAATACGCTCCGTGCATCGCCGAAATGCTCCAAAAATGCTATTGCAAGGGCGGCGAACGCGAATTCGACGTCGGCTTTGTGAAACAGCTTTTCGGCGAAGACCTCGAAATTCTCGCCGTTGACGAAGCCGGGCTCCCGAAAGAAGCCGCTTCGCACCTTCCGCTCGGCCGCAATCTCGACGGGTGCCGCATCGGGTTCGACCTCGGCGGCTCCGACCGCAAGTGCGCCGCCGTGATCGACGGCAAGGTCGTTTTCTCCGAAGAAGTTAAATGGGATCCGTATTTCCAAGCCGATCCGGAATATCACTACGAAGGTATCATGCACTCGCTCAAACTCGCCGCGGCTCACCTCCCGCGCGTTGACGCGATCGGCGGTTCCTCCGCAGGCGACTACATCAACAACCGCGTCGGCGTGGCTTCTCTTTTCCGCGGCGTTAAGGATCCGGAACTTTTCGAAAAGCGCGTCAAAAATATGTTTATCGACATCGCCAAAGAATGGGGCGTGCCGTTTGAAGTCATCAACGACGGCGACGTTACCGCGCTTGCCGGGTCGATGAGCATGAACAAAAATGCTGTTCTCGGTGTCGCGATGGGCACGTCCGTCGCCGCCGGTTATGTCGATCCGGAAGGACACATGACGAATTGGATTTCCGAACTCGCGTTCGTTCCCGTCGACTACCGCGAAAACGGTCCCGCCGACGAATGGTCCGGCGACCTCGGTTGCGGCGTTCAGTACTTCTCTCAGCAGGGCACGGGTCGCCTCATCCCGATGGCGGGCATTGAGCTTCCGGCGGAAATGCGCCTTCCGGAAAAACTCGAAGAGCTCCAAAAGCTCATGAAGGACAACGATCCGCGCGCCCGCAAGGTTTACGAAGCAATCGGTATTTGCTTCGGTTACACGCTTGCACACTTCGCGGAATTCTACGCCTACGAAAACCTCCTCATCATGGGCCGCGTAACCTCCGGTGAAGGCGGATCGATCATCATCGACAAGGCAAACGAAGTCCTCAAAGCTGAGTTCCCGGAACTCAAAATCAACCTCGTCGTGCCGGATGAAAAGGATAAGCGCCACGGTCAGGCTATCGCCGCCGCTTCGCTTCCCGCCATCCCGAAAGCGTAAGGAAAAAGATTAAAGCTTAGGGCTTAAAGCTCAAAGAAGAGCGTTCCCGCAAAAATGGCTTTCGCCGCGCGGGAACGCTTTTTTGTTTCCCCGAAAAAAGGAATTTCTTCATTATCGGAAACGTATCGAAAACTTAATGAATATGACTCAGAAAAAAATTGTGTTTTTTAGGGAAAAATCAATCCGCCGGACTTTTTATGAGGGCGAATGGTATTTTTCGGTAATCGATGTCGTCGGTGCATTGACCGATAGTGTTAACCCGCGCGATTACTGGTTTAAAATGAAAAAGCGGGTTCATGCCGAAGACGGATTTGAACTGTCGACAATTTGTCGACAGTTCAAATTGCCGGCTTCGGACGGAAAGATGAGAAGTTCGGATTGCGCTTCCGTGAAAGGAATTTTTCGTATTATCCAAGCGATTCCGTCGCCGAAAGCCGAACCGTTTAAGCAATGGTTGGCACAAGTCGGTTACGAACGCGTTCGCGAGATCGAGAATCCGGAATTGGCGCAACAGCGCATGAAGGAGCTTTACGAACAAAAAGGTTACCCGAAAGACTGGATTGATAAACGTCTGCGCGGGATCGCCGTTCGGCAGAATCTGACGGACGAGTGGAAAGAGCGCGGAATTACCGACGAGAAAGATTTCGCAATCCTTACTGCGGAAATTTCCAAGGCAACTTTCGGAATGACTCCTTCCGAATACAAGAAACACAAGGGCTTGACTAATCCCGCTCAAAATCTTCGCGACCACATGACGGACTTGGAGCTGATTTTTACAATGCTCGGCGAAAAAGTAACAACGGAACTTTCCCGGCAAGAAAAGCCGACCGAAATGCCGGAACACAAATCCGTTGCCCGGCGCGGAGGGCGTGTAGCGGGAACAGCCCGAAAAGAAACGGAAAAAGAACTCGGGCGGAGCATTATTTCTTCCTCAAATTATTTAGACTCCGGCGACACTCCAAAACAACTTCCGTAAGGATTCTCCGGATTTTCCCGGACGCGTTCCCGCAAAAACGGCTTTCGCCGCGCGGGAACGCTTTTTTTGTGGCACAGGCTCTTCACGGACTCCACAAACTTGGCGTTGTGTAAATACGAGTGTTTTTATAGAAAATCCTAAATGGAAAATCTTATCCCTACCCATGGCGGCTATCGCAACCTTAAGAGTTTTCAGGTGGGACAACTCGTTTACGACATCACGGTTCGCTTTACCGAGCGTTATGTGAGTCGGTTTAGCCGGACGCGTGATCAAATGGTGCAGGCGGCTCGGAGCGGAGTTCAAAATATCGCCGAAGGTTCTCAAGCCTCGGCAACTTCAAAGAAAATCGAACTTAAACTTACTCAAATTGCGCGAGCGAGCTTGGAGGAACTGCGTTTGGATTATGAAGATTTCTTGCGCCAACGGGAATTGCCGATGTTCCCGCCGTCTCATCCGATACTCTTAAGAATCAAAGCACAGAGACCGAAAACGCTTCACGAGTTTGCGGCTTGGGTCGCACGGGAACGTGAGTTAAGCCTTGCCGATACGCCGCTAAGTTCGTCGTGTCTTGCCGCCAACGGGGTGCTTTCTCTAATCAATATTGCCTGTTATTTTTTAGACAAGCAGGTCGCTCGTCTTGCGGAAGATTTTAAAAACGAAGGCGGATTTACGGAGCGTCTCTACCGCATCCGTTCCCGTGAACGACGAAACCGTAACTCGAACTCCGCCTAACACACTCCGTGTTGTCTGCGTTCGTCCTCCTGTAACCCTCAAAAGTTCACCGAATTTTCAATTCGGTGTGATTTTTTCATTGGGGCGTATTCTAAGCGGGATTGAGGCGATTCTTCGAGCGGATTTTTTCGAGATTCATCTTCGGAAATGAACGCAATCGCAAATTTAGCAGAAGAAGAAAGAAGGTTTTCTCGCGGAGGCGTAGAGCGCTACGGGAACATCTTGAATCCCGCTTCCGGTCAAGGATTCCTTGTCATTGTTTTGGACCGGCGGCGGAGTTTATCGCTTGATGCTCCGTGGCTCTGTGTCTCCGTGAGAGATTCAAAGTCCACCGAATTGAAAAACCGTATGCCCGAGATGCCTCGTTTGGCGGGAAGCCGTTCTTGAAATGGGTCGGCGGGAAGGCTCAACTTGCCGATGAGATTTTTGAGGCGTTCCCGCAGGATGTTTTTCAAAATAAAAATGTTGTTTACGTTGAGCCGTTTGTCGGAGGCGGTGCGATTTTGTTTCGGCTTTTACGCGAAGGCGCGGACATAAAAAAAGCCGTTATCAATGACATCAACCCGGCGTTGGTTGCCGCCTATCGCAGTGTTCGCGATGAGCCGGAAAAACTGATTTCCGTGCTTTCCGGACTCGAGCACGAATACTTTTCGCTCTCTCAAGAAGAGGATGTCCGGCGGGAATTTTTTCTTGCCCGCCGCACCGAGTTTAACTCGCTTACGGTAAGCTCTCACGGGAACGCTTCTTTCGATAAAATCCGCGTTCCCGCGTTGCTTTTTTTCTTGAACCGAACCTGTTTTAACGGGCTTTTTCGTGTGAATTCCAAGGGTGGATTTAATGTGCCTTTCGGGAAATACAAGCATCCGAAAATTTGCGATGCCGATACGATTCGAGCGGACAGCCGACTACTGCAAAACACGGAAATCCTCTGCGGAGATTTTGCGGAAACGCTGAAATTTGCCGACGGGAACGCCCTGTTTTATTTGGATCCGCCCTACAAGCCGCTCAGTAAAACCTCGAATTTTAACACCTACGCGCAGGGCGGTTTTGACGACGCCGAGCAAGTGCGCTTGCGTGATTTCTGCGGTCAGCTTCACGAGCGCGGCGCGCGTTGGGTTTTGAGCAATTCCGATGTGTTCGATACGGCGGGAACATCATTCTTTGAAAAACTTTACGAAGGGTTCTCAATTCGTCGCGTTCTCGCTTCCCGCATGGTAAATGCCAACGCCTCTAAGCGCGGAAAACTGACGGAAGTCCTGATTTCAAATTTTTGAGGAGGGAAGAAATGGTTAAAGGCGGCGTTGGCGGGGCAAAAACAAAAACGGGCTTGGAGTTTGAAGGAAAAACGGATTTGGCGACATTTCTTCAGTGCTACAAGGGATATACGGTCGTTGACGGGAACGTGTTTTTTGAAGGCGAGAAAATCGCCCGAATTTTCAAAAAACACGCATTTTATAAATTTTTGGACGAGCTCGAAATTGATTGGAAAATGTGTATTTCCAAAAGGCTTCTTCCCGACGACAGCATTTTTATCATAATCCGGAATACGCTTTATGTCATTGAGTGCAAGTTTCAGCAGGTCGCCGGTTCCGTAGACGAAAAGCTTCAAACCTGCGATTTTAAGAAAAAACAATATACGAAGCTTTTGGCTCCCGCGAATATCGACGTTGATTACATTTACCTGTTGGGCGACTGGTTTCGTAAGCCGGAATACAAGGACGTGCTCGACTACATCATCAGCGTTCGTTGCTTTTACTACTTCGAGCATATTCCGTTGTGGAAATTAGGACTTCCTCCATCGGAGAAAATACAATGATTCCGCATTTCTACAAGTCGCCCGATCGGGATTTTACGCTCTTGCGCGGCGATTGCGTGAGTTCGCTCCGGACGTTTGATTTTGAGTTCGACATGATTTTCGCGGACCCGCCGTATTTTCTCTCGAACGACGGAATTTCCGTTCAGTCGGGAAAAGTCGTTTCCGTAAATAAGGGCGATTGGGACCGTTCCCGCGGCGGGGATGCGGATGAGGCGTTCACGCGGGAATGGATTTCGGAGGCGCGTAAAAAATTGGCTCCTGCGGGAACGATTTGGATTAGCGGTACATACCACAATATTTTTTCCGTCGCGAAAATTCTGAAAGAGCAGGGTTTCAAAATTCTAAATGTCGTAACGTGGGCGAAAACCAATCCTCCGCCGAATTTGTCGTGTCGGTATTTCACGCATTCGAGCGAATTTGTTATTTGGGCGCGAAAATTTGAAAAAGTTCCGCACTATTTCAACTACGAGCTCATGCGGGAGCTCAACGACGGGAAACAAATGCGCGACGTATGGAATCTTCCCGCCATTGCTCCGTGGGAAAAATCTTGCGGAAAACATCCGACACAAAAGCCGCTACCGCTTCTGGCTCGCATCATTCTTGCTTCAACGCGTGAACGGGCGTGGATTCTTGACCCGTTTGCGGGAAGTTCGACGACGGGGGTTGCCGCGAATCTTTTAAACCGTCGATTTCTCGGAATTGAACGGGAGGAGAAATTTCTGGAAATTTCCCGTTCCCGCAAAATCGGAATTTTGAATTTCGAAACGTTTGAAAAATTCCGCCGAAAACTCGCTTTTCCTCCCGCCGTATTCCCGCAGGAGCAGAATTTTTCCCTGCGCGAAGAGGATTCGGAAATGCTTCCGTTTTGAACCCGGTGCAAAAAACGTCCCCGTAGCAAAACTGCGGGAACGTTTGGTTTTTGGGAGGAAATGCCGATTAGCGGCGGCAATTTCGGCGGCGGGAGGAGGCGACGAGGGCGAGAGCAAGTGTTCCCGCGATTAAGCCGAACGCAGACGGCTCGGGAACGACAATCGTGCGTAAGCCGTCAACACGGTTCCAAACAAGTCCGCCGTACTCAATGGAAAGACTCGTTCCTTTGACAGCGAGCGTCGTTTTAACCAGTTTGTCTTTGCCATACAAATTGTCGGAGTCCGTGATGTACGCAAAAATGTTTTCCGGATTGTCTATTGTTCCGGTGTATTCAATGCCCCAAAGTGTAATCGCATGCGCGCTGGAGCCGTCCCCGGGGCGGGTCGAAACACTTAAAGCGTACCCGTCTGAAATGGCATTGACGATATTTTTGAATGAATCTGAGGAGTTGATCGTGAATGCAGTACTTTCTACACCGACGTTTTTGAGGAAGCCTCCGTCCCACAGCGTTGTCGGGTAGCCTGTTCCGGTTTCTTTGTCATACTCTTGAGACCAATCCATGGAGGTACTATAAACGGGCACTCCGTATTGATCTGTTCCGACTCCGTTAATATACCAATCGTACGCGGTGCTCGGATTTCCTCCAACATCGTTGTAAACCGTTCTGAAGATATCCCAATTCGTATCAATTCCGTAGGTTTCCGTCGGTTTGTTGGCAGATGTCAGTTTGTCCGCGTTTTGAGTTTGCCACCATGTGATGACGTTACTTGCAGAAGCGGCCCAGCACATTCCCATGTCCGCCATGTAGTTGCTTGAATCTGTGCAGGTTTTATTAAAATCCACCCAGCCGCCTTGCTCGGAAACACCGGGAGCCCAGACTGCCGCCGCGTGGGAGATTCCGGGAAAAGAGCAGAGAATAAGGGTCGGGATAAGGGGTACGAGTTTCATGACCCCACAATGCGTGTTTTCCCGGAGTGTCGCAATCACGAAATACTGTCGTGAAGACAGTT
The DNA here is from genome assembly GCA_017935025.1 of Opitutales bacterium. GTDB lineage: Bacteria > Verrucomicrobiota > Verrucomicrobiia > Opitutales > UBA953 > Spyradosoma. The sequence goes on along the minus strand of JAGBIL010000017.1, from coordinate 109,851 downwards.
TTTTTGAAAAAAACTAAATTGGTTGCGGCGCGGGGCTCGGGACCGTAGATTTCACGCCATGCTTACACAACCGGAAGATTTACAGGGGCTTTCGATCGGTGCGACGAAAAACGTTCCCGCGCGCAAGCTCGAAGCGTTCCCGAACCACAACCGTCAGCGCCGCTACGTCGTGGAGTTGCGCACGGAGGAGTTTACCTGCGTTTGCCCGGCGACGGGGCAGCCGGATTTTGCGACAATAACGATACGCTACATCCCGGCGGAAAAAATCGTCGAGTCCAAATCGCTCAAACTCTACCTCTGGTCGTACCGCAACGAAGGTACGTTTCACGAGCACCTGACGAACCAGATTCTGGACGACTTGGTCGCGGCGCTTGATCCCGTGTGGTGCGAGGTCGTCGGCGAATTCGGCGCGCGCGGCGGTATTACGATTAAGGTTACGGCAGAGCACGGGAAGAAAGATTAATTTTTCTCCGTGGGCTTTAGAACGATTCGCTCCGAGTTCAAAACCGTTTCGGCTCCGAAATTTCCGGGCGCGGGAACGGTTTCCGTTTTTTGTGCCCACTTAAAGAACGAGCGTCGGCTTTCTCCGTATACGATTCGTAATTACGAAGAATCGCTTCGGGATTTTGCGCTCTGGGCAAAGGAAACTTGCGGATTTCGCGGCGATTTTTCATCGCTTACGCGACGCGAGCTACGCGATTTTATCATTGAGCGGCAACGCGGGAACGCGGTGCTTTCCCGGCGGACGATCCACAATCGCATTTCCGCTTTGCGCACGTTTTTTCGATGGTTGCGTATGCGCGAAAAGCTGAAAACGTCGCCGCTCATCGGCGTAGCACTTCCGAAATTGCCTAAGTCTCTTCCGAAATTTTTGACGGAAAAACAGGCAGGCGAATTGCTTGCGATGCCGCGCCAAGCCTACGAGGACAAGCTCATTTCAGAGGCTCAATGCGTGCGCGATACCGCCGCGCTTGAGACGCTTTACGGCGGCGGACTCCGCATCAGTGAGCTCTGTGGTCTGACGCTCGGGGCCGTTGATTTTCCGTCGGGAACGGTACGCGTACTCGGCAAAGGGCGCAAAGTGCGTGTCGTTCCCGTGGGCGAAGTGGCGCTTGATGCGTTGCGGACGCTGAAAGATTTTCTCGGGGAAACTTCGCGTGAGGCGCCGTTGTTTCGCGGGAACGGCGGGAAACCGCTTGTTCCGAAAACGCTCCAGCGTTGGCTGAAAAAATACCTTGCGCTTGCCGGATTGCCGATGGACATCACTCCCCATAAACTCCGCCACTCCTGCGCGACTCATATGCTTGAGCACGACGCGGATTTGCGACTCGTGCAGGAACAACTCGGGCACGCAAATCTTTCCACGACGCAGATTTACACGCACATCACGCTTGCGCGCCTGAAAGCCGCCTACAAAAAAGCCCACCCGCGAGCGTAAACGCGCTGGAACGGGTCGATTGCTGAAAAATTTGGTAGAATGAAAATCGTTCCCGCAAGGCATTTTCGGCGTTGAAAAAGTTTTTCGGTTTGCGGTGGCGTCTTTCGGGGCTTGTTGGTAGAGTGCGTATCGATAAGAAATGAGATGAGTTCGGACGAGGAGATTTTCAAAAAAAATTTGGAAGAAGCGCTTCCGCTCGGACGCGGTGTGCGCGTAATCGCCGCCGATGCCGTCGGGATTTTCGCTTTGGAAAAACCTGCGGGAACGCAAACTCACCCGAACGCTCCCGGCGTTGCCGCCGCGAAAAATGCGTTGCTCGTCGCCGATTACAGTTTGAAAGCGGAGTGCTATTTTTGCCGTGTATCCGGCGGAAAAATACAGAAAGTTTTTATCCTGAATCGCTTGGACGCGCCGACGAGCGGTGTGGTGCTTGCCGCGACGGATGAAAAAATCGCTTCGGCGGTGCGGCGCGCGTTTCTTGCGGGAACGGTGCGCAAGGTTTACGCCGCCGCCGTCTGCGGAACGCCGCTTCCGGCGAAGGGCGTGTGGAAAGATTTTTTGCGGAGAACGCGTGTGCGGGACGGCTCGTTGCGCGTGGATGTCGTGCGGGAAACGACGCGCGATGCGATGTTTGCCGAAACGCATTTTTCCGTGGTCCGCGCGGGAACGCTCGCGATTTCCGGCGCGCGCGCGGTGCCGGGAGCGTTGTTGCGCCTCGAACCGAAAACCGGGCGCACGCATCAGCTACGCGTGCAATGTGCGCAGAGGAAAATTCCGATTTTGGGCGACAAAACCTACGGCGATTTTCACCGCAATGCACAACTTGCGGAAAACGGCGTTCCCGCCGTGCGCAATCGGCTTTTTCTCCATGCACAGGAAACGGAAATCACGTTCCCGTGGCGCGGAAAAAATTTACGCTTTTTTGCGGAATCGGCGCTCCCGCCGGAATTTGAGTCGATTTTGCGTTGAGTTCCCGTTTTGCGGCTCGGCATCGGCTTGCGTTGAAAAATTCCCGAAAAAGTGATTCAATCCTGCGCCAGAAAAACGCCATACTTCCAATGAATTTTGACCTCATCGTTATCGGTAGCGGAATTGCGGGATTGAGTTTTGCCATCAAGACCGCTGCGAACGGTTTGCGCGTGGCAATCGTTACGAAAAAAGCTTCGGCGGAATCGAACACGAATCACGCGCAGGGCGGAATCGCGTGCGTTTTCGACCAAGCGGACGATTTTGAAAATCACGTGCGCGATACGCTGGTCGCAGGCGACGGGCTTTGCGACGAAGCCGTGACGCGGGCAATCGTCGAAACCGCTCCCGCGCGCATTCGCGAGCTGATTGACATCGGCGTGGATTTTTCAAAAGGCGAAGACGGCGGTTACGACCTGACGCGGGAAGGCGGGCACTCGCACCGCCGCATTTTGCACGCGCACGATTTGACGGGAAAAGCCATTGAGGATGCGCTTCTCGCCGTTGCCGCAAAGAGCGGAAATATTTCGTTTTTCGAGTATCACATGGCGATTGACCTGATTACGACGGCGCGTCTGAAAGACTCGAAAATTTCTGCAGCCGCACCGGAAAACCGCGTGCTCGGCGCGTACGTGCTCGACGTGGCGACGGGCAAGGTGATCACGTTCCGCGCTCCCGCCGTCGTGCTTGCCTCCGGCGGAATCGGGCAGGTTTATCAGTATACGACCAATCCCGATATCGCGACGGGCGACGGAATCGCGATGGCGTACCGCGCGGGCGCGGTCGTGCGCAACATGGAGTTTGTGCAGTTTCACCCGACGGCGATGTATGCGCCGGACGGTTCCCGCGAGCTCATTTCTGAAAGCGTGCGCGGCGAAGGTGCAATTTTGCGCGACATCAAAGGCCGTCCGTTTATGAAAGACTATGACGCGCGCGGCGACCTCGCTCCGCGCGACATCGTGGCGCGCGCAATTGATTCCGAGATGAAAAAATCCGGAGCTCCGCACGTTTGGCTCGATATTTCCCACAAACCCGCCGAATACCTGCGGGAACGTTTCCCGCATATTTACAACACCTGCAAGGCGCACGGGATCGATATGGCGACGGAAAAAATTCCTGTCGTTCCCGCAGCGCATTATCTTTGCGGCGGCGTGAAAACGGATATGAATGCGGCAACTTCCGTGCGCGGGCTTTACGCCTGCGGCGAAACGGCGTGCACGGGTTTGCACGGGGCGAACCGCCTCGCCTCGAACTCTCTGCTCGAAGCGGTCGTGCTCGCGCACAACGGCGCAGCGGCGGTTACGGAATTTTTGAAAAGTAATCCCGTTCCCGAGGTTTCCGTTCCCGAGTGGCAGGACGGGAACGTGCACGAGTCCGACGAGCGCGTCGTGCTCTCGCACAATCGCGACGAATTGCGCCGCGCGATGTGGGATTACGTCGGTATCGTGCGTACGACGAAGCGCCTCCACCGGGCATTTACGCGCGTGCAGATGCTCAAAAAGGAAATCAACGAATATTATTGGAATTTCAAAGTCGAAGCGCAGTTGCTTGAGTTGCGCAACCTCGTGCAAATTGGCGAAATCGTGATTTTGTGTGCGCTCCAGCGGCATGAATCGCGCGGTTTGCACTACACGTTGGATTTTACGGAAAAAACCGGCGAAATTTACGATTCCGTCGTCATTCGCCCGGATCTTACGCCCGCCGATCGCGCGGCAAATAAGCTGTGAGGAAAGAATTAGAAATGAGAAAGAACACTCATTTCTCGTTCCTCATTTCTAATTCCTAATTCTCTTCCCGAGATTGACAAAGCCCTGCGGGAACGCTTAAATCAGAAAAATTTATGGCAAACGCGGCATTCCATGAAAAGAAATTCATGAACGCTTCCGGAAAAGAAGCGCACGCCACGCAGTTTTCAGCTCAAACTTTTTCAGGTTTGAGCTTTTTTATGGATTTCGCGAAATCTGCCGCTTCTAACAAACTTTTCCCAATTTAAACAGAGTCAAAACAGAGAATTACCATGTCCATACGCAACGATATCAAAAAGGTGATGATTATCGGCTCCGGTCCTATCGTGATCGGGCAGGCCTGTGAGTTCGACTACTCGGGAACGCAAGCGTGTAAGGCGCTCCGCGAATGCGGTTACGAAATCGTTCTCGTTAATTCCAATCCGGCGACGATTATGACCGACCCGGCGGTCGCCGACGTTACTTACATTGAGCCGCTCAACGAAGAGCGCCTTGAACAGATCATAGCGAAGGAGCGTCCGGATGCGCTTTTGCCGAATCTCGGCGGGCAAACGGGCTTAAACCTCGCGATTGAGCTCAACAAGAAGGGTATTTTGGAAAAATACGGCGTAAAAGTTATCGGCGTGAATCTCGAAGCTATCGAGCGCGGCGAAGACCGTTTGATTTTCAAGGAAACGATGTCGCGCATCGGTATTGATATGCCGCGCAGCGATATCGCCTACACGGTCGATGAAGCAGTGAAAATTTCCGAAAATCTCGGCTTCCCGCTGGTTGTGCGCCCGGCTTACACGATGGGTGGTGCCGGCGGCGGGCTTGTTTACAACATGGACGAGCTCAAAACCATCGTCGCACGCGGTTTGCAGGCTTCAATGACGAGCCAGTGCCTCATCGAAGAATCGATTCTCGGCTGGGAAGAGCTTGAAGTTGAAGTCGTTCGCGACGCGACGGGAGCGCTTATTTCCGTTTGCTTTATCGAAAACGTCGATCCCGTCGGCGTGCACACGGGCGACAGCTTCTGCACCGCGCCGATGATGACCGTTCCCGCGGACGTTCAGGCGGAACTCCAGAAAAAAGCGTGGAAAATTATCGACACGATCGGTGTTATCGGCGGCACGAACGTCCAGTTCGCGCGCAATCCGAAAGACGGGCGCATCGTCATTATCGAAATCAATCCGCGCACGTCGCGTTCCTCTGCGCTCGCGTCGAAGGCGACAGGTTTTCCGATTGCATTTATTTCCGCGAAACTTGCAAGCGGCATGACGCTTTCCGAAATTCCGTATTGGCGCGACGGTTCGCTCGACAAATACACGCCGTCGGGCGACTACGTTGTCGTCAAATTCGCGCGTTGGGCATTTGAAAAATTCAAAGGCGTTCAGGACAAGCTCGGCACGCAGATGAAGGCGGTCGGTGAAGTCATGAGCATCGGCAAAAACTACAAGGAAGCCTTTCAGAAAGCGATTCGCTCGCTTGAAAACGGGCGCATGGGCTTGGGTTTTGCCGCAGACTTTAATTCCAAGACGAAGGAAGAACTGCTCGACTTGCTCCGCGAAGCGACCAGCGAACGCCATTTCGTGATTTACGAAGCCTTCCGCAAGGGCGCGACGATTGAAGAAATTCAGGCGAAAACGCTGATGAACCGCTGGTTCCTCGAACAGGCAAAGGAACTCGTCGAACTCGAAGAAAAACTTTTGGAAAACAAGGGCGCCGTTCCCGCGGACGAGCTTTTGATTCAGGCGAAAAAAGACGGTTTCGCCGACGCGTACTTGGCGAAAATCCTCGGCGTTCCCGAAAAGGACATTCGCGAAAAACGCATTGCGCTCGGCGTGGTCGAACGCTGGGAAGCCGTTCCCGTCAGCGGTGTCGAAAACGCCTGCTACTATTTCTCGACGTATGCCGATAGCGTTCCCGTGACGGAACTTCCCGCAAGCACGAAGAAAAAAGTTATGGTGCTCGGCGGCGGTCCGAACCGCATCGGGCAGGGCATCGAGTTCGACTACTGCTGTTGCCACGCCGCGATGGCGCTGCGCCGCATGGGCTACGAAACGATCATGGTCAACTGCAACCCGGAAACGGTTTCGACCGACTACGATACGTCCGACAAACTTTACTTTGAACCGCTCACGCTCGAAGACGTTCTCGCGATTTACGAACACGAAAAACCGGAAGGCGTAATCGTGCAGTTCGGCGGGCAAACGCCGCTCAATCTCGCGCGCAAACTTGCCGAAGCCGGCGTGAAAATTCTCGGCACAAGTATCGACACGATCGATACGGCGGAAGACCGCGACCTGTTCCGTCTGATGATGCAAAAGCTCGAAATTCCGATGCCGGAAGCGGGCATGGCGATCAACATTGAGCAGGCGCTCGAAATCGCGCACAAGGTCGGCTACCCGGTCATGATTCGTCCGTCGTTCGTGCTCGGCGGGCGCGGCATGGAAGTCGTTTACGACGATGCGGCGCTCAAAGAATACGTCAGCAAGGCAATCGGTGTTACGGAGGACGCGCCGCTTCTCATCGACCGCTTCTTGCAAAATGCGCTGGAATGCGAATGCGACGCGCTTTGCGACGGGAACGACGTTTTCATTCCGTCGGTTATGGAACACATCGAACTCGCGGGTATTCACTCCGGCGACTCGGCGTGCGTCATTCCGCCGGTTCACATTCCCGCGAAGCAATATGCGGACATTGTCGATTATACGCGAAAAATCGCCCGCGAACTCAAAGTCGTCGGTTTGATGAATATGCAGTATGCGATCGAAAACGGCAAAGTTTACGTCATCGAAGCAAACCCGCGCGCCTCGCGCACGGTGCCGCTGGTTTCCAAAGTTTGCAACATCCAGATGGCGGGAGCGGCAACGGAACTCATGATGGGCAAAAAGCTCGAAGAACTGAATCTGACGCCGTTTGTCGCGGGAACGCACTACGGCGTGAAGGAAGCCGTTCTCCCGTTCGACAAATTCCCGGAAGTGGACCCCGTTCTCGGGCCGGAAATGCGCTCCACGGGCGAAGTGCTCGGTATCGCGCCGGACTTCGGAACCGCCTTCTTCAAAGCGCAGGAAGCCGCGGGAACGCAGCTCCCGACCGGCGGCTCCGTTTTGATTACGGTCATGGAAAAGAACGACCAGGTGCTCGAACTCGGTCGCGGATTTGCCCGACTCGGTTTCAAAATCAAAGCGACGGCGGGAACTTACGATTTCTACACGAAAAACGGAATTGCCTGTGAATTGATTAAGAAACAATACGAAGGGCGCCCGAATATCGTGGACGGTATCGTGAACAAAAAGATCTCGTTAGTTGTGAATACACCGCACGGAAAACGTTCACTGACGGACGATTCTTACATTCGCAAGAACGCCATCAAGCATCGTGTTCCGTATTTTACGACGGTTGCGGCGGCATCGGCGGCGCTTTACGGTATCGCCGCCGCCAAAGCGGGAACGGTCGATGTCGATTCGCTCCAAGCCCACCACGGCAAGTTGGGCAAGAAAGCTTAAAGATTAGGGCTTAAAGATTAAAGAAAAGCGTTCCCGTGAGAACTTCGCGGGAACGCTTTTTATTTTTGTGCGGAAGAAAACGGATTAGTGCACTTTCGCGGCGGCGTTTTATTACGCCATGGTGTCGGCGGCGATTTGGGCGGCGACGGATTTTCCGGCGAGAGCTTCGACGAGTGAGAGCCCGAAGTCAAACGCCGTGGCGGGACCGCGCGAGGTAAGCACGTTCCCGTCGATTTCGACGCGGGCGCAGTTTTTGGCCGCGGGAATATCATCCCACGCGCAGGCGTGCGCGGACACGCGCTTGTCTGCGAGTAATCCGGCAGCGTTCAGAATCAGCGGCGCGGCGCAAATGGCGGCGATGAGTTTTCCCTGCGCGGCAAATGCGGCGGCGAGTTGCGCGGCGCGTCCGTCCTTGAGCAGGTCAAACGAGCTCGGACCGCCCGGAATCAGCAAAGCATCAAATTTTTTTGCGAGTTCCGAAAAATCCTCCGGCGTTCCCGCGAGGCTTTCAAACGCGATATCGGCGCGGATTTCCACGCCGCTGCGTCCGCGTACGAGAAGGTTTTCCGTTGTGCCGAGCGCGGCAACGGTTAGGCCGATGCCGGCACGGTTGAGCAGGTCAAACGGCGTGACGGCTTCGATTTCTTCCACGCCGTGCGTGATGAGTGCGAGAACGGTTTTCATGGGCATTTTCTTCGGAGGAAAAGTTAGTCGATGACGCGCGCGTCGGCGGGAAGTTCTTTTACCAAGCCGAGTTCACGAACTTCGTCCGAGCTCAGAGCCGAGTAGGTGCGGTGCGCGGAATACGTTCCCGTGACGGGATTTTGGAGCCAATATGTGTGTTGCGGGGGATTTCCGGCGCAACCGGAAAGGAGGGAAATCGCAATTGCAAAAAGCGCGGGAACGACAAATTTTTTTCTCATCATCGAAGAAAAATTTTGCCGTCCGCGCCTGTGAAACGCAAAGGGAAAATCGGCGAAGCGCGGCGATTAATCGCGGAGGCGTTTCGTGATGCCTCCGTAAGCGTCGATGCGGCGGTCGCGGAAGAACGGCCAAATGCGGCGGAACTCGCGCTGGACGGCGAGATCACACTCCGCAATGAGAATTTCTTCCTTATCGGCGGATGCGCGCGCAATGATTTCACCGTAGGGATTTGCGACAAAACTTTGTCCCCAAAATTCCGTGCGTCCTTCGATGCCGACACGATTCGTCGCGGCAACGTAGCAACCGTTGGCGACGGCGTGGCCGCGCTGAACGGTTTCCCAAGCGCAATGTTGCGCGGCGCCGAGCTCGGCTTTTTCTTCGGGAAGCCAGCCGATGGCGGTCGGATAAAAAAGAATTTGCGCTCCCGCAAGAGCGGTCAGGCGCGCGGCTTCGGGATACCATTGATCCCAGCAAATGCAAACGCCGATTTTGCCGAACACGGTTTCCCAAGCGCGGAAGCCGAGGTCGCCCGGCGTAAAATAGAATTTTTCCTCAAAGCACGGATCTTGTGGAATGTGCATTTTGCGGTATTTGCCGAGGTAGGTGCCGTCGGCGTCGATAATCGCCGCCGTGTTGTGGTAAACCTCGTTCCCGCGCGCTTCAAACATCGGAGCGACGATGACAACGCCGAGGCGTTTTGCGACGGCGCAAAGCTCCTGCGTGGACGTTCCCGCGGGAATCGGTTCGGCGAGGTCGAAGCGATTCGGATTTTGGTCGATGCAGAAATATTTTGTCGTAAACATTTCCTGCAAACCGATGATTTTTGCGCCGCGTGCGGCGGCGGCTTCGATTTGCGGAATCGTCTTGCGGAGATTTTCGGCAGGCGTTTCCGCCGCCGTAAGCTGAATAAGTCCGATGGAAATTTTGTCAGGCATTTTGTGAAAAATTAGGAATTAGAAATGAGAAAATTAGGAATGAGGAAGAAATCGAAAGAAAAGGTATTTTTTCTAATTCCTGATTTCTAATTCCTAATTTTTTTTACTATTTCTTCAATTCAAAGCGGCGAATGACTTCCTTGGAAAGGGCGTCGTAGGCGAGGGCGCCGGAGCCGTTCGGGTCGTACTCGAAAATGGATTTTCCGTGGCTGGGTGCTTCGCCGAGGCGGATTGAGCGCGGAATCATGGATTTGAAAACGAGCTGCGGGAACGCTTTGGAAATTTCCGCCACGACTTGGCGGGAGAGGTTGGTGCGCACGTCAAACATCGTCATGACAATCCCGCCGATAGTCAGCCCGGGGTTGACTTTGGCTTCGCGGATTTGGTCTACGACGTTCAGGATTTGGCTCAAGCCTTCCATCGCGAGGTATTCGCATTGGAGCGTAATGAGCAAATGATCGGCGGCGGCGAGGCTGTTCATCGAGAGCATACCGAGCGCGGGCGGGCAATCGAGAATGATGGCACCGTACTTGCCGGATTTGCGAATCGGCGCGAGCACGTTTTTGAGCTGCGAAAGGTAGTTTTCGCGTTGGAGCAACTCGGACTCTACTGCCGCCATATCGACTTCGGAGGGAATGATGTCGAGATTCGGCGTTCCCGTGGGAATGATTTTTTCTTTTGCCGAAGCGTCTCCGGTGAGAACGCCGTAGAGGCTGCCGCCTTCCGTCTTGGGAAGCCCGAGCGCACTGGTCGCGTTTGCCTGCGAGTCGAGGTCGACGAGAAGGACGGAAATGCCGCGTCGGGCGAGTCCGCAAGCGAGGTTTACGGCAGTCGTCGTTTTGCCGACACCGCCTTTTTGATTGGCAATGGAGAAAATCTTAGTCATTCAAGCGGCAATGATGAATCGCTTTGCGCGTTCCCGCAAATTGAAATTTAGCACACGCGACGTGCGCGCTAAATTTCAATTAATTTCGAATTCCGAATATCAAATCTCGAATGATTACCCGACAACGGCAGAAGCAATGTTTCGCGTCTATTATTTTTTTCGCACCTCATTCGGAACTTGGAATTCGCTATTTGCCATTAATTGAAATTTACGCAGAGAGGCTTTTGCGTTTTGATTGAGAGCGCAATGAAATTTAAAGTATCTGTTCCCGCAACGAGTGCAAACGTCGGTCCCGGCTTCGACATGATGGGCCTCGCATTTGATATGTTTAACCGCTTTACGTTTGAGACGGGCGGGGACGGTTTGTCGATTACCGGCTGCGAAGCCCAATTTGCAAAAGCGGAAACCAATCTTGTTTACAAAACGTTGGAAAAAACGCTTCAGAGCTACGGGCGTCCCGTTCCCGCGATGAATATTCACTTCGACACGGATTTGCCGCTGTGCAGCGGGCTGGGTTCAAGTTCTACCTGTATCGTTGCCGGGATTATGGCGGCGAACCAAATCGGCGGGCTCAATTTTGACAAGGGCGAAATTCTGCGTATCGCGTCGCTCATCGAAGGGCACCCGGACAACGTCGCTCCCGCGATTCTCGGCGGTTTCGTCGCGGCGATTATTGAAAACGATTTTGTTTACTGGCACGAATATTCCATCAGCGACAAGCTCAGCTTTTATGCTCTGATGCCGGATGTGCGCGTGTCCACGGAAGAGGCGCGTCGTATTTTGCCGAAGTCGTACAGCCTTTCCGATTGTATTTACAATCTTTCCCGCGTACCGCTGTTGGTTGAAGGTTTGGAAAAAGCTGATGAGCAGTTGATTCGCGCCGGATGCAAAGACCGTCTCCACCAGAGCTACCGCCTCTCGCTCATTCCCGAAGGCGACAAAGTTTTCAACTACGTCAAGGAAAGCGACAACGCGATTACGACCTACGTTTCCGGCGCGGGACCGACGATTGTCGCCATCGTCGTGAACGACGACGACAGTTTCGGCAAGGAAATCGCCGATTACTGCGACACGCTTTCGCTGAATTGGCGCGTGCGCAAAATGCACGTGAACCATCGCGGAGCGTCGCTGAAAATCATTCGTCCGTAATTCCGCTTCCTCATTCCTAATCTTTCATTCCTCATTTTTCATCTATGGAAACTCCAAGCGCTCCCGTATGGAAAAAGGTTCGGGATTTTTCCGAAATTATTTACGAAAAATGCGACGAAGGCATTGCGCGCGTAACGATTAACCGTCCGCACCGCCGCAACGCCTTCACGCCGGAAACCGTTCAGGAAATGATCGAGGCGTTTTCCGATGCGCGCGAAGACATCAATATCGGTGTCGTGCTTTTGCGCGGAGCGAATCCGCAAACCGACGGCAAGTACGCATTTTGCTCCGGCGGCGACCAAAAAATCCGCGGCGACAAAACGGGCGGCTACACGTCAAAAACCGGCGTGCCGCGTTTGAACGTGCTCGATTTGCAACGCCTCATTCGTACGATGCCGAAAGTCGTCATCGCGCTTGTTGCGGGCTATGCAATCGGCGGCGGACACGTTTTGCACATGGTCTGCGATTTGACGATTGCGGCGGACAACGCGATTTTCGGGCAAACGGGACCGAAAGTCGGCAGCTTCGACGGCGGTTTCGGGAGCAGTTACCTCGCACGTCTTGTCGGGCAGAAAAAAGCCCGCGAAATCTGGTTTCTCTGCCGCCAATACAATGCGGAGGACGCGCTCAAAATGGGCTTGGTCAACACCGTCGTTCCCGTGGACCGACTCGATGCGGAAGGCGTGCAATGGGCGCGCGAGATTTTGACGAAAAGCCCGATTGCGATCCGCTGTCTGAAATCCGCGTTTAATGCGGAACTCGACGGGCAGGCGGGAATTCAGGAGCTCGCCGGGAACGCGACGTTGCTTTATTACCTCACGGAAGAGGGCAACGAAGGGCGCAAGGCTTATTTGGAAAAACGCGCGCCGGAATTCGGCGACTGGCTCCCGTAAGCGGTTTTGAAAAAAAAGAGCGGTTTGGATACCGCTCTTTTTTGTGCATCAATATTCTTCGCCGTCGATAAAGAGGTGCTTGGGAACGACGGAGCCGTCGGCGCGGAAAAAGAGCTCGGCGGAAATGACGTGTTGCGTGTTCCCGCGAAATTTTTTGTCGAATTCCTTCGCTTTTTCTTCCGGCAAATAAAAGCGGCGGTTCGTGAACGGAAAATCAAGCCGCACCTTAACTTCAATCGGGCTTCCCGCCGTGAAGAAATCTTCCGGGCTTTGTGCGGTTTGCGTGGTGTGTTTTTCCGCAGATTCTGTTGCGCTCGGCGCGAGGAAGTCGACGTTTTTTCTCAGCGGGAGAATGTAGGGATCGTCTGCTTTCAGCGCGATTTTTCCGGTCTGGGGATTCGCGTTAAAATCGATTTCCGGATCTTCCGCAGTAACGCGTTCGATTTCCCAAAGTCCTGTCTCTGCGTTCGGCGCGAGAATCACCCAAAATTCCCGACTGCGCGGAATGTGAGCGTATTCCTTGCGCAACTTTTTCTGCGCGGAAGCATCGAATTTGGAAATCGGAATTTCGTCCTCAATTTTGAATTGCAACGGCAAGTAGTGTCCGCGCAGGAAATCCCGCGGGTCGTAGCTCCTGCATTCGAGGCGGAAGGTCGGGTTGTTTTGCCATTCGCGTTCCCGCGCGCGGGAAACGCAGAAAATGCCGGCGACCTGCGCGGCAAGAATCAAGGCGACGAGGAAAATTCTGAGTTTCATAGGAGAAAAAGGTTAGAAGTTAAAGCGTAATGCTTGAAGAAATGTCTTCTTTAATTTTCGCGGTGATTTTGCGGCGTTGGCGTTCGAGAACGTAGCCGACAATAATCAGGAACACGCCCGCCGCAATCAGCGCCAAGCCGCTGGACGTGAGCGAGCCGACCACTTCGATTGCGAGTGCAATCGCGGAAAGGAAAATCATCATCGCGCCGAGATTGACGTAGAATTTTTTCGCGACTTTTGCGCCGAGAACCATCGCGGCGTTCCCGCAGACGAAAAGCGCGCCCATCATCAGCGCGTGAATAACGTCGTCGGGCGTTTGGGTCGCGGGGTCCAAGTATCCGAGCCCGAGCGGAACGAGCGGGAACGCGCCGAGCAGAATTGCCGCGCCGCCGCCGAGTGCACCGAGTTTTTTCCGGAAAGAAAACAGCAGGCTCGTGCCCAGAATCAAGCTCGCGGGAACGAGCGTTAACGCTCCCGCACAAAGGACTTCCGCGTAATCAAAAAGCCGCGAGTAGCAAAACGGTTGTGTCAGGAGCACGAGTGCCGGAAACGCCGTCCATGCCGCGAGCGGACCGTAGCCGCGAACGCGTTCCCGCGTCTCGTTTTTCAAATTGGATAGGAAAATTCCGAGTGCGGAAATCGCCGCAAAAAATGCGAGAAAATGGAAGTAGTATGCGTTGTCCGCCGGATAAATTGCTTCCTCTGCCTTGCAGCAAAGCCAAATAAACGCGGCGACAAGCGACATCAGAAAAACGCCGCGCAGGCGCACGAGCCACGGGAGCAGAAAAATCCCGAGAAACCATGCGCCGATCGCTTTCGACGGTTCCGAGGATATTTGGTAAATTTGCCCGTAGAGCGCGATGTTGCCGAGCCACATTCCGGCGCCGACAAAGCAGAGGCTTTCGCCGAGAAGCGGGCGCGGATTTTCTTTGCGGCAAACAAAGCGCAAACCGAAAATCCAGAACGCAAGCATCAGAGCGGCGGCGGAAATCTGTTTCACCAAAGGCGGAATTTCTGCCCAATTTGCCGAGATGAGCAAAATGATTCCCGCAAGCACGAGAACTCCGCCTAAGCAGGAAAAGGCGATCAGCAAATAGTTGCGCGAAGCGGCGGGCGAAAGTTTCAGCCGGTCGATAATCGCGTCGCATTGTTCCCGCGAAATCAGCCCAAGTTCGAGAAGTTGTTCGGCATCGGAGTATTTCATGCGGGAAACTTTACGCGTTCCCGCGATGCTTTAAAAACTTTTTTTTCGTTCTACAAAACGCAGAGCGTAACACCCATGACAAGCATACCGACACCGATTCCGTAAATCGAAAGGTGATGGTGTCCCCAGCGCTCGGACATGGGAAGCAATTCGTCGAACGAAATAAAAACCATAATGCCCGCAACGGCGGCAAAAAGCACGGCGAGTACGCTCGGCGAAAGAAACGGAAACAGCAAGAGCATCCCGATTACGGCACCGACGGGTTCCGCCAGTCCCGCCGCAAACGAATACAGGAACGCTTTCTTCCGGCTTCCCGTCGCATGGAAAATCGGGACGGAAACCGTGATGCCTTCCGGAATATTGTGCAGCGCAACGGCGATTGCGATCGGGATTCCGAGTTCAAGTCCGCTCAGCCCGGCGGCAAACGTCGCCAAGCCTTCCGGAAAATTGTGAATGCCGATTGCAAGTGCGAAAAGGAGCCCGGACCGCTTGGAAAGCTTCGCGGGAACGTTGTCGGAGAGTTCTTCCACGCCGTGGGCTTCGTGCGGATTTTCGTCTGCGGGAACGAGCTTGTCGATAAGCATTGCGATGCCGATCCCGCCGAAAAAGGCTGCAAGCGCAAAAAATTTTCCGTAGAGCTTGCCGTGAATGGACGCAAGCTCGCTTTGCGCCGAAGCGAAGAGCTCCACAAAGCTGATGAAAATCATCACCCCGGCGGAAAGCCCGAGCAGAAACGTCAGCAGACGCGTATTCGTACGTTTGACGAAAAAACCGATGGCGCCGCCGATACCCGTTGCCAAGCCGGCAAATGTCGTCAACGCCAGAATTAACAGAATCTGCTCAACGGAGAAATTTTCCATAGTCCGAACGTTACAGTATTTTTCGCAAGAATTTTCCTCTCGTCAAATTTCAATTTTCAACTTTTTCACTCACGGGAAAGTGTCGGGTTACGGAAAAAAGTTTTCTTGATTTGATTGAATGTTTGTTCTATAAATCGGGAAACTTCTACCTGAAAACTATGAGTAAGAACCTGATTTCGACGAGTATTGCAGGCTATTCGGTTCTGAGCGAACCGGATGCGCGGGAACAGCTGGAACTTTTCCGGAAACTGATTTCGGAGGTTTCGCGGGAAGAAAGAGAGGGCGATGTCAAGGAGCACGACGGGCTTCGTCGGGAACTCTTTCACGATCGCCGTTGCCGTTGTTGGTTAGTGGATTATCGCGGGAAGAAGTATTTGTTCAAATTAGACAAGCGTGATCGGCATCGTGTGGATTACCTGCTTCAATCATTTTTTCTGGGAAGCAATGCAATGCGGCTGATGCGGACTTTGCATCGGGCGTTTCGTGAAGGATTTGACGGCGCGGCGAAGATTTTCCTGGTGGCGGACAAGCGTTTCTGCGGGTGCGTTTTACATTCGTTTTATCTTCAGGAGTATGTGGAAGGGCATGATTTGCAGGAGACATCCGAAGATTTTTACAAGCGCTATAGCAAGGAAGCGGCTGGGATTATCCGCGAGTTGCACAAATTCGGTTGCACGCACGGGGACGCGCATCGAGGGAACTTTATTTTGGAGAAATCTTCCGGGCATTTGAAAACGATTGATGTCGGCGGGAAAATTCCTTCGCCTCCGCAAATGGCGACGGACCGGATGCGCTTGGAAAAGGAATGGGGCGTGAAAAACGAAATTTTTGACTGGGGTTATTATTGGGTGCGAGTGCACAAAGCGTGGCGGCATTTTCACCTGCGGGATTTTTTTCCGCATCATCATGGCAGGTAAAATTTCGTGGTCATTTTTTTTCAGGAGTTTTAGATTATTTCCATGGACGAAAAACAGGATACGGGTGTTTCCGAAAAAACGGCTTCTCTCGGTTTACGTTGCGAAGTGCTCAAGCGCGGAGCATGGTTCTTTATTTTGGCGGCGATTGTTGCCGGCCTGGTTTCCCTGAATTATTTCCGCCAGCTAAGCATTGATTTTTCCGGTGAAGGCTGGGTTTATGTGCTGTTTACGACGTTCGGGCATTTTGCGATGTGGGCGCTTGTCGGCTGGGCGGTGTTCTGTTTGCCGTGGGCGCTTTTGTTCCCGCGTAAACCGGTGGCGGCGATTTTATCCGTCGCCGCGGGAACGGCGGGCTTGGCGATTGTTTTGACGGACACGTTTGTCTTCGGTTTGTATCGCTATCATGTTTACAACGGTTTCGTTCTGGACTTGCTTTTCGGCGACGGCGCGGCGGGTATTTTTACGTTTACGGCGTGGCAAATTGTGTTGATGGTCGGGGCTGCGGTCATCGTGATTGTTGTCGGGAACGGGCTTTGGGGTGCAGCGCGTTTTCTCGGTTCACGTTGCGGGAAAAACGCGTTGATTCCGACGGTCTCGGTGTTGCTCGTTTCGCTTGTCGTTTCGCACATGATGCACGCGTATTACTCGGCTAACGGGAGCCGTTCGGTTTACCAGATTGCGGAAGTTTACCCGGGGCATTTCCCGCTGACTGCAAACCGTTTTCTGATTAAAAACGGGTTTGTCGACCCGGAAAAAGTTCGCGAGAAAATCAAGCTCAACGCGGGCTCGGCTCTTGCGTATCCGCGTGCGCCGCTCGTTTCGTCGCAGACTCCTACGAAGAATATTTTGGTCATTTTCATCGATTCGTGGAATGTGCGCACGTTTGCGCCGGAGGTTATGCCGAACGTTTGCGAATTTGCGAAAAACGCGCAGGTTTTCACCGAACACTACAGCGGCGACCACGGCACGCGTACGGGCGTGATTTCGTTTTTTCACGGGCTTCCCGGGCTTTATTTTTACAAGATTCGCGACGGCGGCGTGAGTTCTGCATTCATTGATACGTTAGTAAAAAATAATTACGAAATGGGAATTTATGCGACGGCGAGCTTGGCGAATCCGCCGTTTACTCGCACGATTTTCAAAAACGTTCCCGAGGGTGTGATGCGCTACAATCTTGCAGAAGGCGTTTCGACGGCGGAAGGCGACGTAAAAACCGCCGACGCGTGGCTTGATTTTACGAAAAAATACACGAGCGTTCCCGCAGATCAGCGCAAGCCGTTTTTCGGATTTTTATTCTTCGACGAATTGCACTCGATGGTTATGCCGAAAGATGCCGAGAAAAAATTTCCCACCGACTGGGAAAATGCAAAGTACGAATTGCTTTCGAAAGACATGGACCCGACGCCGTTTTTCAATCTCTACAAAAACGACGCGTACTGGCTCGATAAACAAATTAAGCGCGTTCTCGACGACTTGCGGGAACGCAGTTTGCTCGAAAACACAATCGTTGTGTTGACAGGCGATCACGGGCAGGAATTTAACGAAGACGGAAACAATACCTGGGGGCACGGGAACGGGTTTTCCACGCACCAACTCAAAGTCCCGTTCGTACTTTTTGACGCGGCGCTCCCGCCGAAAACGTACGCGCACTGGACGGCGCACTACGACGTGACGGTTTCGCTCCTGAAAAATTATCTCCATGTGCAAAACCCGCCGAGCGATTTTTCCGTCGGGAAAGATTTGTTCGAGACCACGCCGCGCAAATGGCTACTCGTCGGGCATCCGGAGCAGTGGGGTGTAATTGAGAAAGACCGCATTACGCACGTCAAACTCGGAGGCTCCTACGAAATCTACGACCGCAATTACCGCTATTTGCCGGACGCAAAGTTGAATGCCCCCGTTTTTCAAGCCGCGCTCGAACAATCCAAAGATTTTTACAAAAAAGACTGAGCGTGTCCGTTTTTCGGAATCGCTTTCCTTTCAACGCGGCTTCCTTTCAACGCGGCTTCTTTTCGGGAAGTCGCGTTTTTTAGCGCAAGGCGGAAAGGTCAACGGAATAAAACGCGGGAGCGTTGCCTTCTTTTTTTATAAAGGCGACCATGTAAATCGGAGCGTAGATGATTTTCCCCTTGCGGTTCAGGTTTCCGTTTTGAAGGACAAGCGCTTCGGGAATATCGTATTCTCCGCAATCCAATATGTTGGAAAGCGCGCGATGAACTTCGTAGTTTTTTCCGGATTTGACTTCAATCGGGAGTACGTTCCCTCCGATTTCGAGGACAAAATCCAATTCGCCGCGTTTTTTGTTGTTGTAAAAATAGGGAGTAAATCCATGTGCAAACAACTCCTGCGCGACGGCATTTTCAAAAACGGAGCCGAAGTTGATATTCTTGTCGTTTGTTATGATTTTTAGCTGAATGCCCTCTGCATATTGGCATGCCAGCAATCCGATATCGCTCTGAAATAATTTAAAGAGGTTGCGGGAACGTGCCAGAAGTAAGGGAATTTTGGGCTCTTCGACATTGTAAACGGGAAGTGCGACGCCCGCATTTTTTAGCCAGAGAAAACTGTTTTCGTAACGTGCGAATTTCGCGTTTTCGTTTAATTTTTTTAAAATAAAACGTTTATTCTTGGCGTTAAGCTCGGGCGGAATGAGTTCAAAAATTTCTTCGATGTAGAGTTTGCTTCCGGGATCGTATTGTGCAATATCCCGCTTGTACATTCGAAGAATCGCCTGTTGGACGGCGATAACCTGTTGAAGATTGGACGTTTCGAGATAGCGCGTTACCGCCGCCGGCATTCCCCCGACGACAAGATAGAGCCGAAACAGCTCCATCATTTTTCCGTGAATAAATTCGTCGACGGGAACTCGATGCGTCCACGCCGTCCTCACGATTTCCCAAATCGTTTCGGAAACACCCGTGTTTTTCGCAAATTCTTCAAAATCGAGCGGGAACATTTCGGCGATGTCCATGTAGCCGACGGGTTCCGAACGTAAATCTTTCAGTTCTACGCCAAGAAGCGAGCCACTCAGAATGTAACGGTAAGAACCTTCTTCCGTCAGAAATTTGATTGCCGTAACAATTTCCGGACACGCCTGAACCTCATCGAAGAAAATGAGGGTTTTCCCTTTTTCCAACGGGATTGTCGTCATTGCCGAAAGGCGGAGAAGAAGTTGCTTTGCCGTTTGGGCGTTTTTGAATGCTTCGGCGGCTTCCGGATTGGCGATAAAGTTGATTTCGATGAAGTTCTTGAATGTTTTCCCGAACTCCCGAATAGAAAATGTTTTTCCGATTTGGCGTGCGCCGGTTACAAGTAGCGCACCTTTTTCGTGGGTGTAATATTCCCGAATCCGGCTATCGATTTTTCTTTTTAACATAGGGTAAGATCCTCTTTTCCAATGAAAATTTATTCAGATTTTCCGTTTTTCCAAGAATATTTTATCTGGAATTTCCGTTTTTCCAAGAAAAAGTAGCGAAAATCTTCCGTTTTTTCGGGATTTTCGGGCGGGAAGAGCTTTTTACGGGAAGGCAAAGGGAAATCTCGATTAGCCCGCCTTGCGCTCGAACAATCCAAAGATTTTTACAAAAAAGATTAAAATCTTTCGCCCTCGGCGGCGAATTCTGTTAGAAATTCGTTCATTGCCAATGAGTGATTTTTGTTAAAATCGCTCGCCGGCAATGAACGGTTTTCTTTTTTTTGACATTCTTTTTTTTCCCCAGAAAAATACTTATGCTTCCTGTTCTCTCTGAAAAAAAGTCGGACGTTCCCGCATGGCAAGATTTTGCCGGAGGTTGGCGCGCGGCGCTGAATCCTGCGTGGGATTGTCCCGGCGTGCGGGATTTGCTGACGGCGGAAAAGGAAAGCGCGGACACGGTTTTGCTCCAGCAGGGACGGGAACGCGTAGTCAAAGCTCCGTGCGCGTGTACGGACGGGAACACGCGCGACGTGGTTGTAAAAACCTATGGTTCGCCGGGATGTCTGCGGGAATTTTTTGACGGGAAAGAAAAGGGCTCGAAAGCGTTTCGCGCATTTCGTGCGGCGTGGATTTTGAAACAAAACGGCGTGGGTACGCCCGAACCGATTGCCGTAGCGGAGCGCCGCGACGGGAACGGTCATTTGCTCGAAAGCCGCCTGATTACGGCGTTTGTTCCCACGATGTCGAATTTCCGGGACGAGCTTTTTCACATTTACTCGAAGAATCCGGACTGCGAAGCGCTGATGAACCTGATGCAGGCAGCGGCGGACGTATGCCGCGCAATGCACGATTGCGGCATCATTCACCGCGACTTGGGCAACCAGAACATTGCGATGAAAAAAACGGAGTCCGGCGCGTGGAGTGTTTTGCTCATCGACTTGGATCGCGTGCGGATTTTTCCGGCGGGAACGCTGACGGACGAGCAGCGCGGGCGCGACCTGGCGCGCTTGGATTTGCCGTCAGATTTCCGACGTGTTTTTCACTCGATGTATTTTATGGGCTACGGTCCGACGGGCGAGTTCTGCGTTGCGGAGGAAAAAGAGCGGAACGCGTTTGAACGGCACTCGGCGCTGCGTCCTTGGCGGCATCCGATCCGCGAGTGGCGGATTCGCCGGGAGGATCGGCGTGCGGCGGCGGCAAATCCGTCTTCGGACATTCTTCCGCTGGTCAAGGAGCTTTGGATTTGGGATGGTCGCTCGGAGCAGGCAATTCCCGCCTATATGTCGAAGGATAGGAGAAAATTCCGCTCGGCAGGAAATATTTTAAAAATTGCAAAAGAATTTTTGCTTCGCGGGAACGCGCTTTGGAAAAACTACAAAGAGCTTTCGGCGTGTTCTTTCGGAGAGCCTGTTGACGCGGCGGGAACGATCGGGTTGTCGCTCGAAGTTGACGCAACGTGGGATGCGCAACTGCATTGGCTCGGTGAGTTGGAAAAATCGGCGGGAGCGAAACTTCCCGTGCTGTTGCGCGCGTACCATCACAAAGGGCGGGAGCACTGGCGGGACGTCGTGGCGCGCGCGTCGGAGCTTCACGAGCGCGGGAACGCCGTCGCTCTTGCTCTCGTGCAGGATCGTGCAGCGGTTCGCAATGCGGCAAGTTGGCGTGAAATGGTTTTTGCCGTTGTCGAAAAAACCTGCGATTTTGCGGATTTTTATGAAATAGGACACGCGACAAATCGCGGGAAATGGGGCGTGTGGGATTTTTCGGATTACGAAAAATTGTTGGCTCCGGCGATTGAGGCAAAAAAGCAGTTTCCGCAAATTAAACTGACCGGACCGTCGTGCATCGACTTTGATCTGCACACGCTTCCGGGCTTAATGTCGGGTGTTCCCGCGGGAACGTTCCACGCACTTTCGCAGCACCTGTATGTGGATCGGCGCGGTGCTCCGGAGAATTTTCAGGGAAAATTCGATGCGGTCGGGAAATTTGCGATTCATCGGGCGTTTGCGAGAACATACGGTTTCGCGCAGGAAAAGATCATCGTTTCCGAGGTCAACTGGCCGTTGCTTAATGCGGGAATTTACGGTCCGATTGATTGTCCGTTTGTGATGTACGGTCCGTGGGAAACGCGTCCTGCGGCGCCGTGGACGGTGGAGCCGCCGCGCGTTTCGGAGGAGGATTGTGCCAAATTTATGTGCCGCTACTTTCTGCTTGCGATTGCGAGCGGGCACGTTTCGCGGGCGTATTGGTGGCGGATTTTGCACCGGGGCTTCGGCTTGGTGGACGATGCGGACCCGGAAAACCCGCGTCCGCGCGCGGCGTTTTTCGCATTGCAAAAATTGCTTTCGCAGCTCGCGGGAACGCGTTTCGTGCGGCGCGTGGAGGACGTTCCTGCGGGAACGCGGGCGCTGGAATTTGCCCGCGCCGACGGATCGCGCTTTACTTTCCGCTGGACGCTCGACTCCTTCCCCGAAATCGCTTAGTGCGGGATTTTGACGGTGCACCGCCGCTTTTCTTCCGGGGTGGCGCTTAGAAATCCGTCTTCTTCAGAAAGTCCCGAATATGGCAGTGTATGATTCCGTCTTCGTTCCCGCCGGAGTTAAAGGGATTCATGGATATGACGTACTTGGGGAAATTATCGGGAATTTTTTTCAAATTTCCGAATTCTCTTTGTCGTGTTTTTTCGTCGGCGATGAGATAGGACACTTGAAAGTAGAGCTGACGGTTTCCTTTTTGCGCGACAAAGTCTATTTCCGTGTTTCCCAGATTTCCGACGGATAGTTTGTAGCCGAGTTTTCGCAGATGGAGATAGACCGCGTTTTCTTCAATTTTTGCGATATCGCGGGCAAGATTTCTCCCGACGAGCGCATTGCGAAGTCCGATGTCTTCAAAATAGTATTTTTCCTGCGTTTCAAAAAAAGATTTTCCCCGAATATCAAAGCGCGGAAGCCGATTGATAATGAAGGCGTTTTGCATGGCTCTTAAATAGTGAAGAACGCTTGAGGTCGGGATGTGCTCTTTTTGAGATTTTAAATATTTGCTGATGCTTGTTGCAGAAAAAAGGCTTCCGATGTTGTCTGCAACAAAAGAGGAAAGCCGCTCCAAAAAAAGAACGTTACGGAGTCCGAGACGAGCCGTGATATCTTTGAGCAGAATTGTCGAGTAGAGATTTCGAAGGTATTCGTCTGCAAGTTCGCTTTTCAGTCCGAGCCGGGCTAAGTGCGGCATTCCGCCGTAAGAAAAATACAGGTTCAGGGATTCGTCGGTGTCTTCAAGTTTGTGAAACCGGAGAAATTCCGTGTAGTCTAAGGCGTGAATTTCAAATTCGACATAGCGTCCTGAAAGTCCGGTTGCGAGCTCTCCGGAAAGCATTTTGGCGTTACTTCCCGTACAAAAAATATCGCACTGAGATTTCGCGTGAAGGCTTCTCAGCGCAATTTCAAACTCGTCGATTTCCTGGACTTCGTCGATAAAGAGAAAATTTTTTTTCCGGGGATCAAGTTGCGCCTCCACGCAATCAATGAGATCTTTTGCCGTCTGAACGCCGGAAAAAGCGAAATCTTCCTTGTCAATGTATATGCAGCAGGTGTCATTGTCTCGGGCAAGCTTGTCTCTTAACTGACGCATAATACAGCTCTTCCCGACACGTCGCTGTCCGACAAGCACCTTGATCAAGCCGGCATTAATGTAGGGTTCGATTTTCTGTGTATAAAACTTCCTCTCGAGAACTTCCATAAAACGGAAAATGTTTGTTTTTGTAGTTTATGGCAAACAAAATAACAGGAGATGTGGGTTTTTGTTGGTTATAACGAATAAATTTGTTTGCAATATTTCGACCGCTTACGGGAACGCGGGCGCTGGAATTTGCCCGCGCCGACGGATCGCGCTTTACTTTCCGCTGGACGCTCGACTCCTTCCCCGAAATCGCTTAGCGGTGTGAATCCGGAAGTTTTGAGACCTCTCGTCTGCGGCGGTTTGCGGACGTAATTTATGTTATTTAACTTTCGCGTCGGGCGGGAGCGGGAACGGGCAGGCGGCGACGAGCGCGTCCGTATTTATCTCTCCCGGAGTCCAACGCGAGGCAATCTCGCGCAACTCGGCAAGCGTTGTGCTTTCGGTTACAAGGAAGGGTTTCAGAATATTTTTTCCGACGGATTGATAAAAATCCCGGTATTTGAAATAGTGATCTTCGTTTTGTTGCTTGGGGGAAAAGACAACCCAGACGCAGGGGATTTTGTAGGCTTCGGCGACAATCACTCCGTGCAGTGACGAGGAAATAACAAACTCGCTGTTGCAGATTTCCCTGATGAAATCCCGCCAATCGCCGTATCCGCGTGTTTTAATGCGGCGCGCTCCGTCCGCTTCGGCTTTTTTCATAAAATTGAAAAACGCGGGATTTTTGTGTTCCCACCAAGCCGACACGATTCCGATACCGCGACGTTTTTCTTTCTGCGGAGGTGTGTACTCAAAAAAACGCGGGAGCAGAAGTGCGGGATCGCCGTAAATTTCCGGGCATTCGATACCGTTTTGAGTTAATACTTTTCGCGTCAGCGGACCTCTGACGGCAAGAAAGGTTTGGTTTTCGAAGCCGGATTTTTCCGGACAATCCTTGGCATTAAGAAGCCCGCTTCCCCAAATGACACGCTTTTGCCTTTGTTTGGTTGGGAAGATTATGCTTCCGATAAATTGATATTGAATCTGTTTTAGGGGCGGAGACAGGAAGAATAGCCTCTTTGAAAACAGCGGAGAGAGAAAGTGCGCGTTCAGATCGTCTCCCCAATTTTGAGGTGTAATTTTGCCGCTCCAATCACGGTAAACGGCGGCGTCTACAAAAAGAGAATTGCGTTCAAGTTTTGAGGAAAGGTGTTCCCGTATCTTGAGCGCGGCTCTGTTGAGTTGGATCAGGGGACGAAATATTTCGTGAGCGAACTTGTGCAGTAACATGAAGAGGAAATCAGGAAGAGGTTACAGCCCATGACTGTAACATATCCTAAAGTCCGAAAAAAGAAATAAATCCCGAAACCCGGATTTAGAGACTTGGAGGAAGGTTTTCCGGAGGAAATTTCTTGAGAAGTCGTGTTCTTATCAGGGTGTCGATGTTCTTGTTTAGTCCGGTTTTTCGCAGGAGATTTCTGAAAAGTTTTTCGGTTCTCATCAGTGCATTTTCAACGGGCAATGAACCGAGGTTCTTCTTTATCAGCCGCTTACGTTCGCGGGAAAGCAGACCTTTTTTTCCTGCGATTCCGGAGACTCCTCCCACGGTGAATACGGCTATCGGCGTGTCCACCCGGGTGGTTGTCGCTCCGTTTACGAGACAACGCAAGATCCAATCCCAATCAGCACAGATTTTGTAGCTTAAGTCGAAGTTCCCGTATTTTTGAAAGAGCTCGCGCTTTGCCAAAATGGATTGGTGAGCAAAATATCCTCGGAACATATGATAAACGTCGAGCGCATCAAGATTGTCTGAGAGTGTACGCACACCGTCCTCCTCATCGTACTGATCTCCAAAGATAAAGTCTGCCGGAGGTGCTTGGGCAACGCGGGCCAAGACGAGCTCGTCGTAAAAATAGTCATCCGCGTTGATGAATATCAGATAATCGCCGGAGGCATTTGCGATGCCTTTGTTCATCGCATCGTAGATGCCTTTATCCGGCTCGGAAACGAGGATGTCTATTTCGTCTGCGTATTTTTTCAGAATTTCAAGTGTCCCGTCGGTCGATCCGCCGTCGATAACTATGAGTTCTTTTTCCTCGTGCGTTTGTGAGAAGACAGACAGCAGTGTACGTTCAATCGTCGTTTTTGCGTTGTAGCAAACGGTGATGATTGTGATTTTCATGTGGAAGTTCCGTTTTGGAAGAATTTTTTGAGCGCTCTTGAGAAGAAGTGCCTGCAGATTCTCATTTTGAGATTTTTCGGGTTCATGATCAAATCGTAATCGCAGAGGATTTTGTTCAGCTTTAAGTCCGAAAAAATGCGGCGCACTTCAATTCCTTCTGCTCCTTCCGGGCGGGCATTTACTCCGGAGAGGTCGAATTTTGCGACGGGAACGCCCGTAGAAACATATTTCCCGTTATTCAAAATCAGGCATTGAATCCAGAACTTGATGTCTGCTGTAATTTTTAAGGTTTCGTCGTAGGGGAATTGTCGAAGCCTTTCCGTTTTGATGAATGAGGATTGGTGCTGAAGCGTTTTGTTGTAGAAAAATCCGAGCGAGAGATAATTTGGAGGAAGACCGAACTCTTCACTGCCGTCTTCCGGATTAAGGTAGAACGTTCCTCCGGTGATAACATCCGCGCCGAGAATTTCGGGAGAGGCGGTCATGAAAATCTTTTCCAAAACATCTTCGGAGGCGAACGTGTCTCCGGCATTCATAAAACAGCAGAAATCCCCTGTCGCTTTCGAGACACCCTTGTTCATCGCATGGAAAATTCCGCGATCTTTTTCGGAAACCCAGTAAGTGATTTTGTCCGAATATTTTTTCAGGACTTCGACACTTCCGTCCGTGCTTCCGCCGTCGATGACGATGATTTCTTTTTCACCCCCGGGCGGGAGCGTTAGGCGAGTCGAGCTTTGAAGCGTTTTTTCAAGCCCGTTTTTGTCGTTAAAGTTTACGGTAATAATGCTTGTTTTCATCGGAAATTAATACTTACACGAAAGGTTTCTTTGAGTTTTTTTGCGATGACTCTCTTAAAGAGTTTCCATTTCAGGTTTCGGAGTTGTTCGTAGTCAGTAATGATTTTCGACAAATTTAAATCCGTATATGTTTTTCGGATTTCGGCTTCGATGACTTTTTGAATTTCGGGGCGGGACGAAATTCCGGACGTGTCGAATTTCGCGACGGGAACGTCCGTCGAGGCGTAATTCCCGTCGTTCAAAATAAGGCATTGAAGCCAAAACTTAAAGTCGCTCGTGATTTTTAAATTTTCGTCGTAGGGGAGTTCACAGAGCCTACTTGTTTTTATGAACGAGGATTGGTGTTGGAGTGAATTATTTCCGAAGAAGAAATATCCGAGCGAAATTTTTTGCGGCGGGAACTCGAGGTTTTCCGTTCCGGCTGACGGATCGCAATAATACGTCGCCCCCGTGATGACGTCCGGCCGGGGTTGCGGGAACGTAACAGAAAAGATTTTCTCCAAAACGTCAGGCGTGGCGAATGTGTCCCCGGAATTCATGAAAATGCAATAATCACCGGTTGCACGGGCTACGCCTTTGTTCATCGCGTGGAAAATGCCGTGATCCCGCTCGGAACACCAGTATGCGATTTCGTTCCCGTGCTTTCTGATTTCCTCGACGCTTCCGTCTGTGCTTCCTCCGTCGATGATGATAATTTCCTTTTCTCCGCCTGCGGGCGCGCGGAGCGACACGGAAGACTCAAGAGTGCGAGCCAAACCATTCCGGTTATTGAAATTTACGGTGATAACGGAAATTTTCATCTCATTTTAATCTTTTATCGTAGTCTTCAGGCATTGCGGCATCCCATGTCCTGCCGCGCTTTACGACGGCCGCGGGAACGCCGGCGATGACGCAGTTTTCTTCTTCAAAAGATTTGGTCACAACGCTACCCCAGCCAACGATACATCCGGAAGCGATTTTTACATTTTTCCCTATTTTTACATCTTTGCCGACCCAAACGTGATCACCGATTTCGATGAATTTTCCCCGGTTGGTAAGTGCTTTTGTTTGAGTGTCTACGATGGAGTGTCCATCTGTGCACCATAGATTGGTGTTCCATGAGAATAGGCATTCGGACCCGATGGCGATGAGGCTGTCGTTTTCCGCAAGATAAAGTTCGCCACAATTGAGTGCAGTGTTCTCGCCAATTTTTACGCGGGAATTATCGGCGATGATTCTCAATGAGATAAGGTTTTCGATGTGGACATTTTCTCCGATTTCAATCGTGTTCCCGTCTCCGGTAACGGAAATTTCTAACGGCAAGGGCTCACCGTTTGCTTCTTTGAAAACGATTTTATTGCCTTTTCCGTGGACATGAATTTTGGCGGCGGCGGGGCGATTAAGAATGAGCTCGTTTCCCTTCTTAACACTAAATTTTGCCTTGCGTGTGAGTTTGGCAAATTCGATCTTCCTATCCCATTTCTTACGCAACATCTTTCTTGTGCCGGATATCGGAACAAGAAACGCAAATTTACGAACTATTTGCCAAAACAATAAGCGGATCATGGTTTTTCTGTGTTGAGGAGTTGATTGGGGCGTTCCCGCGTCCAGACAATGTTTTGCTTTTTTACTGATGCCGGATTCCCGGCGAGGAGTGAATTTTCCGGGTAATCACCTCGTGTTACGACGCTTCCCCAACCGACAACGCTACCACTCCCGAGCTTCGTGTTTTTTCCGATTTTTGCATCCATTCCAATCCAAACATGGTCTCCTATGACAATTTCTTTTCCTGCGTTTTTAACGGCTCCAAGCCCGTCAAGAATCGCGTGGCTGTCCGTTGCCCAGATGTGAACTCTTTCCGAGCACATAACGTCTTTTCCGACGGAAATGCATGAGCTGTCTTCCATCGTTCGGATTGTGCATCCTTTATCCATTGTTGTTCCCGCGCCGATTGAAACGCGGGAACGATTGCACGCCGAGTCCGCTGTACCGACGAATATTTCTGTGCCGAGGCAAACAACGTCATCTCCGATTTCGACGATATTGTCGTTCCCGAAAATACAAATATCTAATTTTAACGGTTGCTTCTTTGATTTTACAATGAGCTCGTTGTTGCTTCCCGAAATATCTACATTTCCCGTAAAATCGGGAGGTAACAGAAGTTTGTTTCCGGAAAGGATCATTGCTCGTTGCTTCGCTTGTGTACGGAACGCTTTTCGCCTTTTTTTATCAAAAATAAAAGCATACCAGCGAACGAGAAAGGAGGAGAGGGGGGGGGGGTATAAATTTGTTCATACATCGTGCCGTTACCTGCGGATGCGCACTTGGAGTGCGTTTTCGATTGGGGTTTCGGAGATTAAAATGAGGTAGCCTCCGCCGCCGGCTCCGGAGATTTTGTGCCCGAGGGAGACGGGGGCGTATCTCGCAATCATTTCGTGAACGTCGGGCGGTGCCATGTTCGGGAACATCGCAATTTGCGCTTCAAACGCCGCAGTCGTTGCCGCGCCCCAAGCAGTCGCGTCTTTTGCAAGAAGCGCGCTCCACGCTGCTTCCGTCGCATCGGCAAGCGCTTTCGCATTGGTTGCATTGACATCCGTTCCCGCGAAAACGTCGTACTCGGCGCGGCGCGGGTACAGCGGAACGAGCCAGAGGCGTTGTTCGATCCACGCGAGCAAATCCGCATCGCGGTTTGACGTGATTTTTACAGGCCAATAGCCTTTGTCGTAGTCGAGCTTGTTCAGCCCCGGCATCACGATTCCGAGCGAATCCTGCGAGCCGCTCACGTAGCGGTTGCCCATCATCGGCGGGTTTTCGTAGCAGAAAAGAATCTTGGCGAGTTTTTCCAAATCGCTGCTGTCGGGAATATCCGTCTGCCAAAGCTCCACGGCTTTTTTACGGGAACTCGTGGACATACCGCTGCGGTCGTTGAACTCGTAGTCCGGTTCGATGGAAACGGTCAGCACCGCGCCCGGGCAAAGTTCGTTCACAAAGGGCTGATCGAGCCAACCGCCGGCGAGGTCGATGCGGTACGGGATTTTACATTCCTTGCGGAGCGCGGTGGTCGAGCGCGCGGGGAGGTTTCCGTGCGGGACGCGCTTGGCAACGACGTATTCGATCCCGTGTTTTTTGCAAAAATCTTCCTTCGCGGGGGAATGTCCGTCGGTGTTGACGAAAAAGATGTCGGGCTTGAGCTCGAGCACGTCCTGCTCGAAGTCCATAATGCCGCTCCCGCGATTGATCCAAGCGTCCTTGACGCACTTGAGCGCCTTGACCATGTAGAGGCGTTCGGCATCGGGGTTGATGGTTTTGCGAGCTTTGAGCCCGAAAATCGTAGCGTCGCTTCCGATGCCGACGTAGAGCTCGCCGAGCTTGGAGGCTTCTTCGAAAAACGCCACGTGCCCGCTGTGGAGCATATCATAACAACCCGAGACAAATACTTTCTTTTTAGGGGAATTGTTTGATTTCATGAGTAGATTGAAAATTATTTTTTAGGATCGTTGTTGGGTAAAAAGTTCTCCCCGGAGACTACACGTTTTCCCGTTTGCGCTTCAAAATCTTCTTTCGCCCGGCGGGCGATTCCTCCTCCGATTTTAGCCGCACGGGCATTTTCGGACATTCCCGTAGCGTTTTTTGATTCAGCTGCGTTTCGTGTCGATAGTTCCGCCAGTGCAGTAAAAATCAATTCAGCTTCCGTCATGTGGTCTCTTAAGTTTTGTATTTTTAACTTTTTTAAGGTCTTGTGGTCGCGTACGCAAAGATTGGACCACTCTTGATGGATGATGTTTGTTAGAATGGCGAATTCGCGTTCCTCCGTAATATCGTGGTTTTTCCAATAGTCTGTGAGTTTATTCCGCGTTTCCTGACCGGTCATTCTCTGTTGAATCCATTTCTCTGAGCGCCCGAGTTTTTTATAGGTTTCTCGGGCTCGATCAATGGCAGACGACGGGTCGGACATTTCTTTCATCCGTTCGTAGCCCACACGAGCAAGCCACAGTTTTACAGGTTCCGCTTGGGGGCTTGGAACGGATTGAACGAGGCGTAGGCAGTTTTCGACATCAAGTGCATCGGTGAGCCTCATTTTCCCATCATGAGCGGGCATTTTCAAACGGTTACAGTTTGTAACCGTTTGGTTCCCTTCTTTGCGTAAGCGATTTTTAAGAACTTTCCAATAATTTCTCGGATCTTTACTCCCCGTCAAAACTGAGATCAGATCGATGACGGAAAAGAACCATTTTTCGTTTTTTTCGTCATACACAGAGCGAATATCGTGTTGTTCGAAAATTTTGATTTCAGTCTTCATTTGTCCGTACCCATCGCGTGGTTGTGGGTTTTTACAAGCCGAGAAGTTTTCATTAGGCACATCTTACAGGGGAAGAGGGCTTATCCATTTTATTAACTGTGTTGGGGCGGTTTGCCGCGCAGTTTGCGGCAGAAGTTGCGAAAAGAATTTTGCAGGAGGAAAAACTTTTCGGCGAAATTGCGTTTCCCGGCGGGAATGCCGAGCGTGAATTCGAGTTGGAGGCGGTCGCGCGCCTTAGCGAGCCACGGGAACACCTTGTTGCCGCGAAAGTCGATGAGCTTCACGCCGGCGGGCGTTACCATGAAGTTGTCGAATTGCACGTCGCCGGAAATGATTCCGTTGGCGTGGCAATCCGTGAGAAGCGTTCTGACTTCTTCGATGAGTGCGGGGGAAAAGGGCGGTCGTAGCCCGCGTCCTTCCAGAAATTCCGTGACGGAAATTGTTTCACGCAAAATGCCTCCGGAGAATTTTTCGGCGACGAGGAAGGTTTTCGGAATTTTCGTAAAACCGCGTTCCCGCGCCCGGCAACTGAGTTTGAAGATGTTTTTGGCGTCGGACCCGAAAAGGAAGGCTTTTATCGAACGGTCGAAGCGGAAAACAAAGAGTTCGCGCTTGAGCACGACGGGCGTTCCCGCGATTTCGGCCTTGATGATGATGCGCTTGCGCTTCGGCGCATCCATACGGTCGCCGAGAATTTCCCCGCTGCGTTCGAGCAGGATTTTTCGGGCGGTTTCAAATGCGTCGGCGAATTTTTTTTCGGAGCAAAAAATTTTGAACCCGTCGGAGGTTGACATCGGCGCGCTCATTTTTTTTCACCTTCCGTTTCCCGTTCCCGCGCAAGGAAATACAGCCGCACGTATTTCATTTCCGTGTAAAAGTAGTGGTTGACGGAAAGAATCCACCCGATTTTCCCGTCGAGAAATCCGCCTTGGAGAACGTACATTTTGAAAAACGCAAATGCCGGGCGCAAGACGATGTCGCGGAAAAACGTGGCGCGCTTTCCTTCGTCAAAGGCTTTTTCTGCGGCGAGGCGCGTGTATTTTTCCAACTTGTTCAAATAAGCGCCCCATTTTTCGTAGGTAAAATGGAGCATCGGTTCACGAAGCCGTTTTAGCGGAGCCTTGAAAATGATTTTCGGATGGACGAAGCCTTCCACGCGGGAACCGTCTTTTTCCATGAGACGCGGGACAAAGTCCGGACGCAAAACGCCGTGATTCACCCGAATTCCCTTAAAGTGGTTGATGCGCTTAATCGCGTAGGCGAATTTTTCTCCGGAGGAAACGCGTTCCCGTATCTCTTCGGCGAGCGCGGGAGTGATGCGCTCGTCGCAGTCCAGGAGCAGAATCCACGGCTGTGTCGCCTGCTCAATGGCGAAAGTCTGCTGCGCGCCCCAATCGCCCGCCATCGCCCGGCAGAACACTTTTGCTCCGAAGCTCTTCGCGATTTCCGGTGTGGTGTCCGTCGAGTTGTCGTCCACAAGAACGATTTCCTCCGCAAAGCTCACGGACTGAAGACATTCTCGGATGTTTTTTTCCTCATTGCGCGCGACAATGACGACGGAGAGGGGTAATTTCTGAGCAGTTTTCGGGTCGGCGGACATCACCTCACAGAGTACCCGTAAACCGTAGGGGCGGGCAAGGTAATTTTGGAGAAATTTCGGTGACAATTCTGCGCTCG
Organism: Opitutales bacterium; assembly: GCA_017935025.1. Classification (GTDB taxonomy): domain Bacteria; phylum Verrucomicrobiota; class Verrucomicrobiia; order Opitutales; family UBA953; genus Spyradosoma. The sequence goes on along the minus strand of JAGBIL010000017.1, from coordinate 77,683 downwards.
TTTCTCCGTTTGAAAAGCCCTAAGGCTTGACCGAGACGGCGGAAAGCTATTTTATTTGCCGTCTATTTTTCATTTTTTTTAAGACAATGGATATCAAAATCGAAGAAATCAATGCAACGCGCAAAGCGGCGGTCGTTACCGTTTCCGCAGACGTCATCGAAGCTCAGCAGAAGAAACTCATCGGCGAATACGCTGCGCACGCTCGCATTGCCGGCTTCCGCCCGGGGAAAGCGCCCGTGAGCGTCGTTAAGCAGAAGTTCGGAAAAGACTTGCAGAAAGAACTCGTCCAGCGCGTGACGCAGGAAGCGTACAAAAGCGTTCGCGGCAACGAAAGCCTCAACGTGTACTCGCTCGTCGATGTGACGGAACCGGAAATCGTTGAAGGGCAGCCGGCGGAAATCCGCTTCGAAATCGATGTCGTTCCCGCGTTTGAGCTTCCGGAATATAAAGGCATTGAAGTCGAAAAAAGCGACCTCGCCGTTTCCGACGAAGAAATCGCCGACATGATCAAAAATCTCCGTTCGCAGCGTGCAGAATTTAACAAAGTCGAAAAAGCCGCCGAAAAGGGCGACTATGTGAAACTTTCCTACGAAGCTTCCGTCGACGGCAAGCCGCTCGCCGAAGTCGCTCCCGATGCCGCCATTTACGGCAAACAGACGGGAACGTGGGAAGAAGCCGGCGCGGACGAAACGTTCGGTGCAACGGTTAAGGAAATCGTTTCCGCTCTCGTCGGAATGAGCGCGGGCGAAAAGAAGGAAGTTACCGTTACGTTCCCGGAAGATTTCTCTGCGGAAAGCCTGCGCGGCAAAACCGCCGTTTACACAATTGACGTGGCGGAAATCCGCGAACGCGTTCTCCCGGAAATGAATGAGGAATTCTTCAAGTCGCTCCACGTTGCCGACGCCGAAGAACTCAACAAGCAGGTGCGCGAAGGTCTCGAAACCCGCAAGAAAAACACGGCAACGTCGAAAAAGCGCGAAGAGCTCATCAACAAGCTCAACGAAAAAGTTGATTTCGAGCTTCCGGAAAGCGCAATCGAACGCGAAAGCTACAATATCTTTGTCGAATTTGCGAATATGCAGCTCCGCCAGGGCGTGAAGGTTGAAGAAATCGAAGCGCAGCGTGAAGAACTCATGAAAAACACCAAGGACGCAGCGAAAACGCGTGTTAAAACTCAGATCATTCTCAACGCCATCGCGAAAAAAGAAGGCGTGAAAGTTGAGCAGGAAGACATCTCCAAGCGCATTTCGCAGGAAGCGTACATGAGCGGTCAGCCGGTCGAAAAATTCGTCAAGGAACTGACGAAAGATCAGGCGCGCGTTGCCGAGCTTCAGCAGAATATTCTTTTCAACAAGGCGCTCGATGTCGTCGTCGCGGCTTCTGTTGAAAAACAGGCGTAATTTCTCCGGAAAATCGCACACACAAAAAAAGCGCGGGTTCGTTCCCGCGCTTTTTTTGTGTCCCCGAAATGACGGCATTTCTCCGGGGCATCAGTTCACGTCTGCGGGATCGACGTCGAGCAAATCAATAACGTCCTGCGGCCACGGGAACGCGTCCCGCAGTTGTACGAGCTGCGAGCTCGCGCGCACGACGTTGTCGCAAAAATACCAGATGTGGAAGCGGTAATTGTCTTGAATTTTCTCGGTTGGGCAGGGCGCGGGACCGCGAATTTCACAGAGATCCGGCGCGTTTTGTTCCAAGAATTCCGCCCAGCGGTCGGCGGTTTCTTCGACGAGCTCCGCGTTTTGTCCCCGGAAAAGATGGCGGATGACGTGGCGCAGGGGCGGGTAGCCGAATTCTTTGCGGCGCTCCAATTCGTCTTCGAGAAATTCGTCAAAATCCGCGCGTTTGGCGAACTGGATCGGTGCAGCGTGCGGCGTGAACGTTTGGACGAGCACTTCGCCTTCGAGGTCGCCGCGTCCGGCTCGCCCCGCAACTTGCACGAGAAGTTGGAAGGTGCGTTCCGATGCGCGGAAATCTGGAACGTGCAGCGACAAATCCGCATCGAGAATCCCGACCAGCGTTACGCGCGGGAAGTCCAGCCCTTTCGCAATCATTTGCGTACCCAGCAAAATATCAATTTTCCCTGCGCGAAAATCACCGAGAATTTTCCGGAATTCGTTTTTTTTCGACATCGTGTCGGCATCGAGTCGCACGGCGACGGCATCGGGAAAAATGTTTTTCAAAATTTCTTCCGCGCGTTGTGTGCCGAAACCGCGCCAACGGATTTTCGGCGAACCGCACGCAGGGCAACGCGAGGCGGCGGGTTCGACGTGGTCGCAGAGATGGCAACGCATCAGTTCTTCCGTGCGGTGGTAGGTGAGCGCCGAAGAGCAGTGCGGGCAAGTCAGAACGTGTCCGCAGTCCGGACAAATCAGCGCGCGCGAGTAGCCGCGGCGATTCAGGAAAAGAATGCTTTGCTCGCGGCGCTCGAGGCGTTCCCGCAGCGCGGTGATGAGTGTGCGCGAGAACGTGGTTTGCCCGCTCGCGTGAAGAATTTCGCGCCGCATATCGATGATTTTCATCGGCGGGAACGCACGGTCGTCCACGCGTTTGGTGATGCGGTTGAGAAGGTATTTTCCGCTGCGGGCGTTGAAGAAACTTTCGAGCGACGGCGTCGCCGACCCGAGCACACAAACCGCGTCGCAAAGGTGTGCGCGAAAAACGGCGACATCGCGTCCGTGGTAAAACGGCGTTTCTCCCTGTTTGAATGACGGTTCGTGCTCTTCGTCTACGACGATGAGGCGGAGATTTTTCAGCGGAGCAAAAATCGCCGAGCGCGCACCGACGAGGAGCCGCGCCTCTCCGCGAGCCATCGCCATCCACGCATCGTAGCGTTCTCCGGCGGAAAGATTGCTGTGCCAAACAACGATTTGCGTAGCGCAGTCCGCGAGGCGGGAACGCAGTCGCCCGACCGTTTGCGGCGTGAGCGCCACTTCGGGAACGAGGAAAATTGCGCTCCCGCCGCTTTCGAGCACGGAGCGGACGGCTCCGATGTAAACTTCCGTTTTTCCGGAACCGGTAACACCGTGGAGCAGGTGCGTCCGAAATTTTTTTTCCGATAAACTTTGTGAAATAGAATCGAGTGCGGCGCGTTGTTCCGCGTTGAGAACGGGCGGGAGCGCGGTAACGGCGTTCCCGCGTGCGCCGCCTTCAAAATCGTCGTTGTAGGCGAGGCGGGATTTTACCGCAATTTCTTCTTTCGCCACGCCCGCGAAAATCAGCGCATCAATCACCGCCGCCGAAAACGGAACCTCCGAACGCTTTACGGGAGAAGCGGCTTGCGCAATGTCGAATTCCGAATTTCGAATTTCGGGTGATTTTTCCGTGCGGCTCGTTTGCCTGATGCCCGATACCTGATGCTTGGAGCTTAATAAAAGCTCGTAGAGAGCGGCTTGCTTTTTGGCGCGTCGGCGGAGTTTTTCGAGTTCGGCGGGCGAGAGTTCCCGCGCGAGCGAAATGTATTTTTCCGTAACGGGGCGAACGCCTCGGCGGACGGTGCCCGGCAAAATCGTCAGCAGTACGCTGTTGAGCGGGGCGGCGTAATAGGCGGCGAGCCATTCGCACAACTTTAATGCGTCCGGCGTGAGTACGGGAACGTCGCAACAGAGCTCTGCGATGTTGCGCACTTTTTTCGCCCAAGCCGCGGCGGGAACGACGCCCGTTTTCCACACGACTCCGAAATTCACGCGCGCACCGAGCGGAATTTTGACGAGCGAACCGAGGGCGGTTTTTCCGGAAAACCTTACGGGAACGCGGTACGTGTAGGCGCGCCCGCCGCCGTCGAAGGGCATCACTTCGACGAACTCGGCGGAACCGTCATTCGCGCCTTCCGGCGCGCTCGAAACTGTCTCCGGAAACCAGTCCATTTTTCTTCCGAAAAATGAAAATCGCGTTCCCGCCGGCTTGCAAGGTTTTCCCGCAAGTGCGTTCCCGCGAGAGTTTTTCCTTTCCGAAACGGAGAATCGGAGTAAAATCCTGGTCTTTTAAACCTCAATTTATTCCAAGAACTATGGCATACAAAAGCTATCTTGAAACGGTGAATGCTCGCCTCGCCGAAATCCGCGAAGCCGGGCTTTACAAGGAAGAACGCGTGATCGCCAGCCCGCAGGCGGCGCACATTCGCCTCGAAGACGGGCGCGAAGTCATCAATATGTGCGCGAACAACTACCTCGGGCTCGCGGACAATCCGGATGTCATCAAGGCGGCGCACGAAGCGCTCGACAAGTACGGATTCGGTTGCGCGTCCGTCCGCTTCATTTGCGGCACGCAAACGATTCACAAACAGCTCGAAGCCGCGATTTCCAAATTCCTCAAAACCGAAGACACCATCCTCTACGGCGCGTGCTTCGACGCGAACGGCGGTCTCTTCGAATGCCTCCTCAAGGAAGGCGACGCGATTATTTCCGACGAACTCAACCACGCTTCGATTATCGACGGCGTGCGTCTTTGCAAAGCGATGCGTTTCCGCTACAAAAATAACGACATGGCAGACCTCGAAGCCAAGCTTCAGGAAGCGCGTGCGGCGGGAGCGAAAAACATCATGATTTTCACGGACGGCTCGTTCTCGATGGACGGCGTTATCGCAAACCTCAAGGGCATTTGCGACCTCGCCGACAAGTACGACGCGCTCGTCGGTTTTGACGAATGCCACTCCACGGGTTGCCTCGGCGCAACGGGACGCGGCACGCACGAACATTGCGGCGTGATGGATCGCGTGGACGTCATCACGGGAACGCTCGGCAAGGGCATTTCCGGCGGCTCCGGCGGCTTTACTTCGGGTAAAAAAGAAATCATCGACTTGCTCCGTCAACAGTCCCGCCCGTACCTGTTTTCCAACTCGATTGCCCCGGCGATTGTCGGCGGCGCGCTCAAGGCGCTCGAATTGCTCGAAAACGATCCGTCGTTTGTCCAACGCATTCAGGAAAACACGAAATTCTGGCGCGAAGGGTTGACGAAGGCGGGCTTCAACGTCGTTCCGGGCACGCACCCGGTCGTTCCCGTCATGCTCGGCGACGCGCGCTTGGCGCAGGAGTATTCCCGCCGCCTGCTCGAAAAGGGCATCTACGCGATCGGCTTCTTCTATCCGGTTGTGCCGAAAGGCAAGGCGCGTATCCGCACGCAAATTACGGCGGGACACACGCGCGCCGACTTGGAAAAGGCACTCGCCGCGTTCATCGAGGTCAAAAACGAACTCGGAGCGTAAGAGCGAGATTAAAGCTATTGGTTTAATGAACAGTGAATAGTTTACAATGAATAACGCAGTGCTTTAAAGAGTTAGAAATGAAAAGCCGAAGGCTTTCGCACTGAATTGTTCACTATTCATTATTCGTTATTCACTAAAAAGCTAAGAGCTGGCTGTTAAAAGTTAGCAGTTAAAGGCGTTCCCGCGCGGCGAAAGCCGATTTCCGCGGGAACGCTTTTCTTTTTTATAAAAAAACTTTAAGGGCGGGGGAAACCCGAGTAATCTTGCGGGAAAGATGCCGACTTTTATTTACGCAATCATTAATCCCGACGGGAGCGAGGGCGCTCAGCTCGAAATCGAGCAGGGCTTGAACGACGCGCCGCTGACGCACCATCCGCTGACGGGCGCTCCGTTGCGGCGCGTATTTTCTCCGCTCGGCTTGGCGACGCAGTATTCCGAAGGGGAAATGAAACGTAAAAGCACCGACGAAAATTACCTCGCGTCGCGCGGCTTCACCAAATACGTGCGCGACGCCGCGACGGGCGTTTATCACAAAACGGCGGGCTCGGACCCGAATGCGCCGGAAACGTTCCGCAAACCGCGCGGGAACGAGTTGCTTCCGCACGAAGACAGACTTTTGCACGGAGACGGATGTTCGTGTTCGTCTTGCCGCAAAAAACACTGACTTTTCCGCCATGAAAAAAATCGCACTCACTTGCGGTGATCCCGCCGGCGTCGGTCCGGAAATCATTGAGCGCTGGTTGGCGGAAAATCCGGAAGAGGCGCAAAACGTGACGGCAATCGGACCGAAGACGTGGCTCGATTCGTTGCCGTGCGAGGGCATCGCCGTAGGCGAAGAAAATTTTGAAATTACGCCCGGCGCACCGAGCGAAGCCGGACAGTGTGTTGCGCTCGCCGCGATGGAGCGCGCGGCGGCGGGAACGCGCGACGGCGAATTCTCCGCCGTTGTTACCGCGCCCGTGAACAAAGCCGGGCTGAAAAGTATCGGCTACGAGTTTCCCGGACAAACCGAGTTTTTTGCAGCACGCTGGGGCGGCGTTCCCGTGATGGCTTTTGCCGGGGGAAAACTCTCCGTCGTGCTGGCGACGTGGCACATTCCGCTTCGAGACGTTCCCGCCGCACTTACGGAAGAAACGCTTTCCCGCGCCGTCGAACAAGCCTCCTTCCTCGCCCGCAAAACGGGAGAAGCGGACTCCGGTCGCTTTGCCTTGGGAGAAGCGGCATCTCGCCGCGTTTCCTGCTCAATCGGGGTGGGCGGGTTGAATCCGCACGCGGGAGAGCAGGGGATTTTGGGACGGGAAGAAATTGAGATAATCGAACCGGTTTTGGAAAAATTGCGTTCGCGATTCCCCGGGCTTTCGCATTGCGTTCCCGCAGACACGATTTTTGCGCGTCAGTTGCGCGGCGAGTTTGATGTCGTCGTCGCACTTTATCACGACCAAGCGCTGGCTCCGTTGAAAACCGTGGAGTTTGACGAAGCCGTGAATATTTCGCTGGGCTTGCCGTTTATTCGAACGTCGCCCGACCACGGTACGGCGTACGACATTGCAGGGAAAGGTATCGCGCAGATTCGCAGTTTTGCCAACGCCGTGAAAATGGCGAAAATTCTTTCGTCCTGATTTTTTATATACAAACTGACAAAACAAAGCGTTCCCGCGAAAAGTTTCACGGGAACGCGTTGTTTAAGTTTTAATCCTTAAGATTTTTCGATCAGGGATTTTCCGGTCATTTCCGGAGGCGTGGGCAAGCCCATCATGTCGAGAAGCGTCGGAGCGATGTCGCCGAGCGCACCGCCGTTCTGACGCAGTTTCACGTTCTTGACATCTTTGCCGTAGAGCAAGACTTCGACCGGATTGAGCGTGTGTTGCGTGTGCGGACCTTTCGTTGCTTCGTCGTACATTTCGTCGACGTTCCCGTGGTCGGCGGTGATGAGCATATCTACGCCGCATTCGTCGGCAACGGCGCAAATGCGTTCGAGGCATTTGTCGACGGTTTCGACGGCTTTGAGAATTGCCGGCTGTTTGCCCGTGTGTCCGACCATGTCCGGATTGGCAAAATTCGTCACGATGAGTGCGTATTTCCCGCTGCGGAGTGCGTTAATCGTGGATTCGCAAACGCCTTCAGCAGACATTTCCGGTTTTTGGTCGTAGGTGGCGACTTCTTTCGGGGACGGAATCAGTCCGCGTTCTTCGCCCGGGAACGGTTCGTCGCGGTAGTCGTTGAAGAAGAACGTAACGTGCGGGAACTTTTCCGTTTCCGCCGTGCGGAACTGCGTGAGTCCCTGTTTCGCGATCCAATCGCCGAGAATGTTTGTCATCGGGGCCGGTTTCGGGAAAACGACATTCGGGCAGAGACCTTTTTGGTATTCGGTCATCGTCGCGTAGTAAATATCGAGTTTCTTGGCGCGCGGGAACCCGTCGAACGTGTTGTCGATGAACGCGTGCGTGAGTTCGCGCGGGCGGTCGCCGCGGAAGTTGAAGAAAATGACGCTGTCGCCGTCCTTGATGGACCCGACGGGAACGCCGTCTTTAACGACGCGGGTCGGGAGGACAAATTCGTCTCCCTGTTCGGAATCGCTCGACGGATTGTTGTAATACCATTCGACGGCGGCGGTGGCGGATTCCGCCGTGAGCGCGTCCCCGCCGACAAGGCAGTTGTACGCTTTTTCAACGCGGTTCCAGCGATTGTCGCGGTCCATTGCCCAGAAGCGACCGGAAACCGTTGCGATTTTGCCGAGACCGATTTTCGCGCATTCGTCTTCGATTTCGCTGATGAAACCGATGCCGCTTGTGGGCGGGCTGTCGCGTCCGTCCATAAACGCGTGAATGCAGACGTTTTGCACGCCGGCGGCTTTCGCTCCGCGAATCAAGCCGTAGAGGTGCGGGAGCGTCGAGTGCACGCCCGCCGCGCTCGCGAGCCCCATGAGGTGGAGCGTGGAGTTTTTCGCGATTACGTTGCTGAAAGCGGCTTGGAGCACGACATTGTTTTTCATCCCTTCATCGGTCAAGCCGAGGTCGATGCGCATGATTTCCTGCGGAACGATGCGTCCTGCGCCGATGTTTTGGTGTCCGACTTCGGAGTTGCCCATGATGCCTTCGGGAAGACCGACGGCGGGACCGTGGGCGGCGACTTCCGTGCGCGGACATTCTGCGGAAAGTTTGTTCGAGAACGGAATGTTCGCGATTTTGAGCGCATTGTATTTATCCTGCGCGGCGTTGTGGTTGGCTCCCCAACCGTCACGAATAACGAGTAGAACTGTTTTGCTCATAAGTGGAAAAAATTTTGTGCTTTTCGCGGCTACGGGGCAAATTGAAATTTAGCGAAGCATAATGAGAGGAATGGGAAGAAAGAGAAGAATGAGTATTTTCCCATTTCTCTCATTCATCCCATTCTTCTCATTAATCACCTGGCGCTTCGCTAAATTTCTGTTTTGCGCGTGCGGGAGGGAACGTCTATCATATTTCGCCAATTATGAAAGTTTCCCTCCAGTGGTTGAATAAGTATGTGGATTTGAGCGACGTTCCCGCAGAAGAAATTGCGGATGCGCTCCCGATGATCGGACTTGAAGTTGAAGAAATTTCCTCGGCGGGCTTGGTGCCGCTCGAACACATTGTTATCGGGAAAATCCTTTCCTTTGTCCCGCACGCAAACAGCGATCACTTGAGCGTTTGCCAAGTTGATGTCGGCGACGGAACGATTCGCCAGATCGTTTGCGGCGCGAAAAATTTTAAGGCGGGGGACATCGTTCCCGTGGCGCTTCCCGGCGCGGTGATGCCGGGCGGATTCGCCATCAACGAAACGAAAATGCGCGGCGAAGTTTCGCAGGGCATGATGTGCTCGGCGCGCGAGCTCGGCATCAGCGAGGATCACGCGGGATTGCTCATTCTCACGGAGCGCGATTTGCCGCTCGGCACCTCGATTAACGATCATTTCCCGCCTGCCGATACGGTTTTCGATATTTCGATCACGGCGAACCGCGGTGACTGCCTGAGTATTGTCGGTGTGGCACGCGATCTTGCGGCGTATTTCGACAAGCCGCTGAAAATGCCGGCGTTCCCGCAGAATCTTGCGCCCGTATCCGCCGTTCCCGCAGAAAATTCTCTTTTGAAAAAACTCGAAATCACGTCTCCGAATTGCGCCTTTTACAATGCGTTTTCGATTCGCGGCGTGAAAATTGCGCCGTCTCCCGAATGGATGCAGCGCGATTTGCTCGCCGTCGGCTTGCGCCCGATCAATAACGTAGTCGACATCACGAATTGGGTGCTGATGGAGCTCGGTTGCCCGCTTCACGCGTTTGATGCCGCCAAAATCGGCGGGAACACGATTTGCGTGCGCCAAGCCGCCGAAGGCGAAAAAATCAAGTTGCTCGACGGAAAGGATTACGAGCTTTCTCCCGAAATGTGCCTGATCGCCGATGCGGAAAAACCGCTCGTGGTTGCCGGGGTGATGGGCGGCGAAGAATCCGGCGTGACGGATGCGACGGTCGATGTCGTGCTCGAAGCTGCATGGTTCAATCCCGCAAACGTGCGCAAAACTTCGCGCCGCCTCGTGCTTTCGTCCGACAGCTCGACGCGCTTTACGCGCGACGTTGATCCGACAATGGTCGCCAAGGCAGGCGCTCGCGCCGCGCAGCTGATTTGCGAAATTGCGGGCGGCGAAATTTCCGGTCCTCAAATTTCCCTCGGTGCGCTCCCGCGCGGAGATCGCGAAATCGAAATTTGCGGCGATTATGTACGGGAACGTTGCGGTTACGCCGTGGAAGATGCGGCGATTCTCGATATTTTCCGGCGGCTCGGATTTTCCGTCACGGAAAAAGGTTCCGCGTGGCGCGTGCTCGTTCCCGCGTTCCGTCCGGAAGTCGATCGCCCGATTGACCTCGTGGAAGAATTTGTACGTATTTACGGCACGGATACAATTCCGTCGGAAGCGATTCCTGCGCCGAAAACTCCCGAAATCGACGCTCCCGCAGCGGATTTCCGTCGCAAGGCGGTCGCGTTGCTCGCGGGGCAGGGCTTTGCGGAATGTGTTCACTACACGCTGCGCGATTCCGTCGAACTCAAAAAATGTTTCGGTGAAAAAATGACGGCGGCGCTCGCGCTGGCGAATCCGCTTACGAGCGACCAGTCGCACATTCGACCGTCGCTTCTTCCGGGCTTGCTTGATGCGTTGAAACTCAACCTTGCCGCGCACAACGAACCGCGCCGCCTGTTTGAAATCGGGACCGTGTTCCGTCCGCAAAAAGACGGGTCGTTGCGCGAACTGATTTCCGTCGCGTTTGTCGCGCTCGCCGAGCCGGTAACGCGCTCGTGGCGTTCCCGCGAGAAAATCGATTTCTATTTTGCGAAAAAACTTTGCCTCGATATCGCCGCGCGCGCCGGAATCGCCGAGCAGCGTTTGTTGTTCTCCGCAATGGATGCGGACGCGACTCCGATTTGGCAGAAAGGGCATTCCGCCGCCGGGAGCGACCGTGCTCGCGCGCTCGAACTCGCGCTCGGCTTGGTTAACGTGAAACTCGCCCAGCAAACTTGGGATATCGACGGCACGGTTATCGCCGGAGAAATTTTGTTTACGCAGGACGTTTTCAAAAATCCGCCGAAGCGCACGCGCTTCAAGCCGTTCTCGTCGTTCCCGCCGGTAACGAAAGATATTGCTCTGATCGTCGATGCGAACGTTCCCGCAGGCGACGTTGCCGACCGTCTCAAGGCGACGGCGACGAAGGCGACCGCAAAGCAGTTCAGCGTCGAAAAAGTCAATTGCTTCGACGTTTATGCGGGCAAAGGTTTGCCGGAAGGCAAAAAATCCCTCGCGTTTGAAATCGTTTTCCGCTCGGAAACGAAAACGCTGACGGATGCGGAAGTGATGAAAGTTTTTGAAAAAATCATGCTCGATATCGAGCGCGCCGTGAAATGCACGGTTCGTCGGTAAGCAGTGATTTTCCCGGGAATTTGCGCTTCGCCGTGGTTGCGTTGGGCGCGAATCTCGGAGACCGCGCGGGAACGCTGAACGCCGCGCTGGTTGCTCTGGAAGCGCGCGGGAACAAGGTTCTTGCGCGCTCCTCGTTTTACGAAACGGAACCCGTCGGCTATGCAAATCAGCCGGATTTTTTGAATGCGACGGCGTTGGTCGGCGTGCCCGAAAACATTTCGCCGGAGGAATTTCTCGCGCAGTTGCTTTCAATCGAAACACAGTTCGGGCGGGATCGCCCGTTCCCGAATGCGCCGAGAACTTTGGATTTGGATCTGATTTTTTTTGAAAACGAGACGCGCGACACGGCGTTTTTGCGCCTTCCGCATCCTCGCTGGCGGGAACGTGATTTCGTGAAAATTCCCCTGCGGGAAATGTTCGGCGCTCTCGGTGAACGCGGAGCAGAGATTGCTCGGCGATTTTCCGCAACGCCCGGACTTTTTTAACGCGAAGAACGCGAAGTTTTTAGGAAAAAAGAAAATCTCCTAATAACTAATTTCTCATTTAAGAAGTACCTGAGCCGAGGATTTGTCCGGCAGTAAGGGGTTCATTTGCATTCTTCGGTGTGCTTTTTTTTATGAAATTGAGAATTATTCTTAAAAACGAATTGACAACCGAGAACGAGTCTTATTTTCTTGCGTCCAGTTTTTTTCTTACTATGAATAAAAATAAGTTATCAAAGCTGGGCGCAGTTCTGGCAGCGGGTGCGATTCCCGCAGTTAACGCATTCGCCGGTATTTTTGTGATTACCGACGATGCCGCACCCGCAGGGTTGGGCGATTTGGAAGTAACGCTCAACTGGGAATCGTCCGTTGCGACGGATCACGGTACGGCGGTTTCCACCGCTCCTGCGCTCGAATTTGCCTACGGTGCGACGGAAACGCTCGAAATTGCCGCTTCCCTTGATTTCGGGCACGAATATATGAGCACGCGTTATGCAAGAAAAATTGCGGAATCCCGCGCGCATGATTTCAACTTCACGGGAATTTCCGTCGGGATGAAAAACATGATCCTCGATCCCGAGAACCGTGATCATCCCTTCGGACTTTCGCTCGTCGGAGGTTTCAGTTGGGCGTTCGCAGGAGCGGACCAATCAAGTGCACGTGACATCACGTTTGAGCTCGGTTTGATTTTCCAGAAAAATTTCCTGAATGACGACTTGGTACTCGCGTTTACGCCGGGCGTTGCGTTTACGTCGGTGAAGGGCGATCCGGCGACGGGCAGCACGGATTCGACGTTTGATTCCACGGAATATTCGCTCGCTGCGGGCGCGTCCTACAATGTCGGCGGCGGATTTCGTCTCGGCGTCGAAGGTGTTTATTCTTTCCTTTATGATGCGAACGGCTTTGTCGAAGACCAATTTTATGCCGGACCGAATTGCTGTTACGAAGCGGAAAATTGGTGGCTGACCGTAACGGTTGCTCCGCGTTTGTTCACGTCGGCGAACGATGTTATCTTCGCCGGACAATTCGGCTACATATTCTGATTTTTCATCGATGGTTCGGGAACGGCGGGAACGCTTTGTTTGCCATATCCCTGTTCCCGTCGTTCCCGAAACCTCGATTACTGCTGATTTTTGAAAATGAAAATCATTTGAACAAACGGCAGGGAAAACGGTAAAATAACGCCACCAAAATCTCTCTTTTTACAGGAAATGATTCCCTTATCTGAAGTTAAAGTCGGGCAGAAAGTTCAAGTTCAAAACATGGACGTGGACGAACCCGTTAATCAGCGCCTCTTGGCGTTCGGGCTGACTCCCGGCGCGGAAGTGCGTGTCGTGCACGTGGCTCCGCTGGGCGATCCGATTGCCATTTCGTTTTGCTCGCAAAAAGTGATGATTCGCCGCACGGACGCCGCGCGCGTCATGGTCGAAGAACTGAATTAAATAGATGATGGATGAGTGCTGAGGGGTTAGAGGTATTATCGGCGCTTGCGCGCAATGAGAAATTAGAAGTTGGAAATTAGTATTCTTTCTTACTTCTAATTTCTTATTTCTAATTCTTCAAAAGCACTTGCCTATAAGCTTTAAAAATATGGAAAATATTTCAGAAGAAACTTCCTGCTGCTGCGGGAAAAAACATTGCTGTGAGGACTCCGAAGTTCCGGAAACCGTTCCCGCAGTCGAACCGAGCGGTTTCCCGAACGTCGCTCTTGTCGGGAACGCCAACACGGGAAAAACCACGCTGTTCAATTCGCTTACGGGTCTGCGTCAGCACGTCGGAAATTATCCGGGCGTTACGGTTTCCAAATATTCCGGTCCGCTCAAACTTTTTCACGGTGAAAAAATCGAACTGACGGACCTTCCCGGAATTTACTCGCTTGCGGCGACTTCGCTCGACGAGCGCGTCGTTATCGATGTGCTTTCCGGTCGCTTGGCAAAAAAAGGTACGCCGCGCCCGGACGCGATTGTCTGCGTTGTTGACGTGAACAATCTCCAGCGCAATCTTTTCCTCGCGACGCAGGTCGCCGAGCTCGGGATTCCGATGGTGCTCGCACTGAATCAAATCGACGTGGCGCGCCGAGACGGACTTTCCGTGAACACGGATTTGTTGCGGGAACGCCTCGGGATTCCCGTCATCGCGGTTTCTGCGCGCAAAGGCGAGGGCATTGAAGCGCTCAAACAGGCGATTGCCGATGTTTTGAAAAACGGCAACAAGATGAAAACCGTCGCGTGGAACGCGGGAACGCGTAAGGCGATCGAAACTTTGCGTGCCGGACTTTCCGAAGACGTGAAGAAAAACGTCAGCGATGCCGAACTCGAACGCGTTATTTTCGACGTGGCGTCGCCCGTGGCGAACCGCCTCAAAGGGGAAGATATCGAACACGTCGGTGAAATTCTGAAAAAAGCGCGCGAGTGCATTCGTGCTTTCGGTGAAAATCCTCACTCGACGGAAGCGCTTCAGCGTTATGCGTTTATCAAGGAAATTCTCGCGGGCGTGACGCATCGCGGCAAAGAACGCACGACGTTTACTTCGCTCGTGGACAAGCTTTTGCTCAACCGCGTTTTCGGTGTCGTATTCTTTTTTGCGGCGATGTGGGGCGTTTTCTGGTGCATTTATACGCTGGCGGCGTTCCCGATGGATTGGATTGACGGCTGGTTCGGCTCGCTCGGCGAAAGCGTCGGCGCGAAGCTCGAAGCAAGCCCGGTATTCCAATCTCTGGTTGTGGACGGCATTATCGCCGGGGTCGGCGGCGTGCTCGTGTTCCTGCCGCAGATCTTGATTTTGTTCTTCTTCCTCGGCGTGCTCGAATCGACCGGATACATGGCGCGAGCAGCGTTTTTGATGGACAAACTTTTCGGCTGGTGCGGGCTGAACGGGAAAAGTTTCGTTCCGATGCTTTCCGGCTACGCGTGCGGGATTCCCGGGATTATGGGTGCGCGCACGATTGAAGATCCGAAAGCGCGTTTGGCGACAATTCTTGCCGTGCCGTTTATGAGTTGCGGCGCGCGTATGCCGGTTTATGTGCTGATGTGCGGCGTGCTCCAACGCGTGCTCTCCGAGAATCCCGCTTATGCGGAATCGTCTGCGGGAATCGCGTCGGCGGTGTTTGTCGCGATGTATTTTGTCGGCGTGATTGTTGCCGTTCCCGTGTCGTGGCTTTACACGAAGTTCGTTTTGAAATCGAAAGCGGCTCCGTTTGTACTCGAAATGCCGCGCTACCAACTGCCGCGCCTACGCGACATCGGCTTGCGCGTTTGGCAAAGCGGTTGGGAATACACGCGTCGCGCGGGAACGATTATTTTCGCGATGTCCGTGATTATCTGGTTCCTTTCGTATTTCCCGCGTAGCGAAGCGGTTGCCGAACAGGCTCGCACGGAATTTGTTGCGGAAACGGCGGCGGCACAAAACGTTCCCGTGGCGGAATTTGAAAAAGTTCTCGTCGCGGCGGAAGAGTCCGAAGAACCGAGCGAAGCGCAGGAAGCTCTCGTCGGTGCGCTCGGCAACAAAATTGATGGCGCGTGGATGGAAAATTCCTACATCGGGCGCTTCGGCAAATTCTGCCAACCGGTGTTTGCTCCGTGCGGATTTGACTGGCGCATTACGGTCGGCGTGCTCGGCTCGTTCCCGGCGCGCGAACTCATCGTTTCCACGCTCGGAATTACATACAGCCTCGGCGGAGATGTGGACGAGGAAACCGAAGACCTCTACGCGTCGATGGAAAAAACAACCCACGCCGACGGTTCTCCCGTGTTCACGATTCCGGTTATCATCGGCATTATGGTGTTTTTCGCGCTCTGCGGACAATGCCTTGCGGAAATCGTTGTCATCGCTCGCGAATCCTCTTGGAAATGGGCGTGTATCGCTTGGGCGCAAATGACGTTTCTTGCGTGGCTCGGCGCTGTGCTTTGCTTCCAGATCGGAAGCCTGTTTTAATTAATAGTTAATGATGAATAGTGAATAGCGCAGCGCTAAGGTTTTTGCCTTCGGCAAAAACTTTCACACTGAATTATTCACTATTAACTATTCATTGTTCATTAATCAAATGGTCGACATTATATTCGTTTCGGTTTTCGTGTTCGGCGCGGCGGCGTACCTTTTTTTCCGCTTGTGGAAAAAACTGCGTTCGTTACGAGACCCGCACGCCTCCTCCGGTTGCGGATGCGGGTGCGAGTGTTCCCGCAAATCGGCACTCCCGCCGCATCTCCGAAAGAAATCGAAATAAATTTTCGCACAAAAAAAAACGCGTTCCCGCAAATGAATCACGGGAACGCGTTTTTTTTTTGTTCTGACCGAGTTGCTTAGAACGTCGGGGAGGAAATGTGAACGTCTCCGGCGTTGATCGTGACGTTTTCGCCGGCGGCCCATTTTTCGTCGTTGACGAGGAACTTGAACGAAATCGGCTCCGCATCGGTTTCTGCCGTCCAGTGCCATTCCGTGCCATTGTCGCAAAGCATCGGAATGCCTTGTTCCCAGCTCAACCCGGCACCTTCGCCGCGAATGTAGAGCATATTGCCCCATCCGACATCGACGGTGGCGACGATTCGCGTAACCTTCTTTGCTGCTTTTTTGGCGGTTGTTCCCGTCGTTTTTCTCACCGCTTTCTTGGTTGTTTTGGCGGCAGGTGCCTTCGCGGCAGCTTTCGTCGTAACCTTCTTGGCAACAGTTGCGGTCTTATTTTCTGCTGTCGTTTTCTTTTTCGCGCAGCATTTGGTCGCTGCGGTTTTTGTTGTCTTTTTCATATATTAAGTAACCTAACTTCCAATTAAGTAGAGAAATCATTATAAAAGCTCTGTTCACTCGGTCAACAGTAATAGTCAAGTTTTTTTTTTTATAGAAAAAAATCGTTCGCGCGGGACCGCAAAATTCTATGAAATGGTGCGCAATTTTTTTATGGCTGAAATATCTTCCGAAAATACAATCACAATTTCCGACTACGTTTTGCGCATTGCGCAGGAAAATAATTTTGTCGTTACGCGCGTGATGGCTGTTGCCAAGCTCCTCGCCGAGGGTGCGACTGTTCCGTTTATTGCTCGCTACCGCAAAGAAGCGACCGGCGAAATGGACGAAGTGCAAATCGCGACGATTCGCGACCGACTCGAACAACTCCGCGAGCTCGACGCCCGCCGCGCCTCGATTCTCAAATCGCTTGAAGACAACAAGCACCTTACGCCCGAACTAAAAGCCGCCGTCGAAAAAGCCAAGACCGCGACGGAACTCGAAGACATTTACGCGCCGTACAAGCCGAAGCGCCGCACGCGTGCGACGATCGCGCGGGAACGAGGGCTTGAGCCGCTCGCCGATTTTATTTTTGAAAATCAAAACGCCGATTCCGCCGCCGAAGCCGCGAGATTCGTCGCACCGGACAAAGACGTTCCCGATGCTGCCGCCGCGCTTGCGGGAGCGCGCGATATTCTCGCCGAACGCATTTCCGACGATAAAACGGCGCGTGCGTCCTGCCGCGAAATTTACGAAAAATCCGCCGAGCTATCATCAGAAGTTATCAAAGGCAAGGAAACCGAAGGTGCGAAATTTAAAGATTATTTCGAGTGGAGCGAGCCGCTTGCGTCCGCACCGTCGCACCGCGTTTTGGCGATTCGCCGCGGCGAAAAAGAAGGCTTTCTGTTTTTCCGCATCACGGTCGACGAGGACGAAGCGTTTTCGCGTTTGGACAAAATTTTTGTCGGCGGGAACGGCGCTTGCGGGAACGAAGTGCGTACGGCTTCGCACGATTCGTGGAAACGCCTGCTCGGTCCGTCGCTCGAAACCGAAGCGCGCCTGAAATCCAAGGAACGCGCTGATGAGGAAGCGATTCGCGTTTTTGCGGCAAACGTTTCCGAGTTGCTGATGGCTCCGGCGCTCGGGCAAAAAAGTGTCCTTGCGCTCGACCCGGGTTTTCGCACGGGCTGCAAACTCGTTGTGCTCGATGCGCAGGGGAAACTGCTTCACCACGAAGTGATTTACCCGACGGCGGGATCGTCCGCGCAATACGCCGACGCGGAAAACCGCATCCGTATTCTTTGCCACCAATTCAAAATCCAGGCGATCGCCATCGGGAACGGAACGGCTTCCCGCGAAACGGAAACGTTTGTGCGCGGCTGCGGGCTTCCCGCGTCGATCCCGGTCGTTGTTGTCAACGAAAGCGGTGCCTCAATTTACTCGGCGAGTGAAGCGGCGCGCGAGGAATTTCCGAACGAAGACGTTACCGTGCGCGGTGCGGTTTCCATCGGTCGTCGCCTCATGGACCCGCTTGCGGAACTTGTCAAAATCGATCCGAAAAGCATCGGGGTCGGGCAATATCAGCACGACGTGAACCAGGTTGCGCTGAAACGTTCGCTCGACGACGTTGTTATTTCCTGCGTGAACAAGGTCGGTGTCGAAGTCAACACGGCGTCGAAACAGCTTTTGAGCTACGTTTCCGGGCTAAACGCGAGCATTGCCGCAAACATCGTCGCTTACCGCAACGAACACGGAGCGTTTCGTTCCCGCAAAGATTTGAAAAAAGTGCCGCGCCTCGGCGAAAAAGCGTTTGAGCAATGTGCGGGCTTTTTGCGGATACGCGACGGCGCGCATCCGCTCGACGCTTCCGCCGTACACCCGGAACGCTACGCGCTCGTCGAGCAAATGGCGGCGGATTTGGGTTGCGACGTTCCCGCGTTGCTTGCAGACGGAAAACTGCGTTCCCGTATTGATTTGAAAAAATACGTTTCGGACGATGTCGGGCTACCGACCTTGCAGGACATTTTAAAAGAACTCGAAAAACCCGGACGCGACCCGCGCGAAAAATTTGAAGTGTTCTCATTCAAGGAAGGCGTGCACGAAATTGCTGATTTGAAGGAAGGTATGCGTTTGCCCGGCGTGGTGACGAACGTGACGGCGTTCGGCGCATTTGTCGATGTCGGCGTGCATCAGGACGGGCTCGTTCACGTCTCGCAAATTTCGGATTCGTTCGTGAAAGATCCGGCGGAAGTCGTCAAAGTCGGACAAAAAGTTTCCGTAACGGTGGTGGAAGTCGATATTCCGCGCCGCCGTATCGGGCTTTCGATGAAGACGAATCCGGAAAAATCCGCCCGTAGCGCGCGGGAAAGTTTCGCCGATCGCGACAGCCGCGGGAACGGTCCGCGTCGCGGCGGTTTCGGCGGGAACGGCTTCGGCGGCGGGCGCCGCGACAATCGCGGGAACGACGGTTCGCCGCGCCGTTTTTCGACCGGAGGTTCTTCAGGCGGCGGCTTCGGCTCCCTCGGCGATTTCTTCAAATAGAAATTTGTGCGCCGATGTTGTCGGCGCAGTACGGGGTCCTTATGAAAAGAGACCGGTTAACGCTTCAAAGCGGAAAGAGTCTAAACACCTTTTTTTTCCGCTTGTTTCCGGTCTCGCCGTCATCAAATTTAGCGAGGCTGTGTTTCGCTGAATTTCAATAGGGCGGCACAGCCGTTTTCGATGATATCGAGTGCGTGGTGAAAATCTTTTTCCCCGCCGTAGTAGGGATCGGGGACGTGGGACGTGCCCGCAAATTCTCCGGTGCAAAATTCTGCGAAGCGGTGAACTTTGGAGGTGTCGGCTCCCGCCGGAGCGCGCGCGATGATGTCGCGAAAATTTGCGTCATCCATCGCAATGATAAAATCGAAATTCCCGTAGTCGGAGGCACAGAGTTGCCGTGCGCGATGTGTGAAGTTATAGCCGCGTTGTGCTCCTGCGGCACGCATACGGGAATCCGGAAGCTGACCGATGTGCCAGTCGCCCGTTCCGCAGGAATCGCAAGCGAGCGTTCCCGCGAGATTCTTTTCCGTAATCATGGCGGAGAAAACGCCGTCTGCCGCCGGAGAGCGGCAGATATTTCCGAGACAAACGAAGAGAAATTTTTTCATAGACTTCGGGAAATTAAGAATTAGAAATACGAAATTAGAAAGAGGAAAATTGCTACCTTTCTGTTCCCTATTCTCAATTATTCCCGGAATCGGGTTCCCGCCACTTTCCGTGGGATTTGATCAAATCGACAAGGTGTTCGACGGCTTCTTCCTGAGGAATTCCTCGCTCGACACATTCCTTGCGGACGTAAAGATTGATCTTCCCGGGAGCACCTCCGACGTACCCGAAATCGGCATCCGCCATTTCGCCGGGACCGTTGACGATGCAACCCATGACACCGATGGTAACTCCGCTGAGATGCGATGTGCGTTCCTTGATTTTTTTTACGGTTTCCTGAATGTTGTACTGTGTGCGTCCGCAACTCGGGCAGGCGATGTATTCGGTCTTGGTTTGGCGGGAACGTGTCGCCTGAAGAATGTCGTAGGCAAGAGTTACGTTGCGTGCGGAATCCGACGAAAGCTCAACGCTGAGAATGTCGCCGATTCCGTCGCAGAGTAGGGTGCCGGCGAGCAGCGAGGCTTCGACGCGGGCATCGTTTTCGCCCCCGAATTTCGGGAGAGGCAAGATGGTGTTTTTTGACGTGGAGCGAATCCAAATCGGCGCGTGAATGCCGGCGTTGGCGAGCATTTGGGCAAGTTTCCGGTAGCCGCCGGCGGGGTGAGAGTCGGGAGTTTTCCGACTCGACGTGAAGATGAGTTTGTTCTGCGGGAAATTTTCGAGTGCGGGAACGATTGCGGCGCGCGCACCTGCGGTCGTATCGACAACGAGTCCGATATTTTTTTCGCGGCAAAGCGCAATCCAATCCGGAATAATTTCCGCGTTTGCCGGATTGAAGCGGCGCTGAATGTAGGTCGCCGATTTTTTTGACGGAGAAAGTTTTTCAAAAAGCGCGGGAACGGAGGTTTTGATCGGGTCAAAAACAAACGCGGAAATTTCGTCTTCAAACATCGTTTGAAGTTCGCAGGCGGCGGCGAGATCGCTTTCCGTCGCAATCGGCATAACGATGCCTTCGACGGGCGTTTTCCCGCGTGTGGCATCGAGAAGCGTACGCAGTTCCCGGGCGATTGTTTCGAGCGGCTTCTCGACATCGAGCAGAACAAAAACGCGCGGAGGCGTATCGACGGAAAGTTTTTTTCCCAAGCCGAGTTCGACGGGAATGATTTCTCTGCGGCGGAAAGAAAACGAAGCAATATCGGTGTCTCGCACGGGCGCGGGAACGGGATTCGACGTACTCGGCACCGTGCAAATCGCGCCGATACGGGAGGTGATTTCGCGGCAGGCGGGAAGTTCGTGCCAAGGATCTTCGGTGAGCGAAACGCGAATGGTGTCGCCGATCCCGTCGAGCAGAAGTGAGCCGATTCCGACGGCGGATTTAATGCGTGCATCTTCGCCTTCTCCGGCCTCGGTAACGCCGAGGTGAATCGGGTAGTTCATTCCGTTGTCGCGCATCTGTTTTACGGCGAGTCGGTAGGCTTCAATCATCACTTTCGTGTTCGACGATTTCATCGAAAGCACGAGCTCGTAAAAACCGTTACTTTCGCAAATGCGGACAAATTCCATTGCCGCTTCCACCATGCCCGCCGGGGTGTCGCCGAAGCGGTTGAGCGTGCGCTCGGAAAGTGAGCCGTGATTGGTGCCGATGCGCAGCGCTCGCCCGAGTTCCTTGGCGCGGCGAATCAGCGGCGAAACGGCTTCGGCGACGCGTTCCAATTCTTCGGCGTACTCGGCATCCGTGTAATCCCGCGGGAACGCGGTGCGTTTGTCTGCATAGTTGCCCGGGTTGATGCGCACTTTTTCGACGTGTTCGAGTGCTTCCATCGCGGCAGCGGGAAGAAAGTGAATGTCCGCAACGAGCGGTTGGGAAAAACCGGCGGCGCGAAAGCCGCGGTGAATTTCGCGCAGGGCGCGGGCCGCTTCGACCGTCGGAGCCGTGATGCGGATGAGTTCGCTTCCCGCTTCGGCGAGGCGGATGCACTGTTCGACCGTTCCCGCGATGTCGAGCGTATTGGTCGTCGTCATGGATTGAAGCCGGATAGGATTGCCGCCGCCGATGCCGACTCCGCCGACAAGCACTTCGCGGGAGGGGCGTCGGACGCAGTTAAAACGAGAAAGCGCGTAGCTCATAAAAAAGAAATGGGATTTTTTTTGGGGGAAAACGACTGCAAAAAATGATACTCCCGCCGCCTCGTTTTTCAAGAAAACAGAAATTTGCCGCGAGGGATTTTCTGTGCTATTCTTCCGATATGCCGCTTACCGTTTTCACTTATCATCGCGTTTTGCCGAAACCTCATCCCGACGCTCTGAGCATTGATGTTTTTGAGCGGCAACTGGATTATATTCAAAAGCATTTTGAAGTGCTTACGCCGGAAGAAGCGGCGGATTTTATCGCGGGAAAATTTCCGCGTTCCCGCGGGCGTTTCGCCATGCTTTCGTTTGACGACGGTTGGCTGGATAACTGGCTTTATGCGACGCCGATTTTGAAACGTCGCGGATTGCGTGCCGCGCTCGCTCTTTCCGCCGGTTTTTTACACGACGGCGCTTTGCGGGAACACGCCGAAGAGATTCCCTCGGAAATCGTCGAGCGGCGCAATCTCGACGCGGAAAAACTTGCGCCCGACGGCGACACGCTGTGTTACCTTTCCCGTGAGGAAGTCCGCGCCATGCACGATTCCGGCTGCTGGTCTATCGAGGCGCACGGCACGCGCCACCTGAAAAACGATCGTGGAATCAGTTCCATCGCCGCTCCCGCGAACAATGTTTCCGCAGAAGATTTTGAAAAATTTTTGCGTGCCGATTTGCAAAATTGTATCGACGAGATCTCTTCAATCACCGGGCGCGCACCGCAGATGATGTTTTGGCCGTGGGGACACTATTCGGATGCGTCCGTGGAAATTGTAAAATCCTTCGGTTTTGTCGCACAATTTACTACGGCGAAAGGCTCGGTCGCCTATGCCGATTCGCGCGACATTCTTCCGCGCCTGAATGCTGCGGCGAAATGGAAAAAGTTTACGCGCAACACGTTTATTTTCTGTCGTCCGTGGCTGGCGCGTTTGCACGATATCGTCGCTCACACGGAAACGCTGAGGAAGGTTTAGAAAATCTTTCCGGAAACAAAAAAAAAATCAGGAACGCGGATTTTTGGCGTTCCTGATTTTTTTGTCCGGTCTCGCTTCCTCTTTATGCTTGGAGGTTCGGGTAAGAGCCGAGGTGTTTGACGAAAACGCTATGGCGCTCGAGTTCGGCGACGGCGTCGCGCACGTTCGGCGAATTCCACGAGCCGATGATATCCACGAAGAAAAGGTATTCCCAGGCACGCTTGCGCGACGGACGCGATTCAATGCTGACCAGATTGATTCCGCGCTTGGAAAACGGTTCGAGCATACCGAGCAGGGAGCCGGGTTCATTTTTGATGGAAACGACGAGGCTCGTTTTTTCTTCAAAAGAAGAGCAGGGCGGATTCGGCTTTTTCCCGACGACGAGAAAACGCGTGAAATTCTCGGAGCGATTTTGTATCCCTTTTTCAACTACGGGAACGTCGTGGATCTCCGCTGCGACGGAGCTTGCAATCGCCGCCGCCGTTTTGTCTTTTGCCGCTTCCGTAACGGCCGCCGCCGTGCTATCCGTCGGTACCAGATCCGCTTTCGGCAAATACTGCATGAGCCACTGCGAGCACTGCGCGAGTCCGATATCTTTCGACAATACGCGCGTAATTTTTTCAATCGGAGAATGCGAGATGAGGCATTGCTCGATTGAAAGCTGAATTTGCGCGATGATTTTTAAATTAGATTCCGCGAGTGTGTCGAGCGCTCCCGCGACCGCTCCCGCGTTGGAATTTTCTATCGGAATAACGCCGTAGCCGGCTTTGTCGCGCTCGACGGCATCAAAAATTTCCGCAATGGTGCGCATCGGCAAAAGTTTTACGCTGCCGCCGAAGTTTTTTCGTGCCGCCTGATGCGTGAATGTGCCTTCCGGTCCGAGGTAGGCGACGGGCAAATCCTGCATTTGAAGGGCGACGGAGGCGGAAATGATTTCGCGATAAATCGAGCGGATGTCCGCCGAGGGAATTTTCAGATCGGCGGCGAGATTTTCCAGTTTGCGCAAAAGCTCTTCTTCCCGTTCGGGAACGAAAACGTTCGTTCCCGCGAGGCGTTTGTTTTCGCCGATGACGCGTGCGCACTCCTGTCGCTCCGCAAGCAGACGGATGATTTCCGAGTCGATGCGTTCGATTTCTTGGCGGGCGGCGGGAATGTCTTTCATGTCAGGAGGGGGAGAAAAAGTTTTTTTTCAGGGAAAATCCGTCGATAGAAAATTACTCGGCGGAATCGGATTGTTCGGCGGGAACGGCGTCGGTTTTCGCTGCGGGAGCGGTTTCATCAAGCGGCATTTCCGTTTGTTTTACGGGAACGGAATCGTCGGGCAAACCGACATCGGCGGCGGTTGCCTTCGTCGGATTTTTCGCGCGTTCAATCCATGCGGAAATTTGAGCGGGCGAGAGCACGTCGGACTCCGGAAGCTCCGAAATCGTTTGAAGACCGACAAAATCGAGGAATTTCGTCGTTGTGGAAAACTGCGACGGACGCCCGGGCAAATCCGCTTTGCCGGATACGGCAACAAGCTCCAGATCCAACAGGCGCGCGAGTGCGCTGTCCACGGAAACGCCTCGGATCGCTTCCATTTCGCCGCGTGTTACGGGTTGGCGGTAGGCGACGATGGCGAGGGTTTCCAGAGCGGCTTGCGTGAGTTTTTGCGGGCGCGGATCGTTGCGCAGAAGGCGAATCCACTCAGCGTAATCCGGTGCGATCGTCATGCGGAAGCCTTCCGGGCTTTGCAGGATACGCGTCACGTCGCCGAAATCTTCCATTTCCTGATTGAGCTCGGCGACGGCTTCGCGGATTTGCGTTGCCGTGAGCAGCGTCGGGACCTGATTGATGATATCCTGAATCAGCGCCTGCTCAGGCGTTCCCGCACCGTCTGCGCTCCCGTCGGAGTCCGCATCGTCGTGCGTTCCCGCAGGCTGTTTTTCTCGCTGTTCGTGGTAGCGCGTAATGACCGCCTGGATGTCTTTGATGGAAAGCGGTTCCGAAGTCGATGCGAGCATCGCTTTCAGAATCTTTTTCAAGTTAAACTCCATGACGATCTTTTTTTTAATGAATAATGAATAGCGGATAACGAACGGTTAAAACCAGAGGTTTTGCCTGAAGGCAAAAACTTAAAGCACGGCGTTGTTCATTATTTGCTATTCGTTATTCATTAGGGAATTTACGCTTCTTTCTTCGCGATTGCCGCTTTGATGAAGGCGGCGAAAAGCGGATGCGGCTTGGACGGCTTGGACTTGAATTCCGGATGGAACTGGACACCGACCATCCACGGGTGGTTTTCGACTTCGACGATTTCGACGAGGTGCGAATCCGGATTTACGCCGCCGATGCGCAGACCGGCTTCCTTGAGCGCGTCGAGGTATTTATTGTTAAATTCAAAACGATGGCGGTGGCGTTCGCGAATGACATCTTCGCTGTATGCCGATTTCGCGTGCGAGCCTTGGGCGAGCACGCAGGCGTAGGAGCCGAGACGCATCGTTGCCCCTTTGGAAATAATGGATTTTTGCGCTTCCATGATGTCCACTACCGGGTGTTCCGTGTCGGGCTTAAATTCCGTGGAGTTGGCGTCTTTGAGTCCGAGCACGTTGCGCGCGTATTCGATGACGGAGATTTGCATCCCGAGGCAGATTCCGAAATACGGAATTTTATTTTCGCGGGCGTATTTCGCGGCGAGGATTTTTCCTTCGATTCCGCGATCGCCGAAGCCGCCGGGAACGAGAATGCCGTCGAGGTCGGCGAGCGGCGATATATCGCCGTTTTCGAGCGTTTCGGAGTCGATTCGCTTGATTTCGATACGGCAGGTATTGGCGATCCCGCCGTGAATGATGGATTCGTAAATGGATTTGTAGGCGTCCTGCAGTTCGATGTATTTGCCGACAACACCGATTTTTACACTGTGTTCGGGGTGAAGCAGGCGGCTCAGAATATTTTCCCAAACGGAGAGATCACGCGGCTTTGCCTGGAGCCCGAGGCGGTTGATCACGACTTCGTCGAAGTGTTCTGCCGCAAGCGTGAGCGGGAGCTCGTAAATGGAGTGTTCCACGTCGCGGCATTCAATTACGGCATTCACGGGAACGTTGCAGTAAAGGCTCATCTTTTCGCGCATTTCCTGCGTAATCGGGCGTTCAGTGCGGCAGACGAGGACGTCCGGCTGGATGCCGATTTCGCGGAGCTTTGCTGTGGATTGCTGGGCCGGCTTGGTTTTCATTTCTCCGGCGGCGCGGATGTACGGCACGAGCGCGCAGTGAACGAAGCAAACGTTTTCGCGTCCGACGTCGAGTTGGAATTGGCGCAGAGCTTCGAGGAAGGGCAGACCTTCAATGTCGCCCGTCGTGCCGCCGAGTTCGGTAATCAGCACGTCGACACCTTCTCCGCCGCGAACAATGCGTGATTTGATTTCGTTCGTTACGTGCGGGATCACCTGCACGGTAACGCCGAGATAATCGCCGCGGCGTTCTTTTTCGAGAACGGCCTCATAAATTTTTCCGGAGGAAACGGAGTTCGCCCGGGAGAGAGAGCCGCTTGTGAAGCGCTCGTAGTGACCGAGATCGAGGTCGGTTTCCGCGCCGTCGTCGGTAACGAAAACTTCACCGTGTTGAAAGGGGCTCATTGTTCCCGGATCGACGTTCAGGTAAGGGTCAAATTTCTGCATACGCACCTTCAATCCGCGCATTTCGAGGAGGGCGCCGAGCGCCGCTGCCGTCAATCCTTTTCCCAAAGAGGAAACCACACCGCCAGTAACAAAAATGTATTTCATAAACGGGCAAACAGAGTAAGAAATTTTTTCGTTGTTTGGAATAAAATTCGCAAAAAAATTAGCGAAGCCGAAACTTCGCTGGTTTTGAGAAGAACAGGGCATCGAGAATCGGGTATCAGGCAAAAATCTTCAAAGTTTTTGCTTGGCAAAAGCTGTGAAGAGAGCTTGACACCCGTAGTCCGCCCTTTGGTATTAAACTTCGCGATCTCTCCGGAGTTGGCGCGCGCCGATGTCACGGCGGTAGTGCATACCTTCGAAACGGATCTGGGAGATGAGTGCGTAGGCGGATTTTGCGGCTTCGGCGAGGTTTGCGCCACGCGCCGTTACGCCGAGCACGCGTCCGCCCGCCGTCGTGATGGTGCCGTTATCCTCACGAACCGTTCCGGAGTGAATGATGCCCGTTCCCGCAGGAATGCGCGAGGGCAGGGAAATGACGTCGCCCTTGCGCGGCGTTCCCGGATAGCCTTCCGCCGCGAGCACGACGATGATGTTGCTTCCGTCGTGGAATTCCACCGTTTTCGGATCGAGCGTTCCCGTTGCGCAGGCGTACATGACGGCGACCGGGTCCGTTTTCAGAAGCGGGAGCAATACCTGACACTCGGGATCGCCGAAACGCACGTTAAATTCAACTACTTTCGGTCCTTCCGCTGTAATCATGATACCGACGTAAAGCGTGCCGCGGTAGCGGATACCGTCTTCCGCCAAGCCTTTCAGCGTGGGTTCGACGATTTCAGAAACAACGCGGCGCTCAATTTCCGGCGTAACGACGGGCGCGGGAGCGTAAGCGCCCATGCCGCCGGTGTTCAGTCCGGTGTCGCCTTCGCCCACGCGCTTGTGGTCCTGACTTGCGGGAAGCATCACGTAGCGGTCTTCGCAGACCATGAGCATGATGGAGGCTTCTTCGCCTTCCATAAATTCTTCGATGAGAATTTCGCTTCCGCTCTTTCCGAAGCAACCGGAATCGAGCATGTCGTAAACCGCCGTGCAGGCCTGGTCAAAATCTTCGGCGATAATCACGCCTTTGCCGGACGCCAAACCGTCTGCCTTGATCACGATCGGGAATTTTTGCGACGTAAGGTATTCCACCGCTTCTTCCGAAGACGTGAAGCGCTTGCCTTGCGCCGTCGGAATTTTGTGGCGGACAAGAAATTCTTTCGTGAAATTTTTGCTCGCTTCGAGCTTCGCGCCCGCCTTGACGGGGCCGTAGGCGGGAATGCCCGCTGCTTCGAGCTCATCGACAACCCCGACCGACAGCGGAACTTCGGGGCCGATAATTACAAAATTTGCATCCAGTTTCTTTGCGAGCGCCACAATTGCCGCCGTGTCCGAAACATTCAGCGGGTAGCACACCGCTTCCTGCTCCATGCCGCCGTTACCGGGCGCGACGGATACCGCTGCGACGAGCGGGCTGGCTTTACAGGCGCGGAGAAGCGCGTGTTCGCGCCCACCCGAACCGATGATGAGAACTCTGAGGGATTTGTTGGGAACCATATAGTGGTTATAGATGTACAAAAAATGCTTTTTTCTAAGCGATAAAAAGGAAAAACTATCCCTTTTAAATTATCAACGGAAATTCTTCGTCTACTGAGAGTTGAAAGGTGAAAACGGAAAGTTAATCACGGAATGCTCGGAAAAGTTTATAAAAATCCTTGAATATTTGTGTCGGCTTGAAAAGCCCATGAAACAAAAAACCTCGGCGGGAACGAGCCTGCCGAGGTTTTTGCTTTGCGGGAACGCCGATTAGAAGCGAATACCGCCGCCGATCTGAAGAACAGGATAGACGTACATATCGTTCAGGAAGTCCGCCACTTTGTCCACAGCATCGCGAACGTTCGAGTCGAACTGCTGAAGGGTGGAAACCGCATCAATTTCTCCCAAGTTTGCCATGGGATTATTCGGATCGAAGGGGATCCCGTTTTTGTAGAAATGCGGAGCTCCGCTTTCCTCGTAATTTCCTTCACCAAGATAGGCAAGACCAAGGTCGATAGAGAAATAAAGCGTACGCTTTTTGCTTCCGTCGGAAGACCAGCCGATGCCGATGTAAGGCTGAACTTCATTCTCCCAGTCGCCTTCCATGATGTAGTCGGATTTGACGTCATACCATGCACCCTGTCCGGCTGCATCGTACGCGTAGGATGTTCCGTGATAATTCGCTTCGACACGGATACGCGGATCCATGCGCATGAGACCGAGTGTTACGTGGAACTGAGATCCTTTCGGGTGCCAGTCAACGAAGACACCGTAGTTGTCCTGATTTTCCCATTCGAGATCCATGTCCGTGTCGGACAACGTAACGGATGTATCCAAACGTCCCGTGCCGTAGTGGGCGCGAATTTTGAAGAAGCGGTTGAACTCGTAACCGGCATCGATACCGACACCGAGTGTCCCGACGGACGGGTTGATCGTCACGCCCCAGGAGTCGCCCCAGTTCCAGTCAACGACGGACGATGCGAGTTCCTGCGTGGAGTGGTAGTCAGCAAAAACGTTGTACGCGTCGCGAAGTTGGCGACGGGCGTTGTCGATAGCCGCTTGATTGCCGATAAACGGCTGGATTTCCTTTGCGTTTTCTGCGCCGAAAATCACCTTGGCATCCTCGAGTTTTGCTTTATTGGCAGCTCCGACTTCGATTTCCGCATAGTGCGAAGAGATAGCATCGCATACGGCTTGGAATTGTTCATCGGGCATCATGATTTCGAGGTCGTCGGCGTCGAGATTGAGTTTCTCGAGGACGGGATCGTCTTCATTGATGGCTTTTTGCATATTGCTGGACGCCGAGAGGAATTTGTCAACGTTCAGTTCGGGAACGTTGCCCGTCGGCTGAGAGCTCGATGCGGTTTCAGAGGAGGCGAACACCATTCCGGCGAACACCGACATCATTGCGGCAGAGAGAAATAAGTTCTTCATAGCACCTCAAACCCTGCCTGAAAAATCATTTCGGGACAAGAAAAAAAAACGTTCGTTCGTATATAAAGAATTTTCGGTTTTCGCATTCGCAAGTTAAGAGAAAGCCACGTTCCCGCGAGGGTTCCCGTGTTTTTACGGGAGTTTTTTTTGAAAAAAAAGAGCGGTGTTTTCGTATGAACTACCGCTCTTCTTCCGATTCCCAATTTCTAATTCTTTTTACTTCTCATTCTTTCTTGCCCCAGAGCCGTTCGAGGCGGGCGACGGTACAGTCGCCGCAAGACTCGTTCGTCATGATCTCAAGCGCAGAGCGTCCGGCGGGAAGGAAAGGAAGAACGTGTTCTCCGTAAGGCACGACGACATCGAGCACGAACGGGCCCGGAGTGTCGAGCATTTCACGCATGGCATCGTGAAGTTCCTCGCGTTTGATGACGCGGCGACCGTTGATGCCGAAGCCCTTGGCAATCGTAACAAAGTCCGGGAACAGACCGGAAATATTGTCAGGAGAGCCGATGTTGTTAACGTCGCCGAGGAGCGTCTGTCCGCGGTTGGAACCGTAGAAGCAGTCTTCCCATTGAGCGACCATGCCGAGGAATTGGTTGTTCAGAATAACGATTTTGACGGGGAGTTTTTCCACCGACATCGTCGCGAGTTCCTGAATGTTCATCAGCACGGAGCCGTCGCCGTCGACATTGACGACAATTTTATCGGGGTGCGCCGCCGCGACGCCGCACGCTGCGGGAACGCCGAAGCCCATCGTGCCGGAGCCGAGCGAGCTGATGAACGTGCGCGGATTTTTGAAATGGTAGTATTGCGGTGTCCACATTTGGTGTTGACCGACGCCGGTGCAAACGATGGCTTCACCCTTTGTTTCTTCGTAAAGCGCTTCGATGGCCTCCTGCGGCATGATGTGCGGAGAGCCGTGGCGATCATAGCTGAACGGGAACGGGTGCTGTTTCTTCCAGCCGTCGATGGTTTTGAACCATTCGGTAAGATCGGGCTTTTTGAAATTCGTGCGCTCGGCGAGGTCGATGAGGCGTTCAAGGGCATCGTGAATTTCGCCTTCAATCGGGAATTGCACGCGCTTGTTTTTGTTGTGCTCGGCGCGGTCAATGTCGAAATGAACGATAGTTGCGTTCGGCGCAAAAGTTTTCACGGGACCGGTAATGCGGTCATCGAAGCGCGCCCCCATTGCGATGAGTAAATCGGAGTGGTAAACTGCCCAGTTTCCGGCGACGGTGCCGTGCATTCCGAACCAATAGAGCGATTGCGGATCGTCCGGCGGGAACACGCCGAGCCCCATCAGTGTCGATGCCACGGGAACGCCCGTCAGTTTCGCGAATTTGCGGAAAAGTTCCGTCGATTCCGACGAAATGATCCCGCCGCCGATGTAGAGCACCGGTTTTTTCGCAGAGGAAATGAGGTCGAGCACGAGTTTGAGCTCGTCGTCCATCGCGTGTTTTTTTCCGGGGATTTTTGCGGGGAAATCGTCAATGGAAGACGGAAATTTCGGCGTAAAGAGCGCTTGTTGGATGTCTTTCGGAATGTCGATGACAACCGGTCCCGGGCGTCCGCTTGTCGCGATTTTAAAGGCTTGGAACATGATGTTCGGCAAATCTTCCGCCTTGAGGGCAAGGAAGCTGTGCTTGACGACGGGAAGCGTCATGCCGAAAAAGTCCGTTTCCTGAAACGCCTGTTTCCCGATAAATTGCGAGAAAACCTGTCCCGTGATGAAAACGACGGGAATGCTGTCCATAAATGCGTCGGCGATGGCGGTAACGAGATTGGTCGCGCCGGGTCCGCTCGTCGCGAAGCACACGCCGGGTTTCCCGGTTGATCGGGCGTATCCGCTTGCCATAAATCCTCCGCCTTGTTCGTGACGCGGCAGGATAATACGCATTTTTTTACTTTTGGAAAGGGCTTGGTTGAGTTCGATTGCCGATCCGCCCGGATAGGCGAAAACCGTGTCTACGCCGAGGAGTTCGAGGCAGCGGACGACGACATCTGCTCCGCGCATTTTTGTGTCGCTGTTTGTGGCACCGGCGTTAACGAGTGTCGGTTTACCGAAATCGGTTTCTGTTTGGCTCATAGCGATTTTAGATTAGGAAAAACAGCAAGAATAACCTATCCGCCGCGTTCCCGCAAATTGAAATTTAGCGAAGCCTCCGCTTCGCTAATTTCAATCAGTTGCGAATAGCGAATTCCAAATTCCGAATGAAGTGCGGGAAAAAAATTGGGGAGTGAAACCCTTCCGGTCTTCGTCGTAGAGGGTAAGAACTTCAACTCTTGTTCGCAATCCCGAGACTCCCCCCGAAGCCATAATGCCTTTTTTTGATTCTTGGTAATTATTCGCAATTCGGAATTCGGAATTCGAGATTAATTGAAATTTGCCGCAGGCAAATTTCAATTTTCTCCCCGCAGGAATTGCGCCGTAAGGTCGTAGAGGCGCTGCGAATCGAGGAGGAACGAATCGTGTCCGCTCACGGCTTCGATTTCGGCGTAACGCGCATTTTTACCGGCGCGTTGTAAGGCGAGGACGATTTCGCGGTTTTGCCATGGCGGGTAAAGCCAGTCGGTGGAAAATCCGATGACGAGCGCCCGCGCTTTGACATTGGCGAAAACCTGGTCGAGCGACTTGTGTTCGGAAAGGTTGAAACGGTCCGTCGCCTGCGTGATGTAAAGGTAGGAATTTGCATCGAATCGATCGAGGAATTTGTCGCCCTGATGGTGCAGATAACTTTCGATCGGGAATGTGATTTTGCGCAGAAATTCGCTGGTTGCGATGCGTCCGCCGGGTAAGTCTATACGCGAGTCCCGGCGTGTTTTCATCGTCAGACTGAAATCGGAAAGGTAAGTGATGTGTGCCATCATGCGGGCGACGGCAAGCCCGGTGCGCGGCCCCGTGCCTTCGAGTTCTCCGTAGTATCCGCCGAGCCAATTCGGGTCTTGTACGATTGCTGCGCGGGCGACAGCGTTGAACGCGATTGCCTGGGTGTTTTGCCGCGCCGTGCATGCCATGGCGACGATATTTTTCACCGCGTCGGGATATTCGATTGCCCAAAGCAGTGTCTGCATTCCGCCCATGGAGCCGCCGATGACGGCGTGAAGTTTTTCGATTCCGAGAAAATCAATGAGCGCTTTTTGTGCGCGCACCATATCGAGCATCGTCAGTACGGGAAAGTCGATCCCGTAGGGATCTCCTGTAGCGGGATTGACGGATTTCGGTCCCGTGGAGCCGCTGCAACCGCCGAGGCAGTTGGAGCAGATGACAAAATATTTGCGCGTATCGACGGCTTTGCCTTCACCGATAAAGTGGTCCCACCAGCCGGGGCGTTTGTCCTCCGGGCGGTGTTTACCCGCGACGTGGTGATCGCCCGTGAGTGCGTGGCAAATCAGAATTGCGTTGGATTTGTCGGCATTGAGCGTGCCGTAGGTTTCGTAGCGAATTTTAAATTCGGGGATTTCTCCGCCGAGTTCGAATGAGAACGGTTTTTTACAGACGAAATCCTGCGGCGAAACGAGCAGGGTGGTTTCGCCGTCTTTTTTGGTGAGGGTGGAATCGTCATCGTCCGTCATAAAAATCCGTTCAGTCGAGGGTTTTGAGAAATTCCGTCAGGCGCGGGAACGCGGATAAAATGGCATCGCGCGCGACGCGATAGTCGTTCGCCGTTCCGCCGAAAGGATCCGGCACTTCTCGCGGGAACGCGTTCTCGGGGAAAAATTCGCCGATGCAAAAAACCTGTGCGGGAAGCGTTTTTAAAGCGTGTAGATGCCCGGGAGTCATGCCGATGAAAATATCTCCCGCGCCAAGGGCGACATCTGCTGCACGGCGGGAACGGTGTCCGGAGAGGTCGCCGCCTTTTTCAGCGACGGCTTTTTGCGCTTCGAGGGATGCCGGCTCTCCGCACGCGGCGGCAAGTCCGAATGATGCCGTTTTAAATTTTTTCCCCAAATTTTCCTGCGTTAAAACTTCGCGAAAAAGCGCTTCCGCCATCGGGCTACGGCAGGTGTTGCCGGTGCAGACGAAATAAACTGTGCGAGGCGTGGGCATGGAGAAATCTCTTGTTTTTGTGGGGAACGCTAAGCTGACGACGCAACCGCCGCAATGCGATTTTAGTTGCGACGCAGGGCGCGGCGCACGTAGCGGTCATCGTCGCGCTTTTTGATGTCGTTGCGCTTGTCGAAAAGTTTTTTGCCTTGGGCAAGGGCTATTTCGGCTTTGACCAAGCCGTGGCGGAAATAAAGTTTTGTCGGGACGATGGTTTTTCCGCCGGAGCGAATTTCCGCGACGAGCTTCCGGATTTCGCGTGCGTGCAAAAGTAATTTGCGCGGGCGGTAGGGTTGGTGGTTGTTGGTGTTTCCGAAATCGTATTCGGAAATGTGAGCATGGTAGAGAATCGGAATGGAGCCGTTGTTGATACGCACGAAGGCATCGGCTATGTTGGCGCGCCCGAGGCGTATCGCCTTGACCTCCGTTCCCGTAAGCGCGATACCCGCTTCAAAGCGGCTTCCGAGAAAATAATCCCGGGAGGCTTTCGGGTTGCGGACCTCAGCGAGCCGCGTGTTGTCTTTTTTCTTACTCACAAAACTTTAGAAAATGAAAAGGGCAGACGATTCGCTCCGGATCCCGGAACGCCGCGCCCGCCCGTTTTTCTCCCGTGCCGCAGAGTTATGCGTTCGGGAACGATTCCGGCAATTCGTAGGAGAGCTTGCCTTCGATGATTTCGCGGAGGGCGATGTCCTCGGGTTCGAGTTTTTCAAGGGACTCAATCAGCGGCGTCATGCCTTCGTGCTGAAGCTGATGAACGCGGTGGGAAACCACATTGATGAGAATGTTCGGATCCTTGATGACTTTGTTCGCTTGTTTCAGATAATCTTCTCTCACGGCTTTAAAAAAGTTTGATGAACGCAACAAAATGCCGCGTTCCCGTCCCGCTGGCAAGAAATTAAATCGGTTTTGCGTCCGTTCCTTTTTTCTTCGCACGAGCTCGCGCGGCTTGCCGTTGCAATTCGGGTAACTTTTCCCGCCTTGCCTGCGGATTCATCAGGTCTGTGCGCTGCGCACGCCGGAAATTTCCGAGCTTTTCGTCCAGAGTGAATCCGAATTCCGTATTTAAACGCCTAATCGTCGCTTCCCGTACGAATGAGGCAAAATTTTTCATGTTCTGGCAAGATTCGTATGCGTTAAGGATCTCGCGCGGGAACGCGATAAAGAACTGTTTCGAGCTCTTAGACATACTGAGATGTCTAACACAAAGCTAATTTTTCTCGGAGAATTCACAATTTGACATAATGTTATGTTAAAAACATATTTCTTAGACATAATTTTATGTCAAAAGAAATGAGAGAAGAAACTTTAGCTTTAACCGATCCTGCGTTTTCTCTTCCGGAGGAATTGCTTTTTTCTGTCCAAGGCAAGATCTCTTCTGCCGAGCAACTTGCGTTTTCAGACGGAATGTCAAAATTTTTTGAAAATCTTTCGTCCGAAACGGATGTGTCTGCAAAGATTGTTACGATTCGCCGACCGGAAGTTAAAACGTTCAACGGGCGTTCCCGTCTGTCTGCGAAAATTGATGTTTCAGGAGACGTGCGCGAGGTTTGGTTTGAAGTCGAAGAAAAATACGGAA
Organism: Opitutales bacterium; assembly: GCA_017935025.1. Lineage (GTDB taxonomy): Bacteria > Verrucomicrobiota > Verrucomicrobiia > Opitutales > UBA953 > Spyradosoma. Next base: position 42,821 of record JAGBIL010000017.1, on the reverse strand, counting down.
AATTTCTTTGTTTTGAGCGTTCAGACGCATTTCTCGTCGCTTTGCTTAATTGGGCGATGCGGGAACGTTGCGATTTTGTTTGCGAGGCGCCTGTGGGCGAAGAATTGCTTTATCAAATCCGAACTTATCTGATTCCGTCACTTGTCAAGGCGAGTAAAAGGCTTCATGCCCCGAAAATTTCGGGTGAAATCGACGTGAAAATGTTACCGAACGCGGGAGCAGTCGGTACCGGAATTTCCTGCGGAATTGATTCGCTTCATGCTGTCGCTTGCAATGCGCAAAGCCCGTTCCCGCACTTACGATTGACGCATTTGATTTTGAATAACGTCGGCGCGTTTTCCCATGACGACGAAGATCGTCAATTCCGTTGGCAGACGGAACATGCCAAGCAATTTGCACGGGAATACGGATTTGAATTTATTCAGACAAATTCAAATCTTGCCGAAGCGTTCCCGCAGAACCATTTGTTGACGCATACTTATTCGAGCATCTTTTCGGTTCTTGTGCTTCAAAAACTTTGGGGCGTTTATTTTTACGCTTCAAGCGGCTACGATTTTGGTGCGTTTGAATTGAAAAACAACGAATTTAATTCGTCGGACCATTATGAACTTCTTTCGCTTCCGTGTTTTTCTTCGCGGCAGTTGAAAATTTATTCCGAAGGCGGAGCCAAGACCCGTTTTGAAAAAACGAAACTGCTCGCCGACTTTGTTCCCGCTCAAAAATATTTGCACGTTTGCACGAGCGACATCGGAGGAAATTGCAATGTTTGCGGGAAATGCCGCCGAACGCTTGTTTCGCTCGATGCTCTCGGTAAACTTGAAGAATTTTGCGCTGTTTTCGATATTGATTACTACAAATTACACCGGAGGAAGTACCTGAGATGGCTTGCGGCACAGCAAATAAATCCCTGCGGGGATTTGATGGTAAAAGAGGCATTCAAAATTCTCCGCAAAGACATTTCTCCGGTTCTGTTTGCGGAAGCAAGTGTTTTGGCTGTCGCCGCATTCGTGCGTTCCCGTGCAGCGAAGATTCCGCTTTTGCGAAAAATTTACCGGAAAATTTTTAAACGAAACTCATAATGTCCGGAGCCGCCGACGCGCATCGGCTGATGCGGAACACATTAATGCTTTACTTTCGGATGCTCGTTTCTACGGGCGTCGGGCTTTATACGTCGCGCGTAGTTTTGGCGACACTCGGAATGGACGATTTCGGAATCTACAATGTCGTCGGTGGATTTGTTACTTTTCTCGCGTTTCTGAATACGGCGATGGCTCGCGGTACGGAGCGGTTTTTGCTTGTAGCGCTCGGCAAAAAAAAATTTGACGAATTAAAAAAGACGTTCTCTCTGACCCTGACGATTCACACCGGACTTGCGGTGGCAATCCTTCTTTTGGCGGAAACACTCGGACTCTGGTTCGTAAATACGCAACTTAATGTTCCCTCAGACCGCGTACCCGCCCTGAATTGGGTTTACCAATGCTCCGTGTTTTCGTTTATCATCGGTGTCTTGCAAGTGCCATATATGGCGACGATTATCGCGCGGGAACGCATGAGCGTTTATGCCTATGTCAGCCTTGGGGAAGTCGTTTTAAAACTGTTGCTTGTTTTTCTGCTGACAACACTCGGTGGGGACAAGCTGATTCTCTACGCAGTGCTTTGCGCGGGAACGTCATTTGTCGTTGCAATGACGTATCGGGTTTTTTGCCGGATCAATTTTGAAGAATGTCGCTTCCGTTTTTATTTTAACGTGAATAAGGCACGGGAAATCGTTTCTTTCACGGGGTGGAGCTTGCTTTCTCATTTTTCGGGTGCGCTTTCCGGTCAGGGAATCAACATTTTGCTTAACCAATTTTTCGGCCCCGTCGTAAACGCTGCACGGGGGATTGCTTTGCAGGTTTCGGGAACAATTCAAAGTTTCGTTGCAAACTTTCAAATAGCGGCAGGTCCGCAAATCGTAAAAACGCAGGTCGCGGGAGAAGTTGCACAAGGACATTCGTTAATATTGAAAACCTGTAAGATGTCGTTTTTCCTGCTGATGATTTTTGCAATTCCGGTTTTTCTTGAGAGTGATTTCGTTTTAAAAATTTGGTTGGGAGATGTTCCGGCGAATACGGGAATTTTCTTGCGGATCACTATTCTTCAAGGACTGATTGTTACGTCGGCTCAACCGATGTTTCAGGCTCTTATGGCCACGGGAAATATTCGCGCACACCAAGTCGGGTTTGCAACACTTCACGCGCTTTACTTTTTCGGAAGCTACTTTGCACTTTGCGCTGGTATGCCGGCGAGCCTTGTCTTTTTGCTTGGGGCGGTGCAGGAAGCGTTAATGATGTGTTGGCGTGTATGGCTCTTAAAGAGGCAAATCGGTTTTTCGGTACGTATGTATTTCCTCCGAGTTTTTTTCCCTGCGGGAACGGTTTTAGCGGTATCGTCAGTTGCTCCGGCAATCATTTGCGGCTGTATGAGCGAGGGTTGGATTCGCTTGATTTTCGTCGGAAGTGTGTCTGTCTTCTGTAGTGTTCTCGCGATTTATTTTGTCGGAATGACCGCACGGGAACGCGCATTTATTCGCGAAAAAATCAGAAGTCGTTTTTTGCCTGATTAAATTTCAGGAGCACTGGGGCCGGGGCATTTTTGCGAAAAGCGTTCCCGCGACAAGACCGCCGAGCGTGTCGCAAAGGATGTCTTTTTGTGCGTCCCAAATATCGCCCTGCGAGCCGAGAAATGCGGCTCCCATTTCGCCTCCGTCATACACGGCGTAGAGCCACTCGACGATTTCCCAGAGTCCGGCGACGGCAACGATAACGAAAAATCCGCCGATTGCCGCTGCGCGAAGCCCGGGAACGATTTTTTTGCGGAAAAGAAATTCCGAAATCAGAAAGGCGTTTAGTCCGACGGCAAAATGTGCGATGCGGTCGAAATGGTTGCGCTCAAAACCGAAGCAGTCCTGTGTCATCGGAACGAGTTCGAACGTGTAGTGCGCTCCGACGGTTTGCAAAATGCACCAGGAGGTGGCGATTGCGTATGCCGTGTTTGAAAAGCGGAAATGACGGAATGTCGCAACGAGAAAAATCCAGTAAGCAACGCACCAGAAAATTTCTATAAACCAGACGTTTCCGGCGGGGGGATTGACGGCGGAAACGGCAACCGCCACGGGGACGCTGAGTGCGAGAAGTGTCGTGATTTTGTTTCGAGTCGTCATTTTTACGGAATTTACGCTTTTTCCGTCGTCGCGCAAGCATTCCCGCTCAATAAAAAAACGCGAATGCCACGGGAACGGCATTCGCGTTTTTTCCCTTTCGTCGAGGGAACTTGCTTAGTCGCGGCGTTCGGCAAAAAGCATGACCAGATACCAGAACAGCGTGGCGATTCCGGCGAAAATAATCAGCGCCGCGCCGACGTGTTGGTCGGGGCGGAATTGAGTTTTGACCATCCACGTCTGGTAAAGAATCACGACCGAGATAAACGCCGTCAGCGCAATGATTCCCCACGTTCCGATGCCCGTGCCGAAAAGCGTCAGCAGAATGACGGCGCCGAGAACCACGAAAAATCCGACGGATACAAATGCGCGCAGGAACGAAAAATCCGTTTTTGTCATAAACACCGTCGCCGTCAAACCGCACGCGAGCAGGAGCGTGGAAAGCGCGGCGGGAGCGACGATTTCCGAAATCATTGCGTCCTGTCCGAATTGAATCATCAGCAGATTCAGCATCGGAGCGAAGAGCAGAACTTCCGCGACGATGTACACGCCGAGCCCGGCGAGTTGCGTTCCCGTGGAAACGCCGCCGAATGCCAAGCGGTTGGCAAACATCGAAATCAGCCAGAATCCGCCGAGGACGAGTAGCCAGCCGAAACCGCCGCTCCCGAAGAACAGGCGCGTCAGCGGATTCACAATCGCAGGCGTTGCCAGCGTTCCCGCGAGCAAAAGTCCGAATACGGCGCAGGCGACGGCGACGAGCATATAGGTTTTTCTGTAAAAGTCGGCGCGCGTGGCGGGAGCCGCTGCAGCGACGACGAAGGGATTGGTGTAGTCGTTCATAATTTTTTTTACGGAAAAATCTTTGCAGGAAGCGTGCCGCCGCGCAAGTTTCGTCTGAAATTATTTTTCCGCTTGCGGGAACGCAGCGTTGTTTCCGAAAAAAAAATAAAAACTTGCCCGAACGGTAGTGCTGTAAGACAATCTCCGAACTATGAGTTCTACCTCCTGCAACAATTCTATTACTCCGGAAACCGTTATCGAAAATCTCGGTCCCTGCAAATTTCCTTCGCCGCTTAAAAAGCTACATTTTTCCGAAGAACTTTTTAAAACGGACGGAGACCGTATCCTTGCCGATATTACGTTTAAGGGTGCGATGGAAGCCGTTTGCGCCGGAAAACCGCTTGTTTCGTTTGAATCGGCGGGACCGCGCGAAAATATTTTCTTCAATCCGGCGGATACGAAAGTCGGCATCGTAACTTGCGGCGGTCTTTGTCCGGGTTTGAATGACGTTATCCGAAACCTCGTTATGGGGCTTTATCACTCCTACGGCGTAACTCGCATCTACGGCTTCCGCTACGGTTACGAAGGTCTCGTCCCGCAAGGAAATCACGAACCGATGTTGCTCGACCCGGATATCGTTTCCGATATTCACGCGCAGGGCGGAACGATGCTCGCGAGTTCCCGAGGACAACAGGATACGCCGACCATCGTCGATACGCTCCAGCGCATGAGTATTGATATTCTTTACGTCGTCGGCGGGGACGGTACGTTGCGCGCCGCGCGGGAAATCTCCGACGAGTGCAAGCTCCGCGGTTTGAAAAAATCCGTCATCGGGATTCCGAAAACCATCGACAACGATATCGTTTTGCTCGACAAGAGCTTCGGCTTTGAATCCGCCGTTTCCGAAGCCGTTAAGGTCATTAACTGTGCGCACGCGGAAGCGAAGGGCGCTCCGAACGGAATCGGGATCGTGAAACTTATGGGGCGCGATTCCGGCTTTATTGCCGCGTACGCCTCTCTCGCGAGCTCCGAAGCGAATTTTGTGCTCATTCCGGAAGTCCCGCTGGTCGTTGACGGTCCGAACGGATTCCTCGAAGTGCTCCGTAAACGCATCGTCGAACGCGGACACGCCGTTATCGTCGTTGCCGAAGGCGCCGGACAAAATCTTTTTTCCGGCGACGCCGGACGCGACGCTTCCGGAAACAAACTTCACAATGACATCGGTAAATATCTGCGTGATCGCATCAAAGCCGACATGAAGGAACACGATGTCGATTGCACCATTAAGTACATTGACCCGAGCTACATCATTCGAAGCATTCCTGCGAACGCCTACGATAATGCGTACTGCTCTCACTTGGCGCACAATGCCGTTCACGCGGGTATGGCGGGAAAAACCGGAATGCTCGTCGCAATGTGCCACCGCGCGCACGTTCATTTGCCGCTTTCGCTCATTGCCAACAAGCGCAAGAAAGTCAATGTTACGAGCGAACTCTGGCGCGGTGTCCTCGAGTGCACCGGACAGCCGGTGTCCTGGGGCGAGTAAATTTTTCCGAACAGCAAAAAAAAACAGCGGCGGGAACGTCGCTGTTTTTTGTTTTTGCTGTGAGTGTCGTAAAGCGTGGTTTGAAAAAAAAAGCGTTCCCGTGAGGAAATTCCTCGCGGGAACGCTTTTTTAGGAACGGAATGAATTATTCCGCGATGATGCGCCAGTGCATTTCACCGTGTTTGACGGGAAGTGCGGGCAGATTCCAAATGTCTTTCGCGTATTCGGAAATCGTGCGGTCGGACGAGAATTTGCCGACGCGCGCGGTGTTGAGAATCGCGGACTTCGCCCATGCGTCCTTGTCGCGGAACGCTTTGTCCACGCGTTCGTGGCATTCTACATACGCACGGTAGTCGGCGAGGACGAGGAACGGGTCGCCGCCTTCGAGGAGGCTACGAACAACCGGAGCGAGCGAGCCCGGAGCTTCCGGCGTGAAGTAATCGCTGGTGAGCCAGCCGAGAACAGCTTTGAGCTCTTCGTCGCGATTGTAGTATTCCCAAGGATTGTAGCCGCGGGAACGCAGAGCTTTAACTTCGTCGACCGTGAGACCGAAAATGAAGATGTTGTCGTCGCCGACTTCTTCTTTGATTTCGACGTTCGCGCCGTCGAGCGTGCCGATCGTGAGCGCACCGTTGAGAGCGAGCTTCATATTGCCTGTTCCGGAGGCTTCCTTGCCCGCCGTGGAAATCTGCTCGGAAAGGTCCGCCGCAGGAATGATTTTTTCTGCGAGGGATACGCGATAGTCCGGAATGAACGCAACCTTGAGCTTGTCTCCCACGCGCGGGTCGTTGTTGATTTTTGCGGCAACGGCGTTGATGGCGTGGATGATGTGCTTGGCGAGTTCGTAGCCCGGAGCGGCCTTCGCACCGAAGATGAACACACGCGGAGTGATGTCCTGCGACGGGTTGTTCAGGATGCGGTGGTAAAGCGTTAGGATGTGGAGCAGGTTCAGGTGCTGGCGTTTGTATTCGTGCAAGCGCTTGATCTGAACGTCGAAGAGCGCATCCGGCGAAACTTCGATACCGCAGAGGCTCTTGATAATGCGGGCGAGTTCAACCTTGTTCGCACGCTTGATGTCCATGTAGGACTTGCGGAAGGCTTTGTCGTTGGCAAATTTTTCGAGCTTTTTGAGCTGGTCGAGATCTGCCGTCCAATCACCGCCGATTTTGGAATCGATGAGTTTGGAAAGCCCGGTGTTGCAAGCGCGAAGCCAACGGCGCGGCGTGATGCCGTTCGTCTTGTTGTTGAAGCGTTCCGGATAGAGCTCGTGCAGGTCGTGGAAAAGCGTCTGCTTGAGCAATTCCGTGTGAAGTGCGGCGACACCGTTGGTGGAATGGCAGGTGATGACGGCGAGCGTCGCCATGCGGACCTGTTTCGGGTTGCCTTCTTCGATGATGGAGAGTTCGCGCTTCTTCGATTCGTCTCCCGGCCACTTCTTTTCGACTTCCATGAGGAAGCGGCGGTTGATTTCGTAAATGATCTGGAGATGGCGCGGGAGCACTTTTTCAAACAGCGGCACGCTCCACTTTTCGAGCGCTTCGGGAAGAAGCGTGTGGTTTGTGTACGCGAAAACCTTCGTGACGATGCTCCACGCTTTGTCCCAGGAGTAACCTTCGACGTCGAGGAGGAGGCGCATCAATTCCGGAATCGCAAGCGTCGGGTGCGTGTCGTTGAGCTGGATCGCGGCTTTTTCCGGAAGCGTATCGAGCGACCCGTTTTCGGCTTTGTGGCGGCGGATGATGTCCTGCAACGAAGCGGAAACGAAGAAAATCTGCTGGACGAGGCGGAGCTGGCGGCCGACGGCAGCTTTATCGTTCGGATAAAGCACCTTGGAAACGGTTTCGCTGCTCGCTTTTTCGTGAATCGCTTCGATGTAAGCGCCTTCGTTGAACTTGTGGAAATCGAAATCGCGCGTGGCTTTCGCTTCCCAGAGGCGGAGGAAGTTGATCGTCTTCGCCTTGTAGCCGACAATCGGAATATCCCACGGTACGGCGACGAGCGTTTGCGTGTTTACCCAGCGCGGACGGAAATTGCCGTTTTCGTCGTAGGAGAGTTCGACATGGCCGTAAACCGGGACTTCGAGTCGGCGGGACGCGCGGCGGAGGTGCCACGGGTTACCGGCGATGAGCCAGTTGTCGGCAGTTTCCACCTGGTAGCCGTTGACGAACGTCTGGCGGAAGAGACCGAATTCATAGTGAATCCCGTAGCCGACACTCGGGAGATCCAACGTGGCGAGCGAGTCGAGGAAGCACGCGGCGAGGCGACCGAGACCGCCGTTGCCGAGCCCCATATCTTTTTCTTCCGCGAAAATTGTTTCGGGATCGAGTCCGAGCTCGCGAATCGCCGCTTCGGCGACCTCAAGTAATTCCGCATTCGCAAGATTGTTGCGAAGAAGGCGTCCCATCAGGTATTCAATCGAAAGGTAGTAGCAGCGGCGCGCCTTCTCCGTGACGTGGGTTTCCTGCGTTGTGATGAAGCGGTGGTGCAAAAGGTCGCGAATTGCGCAACTGACGGCGGTGAGCCAATCGTGATTCGTTGCAGTGTTTGTGTCGCGTGCGAGCGTGCAACGCATATGATAGAGGATCCACTGCTTGAACGCGGAAACGGCTTCCTGTCCGGATTTGTCGGTGACGGACTGCAATGCCGCCTTGGCTGTCTTTTTGGAAGATGTCGGTTTTGCCATCGTTATTTTTTTCGTTGTTTGTCTACTTTAATCTTTTGTGTCCTAGTCAGATTTTGTTAAAGGAACGCACATTGAATAGAAAAAAAACGGGTTTGGCAACGGAATAGAATTTTCTCCTCAAAAGGAACGCACACGTTTAGCCCATTGAGCGTATCGCAGGTTAACATAAAAAAACGTTCCCGCGGGAAAATCCTCGCGGGAACGCGTTCATCGAAGAAAAATCAACTATGCTTCTTCGATTTCGGCGATGTCGATTTCTTCCGCATCGTCATTTCCGTTGTCCGGATCGGCGATGCCGTCGAGTTCAATATCGAAAATGAGCGTGGCTCCCGGCGGAATGATGCCGACGGCGCGATCGCCGTACGCCTGATCCGCGGGAACGATAAGTGTGCATTGCCCGCCGATGCCGAGCAACGGAATCGCTTCCGCCCAGGCTTTAATCAGCTGTCCGAGCGGGAGCGAGACCGTTTCGCCTTCGCCTGCGACAAACTGCACGGGAACACCGTTTTCGTCCTTCGCCGAGCTGTCGAACACCGTGCCGTCAACGAGTTTTCCCGTGTAGCGCACGGAGACCGTGTCGGCGGCCGAAGGCTTTTTCTCGGTATCGCCCGCTTTCGTGGTTTTCATCAGAACGCCGGACGGAAGCGCTTTGTACCCGTCGTCTTCAGCTTGCTTCTTCTGAGCAAATTCCGCACCGATTTTCTTGTTTTCGGCGGCGGCGGATTTCATTTCGGCTTCGAGTTGAGCCATGGCGTTTGCCTGCAACTCGTCGATAAACGCGGAGTAGGCGTCATTATTCGCCATGACTTGAGCGGGGATGTCCTGACCTTCGCCCATGAGCGCAAGACGGAAGCCTTCCGCGACGGCGGCGGCATCTTCTTTGGAAATGCGGAGCTCTTGAACTAAGCCGCTCTGTTGACCGACGAGCCAGCCCAAACCTTTCAGAAAAAGTTGGCGCTGTTCGGGCGTGATTTCGATTTTCTTCGGTGCCTGCGCGGCGGTTTCGGGCGCGAGAGCCGGCGGTTGCGCGGCTTCATCTGCAACGGAAACAAACGGGGCTACGGCAAATGCCGCAAGCACGGGAACGAGGGTTTTCATTTTGTGAATCATAAGTAAATGTAAAGCGGCAAGGAGTGTCGGTTTTTTCAAAAATTTTGTCCACCACGAAAAACGTTTTTTTTTCGCTTCTATGGTCGAGGGAGGGCGGAGGATGGATACTTAGGAAAAATTTTAATTTCACGCGGAGCGGTCTGCGGGTTCCGGACAAAAAAACTTTTCAAGTACGGGTACGGGCTTTACGCTGAGCGGAAATGATTTTCTCGAAAAAAATTACGCGGGAACGCGTGTTCGCGGTTGTCGCAGTCGGTCTTTCGACGTTGGGCTATGTTTTGTCGATGCCGGGAGCGGATATCGCTTCGCTGGCGTGGGTTTGGGCGGTGCCGATGGCGCTTTGGGCGGCGACGCGTCCGAGTTGGAAAAGTTGGCTTTTCGGCGCGTCGGCGTGTGCTTATTTGAGCGGTTTGCTCACGCTGATTTGGCTTCGCCACGTCTATCCGCCGCTGGGCTGGCTGGCGGTTTTTCTTTTGCCGTTGGGATATTCGGCGTTTCCGTTTTTGTGGTTCATCGCGTTGCGGATGATTTTTCCCGCGAGCGGAAAAGAGCACGGATTTTTTTCGCGTTTGCTGAATTTGCTCGGGCTTGCCGGGCTTTGGATTTTGCTCGAATGGATCTTGACGTGGTTTCTTTCGGGGTTCCCGTGGATGCCGCTCGGGGCGACGCAGTGGGAACGCCCGGCGATGCTCGCGTATTGCCCGTGGACGGGAACGGCGGGTGCGAGTTTTCTGATAATTTTCTTCAATCTCGGCGTGGCGCGGTATGCGCGTCATTTGGTCGTTGAGGCAAAAATCTGGCGGGTGCGACCCGGCGACTCGCAATCGATGTTCAGCTCTCTGCGCAGCATTTGTCCGGAATTTTACTGCGCACTGATTCCGGTTTTGCTCTCGGTTTTCGTGTATTGGAATTCCTGCTTGGATTTCGCAAAAAACAACGAAAAATACTTTGCGTTTGCGGCGGTTCAGCCGGATTTTGACCCGAACGAAAAGTGGGATTCATCGCGTACTTCCGCGTGTGTCGCCGTGCTGGACGAGTTGACTCTTGCCGCCGCGAAGGGCGTTCCCGCGCCGGATTTTATCCTTTGGCCGGAGGCCGCGCTGCCGTTTCCCGTTGATTTGCCCGACTATCGCGCGTGGATCGAAGAGCTCGTCGCCCACGCGGGAACGCCGCTTGTTTTTGGCGGAATTTGCAACGGCAACGACGAAAAAACGTATTACAATTCCGTACACGTCGCCTACCCGAAATCCGGTATTTCCGATGAATTTTACGCGAAGCGGCATCTTGTGCCTTTCGGCGAATATTTGCCGTTTGCGGATTATTTGCCGTTCCGGAAAATTGTGCCGGCTGCGGCGGATTGCCTCGCGGGAACGTCCGCTGAGCCGATTCGGATTTATTTGAAAAACGGATCGTTTTCGATGGGCGCGCTTGTGTGCTACGAAGATGTTTTTCCCGAGCTCGGGCGCGATCTCGTTCGCCGGGGAGCGGATTTTCTTGCCGTGGTGACTAACGATGCGTGGTACGGACGCGAAGCCGGAGCGTATCAGCACGCGGCTCATTCCGTGATGCAGGCGGTGAGTCTGGGCGTGCCCGTGGTGCGTTGCGGGAACGCGGGTTGGAGCGGGCTGATCAATCCGCTCGGACACATGGCAGTGATGACCGAAAACAACAAGCCGGACGGCACGATTTATTTTCGCGGAGAAAAAAGCTTTGAAGTTCACGGCTGGAGGCGTTTCGACGAAGACGGGAACGCGCTCGGCGCGGGAGGACGCACGTTTTACGCCCGCCACGGAGAATGGCTCGTCACGCTCGGCGGTCTTCTTTTCCTCTCCGCGTATTTACGCAACCGCCGTTGGCGCAAAAAAAATTCGTAGGAGCAAAATTACTCCTACGAATGAGTGCGCGGAAAAATTTTCTTTACGGGAACAGCCTTCACATTTCTTTTTTTATCCGAAGAAAATATCTTCGAGTGCGAGGCAAATCGTGTGGTAAACGGGAAGGTGGAGTTCCTGAATTTTGAATGTTGCCGTGTCGGGCACGCAAATGCAGACATCCGCAAGCGTTTTCAGTTTCCCGCCGGTCGCACCGGAAAGCCCGACGGTTGCCAATCCTTTGGCTCGGGCGGCTTGCATTGCGTAGCCGACGTTTTTGGAATTTCCCGAAGTCGAAAGCCCGAGCAAAACGTCTCCTTTGTTGCCCAAACCCCAAACGAGTTGCGCGTAGCCGTAGTACGGATCGCAGTCGTTCAGCCAAGCCGTGTTGATTGCTCCGAGGCTGTGAAGCGGAATCGCGGGCAGGGCATCCTGCAACTGCGAGGCGAGCTCTTCGCCGAGGCGTTCCCGCGCTTCGGGTTTCAGCGGACGCTTTGAGCAAAAACCTTTCAGCAGCTCGCCGGAAATGTGGTCGGCATCGGCGGCGCTTCCGCCGTTCCCGCAGATGAGGAGTTTTCCGCCGTTGCGGTAGGATTCGGCGAGCACGTCGACGGCACGCTGGATATCGTTCCCGCAGCTTTCGAGAACGGGATAGCGGGAAATCAGAAATTTGATTTGCGGATGGAGGGGCATTTGGGGAAAAGAATTAGAAATTAGGAATGAAGAATTAGAAATGAGGAATCAGGACAGTTTTTGTATTCCTAATTCCTCACTTCTAATTCTTCTCTTACTTGTAGAATGCGTTGATTTTTTCGGAAACGTCCTTGTAGGTCGAATCCGCCATGTAGAGAGCCTTGTATTCGGCGATGGCATCTTCGCGTTTTCCGGATTTTTCCAGCGCGTTGGCGAGTTCGTAAATCACGTCCTTCTTCAGTTCGTTCATCAAACCGATTTCGCCTTTGGCGACGGCGAGCTGGTCGGCGGCAAGGTCGTACTTGCTGCCCGCGATGAACGCGCGACCGAGGTTGAGCATTGCCAGATGGCGGTTCTTCGGCGAGCGCTGTGCGAGCTGGAGTTCGCGAATCGCGCTGTTGACGTCGCCGGAATCGAGCAACATCAAGCCGAGGTCGTAACGGTAGTTGTAATCGTTCGGATATTTTTCGACGAGCGTCTGAATCGCCTGCAGTTTGTAGGCTTTTTCTGCTTCGCGGAGTTTTGCCAAATAATCCGCGTATTCGGCGTTCCCGGGATTTTCGGCGACGACTTTTTCTGCGGCGCGGATGCAGTTTTCGTAGTTTTCCGTCGTGAGCGAGTGTTCAAGCTTTTCAAGCGTCGCGTCGGTTTTGCCGTTGGTCGTTTGGCGCGCCTGTTGAATTGCCCAGATCGCGGCGTTGAGGTCGCCCGCAATTTTGTAATTGCGGGAAAGATCACGGAAAATTTGCGTGTTTTCGGGATCGGCTTGCGCGGCTTCGAGGAGTTTCGGAATTTCCGCCGCTGCCGATTCCGCATCGGAAACAACGCGGGATTTCTTTTCGAGTTCGAGCGCTTTGTCCTTGTCGGCGATTTTGCTGCGGTAGTCGCCGTCGTTATCCCAGCTTTTCTTCATCGTCATTTTGACGGAAACCTGACGGGCAAGCTCCTGCAAGTCGCCGTCGCCGGGGAATTTTTTCAAAGCGCCGTTAACGGCTTTTTCCGCGCGGTCGCCGTCGTTGTCGTTCAAATAGGCGTTGACGAGGAGTTTGTAGTTTTCCGTTTTGGGTTCAACGGCGACGATTTCCTCGTAGGCGAGAGCAACGGCGTCCCAGAGTCCGAGCGTTTCCGCAGCGGCGGCGAGCAGTTTGTTGGCAGGAATGTCGAAAGGATTTTTCGCGAGCATTTTTTCCGCGTGCTCCATTGCCGCCGCCGGGTTGGATTTGGCGACGGAGGATTTTCCCGCGAGGGAAACGGAGCTGAGAAGTTTTCCGAAACCGCTTCCTGCCGGCTTGTTCCCGCAAATCGCCTTTTGCGCACGCCGGAGGATACGGCGCACTTCCGTGCATTCCGGGTGGCGACCGAGAACGGCCTGGCAGGTTTCTGCCGCAAATTGCGGATTACCGCGCGCGATGGCGTTTTCTGCGGCTGCGATTTGCTTCTGTTCGCGGGGATCGATTTCTTTCAGGAGAACTTTGGGCATGAGCGTAATGTGTGAAAGGGTTTTCAAAAAGCTTTGAGAAAGCAGGAATGATGCGCGTTCCCGTGCGGTTTTTCAAGAAAGGAATGGCTTCGGAACAAAGAATGAAACCGGAAACGGGAAACAAAAATGTGATTTCCTCGCTCCGGTTTTGCTATGCCTCGTTCCTGAATTTCGGAAATTTTAAAATTCCACGCCGAGCATGAGAGAACTCAATCCCGAACCGATGCCGAGCAGAGCGGCTTTTTCACCGGGTTTGAACGTGCCTGCCTCGGCGTAGAGCGCAAGTGTCGCCGGAAGCGAAACCGAGCCGACGTTTCCGAGGCGATCGAAGCTGCGGCGGTCCTTCGCGGGATCAAGTCCGAGTTTCGCAAACAGGGCGGAAGAATGGCGCACGCCGACTTGGTGCGTAATGACGTGTGCGGGAACGCTTTCGTCCCAACCCGTCTCCGCTTTGAAATCCGCCCAGGCGCGCGCGGCGAGGTCGATTCCCGCTTCGAGCAGTTTTTCCGAATCCGTCTGCATGGCGAGCGCGTTTCCGCTTGTGTCTCCTTCGCAAAGGCGGTTGGCGGCGGAATCCGTCGCGACAATTCCGCCGACGAGTTTCGGCGAACCTGCGGGAGCGAGGTCCTCGCGCGTGAGCACGGCGGCGACGGCTCCGGCACCGATGGTGAAATTCGCAAAATACGGCTTGATGGAATTACGCGTCAGTGTTTCGTCGGAATTGAGTTTCGCAATCGTGTTTTCGACGAGCGGACGTCCGTTTTCCCCTGAGCAAATGAGCGCGCGCCGGATCTGTCCGCTCTCGATCATGTTGGCGGCGACGACCATCGCATTCAGGAAGCCGAGGCACGCATTGGAGACATCAAAAATCATCGTGCGTTGCGTCAGTCCGAGCAACCCGTGCACATAGGCAGCGGTGGACGGTTCGAGGCGGTCGCGGCAAACAGCGGAGTGAATCAGCAAGTCGATATCTTCCGGCTGCGTTCCCGCAGCGAGCATCGCCTTTTTCCCAGCCATGGCGGAGGCTTGCGACGGGAGCGTAGGGCGGCTCCAAAAACGGCGTTCCCGAATCCCCGTCATCAGCTCAAGGCGTCCCTGCGGGAGTTTCAGGCGGGAATAAACGGGCGCGAGTTTTTCTTCGAGCAACTCGGAGCTCCAAACTTCGTCGGGAAGTTCGACCGCCATACGTTCAATGACTGTTCGGGAAAATTTCATGCGCCCATCCTCCCGCAAAACCCGGCCCGAGGCGATAAAAAACGGCTTTTTTCCTTTGCCTCCGCCGCGTTTTATAAAAAAAATGCAAGACCGTATGAAATTGATGGTTTTGGACGGAAACAGCATCGTTAACCGCGCATTTTACGGCGTGCGGCTTCTGACCACGCGCGACGGCATCCCGACCAACGCCGTTTACGGTTTTCTCACGATTCTTGCCAAGCTCCTCGACGAGAGTAAACCCGATGCGCTCTGCGTTTGCTTCGACGTGCACGCGCCGACGTTTCGCCACGAAAAATACGCCGATTACAAAGCGGGGCGCCGTCCTATGCCGGACGAACTCCGCTCGCAAATTCCGCTCCTGAAAGAAGTGCTCGCCGCGATGCGCGTTCCCGCGTACGAACTCGCCGGCTGGGAAGCGGACGATTTGCTCGGAACCGTCGGCGTGCGTTGCGCGGAGGCAGGGTGGGACTGCGAAATCGTTACGGGCGACCGCGACAGCCTTCAGCTCGTTACCGAGCGCGTACACGTCAAACTCGTTGTTTCCCGCATGGGAAAAACTGAAACTAAGGAATTTTCCCCGGCGAGTTTTTTTGAAACTTACGGCTTCGTTCCCGCGCAAATCGTGGACTTGAAAGCGTTGATGGGTGATGCGTCGGACAACATCAAAGGCGTTGCAGGAATCGGAGAAAAAACGGCGACGGAGCTTATAAAAAAATTCGGACCTATTTCCGATATATATAAAAATTTGGATACAATTGATGTTTCCGCTTCCGTGAGAAAAAAACTCGAAGCGGGACGCGAAAGCGCTTTTGAATCCTACGATTTGGCGACGATTCGCACGGATGCGCCGATTGCGTTTTCTCCGGAGGAAAATTTACGCGTCGAGCCGAATGTTCCCGCGCTTTATACGCTTTTCAAAAAACTGGAGTTTTCCAAGCTCATTGAGAAGTGGAATCTCGTTCCCGCCGACGGCGGGAACGAGGATTTGCCGCTTTTCGCAGGCGGGGAAAATGCGGCGGCGAAAGCGGACGGCGTTCCCGTGCTCGCGGAAATCTCGTCATTGCCGGAATTTCTCGCGCATTGCGAAGCGCAGGAACGCGTATACATTTTTTCAGATACAAAATCGGAGAATCCGCTCGATTCGCTCGTCGTGGTCGCGGGAACGCGTGTCGCGGAAATTTCTCCGGAGAAATTTCCGGCGGCGGATTTTCGCGCATTTTCGGAAAAATTTTTCGGCGGAAGCGTCAAAAAAGTTGCCCACGACGTGAAGTCGCTGATGCGGGCGTGTCTTTCCGTCGGGCTTCCTGCCGAGGGCTTTGTTTTCGATACGGCGCTTGCCGCGTATTTACTGGAACCGACGCGCACCGTTGCTCCGCTTCCGGAGGACGTTCCCGCAACCGCGCGCGCGCTTCTTGTGAAAGAATTTTGCGAAGCGCAAATTCCGGCGTTGGACGCGGCGGGTTTGGCAAAGCTTTATCGCGAAATCGAATTTCCGCTTTGCGCCGTGCTTGCGGAAACGGAACACGCAGGAATCGCCGTCGATCGCGAAAAACTTGAGGCGTTTTCCCGCGAAACGGATGCCCGCGCGCAGGAGGCGCAGAGAGAAGTTTTCTCGCTCGCGGGAACGGAATTTAACCTGAATTCGCCGAAGCAACTCGGTGAAGTGCTTTTTGAAAAACTCGGTTTGCCGGCGAAGAAAAAGACGAAAACGGGCTATTCCACCAATGCGGACGTGCTCAAAGAGCTGGAGCCGCTTCATCCCGTTGTCGGAAAAATCGGCGAATTTCGCCAATTTACGAAGCTGAAAACTATTGCCGACGGTTTAATCGATGCCATCGCCGCCGACGGGCGGATTCACACGACGTTTAACATGACGATTACCGCGACGGGGCGGCTCAGTTCCTCCGAGCCGAATCTTCAAAACGTGCCGACGCGCGGCGAACTCGGAAACGAAATGCGGAAAATGTTTGTCGCCGAACGCGGGAACGTGCTGGTCGATGCCGACTACTCACAAATTGAGTTGCGAGTGCTGGCGCACATTTCCGGCGATGCCGCGATGCAGAAAGCGTTTCGCGACGGCGAGGACATTCACACCGTAACGGCGTGCCAAATCTTCCGTGCCGTTCCCGTGCAGATTACGCCGCTCATGCGCCGCCACGCCAAGGCGGTGAATTTCGGCATTGTTTACGGAATCGGCGAATTTTCGCTCGCGCAGGATCTCGGCGTCGCACGCCGCGATGCGAAGCGCTACATCGAAAATTATCTGGAAAAATATTCCGGCGTGCGCGACTACATGAAAAACGTGGTAGAAAAAGCGAAGTCGGACGGCTTTGTTTCAACCTTGCTCGGACGCCGCCGCGCAATGCCCGAGCTCGCTTCGCCCAATCACAACGTGCGTGCTTTCGGCGAGCGTGTGGCGCTCAATGCACCGATTCAGGGGACGGCGGCGGACATCATTAAAATCGCGATGCTTCGCGTGCACAAACGCCTGAAAAAAGACGTTCCCGCGGCGAAAATCGTTTTGCAGATTCACGACGAATTGCTGGTCGAAGTTCCCGCAGAGGAAGCCGAAACCGTGAAAAAACTGCTTTCAGAGGAAATGTCGGCGGCGTTCCCGCTTGCCGTTCCGCTTGTCGCCGATGCCGCTTCCGGATTGAATTGGGCGGATGCAAAATAAAAAAAATCGGCGGACGGATTTTCGTTCGCCGATTTTTTTTGTTATTTGAACTAATTCCGAATTTCAAATTCGCGGACGAGAAGCCATTCCGCCTGCGGGTTCGTTACCCGAAGGCGCAAGGCTTTGACCTGCGTTCCCGCAGGAAGTTCGGCTTCGGCAAATCCGCGCGAGAATTTTGCAACCGGGTGCCACGTTTTCCCGTCGGACGAGATTTCCAGAACGCCGGAGTGAAGCCGATCGCCTCCGCCTCCGGTTTCGCCTTTCCCGGTGATGCAGCTGACGTGTTTCGGCGTTTGCGCCTGTTCAAAAACCACGGCGACGGTGTCGCCCGCGCGTGCGCCGCCGTTTGCCCAGTAAACGGCTTCGCGGGAACCGTCGAAGGCGCGGGCGGGAACGTTTCCGGCTTCCGTGTTGAGCGTTGAAATCACTTTGGCTTTCGGCAAATTCAGGAAACGCTCGTTGATTCTTCCGAGCGAACCGTCCGGAAAAACGGCGCGTGCGCGGACGCACACGGCAGCGTCGCCTGCGGGAACGGGAATGCGCGTTTGCGGCGCAAGGCTTTGCGATTTTTCCGTCGGTTCGCTTCCGTCGAGCGTGAAAACGACTTTGGCATTTCTCAAATCCGGACGGAAACGGAGTGTTCCGTTTTCGACAAGGATTTGCACGGCTTCCGGGCGGCGGTAATTTACGCCGGCGGCGCCGAAGCGCGCGTATTGGTGCACCATGCGGTTTTGAAAATCTTCCCACGAGCGCAGTTCCTGCGGCGTCCACGTCGCTTCGGCAAGGGCGGAAATGCGCGGCGCGAGCATATATTCGGCGTGTTTCTCGTTGGGAATGTATTCTGTCCAAAGGTTTGCCTGCCCGCCGAGGATGTGTTTGTGGAATTTCGCGGGAACGCCTTCCGTCGGGTTAAATTCGTAAGCGCGTTCGAGCGGAATAAATCCGCCGAAAGAGCGTGGTTCTCCGGAGTGGGCCTGTGAGTAATCGTAGTAGCAGTGGGAGTTCGGCGACATCACGACATCGTGCTGCATTTTCGCGGCTTCCACGCCGCCTTTTGCGCCGCGCCAGCTCATCACGGTCGCTTCGGGAGCGAGACCGCCTTCGAGAATTTCGTCCCAGCCGATGAGGCGTTTCCCGCGTTGCGAAAGCACTTTTTCCATGCGGCGGATAACGTAGCTTTGCAGCTCGTGTTCGTCTTTCAGATTTTCCGCACGGATTTTGGCTTGGCATTTCGGGCAGATTTTCCAGCGGATTTTCGGGCATTCGTCTCCGCCGACGTGGACGAATTTTCCCGGGAAGAGTTGTACGACTTCGTCAAAAATATCTTCCCAAAATGTGTAAACGGCTTCATTTCCGGCGCAGTAAACATCGTCGGAAACACCGCCGATGAGGCGGATTTTGTACGGTCCGCCCGTGCATCCGAATTCCGGATACACGCTGAGTGCGGCAACGGCGTGCCCGGGAAGTTCGATTTCGGGAACAACGGTGATGTTGCGTGACGCGGCGTAGCGGACGATTTCGCGGATTTCGTCCTGCGAGTAAAATCCACCGTAGCGTCCGGCTTTGTCGTAGTGTTCGGACTGATCCGGTTCCAAGCCGAAGCCGATGTGTTCGCGCCACGCCGCCAGCTGTGTGAGTTTCGGGTATTTTTTGATTTCGATGCGCCAGCCCTGGTCGTCGGTCAAATGCCAGTGCAGCGTGTTGATTTTTTGCGAAGCGAGCACGTCGATGAGTTTTTTTATCCATTCGACGGATTGGAAATGGCGCACGGAATCAAGCATGAACCCGCGCCACACGAAACGCGGATAATCGACGATCTTGCAGGGTGTGAGTGTGATTTCGCCGTTCCCGTCGGCTTCGCGCGGGAGCATTTGTAAGAGCGTCTGGATTGCGTAAAAGTAGCCGGCATAAGTCGTCGCCGAAAGCACGATTTTGCCGTCGCCGATTTCGAGAACGTAGCCTTCGGCGTTCCCGCAGATAATTTCCGGATTTTCGAGCGAAGCGAAAATGATTTTGTTTTTGCCGAAATGAATGTTTTTTCCGGCAAAATGCTTTTTCAGCGCGGCGGAAAAATAGGCGGCGGCGCGCCTTGCGGCATCGGTGTCGGAAACACGAAGGCGGTTTTGCCGTTCGTTTCCGGAGGTGAAAACAATCGGTGCGGCGGCTGTTCTTTCAACGGAAACGGGTAGGGGTACGAGTCCTTCGGCTGCGATCGCGGGAACGTTTATCGTGCAGAAGCAAAACAGAGCGGAAGCGAGGATGTGTTTCATGTCGGGAATCTTGGCGGATTTTTCCGCGAATTGAAACCCCGAATCGCTCCGGATTCCGGAAGCTGCCGATACACCCGTTAGAAGTTTTATTTGAAGAAACGGTGATCGGAAATGAGGTCGAGTGTGCGCAGGTCGGCGTTCCCGCGCGTGCGCGAAAAGTCCCGGAAAAGGATAAATGCCATGAAAATCAGCAGAAGAGCGACAAATGCGCTCTGAATCCCGGAAAGAATGTTGCGCGGGAGCGGTTTGCGGCGGATTCGTTCAATCGTGGCGAAAAGAATGTGTCCGCCGTCGAGCACGGGAACGGGAAGCAGATTCAGGAAGGCGAGGTTGATGTTGATCAGAATCGTCAGCATGATCACGCGGCGCAGGTCGAACGAAAGTTCGTAGTAAGTATCGGCAATCGAGAAAATACCGTTGAGGTGCGAGACTCCGATGTCGGACTTCGGATTGACGAGGCTTGCGACGGATTCGTAGGTAACTTCGACGGCTTCCGCAATCTGCGTCCAAGGTGCGACGCGAACGTATTTTTGCGGGAACGCGAGCGGCAATCCCGCGCGGAGAATTTTTTGCTCGGGAACGCGCTCCGCCGTGGCGTTGCCGACGGAAATGATGGTTTGCTCGCTACTCGGAAGATCAAGAAAAAGCGTCAGTTCCTGTTTGCTTCCGGAAAAGCGGGCGAGGTCGGCGGGTGAGGATACGGCGACGATTCCGCTCGTTTTGCTCGAAATGCCGGAGATTTTTGTGCCCGGCGGGCAGGCTTCCGCGAATGCGGAATCGGGCGGGAGCGTATTGAGCACGCGCAGATTGTTGCGCACGGCTTTTTCGGAAAAGTCGTCGAGCTTCTCCGGTACGGGAACGAGCTGTAATTCGCGGAGTTTTCCGTTTTCTTCAAACGAAATTTTTCCGAGTTCGCGCACGGACGGGATTTTTTTCGGCGTAAGGGAAATTTCGATTTCCTGCGCGGGAACGCCGCGCGCGACGGTAATCGAAACGGTTTTTCCGTCGGATTGTTCGAGAAGTTCCGCAAACTGCGAGAGCGAGTAAACCCGGTGCGATTCCGTTCTGCCGGGAAGCGTAATGGCGAGAACGCGGTCTCCGTCGAGAAAACCTTCCGGAAGCGCGACCTTGCCGTCGCGGTCGGAAACGATGAGCGGCATCATAGGCTCAATGCCGAGCGTGCGCACGAAATCTCCGCTCCGCGGGTTGTATGCGACGAGTTCCGGAAACACTTCGAGGGAAAATTCTTTTTCCCCGCGCAGGATTTTCAGCGTGGCGGCGGGCTTTCCGTCTTCCGTGCGGCGTGTTCCCGTGGCGATTTTCATCGTGATGTCTTTAAACGATTCCACGGGAACGCCGTCGATTTCCGTGATGCGGTCGCCGGGCAAAATTCCGGCTTTAACGGCGGGAGAAATTTCGGCAACGCCCGGGCGGACTTCGAGTTTCGGGATCGTGTTGCCGACGATGTTGCTCGAAATCCCTTCTACTTCCGGCGTTTTGGCGATCCACAAAATTACTGCGCAGAGAACGGCGAAAAGCACGTTGAAAAACGCGCCCGCCGCAAACACGACAACTTTGTCCGTGTAAGAAAGCGGCTTCGCGGGAACGCTTTTCCCATTTTCCGTTTTCCCTTCAATCATTTCCATGTCGGCAAGTTGCGGAATTGCGACGTAGCCGCCGAGCGGAAGCAACGAAATGCGGTATTCCGTTTCTCCGCGCTTCCAGCCGAAAATTTTCGGACCGAAACCGATGGAAAAGCGTTCGACTTTCAATCCGCGCGATTTTGCGGCGAGAAAGTGCCCGAGCTCGTGAACGAAAATCGAGCCTCCGAAAAACAGAATGATGTAAAAGATTCCGCGTGCGGAGAGCAGGGCGGAAAGGATTTGTTCCGGCATTTTTTAGTGGATGATGATTAAACGGTGAATCGGAAAATTAAAGGTTTCCGGAGGTTTCGGCAGGTGCGTTTTTGCGGCTTTCGGATTTCGGTTTTTTCGCGTAAAAGCCACCGTCGCGCGGCGTGCCGCGGAACGTGATTTTGTCCTTTTGTCGCAGACGGAGCGTGTGGCGCGTGGCGGATTTTATCGTGCGCTGAAAATGCGCGGCGATGGCGTAGTGATTTGCGCCCGGGTTTTCGCGGATAAATTCCAGAACGAGTTCTCCGGTCATGCGTTTCGGGGCAAAGCTACCGGCCACTTCCGGGTTTTCCAGAAATTTCAGTCCGTCGGGCTTCAGAAAATAACCGCCTTTGTTGAGCGAGCCGCGAAACTCGATGAAATTCCGGTAGCGCAGTTCCGTCGTAAAACGGCTGATGAGTTTCATCGTTTTTTTGAAAAATGCGGCGAGCCTTGGCGAATTGACACCCTGATTCAACGCGATGTAGCGAAGGATCGAGTATACGGTCAGCGTTCCCGCGCCGCTTTCCGAGTCCTTTTGTTCAAAGTCCTGCGGGAGCGTCGGCGATTCCGCTTCGGTGTAGACCAGAATTGATTTCTTCGACGGGATCGGGCTTGGGTTCGCGCGCCGAGTTTTTTTGATTCTCATAAAAATTTGCGTTGGCGAAATTTTACGGAATGCGCTGTTCGTCGAAATCAATCATATCGGCGAACGAAATGATGTCGGTGCGGTCGAGCGCTTCCATTTTGCGCTTGGCGTCGTTGAGCGCTTCGCGTCCCATCTCGCTCATGCCTTTTTGCACGCATTCGCGGTTCCATTTTGCGACGCGGAGATCTTTCGGGAAAATTTCGAGGAGCTTTGCATCGAGAGCGGCGTTGTCGTTCCCGCATTCGCGTACGGCTTCGACGACGCTTTGCGGGTCGATTCCGAGGTGCAGGCAAAGGAAGCGGTCAAAGCCCTTGCAGAAATTGCGCCGGTAGGATTTCGGCAGTTTTCCGGCGAGGTGCTTGCGGATTTTTGCGATGAAGCGCGGCAGGTGCAGCAGGCCCGTTTCCTTGTGCGGAATGTAGGGCGAGGGCAAATCGAGGCAAATTTCGCCTGTTGCCGTGCTGTAGAGCATGTTCGGATCGTCTGTCGGTGTAGGTTGGATCATAGGGAGAATAGGTTTTTGTCGTTATTTTATCATTACGGGTTCGCCGAGATGTTTCGGAGAACGCATGAAAAGGATGTCGGCAACGGCGGCGACGCGTGCGAGGCGTTCCCGCAGCCAGAGTTTGATTTTGTAGCGCAGCGGCGGATTATCGACCGCGACGAATCCGACGGCTTCGATGCCGCGGGAACGCGCAAGGAAAACGGCGCGCTCGCAGTGAAACGCCTGCGAAATGACGACGAATTTTTCCTGCCCGAAAATTTCGCGTGCGCGAACAACGGAGTCCAGCGTGCGTAGCCCCGCGTAATCGCAGTAAATTTTTTCTGCGGGAACGCCGAGGCGGACGAGCGCGTTTTTCATCGCTTGCGGTTCGTTGTAGTCGTGCGTGCGGTTGTCGCCGGAAACGATGATGCGCTCAATTTTTCCGGAGTCGAAAAGTTTCTTCGTCGCGGCGATGCGGTTTGCAAAATAAATGTTGATGCCGCCGCCGCGCGTGGTCGGCGCTGTGCCGAGAACGAGCGCGGTTTGCGTCGCGGGAACGTCTTCCGGATTTTCAAAAACGAATTTTTCGCCGGTTGCCACAAGCAGGTTGCAGGCGAGAATCGTTCCCGCGACGAGCAAAATGCACGCGAGCGTGCAGAGTTGCGTAACGCGCGATTTTACGAGTTTTTTCAGCGAAGAAAACATTCGGGGGGGGGCTCTGAAAAAAAATCAGTTTTTGACCAACGCGGAAAAAACGATGTCGGCGGCGAGCGAATCAAGCGCCCGGCTCAACGCGCGCACATAGGCGTCGTGGTTGTTCGGAGATTCGACGGGAATCGAGGTTTTGAACAGACGCGAGGCGGCGGCGGTTCCGGTTTTCCCGGAAATCAGAGTGTAAAGTGCGGAAATTTCGACGTTCCCGTCGAGCTCACCGTCGAAGCGCTCGAAAACAACCTGAATGCGTGTCGTTTCGTCGATTGAGATTTTTTCGCGGACTGTCGCGGCGTGTGCGGCGCAACGCAGGGCAAGATTGCGGGCGACTCCGCGCGCGAGCGGTTCGCCCCAGCGGTTTGTTTCGCTGCGCGAAATGAGATTGCCGTCGCGCGTAACGATTTGCGGAACGTCGAGATACGACGGAATCGAAATGCGCCCGAAGGGAATCTGCGGGAGCGTTGCGGAGTTTGCGGGAACGGCATCGCCGGAAAGCACATAATGCTTCGGCGCGTGCGCGTCGGGTTCCAGCGGGAACACGGAAATGTTGCAGGCGGGAAGGAGCGCGAGCACAAGCGCGGCGACTGCGGGAACGAAGATCTTTTTCATGTTTATTAAAAAAATTATTTGGTGTGCGGCGGTTTTTCGCCGGAGGAAATTTGAACTTGGAGAAACTCGGAGAGGGCGCGAACGGCGCGGGCGGCATCGTTGATTTGCACGAGCGCGTCGCCGAATTCCTGTCCGATAGAGCCTTGGCTTGGTGTCACGAGCGTTTGGAAGTTTTGAATTGCGAGGCTGATTTCGGAAAGCGTTGAGCGCAGGTCGGCGAGGCTTTGTTTGATTTCCTGAGCGACGGGATCGACCTGATCTGCGATGTGCGCTGAGAGCGTGTCGATGTTGCCGATCAGGCGGTTTGCGTTGGCGACGGCGTTTTTCAATTCCGGCGCTTCGAGAAGCGTTGCGGCGGAATCCGTGAGGCGCACGACGTTGGCGTTGATTTTTTCAAACTCGATTTCGCCGAGCCCCTGATTGATGCGCTCGGCGGTTTGTTTGAGTTGGGCGGAAAGCTCGGAAAATTTTGCGTTTGAAAGGTCTTGGAGAATGGTCGAAACCGCTTTCATCATTTGCGAAGTGTTCGACGGAACCGCGGGAATTTCGGGAGCGTCGAACGCTTCCGCTTCGCGGTGAAGAATAATCGGCGTTCCCGGCATGAAGTCCAAATCGACGTAGAGCAAGCCGGTAACGATGCTGGTGAGTTGGAGGCGGGCGCGCAAACCTTCCAGAATCGCTTCGTCGAGTTTTTCGCGTCTTAGGCTTTCGCTCGGCGTGTTGGCGTTGGCGTGGTCGATTTCGATCACTACGGGAACGGAAAGATCCTCCGCGCGCGAGCCGCGCAACTGCATTTTGATGCTTTTGACGCTCCCGACTTTTACGCCTTTGAATTTGACGGCGGAGCCGACGTCGAGCCCGTTCAGCGAGTCCGAGAAGTAAATCACGAACTGCGCTTTGTCGCGGTTGAAGGAAAATTTTCCGAAGAAAATAATGCTCGCCAGAAGCAGTACACCGAAAACGACAGTGAAAATTCCGATAGCGGTTTTGTTGGAAGAATGGCTCATGTTTTTTAGTGAACGGTGACGGGAGACGGGAGACCGGTATTTGGCTTGATGCTCGGTGCCTGATGCTTGGCGCCCGGAAGCGTTCCCGCGCGGGAAAGGAAGTAGCGGATGTCGGCGGGCGCGGTTTCGCGGAGCTCGCGCGGATCGCCGAGCGCTCCCGCCGTTTTGGTCGCGGAATCGAGGAAAAGCGCGCGGTCGCCGACGGCGAAAATGCTGTCGAGCTCGTGCGTTACGATGACGATGGTTGTGCCGAGCGCGTCGCGGATGTTCAGCGTGAGATCGTCGAGCTCTTTCGAGGCGATCGGGTCGAGCCCGGCGCCGGGTTCGTCGAAAAAGAGAATTTCCGGATCGAGTGCGATCGCGCGGGCGATGGACGCGCGCTTTGCCATGCCGCCGGAAATTTCCGCCGGGTATTTGTCGGCGGCGTCTTCGAGTCCGACGAGGGCGAGCTTGTAGCGCGCTACCTCGCGGCGTTCCCGCGTGTTTAATTTGGAAAATTCTTCGAGCGGAAGCATAACGTTTTCAAGAAGCGTCATTGAAGACCAGAGCGCGCCGCCCTGATACATGACGCCGATGCGTTGCCGCAACGCGTTTTGCTCGTCTTCCGTACAGCGGTTGAGATTTTTCCCGAAGAGAAAAATTTCGCCCGAACGCGGTTGTTGCAAGCCGATGAGATGCCGCAGGAGCGAGGATTTCCCGCAACCGCTTCCGCCCATAATGATGAAAATTTCTTTCGGAAAAATCGAAAAATTCAAATCGCGCATAATCGGCTCGTCGAAGCCGTATGCCATCGTCAGCTCGCGGACGTCGATAACCGGTTTTTCTGTTGGCGTTCCCGTCATGACTTAAAATCCGATGATGTTGAAAACAACGGCGAAAATTCCGTCGCCGATAACGATGAGTGTAATGCCGAGCACGGCGGCGGAAGTTGCCGCTTCGCCGACGGCGAGCGAACTTTTTCCCGCCGTCATTCCGCGGTAACAGCCCGCCCATGCGACGAGCCAGCCGAAAAACACGCTTTTAATCAGTCCGGAAAAAAGGTGTTCCAGATTCATCGTCAGCACGGTTTGGTGCCAGAACTGCTCCGGCGTTACGCCCATGGTGGAAACGACGGAGAAGCCGCCCAAAAGCCCGAGAATATCGGAATAAAGCGTGAGGAGCGGCATCATGAGCGTCAGCGCAATCATGCGCGGGAGCACCAGATATTCCACGGGATTAATGCCGAGCACGCGCAACGCGGAAATTTCCTCGCTTGCCTGCATACTTCCGATTTGCGCCGCAAACGCCGATCCTGTGCGCCCGCACATGATTACGCTTGTCATAATTACGCCCATTTCGCGGTACATCGCGATTGCGATGAGGCTGACAACGTAAATGATTGCACCGAAACGCTCCAACTGCATTGCGCCGATGTAGGCGAGAATCATTCCCGTGATGAAAGAAATCAGCGAAATGATGGGCAATGCGTCAATTCCGCAGCCTTGGATGAAATAAAGCACGTCGCGCCCGCGGTAACGCGCTTTTCCGCGAAAAAAATTCCCGAACGCGGCGACGGTTTCTCCGAGAAAATTCAGCTGCTTTCGGGCGTTTTCCGCGATTTGCGTGACACGTTCTCCGATGCGGTAAAAAATGTCGCTTTCGTCCGCGTTCCCGCGTGTTGGCGTTCCCGCTGTTGCCGAACCCGAAGCGAGCTCGGTCAGGCGGCGAATGTCCGCAGGCAATGACTCCAAATCGGCATCAATATTTTTTTCGCGGCAAAAAGAAATACACCTCAGCAGGTAGCAAACCAGCGCAGAATCGTATTCCGTCACGCCGGAGCAATCAAATCTCAGCGTGCGGAATTGCGTTTTCGGCGACGCGTCGGCGTAGGCTTTTTGCAGGGTTTTCGTGTCGGCAAGTCCGAGCGAAATCGACCATTTTCCTTGCGGACGGACGATGAGCGTTCCCGTCGTTTCATCGCATTCCGCGGGAACGGCCGAGATTTTCCTTCGCTCTGATTTTTTTCGGAAGCCGAACATTTCGCGAAAAGCTACCTCCCCCTTTTTTTCTTTGCGAGAAAAAAAACGAAATTCGGTGCTTGTTGCGCGCTGGCGAGGAAAAACAAAAATCCGGGGGGGGGGGGGCTAAATTTCAATTCTCATGCCGTCGTAGCCGAGAACGACCCCGGGCGGCAGTGTGGCGGAATCCCGGACGTAATCGACGCGAAACGTCATGTGCGTGAAAATCGTTTTTTTCGCGCGAGTTGCTTCCGCCACGGCGAGCGCTTTTTCAAAATTAAGATGCGTGGGATGCGGCGGGCGGTGCAAAGCGTCGATGACAAGCACGTCCGCGTCTTTTGCAAGCGCAATCGCTTCGGCGGGAACGTCGCTACAATCTGTGTAGTATGCGATTCGGGCTCCGGATTTTTTTTCCGTGAACACCATTCCGAGCGAAACAAAACGCGGACCGTGCGGGAGAATCGTCGTTTGTACGCGTGTACCGCAGGGAAGTGTCATTTCTGCGGACGCAAGCTCGGGCAAAAGCGCGATGTAACCTTGAGAGGACTGCGGGCGTATGCCGTAAGGGTAAATCGCTTCGATGCGTGCTTTGCCCTCCGGAGTCGTCCAAACGGGAATGGCTTTACCGTCGCGCAAATCGCAGAAGCGGCGCAAATCGTCCATGCCCAAAATATGGTCGGAGTGTCCGTGCGTGAGAAAGAAATAATCGACTGCGGGAACGCCGAATTTCATACAGGCGAGGCGGAATTCCGGTCCGGCATCGATTTGAATGTGCGCACCGTCACAGACGAGATGCGCGCAGGAGCGGTTTCGCCAATTTTTAGGCTCGGACAAATCCAACCCGTCGTTCGGGTGTCCGAGAAGCGGAACGCCTTGCGACGTTCCCGTGCCCAGCAAAATGAGTTCCATCACGCCGAAGTTTACCCTTAATCTCCGTTTGCATAAACAGAAATTTGCCTGCGGCAAATTTCAATTTGTAGAAAGTGCGACGCTGATTTAGTTTTCTTCCCATGAAAAATGAAGAAGCGGCGCCCCCGATGCGCATTGGAATCGGCTATGATATTCACCGCGTGGAGCGCGGGCGGCGTTGCGTTCTCGGGGGCGTGGAAATTCCCTCGGATATCGGTTCCGTGGCTCATTCCGACGGCGACGTGCTCGCGCACGCGATTGCGGATGCGATTCTCGGCGCGGCGGGTTTACCGGACATCGGACATTTTTTCCCTCCGGGAGACCCGGATTGCGCCGGAATTGATTCGCTGAAAATTATCGAACGCGCCGTTGCCGAGGCAAAAAAAACGGGCTATCGCGTCGGCAACGTCGATGCTGCCGTCATTGCCGAACGCCCGAAAATCGGGAAACACGTTCCCGCGATGCGAGAAAAGCTCGGTGCCGCTCTCGGTATTGTGCCCGCTCTCGTTGGTGTGAAAGCGACGACCAACGAAAAACTCGGGTCGCTCGGTGCGGGCGAGGGCATTGCCGTTCACGCCGTTTGTCTGCTTTTGAGAATTTGAAAAAAAAAATGAACTCACTGAAAAAACTCATCCTTCTTCTCGTCTCCTGCGCATTGCTCGCCGTTCCCGCGACGGCGTCGGACCCCGAACCGGAAAACAGGCGCGTAATCGTTGTCGCGAATGCGGACGATTCGGATTCGCTCGACCTTGCCGCGCATTACATGAAAGCGCGCGAAATTCCTTCCGAAAATCTTGTTGCGTTGCCGTTCCCGCGCGAGGAAACGATTTCGTGGTCGGATTTTTCCGAAAAAGTTTTTACGCCCTTGCGCCGCGAGTTTCTCAAACGCGGGCTCATCGACGGCAGATTGCGCACCGATTTGCCGCCGGACGCTTTCGGGCGTGTGCAGCTTGAAATCACACAAGCTGATATGCGCGGAAAATCCATTCCCTCGGCGCGGGAAAAGATTTCTTACGTCGTTCTTTGCCGCGGCGTGCCGCTACGCATCGCCAACGCCCCGGAAAAACTTCCGCCGCTTCCGCCGCAGGCTTCGCCCGACGCGCCCGCGCCGAAACGCGGGCCGCTCGATGTTAACTGTGCTTCGGTCGACAGCGAAATTGCACTTCTCGGCGTTCCCGGGACCGATGCCAACGGTGCAATCGAAAATCCTTTTTTTAAGGGAAATTCCGAAAAGTCCGGCGTGGCAAAATATCTGTTTTTGAAAGTCGCCCGCCTCGACGGAATCACGCACGAAGACGCAAAATTGCTTGTCAACAGCGCCCTTGCCGCTGAAAAAACGGGTTTGCTCGGGCGCGCCTACGTCGACATCGGCGGTCCGCACAAGCAGGGCGACGTTTGGCTGAAAAAATGCGCGGAAATCACGCGGGAACTCGGCTACGAAACAAGTGAGGAGCGTTCCCGCGCGCTGATGGAGGCTACGGCGCGCTACGATTTCCCCGCGCTGTATTTCGGGTGGTATTCGCACAACGTCGGCGGATTTTTCCGCGACGCGAATTTCCGTTTCCCGGCGGGCGCGGTGGCGATTCACATTCACAGTTTTTCTGCGACGTCGATGCGCTCGAAAACGGCGTGGACTCCGGGCTTGGTTGCGCGCGGTGCGGCGGCAACGGTCGGAAATGTTTACGAGCCGTATTTGGGTATGACGCATCAGCCGCATTTGTTTCTCGAAGCCCTTTCTTTGGGAAAAACGGCGGGGGATGTTGCCGCGTATTCTATTCCCGTGTTGAGCTGGCAGGGGATTTTTGTCGGAGATCCGCTTTATCGCCCGTTCCTGAAAACGCCCGAAGCGCAGATGAGCGCGGCGATGTCGGGTCTGCCGACGCGGGCTTCGCAATACGCGTTTTTGCGTGCGGCAAATCTTGCCGAGCGCGACGGGAACGCCGCAAAGGCCGCCCAGATTTTGAAAAATGCGTCGATGTTTGCGCCCGGGCTCGCGCTGAATTTTCGTTTTGCGGAAGAAGAAATGAAAACGAAAGGCGCGTGTACGCGTCGCATTTCGATTCGTGTTCCGGCGCTCGAGAATCCGGGGCTTTTGCTCGAAACCGCGCGTCTTTTGTCGAAAGGTTCGGGCGCTCCGGAAGCGTTGAAGATTTATTCCGATTTGCTCGGGCAGCGGCTCGTTCCCGCGTTCGTGCGGGAAAAGGTTTTGCGCGAGGCCTGCGATCTGGCGCGTGCGCGCGGAGATTCCGCCCGTTTGGCGGCGTGGTATCCGGAACTCGAACGTCTTAACGCGGCATCGGCGAAAGGAAAGGGCGCGAAGAAATGAGAGCCGTTATTCAGCGCGTGTCGCGGGCTGCCGTCGGCGTACAAGGGGAAATTGTCGGCGAAATCGGTGCCGGAATGCTGATTTTGCTCGGTGTGGAAGCGGGCGACACCGATGCGGATCTCTCCTGGCTTGTTTCGCGCGTTGCGCGCGTGCGGATTTTTGACGATGAAAACGGAAAAATGAATTTGTCCGTGCGCGACATCGGCGGGAACGCGCTCGTCGTCAGCCAGTTTACGCTTTTCGGTTCGATGAAAAAAGGTTCCCGCCCGTCGTACAACCGCGCCGCCGTTCCCGCCGAGGCGATTCCGCTCTACGAAAAATTTGTCGAGGAGCTTTCCGCTGCCATTGAAAAGCCGGTGGAGACGGGGAGATTCGGTGCGATGATGGAGGTCTCTCTCGTCAACGACGGTCCCGTAACCATTCTCCTTGACTCGCGCAGGGAAACATAGCGTTTATTGCGTTAAAAAAACATTTGTCAGCGTGTTCCCGTGAGAATTTAATTTCAAACATATGGCAAACATCGGAGAACGCCTCACGGAGGCTCGGAAAAACTTTGGTATCGACATTCGCAGTGCGGCGGAAGCGACGAAAATCCGCAGTGATTTCTTGGCGGCACTTGAAGAAAATAAGCCGGAAAAGATCAAGCTCGCAGACGTTTACAAGGTTGGCTTTCTGCGTATTTATGCAAAATATCTGAAACTTGACGCGGACCGCATTGTTGCGGAGTTTCGCACGAATCTCAGCCTTCACGGCGGAGTGGCACATCGCGTCGGTCACCGCACGCACAACGGCGGAGAAGGCGCGGGAACGAGCGCGTCCGGAATGGATTCGTCGAGCGTTTTTTCGGATCGCACCGGCGGTTTTTCGCTCGAAAAGTTTTTGCGCTCCGGCGGAGGCCGCCTGGTCGTGTGGATTGCGGTTGCGGCGGTGCTGATTATCGGCGGCGCTTTTGCTGTGTTGAGTTTTTTTGACGACGGAGAAAATCCGCCTGTTGCATCGGTGGTCGCTCCGTCCGCCGCGAATCCGCAGAGCTATGAATTTCAGCTGATTTCAAAAATTCCCCAGCGCGTAACGATTACGGACTGCTACGTTAAAGGCGGCGGAGGAGGTCCGCGCGCGAAAGTGCTTGATAATGTTCAGGTTTCCGCGAATCGCCCGATGATTTTGCGCGCGCGCGGTGTTTTGGAAATTCAGGATTCCGGAAACGGGAACCTCGAAATTCGCTTCCCGTCGCGTGAGGCTTTGCTCGCTTCCTCTAATGCGAACGTTCCCGTGAAGTTTAAGGAAGAGGACGCGAGCACGGTGTTCAAACATTCTGCGAATTATTGGACGGCGGATCCGCTTTGGAGCCGCCCGGTTTCGGAGTAAGGTTTTTTCGTTCTTTTTCGGAAAAAGCTCTTCTGTTTGCACAGGAGGGCTTTTTTGTGTCGAGCGTGGTTTTATACGATTTGCGGGAGTAGTCGGCGTTCCCGCAACAGAAAAAATCGCTTGCGGATTTGTGGGATTTTTCAACAATGAAAGACCCTCATTTTATCTATTTTTGTACGAATTTTTATGAATAAAACTATCCTTGCCGCTGTGTTCGGCGCCGTTGCGTTGCAGTGTTTTGCCGTATCGCCGAATCTTGAAGGTTTTCGCTACTCGGATGAAGCCGCTCCCGCGGGAACGGAATGGGAAAATCCGCAGGCGCTCGCGCTCAATAAAGAGCAACCGCGCGCTACGTTTTACCCGTTTGCCGACGTGCGGAGTGCCTTGAAGATTTTCCCCGAAGCCGATTCCAAGTATTGGAAATCGCTCGACGGGAACTGGAAATTTCACTGGGTAAAAACGCCTGCGGAGCGCCCGGTCGATTTTTACAAAAAAGATTTTGACGTTTCCGCGTGGGATGAGATTCCCGTGCCCTCGAATTGGAATGTCGTCGGCATTTCCCAAAAAGGTAACGGTTTCCACAAATACGGCTTGCCGATTTACGTCAATCAGCCCGTGATTTTTGAACACGAAGTCAAGGTGGGAGACTGGAAAAAGGGTGTGATGCGGGAGCCGAAAGATAAGCGCCGTACGACGTTTGAGTACCGCAACGAAGTCGGGTCCTATCGCCGTGATTTTACCGTTCCCGCAGATTGGAACGGACGGGAAATCTTCCTCAATTTCGACGCGGTCGATTCGTTTTTCTACCTTTGGGTGAACGGAAAATACATCGGTTTTTCCAAAAATTCCCGTGATCCCGCGTGCTTTGACATCACGAAATACGTTACGCCGGGAGAATCGGCGACGATCGCCGTCGAAGTTTACCGTAATAGCGATGCGTCGTTTCTTGAAGCGCAAGATATGTTTCGCCTACCGGGAATTTTCCGTACGGTTTCCATGTATTCGACCCCGAAAATTTACATCAGCGATATTTTCGTGAAACCTTCGGCGAACGGTACGATGACGATTGAAACCGAGCTGGCAAATCGCGGCGAGCTGATGCCGAACTTCACGCAGGGGATGCAGCTCCGCTATGCGCTTTACGAAAACGAACTTTACGGCGACGTTCCCGAAGGCGCGAAACCGGTTGCCGTGGCGACCGTTCCCGCGTACACGCCGGAACCGAACCAAGTCAAGGATTCACCCGCCGCAAAAATTTCTCTGCCCGATGCCAAACTTTGGTCGGCGGAAAAACCGTATTGCTACACGCTCGTCGTGTCGCTGGTCGATGCACAAGGCAATATCAATGAGCTTACGTCGATTCAAACCGGCTTTCGCACGGCGGAAATCAAAAACGCGGTCGATGATTTCGGTACGGACGGACGTTGGTACTACGTGAACGGAAAAACCGTAAAACTCAAGGGCGTGAACCGCCACGAATCGCATCCGGAACGCGGGCACGCCGTCTCGCGTGAAGACATGGAGGAGGAAGTCAAGATGATGAAGCGTGCGAACATCAATCACGTCCGCAACTCCCACTACCCGACGCATCCGTATTGGTATTATCTTTGCAACAAATACGGTTTGTATTTGGAAGACGAAGCGAACATCGAGTCGCACCAATATTACTACGGGAAGGAATCTATTTCCCACCCGCCGGAATGGAAAGCGGCGCACGTCGCACGCGTTATGGAAATGGCGGAACGCAATAAGAATCAGCCCTCGATCGTGATTTGGTCGCTTGGGAACGAAGCCGGTCCCGGCGTGAATTTCGTTCACGCGTATAACGCACTCAAGGCTCTTGACACGTCCCGTCCCGTGCAGTACGAACGCAACAATTCCATCGTGGACATGGGCTCAAACCAATATCCGAGTGTCGGTTGGGTTATCGGTTCCGCGCGCGGCGATCCCGGGCGCAAATATCCGTTTCACATTTCGGAATATGCCCATTCGATGGGGAATGCCCTCGGCAATCTTAAGGATTATTGGGACGCTATCGAATCGTCCAACTACATCATGGGCGGCGCAATTTGGGATTGGGTTGACCAATCTCTTTACAATTACGACGGGCAAACGGGGAGGCGCTTCCTCGCTTACGGAGGTCAGTTCGGCGAATTTCCGAATGACGGTCAGTTCGTGATGAACGGGCTGATTTTCGGCGATCGCGAGCCTAAACCGCAGTACTTTGAAGTCAAAAAAGTTTATCAGAATGTCGGTGTCCTCGCGGTTGATCCGCTTGCGGGAACGCTCGAAATTTTCAATAAAAATTATTTCAAGGATTTGTCGGATTACGACGTAACGTGGACCCTGACGGAAGACGGTGTGCGCGTTGCCGGCGGAAAACTCGATATTGGCGACATTCCCGCGCGTACGAAGAAAGTCGTTACGCTTCCGTTTGCTGACGTGAAGTCGAAAAACGGCGAGTTCCGCGAGGATGCGGAATATTTCGTGACGATTCGTTTCCACTTGAAAAACGACCAGTACTGGGCGAAACGGGGCTATGTGCAAATGGACGAACAGGTTTTGATTAAACCTGCAGGAAAGCGCCCTTCGATTCTTGATGCATCCAAGCAATAATTACAGATTCACGGAGAAAATTTTTCATGACAAAGAAATTTTTTGAGAATAGCGTTCCCGCGATGCTTTTTGCGGTTGCCGTCTCGGTATTTGCCGGCGGGTGCAACGAAGCCGAACCGCAGGTGAGCGGCAGTGCTCCTGCCGAAAAAAAGCAGGTTGTGCTAAACCCCATTACGACGAATGAAACGGTGTCTGAAATTCTCGTGCAGGGCACGACGTTTGCCGCCAAGTTTTCCAAGGCTACGGGAACGCTCGATAGCCTGATTTATGCCGGGAAGCCGGTTATCGTGGACGGCAAGGGGCCGAAGCTCAACGCGTTTCGCGCCATCGTCAACAACGACGGTTGGGCATACCGGAATTGGTTCCGCCAAGGGCTTTTCGATATGAAGCACGAAGTGCTCGGCAAACCTTCCGTGGTGCAAAACGCCGACGGCACGCTAACCCTCTCGTTTCTCGTGCGTTCGCAGGGCAAGAATGCCGGCGAACTCAAAGGCGACCCGATGATTCAGTACGGGAGCGCCACGAACGGAATTCCGACCAAAATCGAAATCGGACGCGCGCTCGGCGAAGACGATTTGGCGTTTACAACTCAGCAGATTTGGACGGTTTATCCCGACGGTTCGATTGAGCTCGCGGCCAATATCACATCGAACAAACCGAATTTCGATTTGCCGCGACTCGGTTATACGCTCGACGTTCCCGCTGATTTTAAAAACTTCGTTTACTACGGACGCGGACCGCAGGAAAACTACGCAGACCGCGAATCCGGTGCGTTCATCGGTATTTACGCCTCGCCCGTAGCCAAGCAGATCACGAACTATACGAAGCCGCAGGAAATGGCGAATCATGAAGACGTGCGCTGGTGCGTTTTGGCGGATTCGCAAGGCGAGGGCGTACTCTTTATCGCGAGCGACGGAGCGTTTTCCGCACAAGCGCTTCCCGTGACGGCGCTCGACCTGCTTTTCGCGTCCAACGCGTTTAAACTCGAAGAGAAAGTTGCCGATTCCACGGCAACGACGCTCAATCTCGATGTCGGTGTGCGCGGGCTCGGCGGTGCGAGTTGCGGCCCCGACACAGAAAAGCGCGACAAGGTTTTTGCTGCTCCGACGGATTTCGGCTTCATCATTCGCCCGATTCATTCCGGAAGCGATTTGATCAAGCTCGCCAATGTTTCTCCGGCGGGAGCGGTGCCGATTTCCGTTACGCGCAATGAACTCGGCGTGGTTTCCGTTTCATCCAAAAAAGCGGACGCGAAAATTCTCGTTTCCGTCAACGGCGCGCCCGAAACGTTTTACACGGGAACGATTCCTTTTAAAAACGGCGGCACGATTTCCGCACGCTTTGAAAACCAGCCCGGAATCAAGACGGAAATGTCGTTCCCGAAAATCGAAAAAGTGCGCACGCAGGTCGTTTATGCCAGCTCCGAAAACAGCGGAAGCGAAGCTGCCGCCAACCTGACCGACGGCGATCCGTCTACGATGTGGCACACGGCGTATTCCGTGACGCAGGCGGACTATCCGCATGAAATCGATTTTGATATCGGAGAAGTCAAAAAAATCAAGGGCGTGAGCTACTTGCCGCGTCAGGACGGCGGGCTCAACGGCGACGTAAAGGGCTACGAAATCTACGTCAGCAATGACGGAAAAACGTGGGGCAAGGCTCTCGCTAAGGGCGATTTTTCGAACGACAAAGCGGAAAAGCGTGTGCTTTTCGCGTCGCCCGTGGACGCGCGTTACATTCGTTTCCGTGCGATGTCTTCGCAGACGGGAACGATCTACGGAGCCGGAGCGGAATTTTCCGTTTTGGAAAATTAATCCGGTCCTCTAAAAACAAAAAAGCGTTCCTGCGGGAACGCTTTTTTGTTTTCGTTTAATCACAGGTTCGCAACTAATCTTTCTCGAGCACCCAAAAACGGGTATCGTCAGAGAATTCGAGTACGGAGGCCGGTTCCGTACAGATACGGGAACGCCGCTCGGTAAAAAGGATGCGGAAGCCGATATTTTCGAGCTCCGCACGCAGTTCTTCGGGATCCGCCGAATGGATAAACATTTTTCCCGAAGGCGTGTCGTGATTCCAATCGCCGAAATCGTCCAACGCGGGATCGCGGGAGCCGGTTTCCCAACGTGCCTGTTCGTTTTTCCAGTACTCACGGCGCGCGGGAACGCTACGGTCGTGTCCGGTAAAAATAAAAATTCCGCCTTGGCGCAGAACGCGAAAAATTTCCTGCAACGCCCGACGGCGGCGTTCTTTTTTCGGAATCATTTGAAGCCCGTTGAAGGCGAAGACGACGGCATCAAAACTTTTTTCGGGAAACGATAATTCCGTTGCGTCGGCGACATCGAAACAAATGTTTGTGCGTTCCCGCAGATTGATTTCGTGTGCGATTTCGACCATCGGCGGCGCAAAATCCGTTGCCGTGAGGGCAGTGTAACCGAGCCGGGAAAGCCCGAAGGCAACGCGTCCCGCACCGCAACCGAGTTCCAGGATTTTTGCCGTGCGGGGCAAAAATTTTTCAAAAAGAATTTTTTCGGAATCCCACAATCCGACATTGACCGCCGCGCGTGCATAATCCATCACGACATCGGGCGCGGAAAAATACGCAAGATTGACGGAGTCGTCCATTTTTACATTCGTCCGCAACCGTTTTTCCGTTCGACTCAGATTCCCAGCTCGGCGAGCTTGGCTTTGCGGTCGGCGTCCTGAAGCGCGTTGATGAGCTCTGCGACATCGCCGTCGATAATTTGCGGAAGCCCGTGGAGCGAAAGTCCGATGCGGTGATCCGTGAGGCGGTTTTGCGGGAAATTGTATGTGCGAATACGCTCGGAGCGGTCTCCGCTTCCGATCTGGTTTTTGCGCTGTGCAGCGTATTTGGATCGTTCTTCTTCCTGTTTCTTTTCGTAAATTCGGGAGAGAAGAATTTTCATCGCCTTTGCGCGGTTGCGCAGTTGTGAGCGTTCGTCTGCGCAATAAACCATGATTCCGGTCGGCTTGTGAATGATTTGCACGGCGGATTCGGTTTTGTTGACGTGCTGCCCGCCGGCACCGGAAGCGCGGGAAACCGTGAGTTCGATGTCTTCGGGGGAGATTTGCACGTCGACTTCTTCTGCTTCGGGAAGCACGGCGACGGTGGCGGCGGACGTGTGGACGCGCCCGGCGGTTTCCGTCGCGGGAACGCGCTGAACGCGGTGGACACCGCTTTCAAATTTGAGCATTTTGAAAACGTCCGTTCCCGTAATAAGTACGGAGACTTCCTTGAATCCGCCGACTTCCGAGGGTGCTGAGCTGAGCATTTCCCACTTCCACCCGCAGGTTTCGGCGTAGCGTGTGTACATACGGAAAAGATCTCCGGCAAACAGGGAGGCTTCATCTCCGCCCGTTCCCGCGCGGATTTCGATGATGGTGTTGCGGGAGTCTGTCGGGTCCGGCGGAATCATTGCAATCATCAGGTCCGCATAGAGTTTTTCGGAATCGGCTTCAAGTTGCGGAAGTTCTTCTTCGGCGAGGGCTTTGAGTTCCGCATCGGTTTCCGCGTCGTTGATGAGTGCGCGGTTTTCTTCAATGGCTCGAAGCGTTCCCGCGCATTTTTCGTAAAGTGCAAGTGTGGCGGTGAGGCGCGAATGTTCGGCTGAAATTTCACCGG
Organism: Opitutales bacterium; assembly: GCA_017935025.1. Taxonomy (GTDB): domain Bacteria; phylum Verrucomicrobiota; class Verrucomicrobiia; order Opitutales; family UBA953; genus Spyradosoma. The sequence continues at coordinate 5,089 of JAGBIL010000017.1, read as the reverse complement.
CTTTGCGTTGGTCGTTGTAAAAATCGGGAGCACTCATGAGCGCTTCGATTTCTTCGGCGCGTTTGCGCGCGGGGGAAATGTCGGGCAGGGCGTTCATTTACTGATTTTTCGGAACGGAATTTTCTTCGATTTCGACAATGACGCGGAATCCCCGCGTGCGGCTTTTTTCGGTGCGGGCCACTTTTTTGAAAAAGTCTGACGGGAAGGAGTAGGTCGGGGTCTGGCAATCTCCTCCGGCAATAAATTCTTCAAACTTTTGGCGTTCCTTCGTCGTGTTCGGATCGGCACAAACCCATTCGGCGACGTTCCCGTAGAGATCGAAAAATCCGGCGGAGTTTGGGGTGAGTTTTCCTGCGGGGTGAACCGTTCCGGAGGAGTTTTCGATGAGCCACGCGTGGGAAAGAAGTTCGTTTGGTTCGTACGTTCCCGCGGCAGCGAGAAATTCTTTTTGTGTAGGCAGGCGTACCGGGCATCCAACAAGCATTGAGAGGCGGCGGCAAAATTCCTGTGCGTCGTTGTAGTCCACGGATTCCACCGGATTGGAAAGTTCTTTGCGTGCGCTCGGATTAAACGGCATGACAAACGTGTAGAGTGCTTGTGATACTTCCGTTTTCATCATTTGCGTTTTTGCGGGCAGACCGGGAATCGGGAGCAAAAGTTTGAACAAATTGCTCTGAACGCCGGAAATATCCGGTGCTTTGAGATCCATGTAGCGGAGTTCTTGGAGAAATTGATCGGAAACGAGCGTCGAGTCCGGCCATTTACGCTGAATTTCTTCGGCACGGCGGAGAGCCTGCTTTGCGATTTGCGGGACGCGTTCCGGGCGGCGCCCTCGAATATCGGCGTGCATTTGAGCGTAGTCTTTTTGCAAAGCGATAAATTCCGGGCGCGCGGAGGCGTTGGCGAGATTGGCGGCGAGATCTTCTTCGACCGTTTTTTGTCCGTAAAGGGAGCGCGGGAAATTCTGAATAATGGTTTTCTGAGCGGAAAGCGCTTTTTCCCACGCATCGGCAGCGGCTTTCCAATCTTCTTTTTGTTCGGCTTCGCGGGCAATGGTGGCGTTGCGTTCCCGCCGTTCGTAGTCCGGAGCGGAATTAACGGTTGCAATCAAGTCTTGGAGGCGTAGCAGGCGCGTGGAATTGGAAACGATAACGTTGCGGTAGTTTGCCCAGAGGTCTTTTTCGATGGTAAGAGCCTCCGTCAGGCAAAGATTGGCTTTCGGCCAATTGGCGGCGTTGAGTGCGGCTTCGCCTTCGCTTTCGAGTTCTTGGGCTCGCATTTGAAGAGGAATTGCGTGCATCGTCTTTGCACGAATTTCAAGTGCGTTGGCGCGTGCGTGATTTTTTTTGGTGGCGAGAGGATATTCTTTCGTGATGCGGTATTCGATGTTTGCCGCATCGGAGAAAAGTCGTTCGGCTTCCGCGTAGTTTTTCTGATCGGCAAATTCTTCGGCGCGGCGTTCAAGATCGGAGGTGCGTTTGCGCAAATTGTCCGCACGGAGATTGTGCAAGTGCTTGCGCATATGTTCGTATTGCGGATTGTACGAAGCGGCGGCACCGGAATAGGCGAGGTAATCGCCGTAAGCAACTACCGCCTTCTCGTAAATGTCGATATCTTCTCCGGTGATTTGGTCTTTTTTGAACTCGTGAATTGCGTTGAACTGAGTTTCCGCCGCCCGTGATTCGGCGAGCTTTTTTTCCGCCTGTGCGGAGTCCGGACGGATTTCCATGGCTTCCGCAAATTCTTCGCGCGAGCCTTTTGACAGGCTGGCAAAGTAGAAAATCGTAAGTGCCGCCGCCGCAATGAGCAGGAAGACAACAGGACCGACAATTCCTCCGGTTTTCCCCGAAAACACCCGGGAACGCTCGGGTATAGAAATGAGTGCTCTCATGACATGAAAAAGGAAATTCTTGTTAAAACCGGACATTAAATACAAAATGTGGCGACGATTCCAACAAATAAAACCGGATAGAAAACAACGGAGATTTTTGTGATTCAGAAACTTTCGATTCTTGGTGCCGGATTGCTCGGCGCATCAATCATGCAGGCAGCGAAGGCGCGCGGTGCGGCTGCCGAGTGCGTAGCGTGGTCTCGTCGCGCGGAAACTCGGGATTTTTGCCGGAAAACGGATTATTGCGATGCCGTTTTTGAAACGCCTCAGGACGCAGTGGAGGGGGCGGATGTTGTGATTGCCTGTGTTCCCGTGAATTGTATCGTTCCGCTGATAGAGAGTTGTGTTCCCGCGTTAAAACCGGGCGCGTTGGTGACGGATGTGGGAAGTACCAAAGCCGCAATCTGTGCGGAGGCGGACAAAGTATTTCCCGCCGAGGTTTGTTTTGTCGGCTCACATCCGATGGCCGGCTCGGAGCTCAACGGGATTGCCGCCGCCCGCGCGGATTTGCTGGAAAATCATTTGTGCTTCGTAGCCGACGACGAGCGTTCCCGCCGTACGGGAGCGCGGGAACGGGCAATAAATTTTTGGGAAGAGCTCGGAATGCACACACAACTTGTCGCTCCTGACGAGCATGATTCCGTGGTCGCTTTTGTGAGTCATTTGCCGCATTTCGTTGCGGCAACACTTTCGGCTACGCTTGCCCGAAAACCTTCGTTCTGGCGGGATTGCGGCGCGGGAGGTTTGCGAGATACGACGCGGGTTTCCGCCGGGAATCCGCAGGTGTGGCAATCAATTTTGGAAGAAAATCGGGAAAAAATCCTGCCGGCACTGGAGCTTTTTCAAAGTAATTTTGAGGAGTTCGCCTCCGCTTTGCGTGAGAAAAACTCCGAAAAACTGCTCGGGATTCTTGCGACGGCCTCGGCGTGGCGGTTGCCGCTTTCCCGAAAATAGAAACCGTCGTTCCCGTGAGAAAGGACGGGGCGCGTCCAATTATTTAATTGTTTTCGGAATAAGCGTTCATTAGACTTCCGAACTTTCATTTTACTCAAAAAACTTATGTTAAAGTCAACCTCACTGTACAATATGTACCTGCTTTTTATCGCAGGGCTCGGTGGTCTCCTTTACGGGATCGATGTCGGCGTTATTGCCGGAGCGCTTCCGTATTTGCAGGCAACGACAAATTACACGCCCGGTCAGCTCTCGACGGTGGTCGCGGCTGTTTTGCTCGGCTCGGTGCTTTCTTCGCTTTTTGCGGGAGCGCTTTCCGACCTTTTCGGGCGCAAAAAAGTGATGCTTCTCGCCGGCGTCTGCTTCGTGCTTTCCGTTCCGGTGATTTGCTCACCGTTCGGATTTGAAGCTCTTGTTGTCGGGCGCATTCTTCAGGGCGCGGCTGCCGGACTTATCGGCGTGGTTGTTCCGTTGTACCTTGCGGAATGCCTTACCGCGGACAAGCGAGGTTTCGGCACCGGGATGTTCCAATTCATGCTTACGGTCGGTCTTGTTTTTGCGGCGCTTGCCGGGATCGTTTGTGCGAAATACGTGGACGGTGTTGTTGCGGCGGAATACGTTTCTATTACGGAACAGACAGAGGCCATCTTCAACGCCAAGGATTTTGCATGGCGTGCCATCTTTTGGATTTGCGCAATCCCCGGGGTGATCTTCACGGTCGGAGCTCTCTTTATTTCCGAATCTGCCCGCTGGCTCTACGGCAAGGGTAAAAAAGAAGCTGCCTTCAAGGCACTTGAACGTTCCCGTGGAGCGGGACAGGCGCAGAAAGAATTCGACGAAATGGGTAGTGAGGCCTCGGACAATTCTGCAAAGGCGGAACAAGCTGACAAGCCGAAGGATTCCCTCATTCAGAAGAAATACATCATTCCGTTTGTGCTCGCGGTCGTTATTCTCGCCTGCAATCAGGCTACGGGGATTAACTCCGTTCTCGCGTACATTGTTGACGTTCTTTCTCAGGCAGGTCTCGACGGCTCGGTCGCCAATCAGGGAGACTTGGTTGTTAAAATCCTCAATATGGTGATGACGGTTATCGCGATGGTGCTTGTTGACCGCAAGGGGCGCAAGTTCCTCCTCACTGTCGGTACGTCCGGTATTATCATCGGGTTGCTCGGTGTCGCTTTCCTGTTCCTCAGAGCCGAACAGGGCATGGTCAACTATACGAATGAAATTAATCCTGCCTCTTATAACGTTACGGTTTCCGAAAACGTCATTAACGAAAAGACCGGTCTGGAAGAGCGCGGTGCTGACGGAAAGGTGCTGACTAAGGACGTAAAATATGCGTTTCGCGTAGAAATGACACCTGCTATTATTGAGGAGATCACGGATAAGCCGTTTGTTCCCTCGCAGGCGAAAATCGTTTACTCGATTAACGGTGAAACCAGCTTCAAAACGATTGTCGTGCGTGACGATACACCGTCCTCGCAGCTCGAATTTAAGATTCCCGCAGTAGACGATCAGGTATTCGAAATCAAGAGCCTTGAAGTGGGTCCGCTTCCGAGCGCGGCTAACGGTTGGCTCGTTACGTTCTTCTTCGCGATCTTTATCGCGGCGTATGCGGTCGGTCCGGGTGTTTGCGTTTGGCTTGCGCTTTCCGAGCTGATGCCGAACCGCATCCGTGCTATGGGGATGTCGATTGCGCTTTTGATCAACCAAGGGGTTTCCACGGTCATTGCGGGAACGTTCCTTCCGGTTGTAGGTAATTTCGGGTATTCGACGATTTTCTTCTTCTGTGCGGGCTGCACGGTGATTTACTGGATTACCGCGGTCTTCTTCCTGCCGGAAACGAAGGGTCGCACGCTCGAAGAAATCGAAGCGCACTTCGAAGGCAAAAAGAAACTCTAATCTTCGGGTGTTTATTTTCTAAAAATAAAAAAAAGCGTTTCCGCAATAAGTTGCGGGAACGCTTTTTTTTTGTTTTACATTCGCTTTTTCGTAATCCCAGGAAAATTGAAATATCCGCCGGGAAAAAGTGGCTGTCCCGCATTCGATTGACATTCTCCGGTAAAGTCTGGAAACTTAGATCTTCTCACTTAGATTTCTTCGCAGATTTAACCCACTTAAAGTAACACTATGACAATGCTACTTCTTCAAGTCTTCGGCGGCTTGGCCATTTTCATCTTCGGGATGAAGCTGATGAGCGACGGACTCCACAACGTTGCCGGAGATAAAATGCGGACGGTTCTGCGT
>JAGBIL010000016.1 GCA_017935025.1 Opitutales bacterium | reverse complement strand
GGGTAAAAGTAAGCCCCAAGGGGGCGCAATCAGTCAGCGTAGGGCAAGCGAGCGAAGCGAGTCGCCGCGCATCATTCGGCTTTGTTTCGCCTTTTCAAGGCTCGTTGTTTTGTCGTTCCCAACCCTACGCTTACGCGCAGGGTTTTAGGACATAACGCCTCTCCGAGGCTTTGAGCTTCCTAAAAAAACAAAAAAGGGACAGCCGAGACGGCTGTCCTCCTTTGGAAGAATCTTCCTTTTACGTTGTGTCTTTGCGGGTAAGGGTTACTGTCCAAAACATTTTGGACAGGAACGGACGGAGTCCGCTTCTCCAAGGGGAAAAAACTTCCAGGCTTAGCGGACGTTGAAGAGTTTGTGGAGTTGCCAGCCGGCGCGGTAGGGAGAGCCGTGCGAACAAATCCAATCGGAGATAGCACCGAGAACGTCGGGATTTTTGTGTTGCGACCATTCCGGGTGCACCCAAATCGGAGCATCGGCGGAAATGCGTTCCCGCGAAATTTTTTCCGCCCAGAAAACGAGATCTTCCGGACGGGTAACGATAAGTTTCAGCTCCGAAGCGAGCGTCCAATTTTCCGTGAGCGGAGTCCGCCTTGTTTTGGGGCTGAGCGTTACCCAATCGACGTTCCCGCGAATCGGAAATGCGCCGCTGGTCTCGAGATGGATGCGGAGTTTTTTGGCGTGGAGCGCAGCGCAAAGCGGCGCGAGGTCGTGAATGGTCGGCTCGCCCCCCGTGATAACGACGAAATCCGGATTTGCGGCAACGGCGGCGTCCGCGAGTTCCGCCGCCGACATTTTCCGGACGGAAGGTTCTCCGCCGGAGTTCCACGTTCCCGCCGAGTCGCACCACGGGCAACGGATCGGGCATCCGAACAGACGGATAAAAAACGCAGATTTCCCGGCGTGCGCGCCCTCGCCTTGAAAGGAGTGAAAAAATTCAAAAACTTCGTATTTGAATTTTTTCACAATCTCAAATTCCGAAGAATCGGCTCCAAGCATCAAGCATCGAGCATCAAGTAAATTGTGAGAAAGGGATTCCAAAATTTTATGCCTCCATTCGCCCAAGACGTTTTTGCATAGTAATAACAGTTGCAGAAATCATTTTCATCAAGATTACGGCATCCTCATAAAGAGTTGAATACTCTTCCTGCGTCAAATACTTGGTCCGGTAAAGCAAATCCAACCAGTAAATCGTTTCCGCCGCTTCCTTCCTTGCGATTGAAAATTTCGACGCATACTCCTTAGAGCTGAACGAACTTAACGCCTCGGTAACATTGGCACCGATTGACGTTCCGGAACGAAGCAATTGCCGGGAAAGCACGAATTCCTTCCGTTCGCCCGACAGTACCTTGTACTGCTCGACGATACGAACGGCAAAATCGAAACTTCGGGTTTTTGTCTGGCTTCTTTGTTGCATTCTACGCTTGATGCTTGGTGCCCGAAACTTGGCGCTCAGCAAAAATTTTGCTTATTTTTCAAAATAGGCAAAATTTTTGCTGTCTTCTCCGACGCGGATGGATTTGAGCCAAGCGCGCCCTTGAGATTCCTCGCGAATCAAAGCATTGAAAACATCAAACAAATGCGTTGCCAATCCTTCCGCCGAACAATTTTCCAAGATGTAAGGTTTGAATAGGTGCGGGAACGCGGCGAGCATTTTCAGCCCTTCCGTATCGGATTTTGCAAACATACACGCGTGATCGAGATTTTCAGAAATCCAGCGGCTGATAAATTTGATGCCTCCGAAATCGATGACAAAACCGAGCTCGTCCAACTTCTCACACGCGAACGTGAGCGCCAACGACCAATTATGCCCGTGCACAAAACGGCAATGTCCCGGATGCAAATGCTGCAAGTGCCCGATCGGGATATCCGTATAAATTTTTTCGCAAGTATGCATATCTGCGGCAAAGTATGACCGCGCGGGGGCAACTTTCGCGAGAGTAAAAACGCGGAAACGGGAATTTGCGGGAACGTTTCCGAGCAAACAAAAACTCCCTGCCGGCAACTGCGACAGGGAGTTTTCGGATTCGGGGAAAAATTTCCCGAAATTATTTTCCGTAGCGGGCGCGAACTTCGGCTTCGAGATCCGCGCAAGCCTTTTGGAACTGCTTTTCGGAAATCTGACCGTTTTGGCGCTGCTTGGCCAGGCTTTTGAGTTCGTTTTCGATATCCTTAAGCGTGCGGGTCGGCTCAAAAGCGGGCTCTTCGGCTTCCGGTTTCGCTACAGGTTCTTCGACAACAGGTTCTTCTGCGGCGGGTTCCGGAGTCGGTTCCGGCTCGGCAACGGGTTCCGGTGCCGGCTCTTCGGCTTCCGGAGCTTCGACGGGAGCGGGTGCCGGCTCTTCTGCGGGAACGGGTTCCGGAGCAGGCTCGGGTGCCGGTGATTCAGGCGCAGGTTCTTCCGCTACCGGGTCTTCGACCTCAGCAACGGCAACGACTTCCGGTTCTTCCGCGGGAACGTCCTCTACGACAGGCTCGGGTGCCGGCTCGGAGACTTCGGCAACAACGGGCTCTTCCGGAGTTTCTTCGGCGACGGCTTCATCCGCGACCTCAACCGGGTCTTCCGCTACGATTTCTGCGGAATCTTCAATTTCTTCGACAACGGGGTCTTCGACTTCTTCCGCCGCGATCGGTTCCGGATCTGCGGGAACGGGTTCTTCCGCGGCGACGGGCTCTTCGACTTCCGCAACGGCAACCACTTCCGGTTCCTCTGCGGGAACGGGTTCCGGAGCAGGCGCAGGTTCTTCAACCGCAGCAACCTCGACGGAGGCTTCCGTCGGCAAGAGCTCGGGAACGGGATAATCGTCGAGGAAGGAGCAAAGCCCGTCTGTATCTTCCCAAGATTCAACGACCATCTGCTCGGACTGGCATCCGTCCTTGGAGAAAACGACGGTGAGCGCGGTCGGTGTCGCCGTGCGTTCAACCTGATACGTTGTCGGGGTCGTTCCGATTTCCGTGCCGTCAATCGTCACGGTAACACCGTCCTGATCCGCGAAATGAATGGTTTGCGTGGTGGCAGTGCAACCCGCGAAAGCGGCGCAGAGCGTGGCAAGTGTGAGGCTGGGGACTAATTTCATAACAGATATAGGATAAATTTTTCGGGTATTGAAAGCCTTTAGGATAGGATTTTTTCGAGTCTTCTCAACTCTAAAATACGAAAATAAGGCAGGAATAAAGCGGAAACGGGCACGCGGGAAGCACGGATTCGCACGTTCCCGCGCCCGACTCTTCCGCTCTGCCCTCAGAGCGCCTTTTCGTAAGTTCCCAGGCGCGGAGCTTTGAGGAGGCGGTTTTCGTTATAGGAATTGTAAAGAGCTTCGTGTAGCGAATTATATTCCGTCTCCGTAATTTCACGGCGTTGGAAAAGCCGCTTCAACGCTTTTTCCTGTAGGCGAAAATCCGTAAAATCCGTCGGTTTTGCACGCGCGGCAAACTCTCGGGCGGCGGGAGACATTCCGCTATTGTCCTCCCCGTATGAGTTTTCCGGAGCTGCGGCGCCCGCAGATGCGGTTCCCGCCACAGCCGCAGCTTCCGCGCGTTCGCGCTCAAGGCGTTCGCGCTGCGCCAGAGTTTCCGGCGTAATTTTGACGAGGGCAACGTCTACACTGTCGAGAATATCCGGAAAACCGTTGTCGTCTTCAAACGACTCCAAAACAAAGTTTTCGTCGAAATATCCCGGCTTGGAGAAGCGCACTTCGTAGCTTCCGTGCTTTGAAAGGCGCTCGGTACGCGGCGTAAGTCCGCAGTTTTTCCCATTGATAAAAACGGTTGCCTCCCCCGGCACGGAATTAAAATCCACAGTTTTCCAAACACTGGCGTTGTAGGAACGGCATCCGCAAAAAAGCGCACACACGAAACCCGTAAACAGGAAAAAACAGATTTTTCGGAATCGTTGAGTCATAATAAATATCGAAAAGAAATTACGCCTTGACAATAAACGAAAACCAAGACAAAGTTTCAACTTAATTTTTCGGTTAGTAGCCGACTCTCGGCCAGCATAGCACAGTTGGTAGTGCAGCCGCCTTGTAAGCGGCAGGTCGTCAGTTCGAGTCTGACTGCTGGCTCCAGTTCTTTTCATTGCCCGATAGTGTAACGGTCAGCACCAATGACTCTGACTCATTTAGTCCAGGTTCGAATCCTGGTCGGGCAACCACTTTTAGTCCCCGTAGCGGAAATGCCTGCGGGGATTTTTTTTTACACACTAAAAGCTTCTTTTTTAAAACGAAAGCGGGAGAACCGAACTCCCCCGGAGCGGTCCTCCTTTTTAGGCGGGAGCTCGCCTTAAATCCAACGTTTGATGCGGAAGAAGATGACGGATGCGACGACAAACGCCACCATCACGCCCAACGTGATGAAATAACCGTACTCGGTGTTGAGCTCGGGAATATTTTTGAAATTCATTCCGTAAATCCCGGCGATGCAGGTCAGCGGAATAAAGATCGCGGTAACGACGGTGAGCACACGCAAAACATCGCTCGTGTGCCGTTCGTGCTCGGTGTGATAAAAATCCTGAAGCTCCTGCAAAATCATACGCGCGTGCTCAATACGGTCGAACGCCCGCAACGTGTGGTCGTACAAGTCCGAGAAATACATATCCATTTCCGGCGGGAGCATCGGATGGTCGTAGCGCTCGAAGGTACGAACCATGTCGCGCAACGGGTAAATCATGCGCCCGAGACGAATCACAAGGCGTTTCATCCGGTAAACCGTGCGGATGCTTTCGCCTTCATCGTCGAGCTTGGAATCGTCCTTCACGGTGTCTTCTTCGAGATCCGTGATGGCATCTTCGATTTCGTCCGTAAGGTGAAGCATACGGTCGACGAGCGCGTCGATCAATGCGTACAGCAAATACGGCGAACCCCACTTGCGGATTTTTCCGGAGTTTTCCGCAATTCGGCGCTCGATGTTTTCAAAAACGAGTTCCCGTTTTTCGTGGAAGGAAATCAGAAAGTTCGGTCCCGCGACAAAGGAAATCTGCTGCCCGCGCGGCTGAAGCTCTTCGACACCGAGGCGCACGGCACGCGTTACCGCGAGAATCATTTCCCCGTATTCTTCAAACTTCGGACGCGACCACTCGGAAACGATGTCTTCCTGCGCGAGCATCGGAATATTGAAAAGCGCGCCGACGAGATGAACCAGTTGCGGGTCTTTCATCCCCATCATTTGCACCCAAACCATGCCGGATCGGTTCGCAAATTCGCCCAAGCGGTCGGCATCGGCAAACTCGTCGAGAGAATACCCGGATTCGTCGTAGCAAACCACGCGAAACTGCGCCGTTTCCTGCGTATCAAACGGCGACTCAAACGGCAACGCCCCCGGCTCAAGACCGATTTCCATAGCATCGTCCTCTTCCTGGATCTGCGGAGGAGGCGGCGTTCCCGCGTTTTTCGCAAAAAACTTTTGCGCAAACGGACGGGCGCGGCGACGCAGGAAACGTTTGAAACGAATCCACGGCGTGCGGCGGCGTTTGGCTCTTTTTCCTGACATTTTCCCAGTTCCTTTTTTTTTAAGCGTTCCCGCGTTTGAAAAATTTAAACCGTTCGAGAAACGGAACGATCCAACAAAACAACCGCTTCCCCGCGACGAAAAAGCGTAACCTGCCCCGACGAAGACACGCAAACGGCGGCGCAATCCGTCACGGAAGAAATCGCGGCGGCGGCGGCGTGGCGCGTACCCAGCCCGGACTGCAACGAAAGCTGCGAATCCACCGCCGTAAGACGGCTTCCCGCCGAGTAAACCGTACCGTTCCCGTCGATCACAAACGCACCGTCAATCAGCGCCCATTCCTTAATCGTTTCTTCGATAAACGGATTGAGAATACTGCGGTCTTCCTCCCGGTAGCCACTGAACGGATTCATCACGAGCTGCTCCATGAACGGTTTGATTTTGTCCAAATCGCCCAGGACCAAAATCGTTCCGACCGGCTTGCCCTCGCGCCCTTCCACGGCGAGATCCGTGGCAATTCCGATAGCACGCTCCAAAACTTCCGGACGCACGTGCGACGGCAAAAGCGTGCTCGCGTGTTTCACCATCATCGACGGAAATTCCTGTGCGACTTCGATCACGATCAGCGAATCCAGCTTATCGCTCCCGTCGCCTCCGCCGAGGCAGCACACGCGATCCGTCGGCTTGATGCTTTCACGCATCAGCCCGACAAACAGCGCCGCGCGCAACTGCGACATACGGTGCGTGCCGAACGAGCTCACGTTAATCACTTCCGGCTTCTTGCCCGACGGGAAAACGTATTCCGCGTTCCCGCCCGAAACCACAATCGTGCGGAATGAAGTATCCGTCTGCTCCGAAAGCGATACGGGAACGGAAAACGTATCCGCAAAAAACAAAAGGACCTGACAATGCGTCGCCTTCGCAAGGCGCGCCGCCGTCTTTGCGAATTGGCGGTTCCAGCGCGAATCCTGATAAGGAGCCGCGCGTTCCGCCCCGCGGAAAATCTTCATTATCACGCGACGGAATTCCGCCAAATCCTCCACGCACGCCAGCGCCTTTTCGTCCTCATCTTCAAGCGCATGAACGAGTTCCGACAAAATCGTCAGATAACTCCGCCCCTGCTTCGGTGCCAAAACGAGGAAAATCACGCGGAAACCGGAGCTTGCCGCGTCCTTTTCCGGCGGTTCCGCCTCGGCGGGAACGCGCTTCGGCAAGCGCCCCACGGCAATCACCGTGTTTTTTACAAGCGGCGTGCAAATACTCGGCAGCGATGCCCAATCCGCCACGCGCTTCTGCATTTGCGCTTCGCGCGCAATCAGCTCGACGCGAAGACGATTCCGCTCCGCCGCAGGCGTTCCCGCAGGCAAGGCGACGGCGAGCAGTTCATCCAGCGCAGCCGGCAGTTCCCGACTCGTCAAATCGAGAATCCTGTTTTTCGATAAAAACCGATCTATGCGCATTTCTTTTGCAGATGTTTCCGGATTAAAACAAAAACGGCAGGCGGAAACTTAATCCGACCTGCCGTGAAAATTTATCGTTCCCAGTCGAGCGCGCCCTTTTTCACTTCGTACCACAGGCCGAAAATCACGATACCTATGAAAACCGCCAACGACCAAATAATCGTCAACCCGAGCCCCTGAGCGAGGAAATCCCGGTAAATCAGTGCGGACGGAATGAGAAACACGACTTCAATGTCGAAAAGGATAAACAGCATCGCTGTCAGGTAAAAGCGCACGGAAAAACGCGGATGCACCGTACCCTCACCTTTCAAACCGCATTCGTACGGAATCTTCTGTGAACGGTTCGAACGCCCTTTTTGCCCGAAAATATGACTCGCGATGATAATCAGCACGGGCAACGCGCACCCGATAACGACCTGAACGAGAATCGGAAAGTAACTGGCTAAATTGAAATCGGACATACTGGGTTTATTGAACGCCCGGAAGCGCTTTTTGGCAAGCGCTTTTCCGCCGTTCCCGCGAGAAAATTCCGCACGAAAACCGGACTAAATCAGCCCCTGCGCGTGGAAAGAATTTTTCCCCGACGCGCTATCCGTGCCCTCAACGAAAAACGCGTTCCCGTCGAGCCGCCCGCTGACACGCAATTCCTCTCCGAAAACCATCGCACGGTTGAAATTGATTTGCAGCTCTTTGAAACGCACCGCCTTGCCGAGTTTTTGCGCCAGCCAATCTGACGTAAACTCCGCGTAATACGAGTTGTTCAGGTGGTCGTTCAAATCAATGTGCGAGGCGCGAATCGTATGGACTGCGGGAGCGCCCGTTTCTCCGACGGAAAGTTTTCCGAGACTCGGGAAAAAGTCTTTCCGGTCCAAATTGTTTGAAACGTCGAGATCCAGCACCGTCGACGGCAGGCGCGGACGCAACGACGGAAAATCCAGCGTAAGCCAAAAGCTCGACGCCACGCCGAAGAGCTTTCCCGTTTTGGCGGAAGACAAAATAAACTGCCGCTTTGCGAAAAGACGATCCGCACCGTTCGGGTACGTTTCGATGCGCACGATATCGTCATAACGAGGCTCCGCCTCCAATTTCAGCTTAATTCGCGAAAGCACCCAAATCAGGCAGCGTTCCCGCACGGCGGACATTCCGAAACCCATTTCCTCCGCGTGAACGGCGGCAACGTGCTGGAGATAATCGAACCAGATCTGTTGTCTCAAAAAACCGTCCGGACCGCATTCGTTCATGCGAACGGGAATATCGAAAATCAAAAATTTTTCGGTGATCATGCTTTGAAAAAGTTAAAGGAAATCCTTCATCTCAACGACGCGGCATTCCTTCCGGGAAAGTTCCGCCGCAAACGCGAGGGCGTGCGTCTCCAGCGAAATTTCCGCCCCGGAAACAATTCCGCTCCGGTCGCCCGTGCGCACCGCTTCGATAAATTCGTTGAGCAAATTAAAATCGCCGCCGCCGTGCCGATCGGCAACTTCAGGCGCGGGAACGTCAATTTCCCGCGTCGTTCCCGTCAGATACGAAAACACGGAAAGGCGCTCTCCATCGCCGTAAATTTCGCCGAGCGAGCCGAAAATCGTAACGCGTCGATCTCCGTATTTCGAACAGCCCGCGAGCGTAAACGCCGCCGTCGCGCCGTTTTCAAATTCGACGTTCACGACCTGATGATCGGCGACGTCGTTGTCGCACGCAAACACGCAGCGCCCGTAAGGTCCGGTGCGAAGATTTTCAAGCAAACTTTCCTCCGTCGGCGTTCCCGTAACGGATTCCACATACGCACCCGTATCTCCGGAACGGATACGCGCCAGATAAAATCGCGGTGCGGAATACGGACATTCGGACTCTATCGCGCAGTCGAGACAACGCTCCGCCGCATTTGCCGGACGGTTTTCCTTTTTGAAAAACATCAGCGACCCGAACGAAGAAACGCGCTTCGGAGCCGCGCCGACGATGTAGCGGATCCAGTCCAAATCGTGCGTGGATTTTGAAAGCAAAACCGAAGACGATTCCTCCTCCCGACGCCAGTTCCCGCGCACGAACGAGTGTGCGAATCGCCAATGCCCCACGGGCTCAAGATGCTGCACGGAAAGAATTTTTCCGATCGTTCCCGCCGCAATCAGCGATTTCAGCTTCCGCGTAAATTCCGTGTAGCGCAAAACGTGGCAAACGGAAAAAACGATGTCGTGACACGCCGCAGCCGAGGCCAACGCCCGGCATCCGGCAAGCTCCGTCGCGAGCGGCTTTTCTAAAAGGATATGATATTTTTTTTCGGAAAAAGCGAGTGCCGGCTCAAGATGCATCCGGTCCTGCGTCGCGATAATCACCGCATCGGCAAACTTCGGACGCGCCGTAAGTTCCCGCCAATCCGAAACAGAATTTTCCGCGGGAACGCCGTGCATCTGCTCAATGCGGTTCCGGAAAAAATCGCGCGGCTCCGCCACGGCAACGACTTCCGCTTTGCCGGAAATCTCCCGCAAAAGCTGTGCGTAAATCGTGCCGCGTCCGCCGCCGCCGACAATAATGACCGAAACCTTCTTCACTGTTTCACAAAATTAGAAATTAGGAATCAGAAATGAGAAAGAGTGTTTCCCGATTTCTAATTCCTAATTTTTAATTTCTAATTTCTTAATTAGCGCGTGAACTTGCAAACGCCATCAATGTAGGTCTTCGTGACGAGGTAATCGTCGCCGAGCAGGACGAAGTCCGCCGCATAGCCCGGAGCGATTTTTCCGCAATCGTAGAGACCGAGCGACTGCGCCTGATTCCACGATGTCGCCTTGACGATTTCGCTGAGCGGCAAGCCCGTGATTTCGCGAATGTTGCGGATACCGAGCGAGTAATTGAGCGTCGACCCCGCGAGATTGCCCGACATAAGGCGCGCTTCGCCGTTTTTGACCATAATCGGCAAACCGCCGAGCTGCGACGGTCCGTCCGGCAAACCGGAACAGGCGAGCGAGTCCGTAATCATCATGATGCGTTCCGGCGTCATGACCTTGAACGCGGTCGCGAGCATATCCGGGCAAAGGTGAACCTTGTCGCAAATCATTTCCGCCTTAATCGTGGAATCGAGGAAGCCGGAGCCGACCAAGCCGATTTCGCGGTGATGAAGCGGCGACATCTGGTTGCAGAAGTGCGTAAGGTGCGCCAAGCCTGCAGCCTTAGCCGCCTTAAACTGCGCGTAAGTCGCCGCGCTGTGTCCCGCCGAGCACCGCACGCCGATCGCCGTCGCCTTCGCGATAAAGTCGAGCGCGCCATCGAGTTCCGGTGCCATCGTAATAACGAGCACGGGAGCGATGCCGTTGAGCTTTTCGACGATTTCGTAGTCGGGATTTTTCAAAAAGTCCGGATTCTGCGCTCCGCACATTTTCGGATTCACGAACGGACCTTCGAGGTGCACGCCGGGAACTTTGACCGAGCGCGGAGCCTTGCGGTATTCCGCAACGGCGTTCATCACTTTTTCAAGCGTGTCGTAACCGAGCGTGAG
Source organism: Opitutales bacterium (assembly GCA_017935025.1). GTDB lineage: Bacteria > Verrucomicrobiota > Verrucomicrobiia > Opitutales > UBA953 > Spyradosoma. The sequence continues at coordinate 7,396 of JAGBIL010000016.1, read as the reverse complement.
CGTCGTCGGCAACCAGCTCGTAACGCCTTCCTTGACTTTGCAGTCCACGATTTTGTGGAGGGCTTCGACCGTGCCGTCGCAGGTGTCCGCTCCGCCGGCACCGTGCGAGTGAATGTCGATAAAGCCCGGCATGAGCATTTGCCCGCCGGCATCGACGACTTCGTCCGCCACGGGAACGGGAGCATCCGCGCCGAGGACCTGTACGATTTTTCCGTCTTCGACGAGAACAGAACCGCCGACGATATCTACGCCGGGCGAGATGATGTGTGCGTTTTTAATTAGGGTCTTCATAAATTTCGGGAATAAGGAGTAAAAGTTACCTGTTTTGACGTATTTTGTACCGATTCCATAAAAGAGTAAAACAAAAATATAACGGCGGGAACGCCGTTATATTCTGCAATTGGTGTCCGGAAAACGGACGTCGGGAATCGCCGGAAGAAAGACCCTACGCAACCAACTTTTCGAGCGCGCCGAGATAAAGATCGCGGGATTTTTCGACGATGTCGGCGGGAAGCGCGGGAGCGGGCGGCTGTTTGTTCCAATCGAGGCTTTCCAGATAATCGCGCACGAACTGTTTGTCGAACGACGGCTGGGATTTACCCGGCGCGTAGCCTTCCTGCGGCCAGTAGCGGGAAGAATCCGGCGTGAGCACTTCGTCGATGAGGAAAAGGTTGTTTGCGTCGTCGAGGCCGAACTCGAATTTCGTGTCGGCGAGAATCAGTCCGGCGCGGTCGGCGACCTGCGTGCCGAGCGCGAAAAGATCAAGCGTCGCATTTTTGACTTTTTCAAAAACGGCGTTCCCGAGAATTTCCGCGCATTGCGCTTCGGTAATCGGTTCGTCGTGCCCTTCCGCAGCTTTGGTCGAAGGCGTGAAAATCGGCATCGGGAGCTGCTGGCTTTCGAGCATTCCTGCGGGAAGCGCGTGGTCGAGAATCGCCTGCGTTTTCTTGTATTCTTTCCAGCCGGAACCTGCGAGATAGCCGCGAACGACGGCTTCGATCGGGAGCGGTTTCAGCTTGCGCACGAGCATTGAGCGCGCGATGAGGTGCGGAAAATCTTTCAGCAGTTCCGCAATCGCCTTGTCGTGCTCGGGAACGAGGTGCGTCGGCATGATTTTTGCCGCCTGTTCAAACCACCAGAGGCTGATTTGCGTGAGCAAAATGCCTTTCCCGGGAACGCCGTTCGGCATGATGGCGTCAAACGCCGAAATGCGGTCGGTCGCGACAATTAGGATTTTGTCGCCGAGGTCGAAAATTTCGCGCACTTTTCCGGACGCGATTTTCTTGAAGGGAAGTCCTTCGACGTTCATGAGCGCCTCGGTCGACAAGGAGTTGCGGATTTCTGCAATAGTCATTTGAAAAAAAAGTGAGGAGCATTTTTAAAAATTCGCCGTCCGAAACGCAAATTGAAAAAAAAAGCGTTCCCGCACGGGAACGCTTTTTTGTAGGTGATGGAAGAGAGATGAGAGCTTAGAGGGAATTGCTTTCCCGCAAGCAGGAAAAGGATTTTGAAAATTTCTTTCGCGAAGCGAAACGCATTTACCTCCAAGCTTTAAGCCCTAAGCTCTCATCTTCTTTAATCTTTAACCTCTAAATCTTTAATCTTTCCTTACTCTTTGCCGAATTCGCCGGAGAGCGAGGAGATCGTCGCCTTCGCGTCGCCGTAAATCATGCGCGTATTCTGGAGCGTGAAAAGTTCGTTTTCGATGCCGGAGAAGCCCTTACCCTTACCGCGCTTGAGCACGAAGACCGTGCGCGCTTCGTTTGCCTTGATAATCGGCATACCGTAAATCGGGGAGGATTTGTCCGTCGCCGCCGCCGGGTTGACGACGTCGTTCGCGCCGATGACGATTGCAACGTCCTGCATCGGCATGAGCGGATTGATTTCGTCCATCGTCTTGAGCTGTTCGTACGGAACGTCCGCTTCCGCGAGAAGCACGTTCATGTGACCGGGCATACGACCGGCGACCGGGTGAATCGCGAAGTTAACTTCCGCGCCGTTTTCTTCGAGCTTTGCCGCGAGTTCCTTAACCACGTGCTGCGCCTGTGCAACCGCCATACCGTAACCCGGAATAAACACGACCGAGCGCGCCGCTTCGAGAACGAGGTACGCATCTTCCACGGAAACCGCTTTCGGTTCCGCGCCCGTTCCCGCCTTCTTCGAAGAACCGGAATCCGCCGCACCGAAACCGCTGAAAAGCAGGTTGCCGATGGAGCGATTCATCGCCTTGCACATGATGATGGTGAGAATGACGCCGGAAGCACCGACCAAGCAACCCGCAACGACGAGAACGTTGTTGTTGATAACAAAGCCCGCCATCGCCGCCGCCAAACCGGACAAGCTGTTCAAGAGCGAAATGACGACCGGCATATCGCCGCCGCCGATCGGAAGCACAACCGTAATCCCCATGACGAGGGAAACCACGATGCCCGTGTAGAGCGCAACCGTTTGAACCGTCGCCGGACCACCCGCGGGAACGAGTCCCGGGAACAGGTAAACCACCATCGCTCCGAGCGCGCCCAAAACGATAATCGCGTTCACGACCTGCTGCCCCGTGAACAGGAACGGACGACCGGAGATTTTTTCCGAAAGTTTACCCCACGCAAGCACGGAACCCGTGAACGTGATACCGCCGATGAGAATCGTCAGATAAAGCGAAACTTCGCTGACCGCGTTGTCCGCCGTGAGCGCGTGCGAGACGGGAGCGCCGTCCGGACCGAGTTTCACATATTCCGACCACGCAACGAGGAGCGATGCCAAACCGCCGAAGCCGTTGAAGAGCGCGACGAGTTCCGGCATACCGGTCATTTTGACCTTCTTCGCCCAAACTGCGCCAATTACCGCGCCGACCGCGATCCCGCCAAAGCACCACAGGTAGCCGTTCATGTACCAATCGGTCGTCCAGGACTTCATCACTTCCGCGTCGAGGAAAACCGCGACGACGGCGATGAGCATACCGAGCGCGGAAAGGAAGTTCCCGCTGCGCGCGGTTTCGGTTTTTCCGAGGCGCTTAATCCCGAAAATAAAGAAGACGCACGCCACGATATACGCGAGGTTGATTACCGTCGCGGGAACGGCAGCCGCCGTTTCCTGAGCCAAAATCATTGTAGACATCGGATTATTTTCCTTTCTTCTTGAACATACCGAGCATACGGTCGGTAACCATGTAGCCACCGACGACGTTGATCGTCGCAAAAACAATCGCGATAAACGCGAGAATCATTCCGAGCGTTCCCGTCGCCTGAATAGCACAAACGGCGAGCGCGCCGACAATCGTAATGCCGGAGATGGCATTCGTGCCCGACATCAGCGGTGTATGCAGCTGCGACGGTACTTTCGCGATGAGCTCAAACCCGAGAAAGGCCGCCATCACGAAAACGAAAAACAACATTATCATTTCCATAGTGAACCTGATTTAGATTTTTTGATTATTGAAATTTTAAAAGATGAGAACTCAGTGAATAGCGAATAATGAATAGTGAATAATTCCTTGTTCAAAGTTTTTGCCTCCGGCAAAAACCTTAGCACTGCGTTATTCGTTATTCACTATTCGCTGTTCCTTCTCTTTAAGCTCTAATCGTTAAGCTTTCTCGATAAAACGTTCGTGGACAACGGCACCGCCTTCCGTGAGGAGGCAGCCGCCCATAATCGGATCTGCGCGGTCAACTTTGAGCGTCTTCGCTTCGTCGTCCCAGAAGTGCGTGAGAAACGCCGTCATATTGCCGGAGAACATACGCGAAGCGTCTGCGGGAACGCAACGTTCGAGCCCGTCGCCGCCGATAATACGCACGCCGTTTTCCGTGACGACTTCCTTTGTCGGGTCGGAACCTTCGACGTTCCCGCCCGTGGAAACCGCCATATCGATGATGATCGAACCCGGTTTCATGCCCGCGATCATGTCTTTCGTGAGCAAGAGCGGAGCCTTGCGACCGAAAACCTTCGCCGTCGTGATAACGACATCGGACTGCGCACAAACTTTCGCCTGTCCGGCTTTCTGCTTTTCGATTTGCTCCGGCGTAAGTTCCTTGGCGTAGCCCTGCGCCGTCTGCCCCATTTCGCCGAGGTCGATTTTGACAAACTTGGCACCGAGCGATTTCACCTGGTCTTCGACGACCGGACGCGTGTCAAACGCCTCGACGCGCGCACCGAGACGCTTCGCCGTAGCGATCGCCTGCAACCCGGCAACACCGACGCCGATAATGAACACGCGCGCCGGGGAAATCGTTCCCGCAGGCGTCATCATCATCGGGAAAATTTTCGGGAGTTTCGATGCCGCGAGAAGCACGGCGTAATAGCCCGCGAGCGAGGTCTGCGAGCTCTGCACGTCCATTTTCTGCGCGAGCGTCGTGCGCGGAATCATTTCGAGAGAAACGGCGCGAACGCCGGAAGCGGCGAAATCGGCGAGCAGTTCCTTTTCGTTGAACGGATCCATGTAGCTCAGGTGCAACGCTCCGGATTTGAGACCTTTGGCGTTTTCCGGTTTTTGCACACGCAGAACGATGTCGGCAGCGGCAAGCGCGGAAGCGGCTTCGGCGGCGGGAACGACTTTGGCACCCGCTTTGGCGTAGTCGGCATCGAGATAGCCGGATTTTACTCCGGTTCCGCTTTCGACGGAGATTTCAAATCCCGTGCGCGTAAGAATTGACACGTCTTGCGGAATGAGCGCTGTACGCGTCTCATTGTCCGCGGTTTCGCGAGGAACGAATACGGTTTTCATTGGTTTCGGATAAAAATTCGAAGGTTAACAAACCCAAATGCTATTCCTCCCTCGGCAAAAAGTAAAGCGGTCTCTATCCACTCCTTGCCGACAAAGTCCTTGCTTTACTCTATGCGCAGAAACGATAGACTCGTATCCATTCTCGTGTGATGAAGATCTTGCCCTCCTCCCTGCTTTTCCTCTGTTTGCCCCTGCCGACTGTCCCCGCAATCGCACAACCGCCGACAGCGAACCTTTCCCTGCCCGCGCGAGCCGCAGAGCCGGAACTCTCCTACGAAACGTTCGACTATTACGATTTCTCGGCAATGAACCGAAGCCCCGCCGGGCGCGCTCTACGGGAACGCATTTTCGGGGAATTGAAAAACGCACCGGACACCGCTACCCTTCTGAAAAACCTCAACGCCAAGTACGCTCTGTCGGTTCCGGAAAGCGTCCGACGCGCCATTCTCGCTAAATTTTCCTTCCACGGCGACGAAAGTTTCAACACCGCCGAATTTGAATTTTCCGAAAAAAACATCGCAAACGCATTTTTCGATTTACTGCGGGAACGCACGTTCCCGTGGGAAAATCATCCGGAAAACATCGAACCCGACGAAAGTCCGACTCTGCAAGAACCGCGAATTTCGAACGTCGGGAACATTCCCCCGAATGTGCCGCGCCCCGATTCCGCAGCGCCGGAATTGCGCGTCCCGACGCCTCCTGCAGAAACGCTCCGCACGGAAGAGAGACTGCCCGTACCGGGTGTCGTGCTCCCGCAACAGCTACAACGCAACCTCCCGCCCGCATTTCTCGAAAACGCCACCCAAGTCGTGGTCACGCACCCCGCCCCCACCCGCATTTCCGTCCTCGCGTCATCCCGCCCGCTTTCTGAGATCCCGGATTTTCCCCACCTCAAAGGCTACGCGGAATCCCTCGGCGAAGCGTCCCTGCCCGGAGTTTTAATCTACCGCAAATTTGCACGCCGTGCCGCCGAAATCTCAGGCTTCACGCTGAGTTTCCCTCCGGGCGAATTTATTGTTTCCGAAGAAGCGGACCGCGTAAAAATTTCCGTCGACTTCCATTGCAAAGACATCTCCGAAGCCGCGTTCATGGAACACTTTTTCCTGCGCTTTAAACTGAGCCTCATTGACTCCGCCAAGCGGCAGCCCGCACCCGCCCGAGTCCAACTCCTCGCCGTCGGCAAGGCGCTGAAACTCACCCGCACGGGAACGTCGCTGAAACTCGATATCGACTGCGCCGCCGAAGATTTTCCCGCATTCCTGCAATGGCGTAGCGTATGGTTCCCGAAGCGCTGAACCGCCTTTCCCGAAACAAAAAAAAATTGCGTTCCCGCGCCGGAACGTGTTTTTCCTTCGTGCCATGAAAATTCTTTGCCTTGATATCGGCAACACGCATACGCATTTTTCCGTCGTAGAAAATCGACGCGCCGTTTTCTCCGGCATCTTCAAAACCGCGCAAATCGGCGATGCCCAAGGCGGCGTTCCCGCCCTGCTTCGCTCCACGGAATTTGAGGCGCTCAATGTCGGCGGAATTTCGTTCTGCTCCGTCGTTCCCGCCGCTACGGAAAAACTCTCCGTCCTCCTCGCGGGAACGACCTCCCTGCCCGTCTGCCGCGTCTATCACGAAAATTGCCCCGGGCTCGGCATCAATTATCCCACTCCGCACGAAATCGGTCCCGACCGCCTCGCCAACTGCATCGGCGCGCAAGCCCGCTTCGGCGCTCCCGCCGTTATCATCGACATGGGCACCGCCGTTACGTTCGACATTCTCTCCGAGCACGGCTACGAAGGCGGAATCATCGCACCCGGGCTCGAAATCATGACCCGCTATCTGCACGAGCAAACCGCCCTGCTTCCCGCTCTTAATCCGCGCGAACTCCTGCTTTCGGAAGATGCCGAGGGCATCGGCAAATCCACCCTCAGCGCCATGAAACTCGGTTGCGCGGTCGGCTTTGCCGGCATGATTGAAAAACTTTTGGAAACCGTGCTCGCACAACTCGAACGCTGGTCCATCCGCGACCCCAAAATTATTGCCACAGGCGGCTGCGCCGGAATCCTCCCGCGCGAATGGAAAGATAAAGTCCACCGGGCCCCCTTTATCACCGTCCAAGGCTTGGAGGAAGCCTTCCTCCGCTCCCGCCCCTGAAAATCCCACGGGAACGCATCGAAAACCACGGAATTACTTTTTTGTTTTTCCACGAATTCGCACAAATTTCACGGATTTTGTCATGGAGGACAGGCGTCTCACCTGTCCCTTTTGTTTTTTGCAGGAAACTCAAAGCCTCGGAGAGGCGTCATGTTCTAAAACATCGTGCGAGCCGTTCACACCGGGCATAAATCAAAGCCTCGGAGAGGCGTTATGTTCTAAAACCCTGCGCGTAAGCGTAGGGCAAGGAACGAAAAAACAACGAGCCTTGAAAAGGCGAAACAAAACCGCATGACGCGCAGATGCACGGCGCACTCGCGTTCCCGCGAAAATTCGTCCGCCTCGCGGAGAATCCGGGAGCACCTTTCCCCTCCCGCAAAAAAAAAGCGCACCCGAGAGTACCTCTCGGATGCGCCCAGCATAACTTACTTAACAACTTCTCGTAATCTACACTATTATCTATATATGCTTCCGGTCTTTTTTAGCGGGAAGACCGAAAAACCCGGAAACAGAAACGAGTTCCGGCTATTTGGC
>JAGBIL010000015.1 GCA_017935025.1 Opitutales bacterium | reverse complement strand
AGAAACTTTACCCTTGATGCCTATACTGCGCTGTTTATTTCAAAAGCAATTACTCAAACAACTGCAACGAAATATAGTTATGGGCATATGGCATCATTAGATAGAATCAAAAAAGACAAAATATATTTACCTATTGACGCAAATGGAGATGTTGATTTTCAGTTTATTTCTTCATTTATGAGACAAATTGAACAACGAATTTTAAAACCTACAATTGATAAATTATGCAAACAATTGATTGCCAACGAGTTAATGGGGGGGGGGGTAAATCGCTTCACTCTAATTGGAAAGCATTCTATTTTACAGAGGTATTCACTGAAATTCAGCGTGGTAAGCGTCTTAAAAAGGCAGACCACAAAGTTGGAAATACTCCCTACGTATCATCAACATCATTCAACAATGGAGTTGATGGCTTTATCGGCAATGATAGCAGCGTAAGGCGGTTTGAAGATTGTTTAACTTTGGCTAATAGCGGTAGTGTTGGCAGTGCGTTCTATCATAGATATGAATTTATTGCTAGCGACCACGTAACGCAATTAAAGAGAGAGGGATTAGATAAATATGCGTATCTGTTTATGATTCCCCTAATCAATCGTTTATCGGAGAAATATAGTTTTAACAGAGAAATAAACGATGAAAGAATAAAGAGAGAAAAATTGTTGCTTCCTGTTACAGATGCAGGCGATATTGACTTTCAATTTATGTCTTCATTTATGAAACAGATTGAAACAGACATACTCGGCACAACTCTTGCAACTTTCAAAAATAGATTAAAAGATAATCAATTGACTATCAATAAATTGGGGGGGGGGGGTAATTTGGAATGAGTTCTATATCAGAGATTTATTCCCAAGAATGGAAGTTGGCAAATCAAAAGGGCTTAACCATTTGGAGAAGGACGATTCTGGTATAAGTTACTTGGGAGCAACAAACTTAAACAACGGGGTATTATGCTTTGTTAAAGCCGTTGATAATCTAGTCCAAAAGGGAAACTGCATCGCATTTATTCGTAATGGAGAGGGGTCGATGGGATACTCTGTATATAAAGCCGAGGATTTCATTGCAACATCTGATATGACATTGGCATATAGCGAGCATATAAACAAATATACAGGAATGTTTATAACAACCATTGCTGACAGAATACGTGGTAAATATAATTTTGGGTATAAGAGAAGCGCAACAAGATTAGCAAAGGAAGTTTTATCTTTGCCTGTTACCACCACAGGGCAGCCCGACTGGGAGTTTATGGAGCAATATATGAGAGACATTGAAAGTATCCAAATATTAAAATATCTATCAACAATCAACAATAGAACTGCATAGCAGTGGTTGCATCATAGTTTGCAGATTTTCAGCAATCCCAGCTCTTATAAAATAATTATTTTTCGATACGATTTTCCAATCTGCGATTATCTGGAGCGGTTTGTTTCCATTCCTGAGTGGAGTGAGGTTTTCTTTTTAATGCGTTATGGGGCAACGACTGACGTACTTGTTGTTCCGAAAACCGTAATTTTTCAAAAAAAGAGACAATTTTTTGCGGCGGGAACGCTTTTTGTGAAAAATTCCGGCTTGTGTTTCACGGCGTAAGAGGATTCCCTTTTTGAAAACATTTAAATTTGTTTTAACAACGTACCACAGAATAAAATGAAAAAAATCATTACTGCAGTTGCGGTCGCCGCTTTCGGTGTTTCCGCGTTCGCACAGGAAGTCGCACAGGAAAACGATTTCGCGGTCAGCGCGAAGTTTGATTTCGAAAGCCGCTACGTCAAGGAAGGTAAGCGCTATGTGAACGAAAATATGCAAACGACCATCTCGTTTAAGTATTTCGCTCCGAGCACGTCTTCCGACCTTGTTTTCACGCCGTATGCCGACTTCTTCTGGATGTCGCCGACGAGCAATGAACGCAAAGGTATGCCGATTTCCGACGAAGGCTCCTTTACGCTCGGTTCCGAAATCGCGATCGGCGAAACCCTTATGCTTGATTTCGGCTACAAGTATACCGGATGGAACGACCGTATCTCCGGGATCGGAATGAACCGTGCGTATGTCAATCGTACGAATGAAATTTACTTCGGACTCACGAAAACGCTTTCGCTCTCCGACGGCGACCCTGAGTGGGATCTTCAGGGTTCGGCTTATGTCCGTTACGACTGGAACCGCGAACAGCTCTCCTATGAGCTCGGTCTGAAAAAGGCGTTCGACCTCAACGGCGCGACGCTCGCTCTCGGTGCGGTTTATGGTTACATTGATTGCAACAAGGTTTGGGGCGACCAACGCGGCGCTCTTGGTGTTCCCGGCTATGGTACGTTCACGCTTCCCAAGGGCGGGAACGACTATGGTTATGTCGCTGTGACGGCGGACCTTTCCTGCCCGATTAACGAAGGGACGGATGTCGGCATCGGTGTTCGCTATGCGTACAACAACGACGGCGACGATCAGGCTTACAACTGGGACAACAACAGCTCCAACCTCTGGTGGGGCGCGTGGATTAACTTCCGTTACTAATTCCGGATTGCCGTAATCAAAAAACGTTCCCGCGGGGATTTCCTCACGGGAACGTTTTTTTTGATTTTCGGTGTGTCGTTATTTGCTTTCGGCACGGAAAATGCATTTGGAATGGGAAATCTTTTATTTTATAGTCATTCAATTTAATTATGAGACATTCCAAGAAAGACGTTCCCGCAGAAGAGATTAATGATGAAGTGGACTTTGCGTCAGCTGCGGAAAAGCAGAGCGGCGTTCCCGCAGATGAAGCGGCGCAGGCTTGCGGCATGGAATTTTGCCCGGAAAGCGAAGGCGCGGACACGGCCTGCGAATGCAATTGCGCCGAGGACGAAACGGGTGTTCCCGCAGAAGATCCGGAATTCGTGAAACTTGCCGAAGATCTTGCCAAGGCGCAGGCGGAGCTTTTAAAAACCAAAGAAGCGTATTTGCGCTCGGTCGCGGAATTTGACAATTACCGCCGCCGCAACAACGAGGAAAAACCCAAGCTCGCTAATTACGCGAAGGGCGATCTCGCGAAGGATCTTTTCCCGATTCTCGACAACTTTAAACTCGGGTTGGACGCGGCGGAAAAACAGCATCCGGAAGCGAAATCCATCACCGAAGGTTTTGCGATGATTGCCGCGCAACTCAAAAATGCGCTTGCGCAGCATCGGATTGTTGAAATTAATCCCGTCGGGCAAATGTTTGATCCGAATGAGCATGAATCGCTCACGAGCCAGCCTTCGGAGGATGTTCCCGAAGATCACGTTACGTTTGTTCATCGCGTGGGCTACAAAATCGGCGACCGTCTTTTGCGCCCGGCATCCGTCGTGATCTCGTCCGGAAAGAAAGATTAAGGCACCTTTTCTTTAAGCGCTAAGCATTAATCTTTAATCTTTCAAAAAATGGCAGACGATTTTTATAAACTCCTTGGCGTTGAAAAAACGGCAAGTGCAGAGGAAATCAAAAAGGCTTATCGCAAGCAGGCAATGAAGTATCACCCTGACCGCAATCAGGGGAATAAAGAGGCGGAGGAAATGTTTAAAAAAGTTTCCAATGCCTACGAGGTGCTTTCCGACCCGCAAAAACGCGCGACCTACGATCAGTATGGAGCTGCGGCGTTTGAAAACGGCGGTATGGGCGGAATGGGCGGTGCCGGATTCCGCGATGCCGGTGATATCTTCCGTGAATTTTTCGGCGGCGGCGGAGGTGGAATTTTTGAGAGTTTCTTCGGTGGCGGCGCTCGCTCGGCGGAGGAAGACAGGCGCGGGAACGACTTGCGTTTTGATCTCGAAATTACGTTGGAAGAAGCGGCAAGCGGAGTTGAGAAAACGATTAAGTATCGCCGCCACGCCCAGTGTTCAATTTGTCACGGGACGGGAGCGGAGCCCGGTTCAAAACGCAAAACCTGCTCGACCTGTCACGGGCGCGGGCAAGTGATTCGCCGCTCGGGATTTTTCCAAATGCAGCAGCCGTGTCCGACCTGTCTCGGGAGCGGATCCGTCGTCGAAAAACCCTGCAAAGGTTGCGGCGGGAGCGGCGTCGTCATGGAATCCCGTACGTTGACGAAACGTATTCCCGCCGGTGTGGACACGGGAACGCGCCTGCGTTCTTCCGGCGACGGCGAGGCCGGGGAACTCGGCGGAGAATACGGCGATCTCTATCTCGTTATTCACGTCAAGGAGCACGATTTGTTCGAGCGTGAAGGCGACAATCTTTTCTGCACGATTCCGATAAAATTTACACTCGCCGCTCTGGGCGGAAAACTTGAGGTGCCAACTCTGACCAAGCGTGCCGACCTCAAAATTCCTGCGGGAACGCAAAATGGGACAACATTTCGTTTGCGCGGAATGGGGATGCCGTCGTTGCGCGGTAGCGGGAAAGGAGATCAGTTCGTGCGCATCGAAATTGATGTTCCGAAGAATCTTTCTTCCGAGCAGAAAGAGCGACTCTCCGCATTTGCCGATTCTTGCGGGGACAAGGAAAAGCCTCTTTCCGAATCGTGGATGGAAAAGTTTAAAAACTTTTTCAAATAAACTTCTTAAATCTATTTTCGTTTTAGAACAAACTCCACTTTCCCGTGGAGTTTTTTTTTAGAAAATTTCAAGTATTCTGAAAACGAAAAAGCCCGCATTTCTGCGGGCTTTTTAAATGGCGGGATGGACGGGACTCGAACCCGCGACCTCCTGCGTGACAGGCAGGCGTTCTAACCAACTGAACTACCACCCCGTTGGTGATAAGTTTGTAAAGCACATTAAAGACCTTTTTTGCAAAACGGTCAAGCGGGAAATTTATTTTTTATAGAAAAAGTTTTTCACCGCTTTCACGACATCTTCGGGGATGTTGTTTCCTCCTTGAATTTTCCCGGCATGGGAAACGAGGGCGAAAACGGTTTTCCATGTTCCTTCGGATAAAAGCGTTTGTGTCTCGTCCGTTTCAATGCGGAAAATCCGAAATTCCCAGGAAAGGGTCCGGGCGTTTTCCTCCGGGGAAGTTCGCGGTCGAATCTGCACGCGAATGCGGTCGGCGTAGCGGGCGGGAGCACAAAAATTTGCCCGGACGGCGACTCGAGGAAAACCCGAGAGCGTTCCCGTGTCGTCTTTTTGCAAGACAGACAGCCCGGCGGTACGAAAAAAATCACCTTCGGCGTTTTCCGCCCAACGAAGAAAATGCGTAAAATGCACAAGTCCGGCAGCGTCCGTTTCCGCGAATCGAACCAAAAAATCGTCGAGTGTGTAAAATGGCGTTTCCACAACGAGGATTCTGGCAGAGCCGGAGGGGAAGGTCGAAGAATTTCTTTTAGGTCTCGTCTTTTCCTGCAGGAACGGGTAGAAACGATCTATCCCGAAGAAAGTGCGGGTGATGAAGCGATTTTTCTGAAATATATTTTTGTGCTTCCTTTCGTTCCCGAAAGTGCATATTTTGTAATTATTTCAATTTCATCTGAAGATAAATTTCACACATCACATAACCTTATGGCAGCAGAACAAGACCTGATGAAGGAGAGCATGAACGCAGCATGGGAAGGATTCGTTCCCGGAGACTGGATGAAAAGCGTTAACACGCGTGACTTTATCCAGAAAAACTACACGCCCTATGAAGGCGATGATAAGTTCCTCAGCGGAGTTTCCGCAAAGACCAAACAGCTTTGGGAAGAACTTTCCGAGCTGATTAAAAAGGAGACGGAGAAAGGCGTTCTCGACGCGGACGAAGAAGTCGTTTCATCCATCGTTTCGCACGGTCCGGGCTATATCAACAAGGATCTCGAAGTCATCGTCGGTCTTCAGACAGACGCACCGCTCAAACGCGCGCTCATGCCTTACGGCGGGCTCCGCATGGCGAAACAGGCTCTCGAAAGCTACGGTTTCGCGCTTAGCCCGAAAACGGAAGAAATTTTCAAAAAACACCGTAAAACACACAATGAGGGCGTGTTTGATGCCTATTCGTCCGATATCCGTAAAGCACGTTCTGCGCACATCATTACGGGACTTCCGGACGCTTACGGTCGCGGGCGCATCATCGGTGACTACCGCCGCGTCGCGCTCTACGGGGTAGATTTTCTTGTTGCCGAACGCCAACGCGAACAGGCCGCGTATCACGCGGACACGCTCGTTGAAGACGTCATTCGCCTCCGCGAAGAAATGTCGGAACAAATCCGCGCGCTTGCCGAACTCAAGGCGATGGGCGAAAGCTACGGTTGCGAACTCGGTCGCCCGGCACGCAATTCCCGCGAAGCCGTGCAGTGGACGTATCTCGGCTATCTCGCCGCGGTGAAGGAACAGAACGGCGCCGCGATGTCGCTCGGTCGTGTCTCCACTTTCCTCGATATTTACTTTGAACGCGATTTGAAAGCGGGAACGGTCACGGAAGAAGAACTTCAGGAAATGATGGATCAGTTCGTAATGAAACTCCGCATCGTCCGCTTCATCCGCACGCCGGAATACAACTCGCTTTTCTCCGGCGACCCGACTTGGGTAACGGAGTCCATCGGCGGTATGGGCGAAGACGGTCGTACGCTTGTTACGAAGAGCTCGTTCCGTATGTTGCACACGCTTTACAATCTCGGACCGGCTCCGGAGCCGAATCTCACTGTGCTCTGGTCGAAAGAACTTCCGGAAAACTTCAAGAAATTCTGTTCCCGTGTTTCCGTTGAAACATCTTCGATTCAGTACGAAAACGACGATTTGATGCGGCCGCACTGGGGCGATGACTACGGTATCGCCTGTTGCGTTTCCGCGATGCGTATCGGTAAGCAGATGCAGTTCTTCGGAGCTCGCGCAAACCTCGCGAAGGCGCTTCTTTACGCGCTCAACGGCGGTCGCGATGAAGTTTCCGGCAAGCAGGTCGCTCCCGCAACACCGATTTACGGCAAGGACGTGCTCGAGTACGATGAAGTCATGGAACGCTTCGACAAGATGCAGGACTGGCTCGCAAAAACCTACGTCAATGCACTCAACTGTATCCACTATATGCATGACAAATATTGCTACGAGCGCATTGAAATGGCTCTGCATGATGTGGAAATTCTGCGCACGATGGCTTGCGGGATCGCCGGTCTTTCTGTTGCCGCAGACTCACTCTCCGCAATTAAGTACGCGAAGGTGAAGCCGATTCGCAATGAAGAAGGTCTCATCGTTGATTTTGAAACCGAAGGTGAATTCCCGTGCTACGGGAACAACGATCCGCGCGTCGACGACATCGCCGTTTCGCTCGTTTCCAACTTCATGGCGAAAATCCGCAAGTGCCCGACTTACCGTAACTCGCTCCCGACGCAGTCCGTGCTCACGATTACGTCGAACGTTGTTTATGGCAAAAAAACCGGCAACACACCGGACGGTCGCCGAGCGGGAGCTCCGTTTGCTCCGGGCGCGAATCCGATGCACGGTCGCGACACCAAGGGTGCCGTCGCGTCGATGATGTCCGTCGCAAAACTGCCCTACGACGATTCGCTTGACGGCATTTCCTACACGTTCTCAATGGTTCCGGGCGCGCTCGGAAAAGACCTCGCGGAACGCGAAGTGAAGCTCGCAAGCCTGCTCGACGGGTACTTCGGCGCGAATCCGAACAAAGGTGCTCACCATATCAACGTGAACATCTTTAACCGCGAAACCCTCCTCGACGCGATGGAGCACCCGGAAAAATATCCGCAACTTACCGTTCGCGTCTCAGGCTACGCCGTAAACTTTATCAAGCTCACGCGCGAGCAGCAGCTTGATGTCGTTTCCCGTACTTTCCACCAACACAACTAAGGACGTATCCGGAAATACAAAAACGTTCCCGCAAGGAAATTCGCGGGAACGTTTTTTTTGTAAAGATTTTATCGCTTATGTATATAGAAATTCATTACCGAGAAAATTTTTCATGCGAACGGTCCCGTCGGGGGAGATTTCCTCGACATAATTCGGATTAATCGGGATTTTTCCGCCTCCGCCGGGTGCGTCGATGACGAATTGAGGAACGGCGTATCCCGTTGTCCAGCCTCGCAGAGAACGGATGATTTCCACACCTCGAGCCACGGGAACGCGCCAATGGGAACTGCCGTTAATTCTGTCGCACGCGTAAAGGTAGTACGGACGTACGCGAATCCTCAGGAGGCGGTGAACGAGTTCCCGCATGACGGATTCGTCGTCATTGATTCCCCGAAGTAAAACGGATTGGTTGCCGAGCACAACTCCGGAAAACGCCAAGCGCTCCGCCGCTTGTTCGAGTTCCCGCGTACATTCTTTCGGGTGGTTGACGTGAAGGCTGAGCCAAATCGGGCCGTGCCGTTTGAATATTTCGCAAAGTGCGGGAGTGATGCGTTGCGGCAAAAATACGGGAACACGGGAGCCGATGCGAATAAATTCAACGTGCGGAATTGCCCGCAGGCGCGAAAGGATATAGTCGATTTTTTCGTCGCTCAAGAGCAGGGCATCTCCTCCGCTAACGAGCACATCGCGAACTTCACCATGCTCTGCAATGTATTGCAACCCGGCTTCAAGTTGCGGACGGAAATCGTAGCCGCGAGCATTGGAAACCAGACGGGAGCGTGTGCAGTAGCGGCAATAGCACGCACAGCGATCCGTTGCGAGGAACAGAACGCGGTCGGGATAACGGTGAATGATTCCCGGGACGGGCGAGTTTTTTTCTTCGCCGACTGGATCGGCGGTTTCCTCCGGAGAAGTCCGATTTTCTTCCGCGTCGGGAATGACTTGCCGCCGGAGCGGACAGGTCGGATTTTTGCGGTCTATCAGGTTGAAAAAATACGGCGTAACGGCAAAGGATAGGCGGTTTTGCGTTGCGCGGAATCCTTCTCGTTCCCGCGCGGTCAGAGGCATGAGCGCTTCGAGTTGCGAAAGCGTGGAAATGCGGTTTCGCATTTGCCAGCCCCAGTCGTTCCACGTTATTGCGGGAACGTTGCTCCAAATTCCTTGCCCGCCCGACCGAAATTCTTGTTTGTCTTGCGGAAACATCGTTGTTTTTTTTCAAAAAATTAACGTGTGCGAATTTCTCGACGATAAATGCGCGCGATATTTTGTGCGAGGTCGAGCATCGTCCGTCCGTCCGTGAGGACTCCGACTCCGGCGTGCAAATAGTCTTTTTCTCGTCTGGAAAGCAATTCTCGGATTTTTGCGATGGGATCTTCCGTTTGCAAAAGCGGGCGGCTTCCGTTTCGTGTACGCGCATAAATTGTCTCCGGTGAGGCAAAAAGCGTGATGACCACGCCACGGGAACGCAGTTTTTCCCGCATTCCGGGAGAGGTTAAAATCCCGCCGCCGGTCGCGATAATTGCACCGGATTCCGGTAGCCATTCGTCAACACAACGGCGTTCCAAATTTCGGAAAAAGGCTTCTCCGTCCTCTGCGAAAATATTTTTGATTTTGCGATGTGTGCGGCGTTCGATTTCCCTGTCTGTATCCAAAAACGGGCGGTGCCACAAGTGCGCGATCAGGCGACCGACGGAGGATTTTCCCGTCCCCATGAAGCCTGTTAAAATCAGGTTGGGCTGCGCCGCCGCTGTTTCATTTTCTCGCATCGGAGTAATTAAACGCGTTCCCGCGCTTCCCCGCAAATTGAAATTTAGCGAAGCATAATGAGAGGAATGGGAAGAAAGAGAAGAATGAGTATTTTCCCGTTTCTCTCATTCATCCCATTCTTCTCATTAATCACCTGGCGCTTCGATAAATTTCAATTTGCACGATAATTCGGGAAACTTTACCATTCGCGATGATTTTACCCTCAAGTATAACTATGAAAAAAACGACCTGTACCGCCGTTTTTGCGGCGATTTCCGTTGCCGGATTTACCGGTGTTGAAAAACTTCCGTTTGTCGGTGTTCCCGCACTTGCGCAGGAAACTGTCGCAGTGACAGCGATGAGCCTCGCCGCTGCTACGGCGAAGACGTTTTCTCCTGAGCAGAATCTGGATCTCACGGGAGCGACGCTTGTCTACAAAAACCTTCCCGCCGGAGTAACGGCGAAAATCGTCGGCACGACTTATGAACAACTCATCAATTTTGACGGAAAAATTCGCAATCCGATTTCGCCGAAGACGACGAAAATCACGTTTGCTCTTACCGATGCCGACGGGAACACGGCGGTAACACCGACGTTTGAAGTCGCCGTTCCCGTCGTCGAAATGATTCTTGCGAAAAACGGGCCCCGCGTAGCAAAGCCTACTGTTGTTCCCGCGCTTCAGGAGTGGAGCGGTGCCGCGGGATCTTCGGCTTTCGTTCCTGACGAAGATTTCGCTCTGATCGTTCCCGAAACCTGCGCAAATGTCGGCGAACCGACCTTGAAAGCACGCGTGGAACTTTTTGCGAAGGAACTTTCCGATATTTTCGGTCGCGAAGTTAAAGTTCTGGAACAGGCGCGTCCCGGTAAGAAAGATATTTGTATTGCTCTTGCTCCGGATGCGGAGTTGGGCAACCTCGGAAAGGAAGCCTACGCGCTCATTTCCGGAGAAGACGGCTTGCGCGTTGTCGCGTCCGACCCGCTCGGCGCTTTTTGGGGCACACGGACTATTCTTCAGGTTTTCAAACAGCACAACAACACGTTCCCGTGCGGCACGGCCATCGACTACCCGCAGTATCCGCTTCGCGGCTTTATGTACGATGTCGGCCGCAAGCCGGTAACGATGAAATCCGTCGAGGATGTGCTCAAAACCATGTCCTATTACAAAATGAACGATTATCACATCCACCTGAATGACAACTTCATTTGGATGTATAATTACACGCAAATTCCGAACGGGAAGGATGCTACGCCGGAACAGAAAAAAGCCGCAATCGCGGAAGTCCTGAAGGCTGCGCCGACAGCATTCCGTCTGGAATCCGATGTCGTCGGTAAAGACGGCACGCCGCTTACGGCAACGGACCGATTTTATACAAAAGAGGAGTTCGGAAAGCTCATTGATTTAGCGAAACTTTACGGCGTAACCGTCGTTCCCGAATTTGACGTTCCCGGGCACGCCATGAGTTTTGTCCGCGTACGTCCGGATTTGATGTACCGCGGGAAGGTGACGAAGGCTCACGATGTCGAACGCACTGCGATGTTGGATGCTTCGAACGATATTTACGACGAAAAAACGGGAAAAACGTACCGGGAAGAAACGCTTGATTTCGTTCAGTCTGTCTTCGACGAATATCTCGTCGGGAAAGACGGCAAGGAACCCGTTTTCCGCACTCCGGTCATCCACTTCGGAACGGACGAATACTACGGAGATCCGGAAGATTATCGCGCGTTTGCCGATGCGATGATCAAATACATCAAGAGTCGCGGATACACGCCGCGCCTTTGGGGAAGTCTTTCTGTCAAAAAGGGTAAAACCCCGGTTGACGGTACGGGAGCGCAAATCAACGTTTGGAATCACGGCTGGCAGAATCCGCTTGTCGCGCTTGAGCACAATTTTGACCTCGTCAACATCATCGACGTTTGGTCTTACGTTGTGCCGAGCGGAACCGGAAGCCGGGGCGGTTACGGTGACGTGCTCGACTTGAACTTCCTGTACTCCAAAAACTGGCAGCCGCACAAAATGGCGCACAAGGAAGAGATCATTCCCGGATATCCGAAAATGCTCGGTGCATCCTGGGCGGTTTGGAACGACAATTCGTTCTGCCGAGACTTGGGGTTGACGGATTTCGATCTTTACGACCGCATTCGCCAGAGTTGCGCCGTTTTCGCGGAAAAAACCTGGAACACCGGCGAAGACACGAACTTTCGTGACTTCCAGAAACTCGTTAAAGCCGTTGACTATGCGCCGCTTTCCAATCCGGAATACGTCGTTACACCGGAGGCGGGAAGCGACGTGCTGTTCTCGCTTGAAAAGAGCGTTCCCGCGGGAACGTCTGTTGAAACGGGTATCTACGGCGTGGCTCCGAACTACGTTGCGGAACTTCGCATCCGGCACCGCGCCGGGATGAAGGATTCTGCTGAAAAGGGCGGAAAACAAGTGCTTTTCTCCGGTCCGACGGGAGACCTTTTCGTTCAGGCGGAGACCGGAAAGCTCGGAATCACACGCGATACATGGGAATATATGTTTGACTACGTTGTGCCGACAGACCGCGATGTAACGCTTACGTTCGTCGCGGAAAAGCGCACGCTGAAACTTCTTGCCGACGGCAAGGAAATCGGCGCTCCCGTGCGTACACTTTTCCCCGATGCGCACAAGTATACGTCGTTTGTGTTCCCGCTCGAAAAAATCGGTGATGCTGAAAACGGTTTTGAAATCAAATCGCTCAACATCAGGCGAATCGTTCCGGAAGGCGTGAAAAATGCCGTTCCCGTAAACCTGATTCTCGATGTTACTGCCAGTAGTGAACACGGAAAGGGCTCCGACGGCGACGCTTCCGCGCTTTGGGACGGAGACGAAGGAACGTATTGGCATTCCAAATACGACACGAAGGGCGTGAACGATGCTCCTCCGTTTGAAATCACCGTAACGTTCAAGCAGTCACTCGCGTTCGACGGGCTTAAATTCCTGCCGCGCCAGAGCGGAGATAACGGTAATGTCAAGCACGCCGAGCTCTTCGCGAAAACCGATGACGGTAAATGGACGAAGATTGCGACCTATCGCAACGACTCTCCCAATCGAGGAATGAAAACGCTGGAATTCCCGAAAACGGCGACAACGGCGCTTAAGCTCGTCATTCTCGACGGAATCGGAAAATTCGGCACCATGGCGGAAATCTATCCGATTCTCAGCGTAACGAAGGGCGGTATTCCGGTGCAGAAATAATCGGCATCCGTTGTAGTAAGAACAAAAAGAACGTTCCCGCGAATTTGCGGGAACGTTCTTTGGTTTAGGAAGATTTTTGAATACGGATTAAACTTTCCGGAGGTCTGCTTCCTTGACTTTGAGGGCTTTATCGACTTCGACGATGTACTTGTCGGTAAGCGTCTGGATGTCTTTTTCCGTGCGCTTGCAATCGTCTTCGGACGCAGCTTTGTCCTTGTTGATTTTTTTGACGAGTTCGAGGGCATCGCGGCGGCAGTTGCGTACGCCGACGCGTCCGGCTTCCGCGTAGCGGTTGGCGACTTTGACGAGTTCCGCACGGCGTTCGCCGGAGAGCTCGGGAACGCTGCAACGGACGAAACCGCCCATGTTTGCCGGCGTAAGGCCGACGTTTGCTCCGAGAATGGCTTTTTCAATGTCTTTGATGATGCTTTTGTCAAACGGCGTGATGACAATCGTGCGTGCGTCCGGCGTGGAAACCGAAGCCGTGTCTTTGAGGCGCATCATGCTCCCGTAGGCTTCGACCTGAATGTTTTCCACCATCGCGGGAGCGGCTTTGCCGGTGTGAATTGTGGAAAATTCCTTAACGGTGTGTTCAAGCGCCTTCTTCATCGCGCTTTCTGCATCTTGTTTAATTTTATTAAGCATAAGTTCTAACGGATAGGTGATAGATAAATCGTTGGCGGCGGGAACGCGTTTACGAAACGAGTGTGCCGATGGATTCTCCGCAAATTGCTTTGCGGATCGCATCTTTTTCCGCCATGGAAAAAACCAGAATCGGCATACGGTTTTCCTGACACAGCGCAAATGCCGTGGAATCCATTACGCCGAGGCGTTTCATCAGCGCTTCGTCGTAGGAAATTTTTTCGTAGCGGACGGCGTTCGGGTCTTTCATCGGGTCGGCGGTGTAAATGCCGTCGACTTTCGTCGCCTTGAAAATGATGTCGGCGTGGACTTCGTTGGCGCGGAGCGCGGCGGCGTAGTCCGTCGTGCAGAAGGGATTTCCCGTTCCCGCCGCGAAGATGACGATACGTCCTTTTTCGAGGTGGCGCAGGGCGCGACGGAGGATGAACGGCTCGGCGACTTTGTCCATTGAAATGGCGGATTGCACTCGGACATCGATTCCGTTTTTTTCGAGGCAATCCATGATGGCGAGCGCGTTAATCGTCGTGGCGAGCATTCCCATGTTGTCTCCGGTTGTGCGGTCTGTACCGTTGTTCCGGGCGCCTGCAAGACCGCGGAAAATGTTTCCGCCTCCGCAAACGAGGCAAACCTGAACGCCCATTTCGTGCAGGAGTTTGAGTTGGTCTGCGAGGTTTTTCAGAATAGCGGGATCAAGCGGATCGCCGGTTTGGTAGTTTTTCAGTGCTTCACCGCTGATTTTGAGTACGATGCGGCTGTACTTCGGTTTTTGGGAGGTGCTCATGTCGGGTAGTATTTCAAAAGATGTTCGGTATCGTCAAATGCAATCCCGCAAAATCTCATGTGCTTTTGCGGCGGGAACGCGGTTTTGCATCTTTTTCGGCTCGTTTTTTTTCGTGTTTTCTACGCTGTTCTTCGTCGTGTTTTTCAAAGTCGTCCACGTCGTCAAGGTTTGAAAAAATGTCTGCCGGAAGTTCCTCTTTGCGATTGCGCAAATCGTGGATGTAGCTTTTCAGCCAGTCTTGAGTGTCCGAAATCGGCTGACTGTGCAGATTTAGGCGAACAGCGGCGTAGCGGAGAATCAGTGTTACGACGGCGACGACTATCGCCGCAATCGTCGGCGGAATCAGTTGGTGAAGCATGACGTAGAGCACACTCCCTACGACGGCCACCACTCCGTAAAATTGTCCGGGCTTGAATACCATCGGTTCTTCCCTCGCGATAACATCGCGCAGCAGTCCGCCGCCGACGGCGTTGATGAAGCCGATACCGATCGCCACGGGAACGGTCATGCCGTAAACGAGCGATTTGTTGGTCCCGAAAACCGCGTAGAGTCCGAGTCCGAGCGCGTCGCAAAACATGACGATTCCGTCGAATTTCGTCAGAATTCCGCCGAGAAAAATCCCGCAGAGCCACGCGCAGATGAGGGCGACCATGTAGTTCCCGTCTTCAAAAATCGGCGAAATTCCGTCCTGGATGCAAATCCCGTCACGCACGAGCGCACCGCCCATTGCCGTAATTCCCGCGAGGACAAACGCCCCGACGTAGTCGTAGCCTTTTTGCCGCGCCACCATCGCACCGCTGGTTCCGAAAACAAACACCGCCGCGTAGTCCACCCACATCGGGAGGGCGAGCGTTTCCGAAAAGAACGATGCCTGCAAGGAATCGAAAAAGGAGCGTGCCGCCTCGATTGTGCGTGGCATCAGCACGAGGCAAACCAACAGGAGAATCAGTGCGGCAAGAAAGCGTCCGGGTCTCATAATTTGAGCGTCTGAAATTTTCGGGAATTTTGTGCTTTCATCCGCGTTCCCGCAAATTGAAATTTAGCGAAGCGGACGCTTCGCTAAATTTCAATTAATTTCGAATCCCGAAATTCGAGATTAATTTCAATTTGCCTGCGACAAATTGAAATTTGCGTTGCGCGGTGCGGCGGGAGTATACTGCGCGGCAATATGGCTACAGCAAAAGTTTCCTCCAAATCGAAAAAAGCAAAAGACGTTTTGCTCTACGCGTCGCCGAATAATTCTTCGGATATGCGTTGGTTCACGAAGTTCAGTTGCGGCGACCCGTTCATCGCGTTTACGGCGAAGGGCAAGAAGATTGCGGCGATTACAGTGCTCGAAATCGTGCGTTTCCGCGAGCAGTCCGGATTTGACATCGTTTTGGATTTGGGCGAGGAACTTGCCAAGTTGCGCGAAAAAGAACCGTCCGCCAACACGCCGGAGCTGATTGCACATTTTGCGAAGCGCTACAAAGTTTCGTCGTGGAGCGTTCCCGCGGATTTCCCCGCCGGGCTTTTCGTCAAACTCCACCAGCTCGGCGTAAAACTTTCCGTCGGCGCCACGCCGTTTTTCCCGCAACGCGTAATCAAAACCGAGGAAGAACTCGAGATGATTCGCGCCGGAAATCGCGCCTCCTGTGCCGGGTTTAAAGCTGTCGAAAAAATTCTCAAAGCATCGAAAATCGACAAAAAAGGCTTTGTCAATTATCAGGGGAAAACGCTGACCTCGGAAATCCTCCGCGCCGCCATTGAGCACGCGTGTCTGGACGCCGGAGGAATCAACGTCGAAGGTCTCATCGCCGCCGGCGGTGATCAGGGCGTGGATTGCCACTGCTCCGGCTACGGACCGATTCGCGCGAACGAACTCATCGTTTGCGATATTTTCCCGCGCATCGCGGCAACGGGTTATTTCGGCGACATGACGCGCACTTACCTCAAAGGCAAGGCGACACCCGAGCAACGCAAACTCGTCGAAACCGTGAAAAAAGCACACGACAAAGCAATTGCCGACGTGCGCGCCGGCGTTCCCGGATACGATATTTACAAGGGAACGGTCGATTTCTTCGCCGAAGCCGGCTACAAAACCGGAAAAGTGGACGGCACGCCGACGGGATTTTTCCACGGTCTGGGACACGGCGTCGGGCTCGACGTGCACGAAGCGCCGAACCTCGGCGGTCGCAGCGTGATGACGGATCCGCTCAAGGAAAACATGGTCGTAACGATTGAGCCCGGACTTTACTACCCGGGGATAGGCGGTTGCCGCATCGAAGATGTCGTTGTCGTGCGCAAGGACGGTTGCGAGTTGCTTTCCAAGCACCCGTACAAGTGGGAAATCGCGTAAAAAGCCTCGAGTATCAAGTGTCGAGCATCAAGTAAAGTGCTAAGGTTTTTGCCGAGGCAAAAACTTTGAACAAGGCGCTTGAAGCTTGATGCCTGACGCTTGAAATCTGAAAAAAAATGCGTGCGGGAACACACAGTAGTATTATTGACGCGGCAGAGCCGCTTATCGCAAGGCTCGACCGCGTTTGCCGCGTTTCGCGCGGAGTGATTCGTGCGAACGCGCGTTCCCGTTCCCGCACGATTAAAATTCTGCGCTTGAAAGGCGGCTGGCGTATGACTGTTGTCGCCAAAAACGCGAAGCAGGAATTTCATCTTTTCGATGTTTCGTTGGACGAAATTTCCGGAATCCTTTCTGCTCGCGAATTTGATTCTTTTGAAAAAATCCTTCCTGAGCCCGAGGCTTCGGACGTGTAGAAAAACTTTGTTCCATGCGAGAACCCAAGAAAAAAGTCGATTTGGCGGCACTTCAAAGCGCGTTTATGCGCGTGCCGCATATGCCGGTTGCCGTCGCGCGTTATTTGCTCGATGCGGGCTACACGGATTTGTTCCAGCTCGCCGGGCGCTCGGCGGAATCTTTGCTCGCGGAGATTCGCAAACACGATTTTCTCGCCGACGAAAAAGTCGTCCTTCCCGCGTTGCGCCTTGCGATTTATTTTTCCGAAAACCAGAGCGCGCCGGATAAATCTTTGCTCAATATTCACGCGTGGGAGTAGGCGCTACTTCCGTTGTTTCTATGAAAAAAATTCTTTTTTTAGGCGATGTTGTCGGCTCTGCCGGCAGAAAATTTATTTTTGAAAAACTCGCGGAAATCCGCGCGGGAACGCAGGCGGATTTTATCGTCATCAACGCCGAAAACGCGGCGGCGGGTTCCGGGATTAACGCGTCGATTACGCGCGATTTTATCGCGGCGGGAACAGATGCGGTAACGCTCGGCGATCACGTTTGGGATCAGCGCGGTTTTGAAACGGATTTGCCGAAACTCGAAAAAATTTGCCGCCCGGCGAATTTGCCCGAGGAAAATCCCGGCGCGACGCACCTGATTCTGACTGCGCCCGACGGTTTTCGCCTGCTCGTCTTCACCGTGCTCGCACAAACGTTTATGAATCCGAAAACGTCGTGCCCGTTTCGTTGTGCGGAAAAAAAACTCGCCGACCTCGCGGGAACGTACGACGCGGCGCTGGTCGAAATTCACGGTGAAGCAACTTCCGAAAAAATCGCGTTCGGGAGATTCCTCGACGGGCGCGCGGCGGCAGTCGTCGGGACACATACGCACGTCGCGACGGCGGACGAATGCATCTTACCTGCGGGAACGGCGTATCAGACGGATGCCGGGATGTGCGGACCGCATTCCGGCGTGATCGGACGCGAAACGCAAGCCGTGCTGGGGCGTTTTCTCGACGGACGTCCGCGCCGTTTTGAAATTGCGGAAGGCGACGTGCAAATCAACGGTTGCCTCATTTCTTACGACGAAACGCAAAAGCGCGCTGTTGCAATCGAGCGTTTCCGCTTAAACCGCGAAGTTGAAAACTGAAAGTTTCTTTAAACGCAAAGTATCAAGCATCAAGCTCCAAGCAAAAAGCTAAGATTTTTGCCTTTGGCAAAAATTTTGAAGTAAGCGCTTGATGCTTGATACCTGATGCTTTGCGCTTAAATCGTGCGAATGCCGTCGCAGAGGACGCGGACGGTTTTTTCGAGAGCGGCGGAATCGTGCGCTGTGGAAATGAAGCAGGATTCGTAAGGCGAGGGCGGAAGGAAAACTCCGTTCTCCAACGCGTAGCGGAAGAGTTTTTTCGCGCGTCCTGCGTCTGATTGCGTCGCCTGTTCCAAGTTCGTAACGGGATTTTCGTTGAAAAACAGCGCGAACATTCCGCCGCAATGCGGAACCTGTAGCGCGATTCCGCGTTCCCGCGCCGTGCGCGTAAGTTCCCGCGCGAGCGTTTCGCCGAACTCGGAAAGTTTTTCGTAAACGTCTTTCTCGCGAAGCAATTTTTCCAGCGCGGCAATGCCCGCCGCAAGCGCTACGGGATGCCCGCAGAACGTTCCCGCCTGATAAACGCCGCCGAGCGGAGCCACGCAGTCCATGATTTCGGCGCGTCCGCCGAAGGCTCCGACGGGAAGCCCGCCGCCGATGATTTTTCCCAGACAAACCAAGTCCGGCCGCACGTCGTGCACGCCCATCGTCCCTTGCAGGGAAATGCGGAATCCCGTCATGACTTCGTCGAAAATGAGAAGCGCACCGTGAGCTTGTGTGAGCGCGCGCAGTTTCGCAAGAAACCCCGGTTGTGGCATGATGAAACCGATGTTGCCGAGAAAAGGCTCGACGATAATTGCGGCGATTTCGTTCCCGTGTTCCGCAAAAAGTTTTTCCGCCGCGTCAAAGTCGTTGTAGGGCAAAACAAAAGTGTCCGCCGCCGTTCCCGCCGTTACGCCGAGGCTATCGGGTTGCCCGAAAGTCATTGCGCCTGAACCGGATTTCACGAGAAGCGAATCGACGTGTCCGTGGTAGCCTCCGGCGAATTTCACGATTTTTTCGCGGCGCGTAAAGCCGCGCGCAAGGCGGATTGCGGACATTGTCGCCTCGGTGCCGGAGTTGGTCATGCGGACTTTTTCGACGGCGGGAACGATTTGCGTAATCAGCTCCGCCATGCGGACTTCAGCCGGGGCATTGGTTCCGAAGCCTAAGCCGCAATCTACTGCGGTGTGGACGGCGGTGCGAATTTCCGGATCGTTGTGCCCGAAAATCGCCGGTCCCCACGTCAGTACGTAATCGACAAACTCGTTCCCGTCGGGCGTAAATAGGCGGCAGCCGCTTGCGCGCTGCGTGTAAAACGGAACCATGTCGACGTTGAGAAACGCGCGGACCGGAGAATTTACTCCGCCGGGAATGAGTTTTTGCGCGCGTCGAAAAAGCTTGGATGATTCGGGAAAAAGGGAGGACATTTTGGAAAAAACGGTTTCGGAAAATGGATTTTCGGAATTGAACGTTCCCGCACGGGGATTTTCAAGAAAAAGAACACGGTGTCTTTTTCCCGGCAGAAATTCTCTCGCGGAGCCACGAAGCTTTTAACGGGAGAAGCGGGGTCTCGCCGCTTCCGTGGGACGTACGAAGTTTTTTTGGATCACGGAATGCACGGAAATACACGGAATTTTTAATTCGTGATTGCGAGCACCGCGAGCCGCCGTGTCATTGCGCCGCGATAGCGTTTTCGGAGCAAGTGAATCGTTCCCGCGGCGCGGTTTTGTTTTGCCCGGTTTCCCCAAGCTCTGCTCGCGCTGCTCGCTTCGCATGGGGTTACGGAAGTGAAGCATCTCCGATGCTTTTGAATTTCCCGCAAAAAACAAAACAAGGGACAGGCGAGACGCCTGTCCTCCATGACAAAATTCGTGGGATTTGTGTCTCTGTGAGAGAATTTCTGTCCGGGAATAGCGCATATCTTACGGAAGCGGCCGGAGTCCGCTTCTCCCAAAGCTTTGCGTGCTTTCGGTGCTTTTCGTGGTTGAAAAATTCGTTTGCTACGGATTTTCCGCCGCGCTGTTGCTTTTGGTGACCATGTAAACGCCGCCGAGGATAGCAAGCGCCGCCAGTATTTTTTCGGGCGAGAGCGTATCTTGTGCGAGCGCGACGGCGAGGACGCAGGCGACAATCGGGTGCAGGTTGTTGTACATACTCGCGGTGGTCGGGCGGATGCGGCGCACCGCCATGGGAATCAGCAAATAGCCGAGAAATGACGTCCCGAAAAACACGAAAATCATTGCGGCGACGGCTTTGGCGTCGAGCGGGGCAAGAATCGGCGGCGTTCCCGCATTCAGCATTGCGGGAACGTAAAACGGCAAAACCTGAATGGCGGCGAAGAGAAACATCCATTTCATCATCGTTACGGCGCGGTATTTTTCCGAAAGCGGTTTGGAGAAAACAAAATACAGCGCGTAGACGACTCCGCTGGCGAAAATACAAAGGTCTCCGGCGAGACTTGCCGCGTTCCCGCCGCTTGTTCCCGAAAGCAAAATCAGCCAAATTGCGCCCGCCGCGCCGAGGAGCACGCCCGCCGTTTTAAGGCGTGTGATGCGTTCCCGCAAAATCAGCGCGGAAAGCAGGAGTACGATAATCGGACGTCCGGACGTGATGACGGAGGCATCTATCGGCGAAGTCATATCCAAGCCCCAAACAAAAAGGAGTTGGTTTCCCGTTACGCCGCCGACGGAGCACAGCAGGAAAATACCGATTTCTTTGAGCGAGAGTTTTTCGCGCGGCACGCAGAGCGAAAGTCCCCAAAACAGCGCGCAGGAAACAATCATGCGCGCGCACATATAGAATTCCGGCGTGAGATACGCAGTCAGCAACCACTTTGAAATCGGGTAATTCAGCCCGAAAATCAGCGCCGAGGTAAAAATGAGCAAATGCCCGGTTGCCTGTTCTTTGTTCATTTCCGTCTGACGCTACGCCTTCGCTTTCGTTCCCGCAAATTGAAATTTAGCGAAGCGGATGCTTCGCTAAATTTCAATTAATTTCGAATCCCGAATTGCGAATTCCGAATGATTACCAAGAATGGAAAAGGAATGTATGGCTTCGAGGCAAGAGTTGAATCTTTACTCGCTACGATTTTTTCCCGCACTTCATTCGGAATTTGGAATTCGAAATTCGAGATTAATTTCAATTTGTCTGCGACAAATTGAAATTTAGCGCGATCCTAACGAAAGAAAAAAAACACGAATGAACTTTAGGTTCGGTAAAAATCGCGCAAAGCCTGCGAAGACGGAGATTTTGCGGCGGCGGGAACGCGCGAGACCCTCCGTTTTTCCCGCTAAAATTCAATTTACGTTCACGCGGGAACGCGATTACACTTGCGGCATGAGCATAGAATCCGGCATCGACTTCGGTTTGGTCAAAATTGCGGCAGCTTCGCCGAAAGTTCATTTGGCGAACGTTCCCGCAAACGTGCGCGAAATCGGCGAGGCGATGAATCGCGTGGCGGCGCAGGGTGCGGCGATTGCCGTTTTCCCGGAACTTTCGCTAACGGGCTATTCCTGCGGCGATTTGTTTTTCCAGAGCGAACTTTTAACCCAGGTCGAAAAAGGGCTTGCGGCGCTGGCAAAGCTCACGACGAGCCTTGATATCACGGCGATTGTCGGCGCGCCGGTTTGTATCCGCCAGCGCATCTACGATTGTGCGGTCGTGCTTTCCGGCGGCATGATTTGCGGGGTTGTCCCGAAATCGCATTTGCCGAATACGCAGGAACTTTCCGAGCGGCGCTGGTTCGCTTCCGCGAGCGAGTTGCCCGTTTCCGAAATCGAAATCGGCGGAAACGGAATGCCCGTTCCCGTCGGCGCGGATTTGATTTTTGAAAATAAATTTTTCAAAAAACTTTCGTTCGGAGTCGAAATTTCCGAGGACTTGTGCGTGGCGGAACCTCCGAGCGGGAAACTCGCTCTTGCGGGTGCGGCGCTCATTTTCAACCTTTCCGCGAGCAATGCCGTGGTCGGGAAAACGCGTTTCCGTCGGGAATCGGTGAAAATGCAGTCGGCGCGTTGCCGTGCTGCGTATGTTTACGCGGGTGCGGGCGCGGGCGAATCGACGACGGATGTCGTTTTCGGCGGAGAATGTTTTATCGCGCAAAACGGGGAAATGCTTGCCGAGTCGAAATCTTTTGCGGCAGAAACGGAACTCGTTTTCGCGCAAACGGATGTCGATTTGCTGGCGAATCGGCGCCGCACGGACGCGGAATTTCTCGCTTCGGAGTTCGCGGGAACGCGGAAAGATTTCCGCCGCGTGCATTTCGTGCTTTCCTCGACGCATACGGATTTCGGAGCAACTGTTTTCGGGAAAATTTCAAACTCGCCGTTCGTTCCCGCAGACGCGGTCGAGCGCAGGGACGTTTGCCGCGAGGCGTTTGAAATTCAGGTGTCCGGGCTGGCGCGGCGCTTGGCGCACACACACGCGAAAAACGTGGTGCTCGGAATTTCCGGCGGCTTGGATTCGACGCTCGCGATTTTGGTCGTGAAAGAGGCGTTCGCGCGGCTCGGGTTGGACGCGGCGGGAATCCGCGGCTACTCGCTTCCGGGGCCGGGAACGTCCGAGCGCACGCGCAAAAACGCGTTGGATTTGATGACGCGGCTCGGCATTGAAGCGAAGGAAATTTCCATCGTTCCCGCCGTCGAGCAACATTTGAGCGACATCAATCACCCGCGGGATTGCTACGATGCGGCGTTTGAAAATGCGCAGGCGCGGGAACGCACGCAGATTTTGATGGATTTGGCGAATCGTTGCGGCGGCTTTGTTGTCGGGACGGGCGATATGTCCGAAGCGGCGCTCGGCTGGTGCACGTTTAACGGCGACCAGATGTCGATGTATCACGTCAATATCGGCGTGCCGAAAACTCTGATTCGCCACATTATCGCTTGGGTGGCGGAGGAAAAGGGCGATGCGGCGATTGCGCAGACTTTGCAGGATATTATCGACACGCCGATTTCTCCGGAGCTGAAGCCGCCGGACGAAAGCGGAGAAATCGCGCAAAAAACCGAAGATTTGGTCGGGCCCTACGAGCTGCACGACTTTTTTCTGTATCATTTTTGCGGGAACGCGTTTGCGCCGAAGAAAATTCTTTTGCTCGCGGAAAACGCTTTCGCGGGAACGTACGACCGGGAAACGATTTGCAAGTGGCTGAAAATTTTCCTGCGGCGGTTTTTCTCGCAACAGTTTAAGCGCTCGGCGTGTCCGGACGGACCGAAAGTGCTCGAAATCGGGCTTTCGCCGCGCGGCGACTGGCGTATGCCCAGCGACGCGGAATCCGCGATGTGGCTTTCGTCCCTCGACGGGTAGATTTCTGCCTGCGTTCTCCGGATTCCTATTTGTGTCCGGAGGCGCAAAAAACGTTGCCAAACAACGGGATTTCGGCAAAATTTCCCCAATCTGTCCCCCCTTTTTCTTCAACCCCTAAACACGATTTTTATATTTATGAAAAAACGCGGTTTTACCCTTATCGAAATTCTTGTCGTCATCGGCATTATCGGCTTGCTCGCCGGCATCATGATTCCTGTTGCGGGCGGCGCTATGGACGCTATGACGCGTACGAAAACCAAGGCTCGCTTCAACGAGTGGGTGACGGCTGTCGAGCAGTATAAAATGGCTTACGGTTTTTATCCGACACTCGGGCAAAACGCTCCCTCCGGCTCCGATGCGCATTACAATCTCGGGAACGGCTCCAACAGCGAAGCATTTGTCAAATCGCTTTACGGGAAAGATCCGGAAACGGGCGAAAAACTGAAAGGCGCCGAACGTACGAAGTACAACCGCAAGGCAACGACGTTCTGTGAGTTTTCCGGTGAAGATTTTACGCAGGGCGACGGCTCCATCGAGTTCGGCAAACTCGCCGACGGTTTCGGCAACAACAACATTCACCTCGTGATGGATACGACGGGGAACAGCCGCGTCGAAATTCCCTCGCAGTATCTGCCGGAAGACGCGACGGACGACGAAAGCAACGAAAAAGGCATGATGGGAAAAGTCATCATCTTCACGTCCGAAAAGGACGGGGACGATTACGAATCCGTCTACAGCTGGCGCTAAGGTGCGTTCCCGCGCGGGAACGCCGACTGCACAAAACTTTTGAACTGAAAATTTTTATTCCATGTTTCGCAAAAAATCCGGAAAACGCGGTTTCACTCTGATTGAAATTTTGATGGTGATTGCCATCATCGGCATTGTCGCTTCGGTGATTGTCGGGTTGCGTCCCGGAAACCCGCGCGGCTTGGAAGATGCCCGCCGTATCGCTTCGGCGGAATTTCGCGTGGCGCAGAGCCGGGCTTTGCTCGGCGGCAATCCGGACCGCGAGCCCACGGTGAACGAACGCGTAAACATCCGCGCCGGTGTGCTTATTTTGAACGAGCCGGACGATTTGGACCGGCATTTGCGTTTCATTCAGCCGATTGTCGGCGGAAGCCCGAGCGTGGATAAAACGAATATTTCCGACTACTACTGGTACGCCGCCGGCGAAGGCGTGACGCTCCCGCAGGGCGTTTATTTCGTGCCGCCGAATGCCACCGGTGTCAAAACCCGAAGCGCCAATGATTTGCTCGAAGGAAAATCCGAGGTGACGATTGATCCCGACGTGCGCGCAAAAGGGCAGAAATTCGGCGAAGGCAAAAAAAACTGGTATCTTTATCTTTTCGATTCCAACGGGCAAACCTACATGACGAAAGCCGTCGTGATGCTCGCGGAAGGGCAGGTCGATCCTGCGAACGGCGATATTGATTTCGGGAAAGATCCGTTTGTTTCCGGATTCGTGGTTCATCGCAGCGGCGCGATTTCGTTCACGCGCGACGACGAGGAAGCGCAGGCGTCCGTCGAAGAATAATTTTTTTTTCGCAGATTTTAACCTAAGAAATTTTTGCAAATGAGTATTTTCAGAAAAACAATTCGTTCCCGCAAAAAAGGGTTCAGTTTGGTCGAAGTCCTGCTTGCTCTCGCCGTTTTGGGCGTGGCGATGCTTTCCGTGATGGGGCTGATGAATGCGACGTTTGAGACGGTCAGCAAAAACGTGCTGACGCGTCAGGCGCTCGGCGTTTATTCGTGTCTGGACCGCGCGTTTTCTTCCGTGGATACGGTAATCGGGCCCGACGGGAACGCGCTTGTCAAATCCGGGCAAATGACGAAGCCGTCGTTTGACTACGTTTACGAGTGGGTTCAGAACAAGACGGGAAAAAATTGGAACGATGCGCTTTTCCTCGTTTGCGTTCCACGCCGCCTGAATCCGTCGGATGATTCGACACCGCAGAACGTTCTTCAAATCGTGAAGTGCGAAAGCGCTTCCGGTGCACCGACGCAAGCGGAACTCACGGATCTGAACGTGGAAGGCCCCGCGTATTTCATGCGCGTTTACCTTTCGCCGCAGCTTGAAGGGCGCTATGTGGAAATGGACGCGAAGGGCGAAGTTTTGGCGACGCAGTACACCGTCGGTTCGTCGCTCCCGAGCAACGTCGACCGCTACGCGCTCCCGTATTTGCCGCTGACTGTCGATATCTACCCGTATTCCGCCGGAAGTGCGGAAACGGAAGATCAGGTTCCCGTGCTGACGCAGTTCCTCGTCGTTTCCCGCTAATTGCAAGAGAAAGGAGCGCGTTCCCGCAATGAAGAAGATTTTCGGAAAACGGAAAAACCTCCGCCGCGGCTTTACTTTGGTCGAGCTGATGGCGGCAACCGCAATCATGATTGTTCTCGTGATGTTTGTAACGAATATCGCCGTGAATATGTTGCGTATTTACGACAAAACGATTTCCACGCTCGCCACCAATGCCGATTCCGGAATGCTTCTCGACCCGATGCAGGACGATTTGCTTTCCGCGTCGATGCCCGATGACGGCAATTTCTGGTTTGAAGCCCGCTACGAAAGCGACGTTGCGAACCTCGAAAAATACTCGGCTCCGGAGCTGATGTTTTTCTCCCGCCCGCAGGACCGTATCCGGCGGGAACGCGGCTCGATGGAGTTGCTCCAGGGCGACCTTTGCGCCGTTTCCTACAAAATCGCGCACAAATCGCCGTTCGGTTCCAAAACGTCCTCGAATGCGGGAAATCTCGTTTACGGATTTTACCGCGCCGTTTTGAACGCAAAGGATACGTTTGAGTTCGCGCTTCCTTACGCTATCGGACAAAAAGGCGATTCCGAGTCCGCTTCGATTCCGTCGAAATTCTGGAAAAGCGGCGAACAAATCGAAGATCCGTCCGACAAGAAAAAATATTCCGTCAGCTCGTGGCGCACGGAAATGCAGAACTTCCTCGTGGACGGAATCGTCGATTGCTCCGTGTTTTTCTGGTTTGACGATTTTTCCGACGGGAAAACTAAAATCGCCACCGTCAACAATTCTAAGTTGGTCCAAAAATTGCGCGATATTTATCCCGACACGACGATTGTTACTTTTGACAAATCTATTGCGGCGAGCGCCGGTTCCGTCGTTTTCGACGAGAATTTCCAGTCCAAAACTCTCGGCGCGTTGCGCTCAATGGATGTTTCCGTTACCGTGCTCAGTCCCGAAGGAAAAGAGCTTTTGCAGGCCTTGCAGGAACAGGGCGGTTCCGGGCAGGTGGAATCCGAAAAATTTAATGAAATTCTGTTGGAGCACGGAGTCACGTTCTCGCGTTCCTGCCCGCTTTTCGGCGGACGTTAATTTCCCGGTTGAGAGCTGAATTTTCGGACTCTCAACCTCTTTTTTTACGATGAATTTTCTCGCAATTGACTACGGCGAACGCCGCATCGGCCTGGCTTGCGGAGATTCCGAAATCGGAATTGCAATGCCCGTTCCCGCCGCCGTTCAACCGGATTTTGAAGCGCGCTTGGCGCATATTGAAAACGAAATCAAAATGCGGAGGATCGGAACGCTGGTTGTCGGTTATCCCGTGAATATGGACGGTTCGCACGGCTATAAAACGCGGGAAGTGGATGCGTTTATCGAAAAGCTGGAAGCACGTTTCGGCTTGCCGGTTATTCGCGTGGACGAGACGCTTTCGAGCTACGAAGCGGAGTCCGGAATGTCTGCAAAGCGAAAAGGCGGGCGGGATGCGCGTTCCCGCAAAAAGCATCGTAGCACGGGAGAGATAGATTCCCGCGCTGCTGCCGTAATCCTCCAGGATTACTTCAATTCCAATCTCAACATTCCGCTCGGTTTTTAGTCGGGCGTTATTTTTTCAGCTCCGTTTCCCATTCGGGTTGTTTGAATCCGACGAGAACCGAGTTTTCGGAAACGAGAAGCGGACGCTTGACCAGCATACCGTCCGTCGCGAGCAGAGCGATTTGCTCTTCATCGCTCATCTCCGGAAGTTTGTCCTTCAGCGCGAGCGCCTTGTAACGCAGTCCGGACGTGTTGAAAAATTTTTTCACGGGAACGCCGCTCCGGAGAATCCAGCGGCGGAGTTCTTCCGCATCGGGGCGGTTTTCAACGATGTGTCGATCTTCAAAGTCCGCTCCGCAACTCTTGAGAAATTCTTTGGCACGGCGGCAGGTGGTACATTTTGGATATTCGAGGAAAAGATATTTTTTCATATGTTTTTTCTTTCGGAAATTAGGCTCGGAAAACGATTTTGCCCTTGCAGACGGTGGCGGCGACGCGACCGCGGAGTTTGCGTCCGAGCACGGCGCAATTTCGGGAATTGGACTTGAGCTTGCCCGCTTCGGGAATCCATTCCTCATTAGGGTCAAAAATTGTGATGTCCGCATCAGCTCCGTTTGAGAGCGTTCCCGCCGGAATTCCGAGGATTTTTGCGGGAGCGACGGTCAGTTTTTCCAGAACCTGCGGGAGTGTCATTTCACCGCTGTGATAGAGCGCTTCAAGAGAGACGGCGAGGGCGGTTTCGAGGGAAATCACGCCGAAGGGTGCGTAGTCAAATTCACAGTCTTTCTCGGTCGGCGTGCGCGGAGAGTGGTCGCTTGAAATCGCATCAATTGTGCCGTCCTTTAGACCGTCGATCAGCGCTTGTCGGTCGCTTTCCTCGCGAAGCGGCGGATTGATTTTTTTGTTCGTGTCGTAGTCGCCGATGTCTTTGTCCGTGAGAAAAAGGTGTTGCGGGGAGACTTCTGCGGTGATCTTGGTGCCGAGTTTTTTTGCGTCGCGAATGAGTTCGACGGCACGTCCTGAGCTGATGTGCTGGAGGTGCAGGCGGGAACGCGTAGATTCGCAGAGGAGAATGTCGCTGGAAACGACGATGTCTTCCGCCGCACGCGGCAGCCCGCGCAAGCCGAGATGAAGCGCTTCTGCGCCCATGTGCATAACACCGGTTGCCGTCATGCTGGAATCTTGGCAGTGATCAAAGACTGCAACATCGAACATTTTTGAATAATCGAGCGCACAACGCATGATTTCGTTGTTCACGAGTCCGCCTACGGAATCGGTGATGGCAACGCACCCGGCTTTTTTGAGCGCGCCGATGGGCGCGAGAGATTCGCCTTTGCCGCCGATCGTAATGTTTCCGGCGGGAAGCACGGTAACGCACGCGTCGTTGTCGATGAGTTCTTTGACGAGGCGGACCGTTCCCGCGTTATCGATACAGATTTTTTCGTCCGGCGTGCAAACAATCGTTGTAAATCCTCCGGCGGCGGCGGCGGTCGTTCCCGAGGCGAACGTTTCGCGTGCGGTTTTTCCCGGTTGGTAAATGTGGGCGTTCAAATCGACGAGTCCGGGAGAAACGACTTTCCCCGCCGCATCAATGATGCAAGCCTGTACTTCCTGTTCCGGGGTGAGCGCGGGAACGATTTTGCCGTGTGCGACGGCGAGATCTCCGACGGTTTCACGTCCGTTCGCGGGGTCGATAATAAGTCCGTTCTTGATGAGAATAAAATCCGGGTGTGTCATAAATCGGAGGCAAATTCTAACGCTTGCCCGGCGCGACACTCAAACCTTGTTTTTGCGAAAGCGGAAAAATCGTGCGCGAGCAGTCGTTTCGGGAGCGTAAGTGGATATTCTTTTGCGGTTTCCGGAAAAAATGTTTTGACGCTGTTCCCGCTTTGGACGATCCTGAAACAGCCTCGTGAAAATTCTCAATCGTTATTTGTTCGTTCAGGTTGCCTCTGCCGTTTTAATGTCGCTGGGGTTGTTTATTTTTGTGCTCGTTACGGGCAATGTGCTACGGCAGGTCATTGGCGAACTCGCGAACGGGCGCCTTTCAATGCCGACACTTTTCGAGCTGATCGGATTGATTTCGGTTAGTGTGATTCCGTATGCGATGCCGCTGGGAATGCTGACGGGCGTGCTAATTGTACTTGGGCGTATGTCGGCGAGCAATGAAATCATTGCGATGAAATCTGCAGGGATGAATCTTTGGCGAATCGTTTCCCCGATTTTCTTTGTCGCGCTGATTGGTGTGGGAATCTGCGCTTACATCAACTGCTTTTGGGCTCCGCAGGCGGCGAATCAGTATAAAACGATTTTGAAAAGTACGTTTCGCGAATCTCCGACTCGGCTCATTGTGCCGAAGGTCGCGTTTCGCGAATTCGGCGGGTTCACTATTTACGCGGATTCCCGCGAGGGCGATGCTCTGAAGAATTTTTGGCTCTGGGAACTTAACGGCGAGGGCGTTCCCGCGCGGTTCACGCACGCGGAGGAGGCGACGATTCGTTTCGTTGAAGCAAAGGATACGATCAACGAAGAAGACGCGCTTCAAATTACGCTTAAAAATGCGACAACCGAAGAGCGTTCCCGCCGCAATGCGGCAGACGTTACGCGCTCGCCGATTCGTTTTTCCAGCATCGGGAATGCACCGATTTCGGTTTCTCTCGGAAATATTCTCGGCGACGGAGAATTGCCCAAGGAACGCCGCAAATTGAAATGGTTTACCATTACCGAGCTGATGCAGCTTCGAGAGGAAGGCTGGCGTGCGGATCCGGAAAAAGATCCTCCGGAAAAAGTCGCCGCCGACCGGAGCCTGGTTCAGGTTCAAATGCAAAACTACCTGACGTCGGCAATGTCCGTGTTTTCTCTTGCGATTCTGGGAATCCCGCTCGGTATTCGCGTTTCGCGCTCGGAAACCTTTGTCAATATCGGAATTGCCCTTGGGCTCGCGTTGCTGTTTTACCTGCTCACGACGTTTGTTTCATGGATTGAAAATCCTGCGTTTCGTCCGGATATTCTGATGTGGTTGCCGAATATCCTCTATCAGGCGGTCGGATTTACTTTGCTTTATCGGGCTGCAAAAAATTGATTTTTGGTTTCGATGATAAAAACGCGTTCCCGCAAAGCTCGGCAGGAACGCGTTTTGTGTATAAAAGGGAGAGATTTTTGAAAAACGATTAAAACAAAAACGCCCCCGTTTCCGGGAGCGTTTTCGTCTTTTCTCGCGTTAGTAGCCTTTGATTTTGAAGAGGCTCGTAACGGAATTGTTTGAGTGAATGCGCTGAATGGCTTCGCCGAAGAGTTTCGCAATCGAAAGCACCGTAATCGGAAGTCCGCGCGATTCTACGGGAACGGAGTTCGTCGTAATCACCTCGTCAATAACACCCGTCGAGAGGCGTTCGTAGGCGATTTCGTTGAGCATACAGTGGCTGACGAGCGCGCGGACGGACTTGGCTCCGTTTTCGCGAAGCAACTTTGCCGCAGAGCAAAGCGTTCCCGCAGTTTCCGTCATGTCGTCAACGAGGATGATGTTGCGGCCTTCGACTTCTCCGACGAGGTTGGTGGACTGAACCTGCGTTGCGGAAACGCGGCGCTTGGCGACGAATCCGATCGGAAGATCGAGCAGGTTGGCGACGGCGCTTGCGGCTTTCATCCCGCCGATGTCCGGCGAAAATACCGTGGCGTCTTTCAGGAACGGTTTGTCCTTGATGTAATCGTAGAAAACCGGAGAAGCGAAAAGGTGGTCGACGGGGATGTCGAAGAAGCCCTGGATTTGTTGTGCGTGGAGGTCGAGCGCGAGAACGCGGTTGGCGCCGGCCGCCGTGAGCAGGTTGGCGACGAGTTTTCCGGTAATCGGCACGCGCGGACGGTCTTTGCGGTCTTGGCGGGCGTAGCCGAAGAACGGCATGACGGCGGTGATGCGCTTAGCGGAGGCGCGTCGCATGGCGTCGATCATGATGAGCAATTCCATCAGGTGGTCATTGGCGGGATTGCAGGTCGGCTGAATCGCAAAAACATCGCAACCGCGAATGTTTTCCTTAATTTGGACGAAAGTTTCTCCGTCGGGGAAGGGTGTGACGTCGGCAATTCCGAGAGGAACTCCGAGAGAGTCGCAAATTTCCTTGGCGAGAACGGGATTGGCGTTGCCGGTGAATATTTTCATTGTACTGTCGGACATTGGGAATGAAAAAGAGGACCTTAAGAGTACGCTTTTGTGCAGATTTAGTAAAATAGAATTTGCGAAAAAACGCTTGCCGCGCGAAAATTCTCCCACGCTATGATTTGGATTTATCGCCTCCTGTTTTTACCTCTGTTTTTGATTTCCTGTCCGTACTATTTCGGGCGCATGATTAAGCGCGGCGGTTACGCGAAGGATTTTACGCACCGCTTCGGTTGCGTTCCCGTGCTTGAGCCGCGCCGCGAGGGCGTGCATCGCGTTTGGATTCAGGCGGTTTCCGTAGGCGAAACCGAGGCTGTCGCTCCGCTTTTGCGCGAACTGAAATCGCGCGGGAACGTCGAAGTCATTCTTACGACGACGACGAGCACCGCCTACAAAATCATTCGTGAGAAGTACGCGGATTTGGTCGCTGCCTACGCGTGCTTCCCGATGGATTTTCTTCCGTTTTCTGCAAAGGCGTGGCGCCGCTTCGACCCGAGCGTTGCCGTGCTCATGGAAGGCGAGCTTTGGCCTGAGCACCTGACGCAGGCGAAAAAACGCGGCGTTCCCGTGTTTGTCGTCAACGCGCGCCTTTCGGACAAATCTTTCCGCCGTTACCGCGCCGCCGGAGCGCTTGCGCGCTGGGTGCTCGGGCAAGTCCGTTTTATTTGTGCGGGCACGCAAAACGATTTCGACCGCTTCCGCGCGCTTGGCGTTCCCGCCGACAAAATTGCGTTTACGGGGAATATGAAATTCGATGTGGCGAGCGGGGAAACTTTCACCGCCGCCGATGCCGCCGCGCTCAAAAAGGAACTCGGCTTTCCGGCGGATGCGCCCGTGCTGCTCGGCAGTTCGACTTGGCCGGGCGAAGAAGCGATGTTGCTGGAAACGTTTGCCGAAGCGCGTAAGCGTTTTCCCGACTTACGCTTGCTGATTTGCCCGCGCCATGCCGAGCGTCGCGCCGAAATCGTCGAAATTCTCGAAAAGACATCGTGGAAATGGTTTTTACGTTCCCGCACGAAACCGGAAGACGTTCCCGCCGATGCGGATATTTGCGTGGCGGATACGACGGGCGAACTGCGCAAGCTCACGCATCTTGCGCAACTCGCATTTGTCGGAAAATCCCTGCCGCCGAACAACGGCGGACAAACGCCGATCGAATGCGCCGCGCTCGGAGTTCCGCTTGTTTACGGTCCGGCGATGACGAATTTTAAGGACGTTTGCCGAAGCCTCGAAGACTGCGGCGCCGCCGTGAAGGTGCGCGACGCGGCTGGGGCACAGGCGAAGCTTTTGGCGTTACTTGAAGACGCTCCCGCGCGCGAAAAAATGAGTGCTTCCGCCCAAGCGTGGCATCGCGGAAATCAGGGCGCGACGGCGCGCGTCGTTAAATTTTTCGATGAGATTTTCGCGCGTCTATGATTTTTAAAAAACATGGGAGAAGCGGTGTCTCGCCGCTTCCGTGTGATGCAATGTTTTTTGAGAAGTTTTCGATATTTTCAAAATGTTGTTGTGAAAACGGGAAGCTGTTTCCGTCGTCGATGATTTCCGCGGAAGCGACCGGAGTCCGCTTCTCCCATATTTTTCTTCGTGTGTTTTGTCTTTTCGCCTGCGTGTGCGCGATGGCGTTTCTTTTCGCCGGGTGCGGAGTGCGGGAACGCCCGGTCGATGTCGCCGCGCGGGAACGCATTTTGCTGGTAAACAACGGCGGCGAGCCGTCTGCGCTTGATCCGCAACTCGTTACCGGCGTTTTGGAATTTCGCCTGATGCTGGCACTGTTTGAAGGTCTCGTCGGCTACGATCCGGAAACGCTTGAGCCGCGCCCCGCGATCGCCGAGCGTTGGGACGTTTCGCCCGACGGTTTGCGCTACACGTTTTTCCTGAGGAAAAATGCGCGGTGGAGCGACGGGCGCGCGATTACCGCCGAGGATTTCCTTTTTTCCTACCGCCGCCTGCTTTCGCCGAAACTCGCGTCTCCGTGCGCTTCGCTTTTCTTCGCTCCCGTGAAAAACGCGCTCGCCTTCGCACGCGGGGAAATTTCGGATTTTTCGAAAGTCGGATTTTCCGCTCCGGACGCGGGAACGCTCGTCGTCGAGTTGGAAACGCCGTGTCCGTATTTTCTTTCGCTTGCGTGCCATTCGAGCTGGAGCGTCGTTCCCGCGCATATGATTTTGAAATTCGGAGAAATGGACGAGCGCTCCACGCTTTGGACGCGTCCGGAAAATTTTGTCGGGAGCGGTCCGTTCCGCTTGAAAAATTGGCGTGTGGCGTACCGTATCGAAGTTGAAAAAAATCCGCATTATCATGACGCGGAAAATGTTTGGTTGCGCGGGATTCGCTTCGATGCCGTCGAGGACCAGTTTGCCGAGGAGCGCGCTTTTCGCGACGGACAATATCACCTGACAAACACCGTGCCGCCGGCGCGCGTGAGTGTTTTGCGGGAACGCGGATACGTGGCGTTGCGGCTCGATCCGTATTTTTCCACGGCGTTTATCCGCGTGAACTGCACGCGTGCGCCGCTCGACGATGTTCGCGTACGCCGCGCGCTTTCGCTTGCGCTGGATCGCGATGTGCTCGCCTATCGCGTGATGCGTGCCGGAGAAACGCCCGCGCACACGCTCGTTCCCGTGTCCGGTGATTCGCGGGAAAAAGTTCCGGAGCAGCGTGAGGCGGAATTGCGCGAGGCGCGTCGCCTGCTTGCGGAAGCGGGTTATCCGGACGGAAAAAACTTTCCGGAAATTTCGTATCTGTTCAACACGTCCGACGGCGCACAGTTTTTCGCGCAGGCGATTCAGGAAATGTGGCGCAAAAATCTCGGCATCAAAGTCGCGCTCAAAAATCAGGAGTATAAAGTTTACCGCGTGAGCATGGAGCAGGGCGATTACGACCTTGCGCGCTCGGCGTGGAGCGGCGATTTTCTCGATCCGACAACGTTTCTCGATCTTTTTGCGGGAACGTCCAACATGAATTGGACGGGCTGGCGGAGCGCCGACTACGACCGCTTGCTCGCCGAGGCTTCGCGGGAACGCGATACGCAAAAACGTGCGGAAAAACTGCGCGCGGCGGAGAAAATTCTCCTCGATGCCGTTCCCGTCATTCCCACCGTGAACAATCGCAACAAATTTCTGATTCATCCCGCCGTGCGCGGCTGGTTCCCGAATCTCCTCGATATTCACCCGTATAATCGGGTTTGGCTTGAGCCCGGCAAGTAAAACGTCGTGAATACAAAAAAAAGACCGGTCGGGGCGGACTATTCGGGTTAAAGCCGCCGGAAAAGTTTTTTTTCATTGCCTCAAACGTTTTCGAGGCGAAAATTGAACACGCTATGATTTACGATCCCCGTCGCTTTTTACTGATTGCCGGTCCCTGTTCCCTCGAATGTGAGAAAGTCTGCCGCGAAGTTGCGGAAAAGTTGGTCGAGTTGCGCTCGGCGTTCCCGCAGTTGAACATCATTTTCAAAGGTTCTTTTGACAAAGCGAATCGCACGTCGCTTTCCGGGGCGCGCGGTCCCGGAATGGAAGCCGGATTGGAGCTTCTCGCAATGGTGAAGCACGAATACAATTTCCCCGTGCTGACGGATATTCACGAAGCAGCGCAATGCGAGCGTGTCGCTCATGTTTGTGATGTTTTGCAGATTCCCGCGTTCCTTTGCCGCCAAACGGATTTGCTTGTTGCCGCCTCCAAAACAGGGCGGTGTGTGAACGTTAAGAAAGGACAGTTCCTTTCCCCGCAGGAAATGCGCTACGTTTACGATAAACTCGCGCTCTCCGGCGCACGCGAAATCTGGCTCACGGATCGCGGAACCGCTTTCGGCTACCAAAATCTCATCGTCGATATGCGCTCTTTCTCCATCATGGGAAAAACGGGCGCGCCGACCATTATGGACGCGACGCACAGCGTGCAGCTTCCCGGCGCAATGATGGGCGCTTCCGGCGGGCAGCGCGAATTTGTTCCCGCGCTTTCCCGCGCCGCCGTTGCTTCCGGCGCTTCCGGGCTTTTCCTCGAAACGCATCCGGACCCGGCGAAAGCGATTTCCGACGCGGCAACGCAACTCCCTCTCTCCGAGCTCGGAGCGCTGGTTTCCGATTGCCTCGAAATTTGGCAAATTGTTCAAAAGCGAAACGCGTAAAATCAGCGCCAAGCCTCAACCGAAATCCGAAAATGAGGAATGAGAAAAAATACTGATTTCTCATTTC
Source organism: Opitutales bacterium (assembly GCA_017935025.1). Classification (GTDB taxonomy): domain Bacteria; phylum Verrucomicrobiota; class Verrucomicrobiia; order Opitutales; family UBA953; genus Spyradosoma. The sequence goes on along the minus strand of JAGBIL010000015.1, from coordinate 15,026 downwards.
TCATTTTTCGTTTTTAAATTCGGGAAACTTCGCCTGATATTTGACGCCTGATGTCCGGTGCTTATAACAAGCTATCCGTGCGCGAACGTTGCGGCATCCACGGCATTCGCGCCGGCCTTTTTTAGGGCTCGGGCACATTCGTTGAGCGTGGAGCCCGTAGTAAAAACATCGTCGACGATAACATAGCGCGTTTTCGGTTCGACGCGTGCTTTGAGTTTTTCCGGGACACAAAACGCATTGCGGACATTGATTCGACGCGATGCCGCGCTGAGGAGTGTTTGGGTTCCGGTATCGCGCGTGCGTACGAGCAGATTTTCGACACGGGAACGAGGAATGTATTTTGCGAGCGCTTCGGCAAAAATCCGGCTCTGGTTGTAGCCGCGCTTGTTTTCGCGTAGCGTGAAAAGCGGCACGGGAACGAGCGTCGCTCCCGTTAAATAGGCGGAAAAACTTTCGGATTCTGTTGCGATTTTCGCAAAATCCTCTGCGGCGGCGTGAACGGCGCGATATTTTACGGCGTGGACCAGTCGCGACGCGTAAACATCGAAAACGACGAGGCTGCGGGAACGCCCGAAACGGAATTTCCGGTCGCGGCAGCACACACATTCGCCGTGCTCGGAGATGATTCCCGCGCGCGGCGCTCCGCAGGCGGGGCAACAATCGTCCCCGATAAACTTGAGCGTGGAGCGTCCCCGTTTCGATAAAAACCGATACGGCGAATCACCCGGCGCACCGCCGTAAATCAGGCATTCCCGAGGAAAAAGCAGGTCGAGCAGGGCATCGGAGACACGACGCGGGAACGAGCGCGAAGCAGATGTTTTTTCGTTCATCAACGGAGAAAAGAGTCAGAATATCCGGCAAGTGTCCAGAGTTTTTGGAATCGCAATTTCTTCTGCGGATTTTTTTAATCTTAGAAAATTTCGAACTGCAATGCCTCCTCAAGAACAAGCTCCTTCGGGGAACACTGATTTCCCGCCCATGCCGGACGTGCTTTCCGACGAAGAAATCCGTGCCCGCGCCGCCGCATACGCGCAGCGTATTTACGAGCAGCAACTCGAAGCCTACGAAGCCCAGCGTGCGCAAGCGATGGAAGTGCGCCGCTTGCAGGAGGAATACGCGCGCCGGCAGGCGGAGTATGAGGAAGCGTGTCGCGCATACTACGCGCAACAGCAGGTTCAGCCCGCCGTGAGAATCGATGCGGAAACAGGGGAAGCAATTTACGCGTATCAGCAAAACCGATACGATGCGGCGCAGCCCGAAACTCCGTCGAACGAAGAAAACCGGGAAGTTTACGAAGAACCGGACTCCGCCGTTCCCGCAGAGGATTTTCCGGACGAAGTTGCGTCCGGTGAAACCGGGTCCGACAGTTACGAGGAGAGCGATGTTTCCGTGGCGGAGGAAAACGAATTTGCCGAAGAAATCGAGCCGGAGTCCGTTCCCGACGAAGATCCGGTTCCCGCCGCTCCGGCTGAGGCGAAAAAAACGGTGGTCGTTGCCGTCGCTCCGCGTTTCCCGTTGATTTCGGTGATGCTGATTGTGCTCTGCGTCGCCGCGCTTTCCGCCGAGGGTTACATTCTGTTTTCGGACGATCCGCGTTTTGAGCGGCAACGCAACAATTTCTTCTCGGCAATCGGTTGGGACAACGCGGTTAATACTTCCGAAGAAGCGGAAAAATCCGTGCCGAAAAAAGTCGAACTTCCCGAGCTTCGGCGAAAAGTCGAGCCGCCCACGCCCGCCGCTGTTCTGGAGCAGGCGACGGAACCGTCCGTTCCCGCAGAGGATTTTTCGGAAACGGAACCCGCCGAAGACGAGGACGCGTTTTCGGACGAAATTGAGGACGATTCCGACAACTTTTTCTTAGATGACGAATCCTGAAAATGATTGATTGTCATTGCCATTTGGATACGTTCGTCCGAAGCGGCGAAATCGAAGAAATCCTTGCCCGCGCCGAAGCCTCCGGTGTAAACGCGATGGTCGTCGCGGGAACGAATAGGGAGGATTGGGAAATTTATCGGCAACTTGCCGAAGCGTTCCCGCAAAAAATTTTCTACACGGCGGGATTGCACCCGACGGAAGTCGGCGACGATTTTGAAACGCAACTTGCCGGGTTAGAATCGTTTTTTGAAAAATCTCCGCGTGCCGTCGCCGTCGGCGAAATCGGATTGGACGGGCATTGGCTTCCGAAAGATCAGGAGGAGGCACAACGCGTTTTTGCTCGTCAGCGCGAGGCGTTTTCCCGGCAGCTCGCGTTGGCGAAGCAACTCGAATTGCCGGTCGTCGTTCATGCACGCGACGCTTTTCGTGCAACGGTTGAAATGATTGATGCCTCGGGCGTGGATTGGCGGCGCGTGGATTTTCACTGTTTCGCGGAAGATGCCGAGCAAATTTCGGAAGTCAACGCTCGCGGCGGTCGCGCTTCCTTCACGGGAACGCTGACTTACAAAAGCGCGGAAAACGTGCGTCGCGCCGCGCTTGCGCAAGGACTCGACGGGCTGATGCTCGAAACGGATTGCCCGTATCTCGCGCCTCTAAAATTGCGCGGGAAACGCAACGAGCCCGCGTTTATGCGGCACACGGCGGAATTTGCGGCAGAGCTTTTCGGCGTTCCCGCAGAAGTGATTTTCCGTAAAACGGAAGAAAATACACGCGAATTTTTCGGAATTTAGTCAGAAAAATCCTTTTTGCGGAACATCAGCAGGGCGGAGTGCGAAACGACGAGCACCGAAGACGCGTTGTGGACGATCGCGCCCGTTACAGGGTCGAGTACGCCCGCTGCACTCAAAATCACGGAAGAAAAATTGATGACGAGCGAGATTCCGAAATTGATGTGAATCGTTTTCAGTACGGATTTTGAAAAATTCAGAAGCCCCGGAATCGTTTCGAGTTTGTCATTTAAAATCGCAATTTCCGCCGTATCCACCGCGAGTTCCGAGCCGAGCGCGCCCATGGCGACGGAGCAGTTTGCGGAGGCGAGTGCGGGCGCGTCATTTACGCCGTCTCCGACCATGAGAACGTTTTTCCCGTTCCCGCGCAGGGCGTTGATTTTTTCGGCTTTGTGCTCCGGAAGAAGCTCGGCGAAAACTTCGTTTACGCCGGAAAGTTTTCCGAAGTTTTGAGCCGCCGCCGCGTTATCTCCGGTCAGCATCAGCGTGGAGAATCCGCGTTTTTTCAGCGTTGCGACGGTTTCTTTGGCGCGTTCCCGCAAGGTGTCGGACAAGGCGAAAATACCTTCGAGTACACCGTCGGAAACGAGGCAAACGAGCGTTTCGCCGAGGTTTTTCCGGGTTTCGGCAAAATTTTTCGCCGCGTCGGAAACGGAGATTTTTTCTTTTTCGAGCGCGGAAAGCGAGCACACGAAAATTTCCTCTTCGTCGATGTCGCAACGGATTCCGATGCCGTTTTTTGCGGAAATGTTACGTGCCGTCGGCAGGAAAATTCCGTTTGCGGCGGCAACGATCGCACGGGCAATAGGATGTTGCGAGCGCAGTTCCGCCGCGGCGCAGAACGCGAGCAGTTCTTTTTCGGAAAGTCGTCCGGACGAGAACGTCGCTTCGATTTTCAATTCGGCGCGTGTGAGCGTTCCCGTTTTGTCGAAAACAACCGTGTCGATGCGCGTGAGTTTTTCCAGGGCTTCGCCGCTTTTGACGAGGATTCCGTGCCGGGAGGCGTTCCCGATGCCGGCGGCGACGGCGGTCGGAGTCGCCAGTGCAAACGCACACGGGCAAAATACGACGAGAATCGTTACGCCCCGAATCAGTGCCGTGAGAAAATTTGTATCCAAAACAAAATACGCAAAGAGCGCAACAAGCACGGAACAAAGAATTGCCGCGGGAACGATGCGTGAGGCCCAGCGGTCCGCAACGTGCTGAATCGGCGCTTTTTTCGATTCCGCTTCGCGAACGAGGCGAATGAGGCGCGAAATCGTGTTGTCCGCATTTTGTTTGGTGACGCGGACGGTGAGCGCTCCGGAGCGGTTGCGCGTTCCCGCGAGCACGGTATCGCCCGGAATTTTATCGACGGGAATGCTTTCTCCGGTGAGGCTCGCCTGATTGACGGAGCTTTCGCCTTCGAGAACGGTTCCGTCGGCGGGAATCATGTCGTCGGGGCGCACGAAAATCACGTCGCCTTTCCGGAGTTCTTCCACGGGAACGGTTTCCGTGTCGCCGTTCGCCGTTTTGCGGCGGGCGAGTTTCGGCGCAAGATTCATCAGCGCCTCAATGCCTTTGCGGGATTTTTTGACGGTCCACATTTCGATCGCTTCGCCGAGCGCCATGAGGAAGGCGATTTCCCCGGCGGCGAAAATGTAGCTGTCGTGCGCGTGCGAATGGTCGGAATTTCCGCCGGAGAGGACGAAAAACTGGAGCGCGACGGAGGCGAGGATTGCAATGCTGATGAGAAGCGAGGACGTGATTTTTTTGTCGCGGGAAAGCGCTTTCCAAGCCGCTTTGAAAATCGGAAAACCGCACAGAGCAACGGCGATCCACGACGGGTCCGTCAGCGGAAATCCGGGAATGTGAAGCTCGCTTTGAGCGATTGCAAATCCGGCAATGAGGCTCGCGAGAGAAAACAGCAGGACGAAAATTTCCTGGCGTCGGGCTTTTCTTTGTTCGGCGGCACAGCAGACGTTTCCGCGTGCGGCGGCGGCTTTAATTTTTTCGCAATTCGGGCAAGACATATTGAGGTTTCGGAATTATGGAATATAGGGGTATACCCTATATTTTGTTTTCGCAAGGCGTTTTTTCGAGCGGGAATTTCATTTTATCAGATTGAACGGCGGGAACGAATTTCGTTAAATTCCCCGCTTATGATTATTTATCCGGCAATCGATATTCAGGGCGGAAATTGCGTCCGCCTGCGCCAAGGCATCGCCGACGATGCGACGAAGTATTTTGAAGATCCCGCCGATCCGGCAAAAGCGTTCGCGCGCGACGGGAGCGCGTGGATTCACGTTGTGGACCTCGACGGCGCGTTCGGAGGCGAGCCTCGCAATATTGACGCGCTTAAACGCATCGCGGCGACGGGCTTGAAGATTCAGTTCGGCGGCGGTTTGCGAACAATCGAAAACGTGCGCGCCGTGCTCGACGCGGGAGCGACGCGCGCGATTGTCGGCACCAAAGCGGCAAACGACGACGCTTTTGTCGCAGAACTCGTCAAAACTTTTGGCGGCGAAAAAATTGCTGTCGGCATTGATGCGAAGGACGGATTTGTCGCCGTAAAAGGTTGGGTGGACGTAACCACGCGCCGCGCGACCGAACTCGCGGGAACGGCGGCAAAGCTCGGCGTGAAAACGATTATTTACACGGACATTGCGACCGACGGTATGCTGAAGGGTCCGAATTTTGCTGCACTCGAAGAAATGCTTCGCAGTACACAAGCCGATATTATTGCGTCGGGCGGCGTTTCGCGCCGGGAAGACATTTTGCGCCTGCGCGAACTTGCGGGAACGTACTCGAATCTGAACGGCGCAATCGTCGGTAAAGCGCTCTACGAAAAACGTGTCGAGCTTCCCGATCTTCTCTCAATCGCCCGCTGACTGCCGGGAACCGAAAGTAAAAAAGCCGAAAGGCTTTAACGGTGCCAAATCAGGGCGAAATCCGTTAAAGCCTTTCGGTTTTTTTGGGGAAAGGGCGCGTTGCCCGCTTTTACTCGGCGGGCGACGTTTCCGGTTCGTTTGCGACGGACTCTTCCAGTGCCGGTTCGTCAGCTACGGGAACGTCGGGCATTTCCGGCGCGGGCGGGATTTCCGCTGCGATGTCGTCCGGTTTTTCCCCGGAGGCTCCGGTGTCTGATTTGGATTCGACTTCTTCTTCCTTGGCGGCAGCTTTTGCCTGCGCCACCGTCATTTTCGGGTAGGTGAAAAGGGCACCGTCGGAAAGTTCGGAAACGTAGCCTTCGAGAACGAGCCAGCGCACGTTCACGAGCAGTTCGGAAAGTTGAGCTTCCGTGTCAGACGGCGTTCCCGTCGGCGCAGCCGGGGCGGAAGTTTCGGTTTCCGGTGCAGCAGGCGCTCCCTCGGCGGGTGCGGCATCTGCGGTCTTTGCGGTATCTTCGCCGATTCCGAGCATCATCTTCGGCAAATCCTGAACCTTGGTGTTCGGGTGTTTTTCGAGGAAATCGAAAATGCGCTGAATCGTGTCGGAGAAAACGGAATCCGGCGTGCGGAATTTGCGGCGAATAGCACAAACGAGCGTGATGCCTTTTGATCCGCGTTTGAACAGGGAGAACCCGGCGCGGCGCAAACGCCCGCGAAGGAAATTCGCGGTGTTGAGCGGGAATTTGCGCTGGAATTCGAGTTCGTGTTCAATGCCGGCTTTCATCAAGCCCATCGGCATTTGTTCGAGCATCTTCCCGGGGATACGAGCGGTGCCGACCGTGCGGACGACTTTGTTTTTTCGGTTGGAAAGCAAAAATGCTTTTGCCGCTCCCGCGCCGTCGAGTGTTTCCGGTTCACCGTCTTTGCGGTCTTTGACGGTGTAGCGCTCAACGGTTTTCATTTTGGCGACCCACGCGTCGATGGATTCCTGATCCTTGACGGTTTCGAGGCGGGACATAAATTTTTCAAAGGGCATTTTCGGGAAATTCGCCGCATGGTGGTCGCGCAGAATCTGCTGATATGCGTGGTAGTTCGGCGGTGCGAGCAGTTCTCCCGTGAATCCGCATTTGGAAACCATAGCGAAGTTGCCTTTCGGCGCGTCCACTTCTACAGTTTCCTTCGTGAAGAATTTGTCGGCGTGCTGAGCAAAAACATACGCGAACGCGTCCGCCTCGTTCAGGAAAGGCATTCCGTCGGGAACGCTGACGAAAAGCGTCGGTGCCGCTTCCTTTGCGGCTTCGGCGGGAGCCGCCGATTTCTTTGCCGGATTTGCTTTGCGCACGAGCGGTTTTACGACAACCGTGAAGCGCTCCGGCTTTTCCAGAATCAGGTTCGCAATTTCAAAAAGTGCGTACGTGCGTGCGGAGTTTTTCACCGCTTTTGCGAGAACGTTGAACGGTTTGTCTTCCGGGAAAAACGCGACTTCGACCACGCGCGGCGCGGGAACGCGGTCCGAACGCTTGCCGCCTCTGCGATCGTCGCGGCGCGGTTTGCCCGGGCGGTCTCTGCGCGGCGGACGTTCTTCCGAGCGCGGAGCGGAATCGGCGTTTGCGTCGCGGTTGCGCGGCGGGCGGCGATCACGGAAACCGGAGCCGGCGGGGCGATCCCGCCGAGGCGCGTTCCCGCGACGGTCGTCACGGGAGATTCGACCGACGGAGATTTTGTCCGTCTTGTCTCCGGAAGCCCACGAGGGCTCAAGGCTAAGCGATGAAAGCGAGCTCAAATCAAGTTCGCCGGAAAAGGATTCATTGTTGCCGTCCATAGCGTTTTAAAATGTTGGGAACCATTAAACGTGTTCCCGCGTTCCCGCGCAAATTGAAATTTAGCGAAGCATAATGAGAGGAATGGGAAGAAAGAGAAGAATGAGTATTTTCCCGTTTCTCTCATTCATCCCATTCTTCTCATTAATCACCTGGCGCTTCGCTAAATTTCTGTTTACCGTGAGCGATAACAAACATTATCATCTTCCGAATGAGTTTGTTTCACGCATATTTGGCGACAGGCATCACATTGGCGGGGCTCGGGTTGCTTTTGTTGTTTTCCGGTGAAAAATTTTCTTCGGTGCTGACCGCGCTTCCGCGTTCCCGTGCGGCAACATTTGTCCTGTGGGGAGGGGCGTTTTCGTGGTTTATTTTTCATTTGCTGACGATTCCGGACGTCGATTTGGCGGGTTTTCCGCGTTCTTGGCTGATAGCGCTTTTCGGCGGCGCGGGTTTACTCGCGTTTAAATTTCTTCCCGATTTGCTTGCACTTCGCGGACTTGCCGTGCTCGTGCTTTTTTCCTGCAACGAATTGCTTTCTGCCGGGTTCGGACAACTTCCGTACTCGCGTGTCCTTGCGGGAACGGCGTATATGTTGATTCTTGCGGCGCTTTGGGGCGGTGCGTCTCCGTATGTTTGGCGAAATGCGATTGATTGGGTCGCGCGCAATAAGCGAAATCGTGTGATTGCCGGCTCGGGAGTTCTCGTGCTAGGTGCCGCTAATTTGCTCGCGGGATTGGTTTGGCTTCCCTAATTTTTCTTAGAAAAAAAAGACTTTTTTTTAATACTCATGAACTCCGAAGATTTTCAGCCTTCCCCGGTTTTGTTGCTTGTTTCCGGTCCCGCGGGAAGCGGAAAAACGACGCTTTGCGACCGTATGACGGCGGCGTTCCCGCAAAATATCCGTCGTGTGGTAACGTGTACGACGCGTCCTCCGCGCGGCACGGAAAAAAACGGGCAAGATTATTTTTTCCTTTCGCATGAGGAGTTTGAACGCGGGATCGCCGCCGGAGATTTTCTTGAACACGCTCGGGTTCATTCCAATCGCTACGGTACGCGCCACGCGCAAGTCCGGGAGATTCTTGATGCGGGACGCGATGTTTTACTCAATCTCGATGTCCAGGGTGCGGCGACGGTGCGCCGCGTGGCGCAAAAAGATGCGCGAATCGCCCGCGCGCTTGTGTCGGTGTTTATCATGCCGCCGAGTGTGGAGGAACTGCGGGAACGCCTGACCGGACGCGGAACCGATGCCCCGGACGAGATTGAACGCCGTATGCGTGTTGCGCTCGACGAAATGGCGCGTTGGCGCGAATACGATTATTGCTTGGTTTCCGGCTCGCGGGAACAGGATTTTGAGCGAATCCGTGCGCTATATTTCGCCGCTAAAATGCGCGTGCGATAGTCTTTGTTTTGTGCTACTGAATTTTAGCAGTTGACGAGATCGGAAAATACCCGTTTAATCCGTCCTCAATTTTTCGGCTAACGGAGAGATGACAGAGTGGCCGATTGTGCAGCACTGGAAATGCTGTGTACCGCAAGGTACCGAGGGTTCGAATCCCTCTCTCTCCGCCACTTTTGGGGGCGACCGCGCGGTCGCCTCTTTTTTTGCGCTGATTGCGGGATTTTGCGGCAAGCCCAATGTTTTTGTGGGTTGCTTGTGTTGTCATCTTTTACGAAATTGAGCTTTGTTTTTCCTAATTGCAAGGTTTTTTTCTGTTTTTCGGTTGATTTTAATTTTTCGGTTCTTTACGGTTCAAAAATTATGAAAATTGCCAAAAACATGTATTTTTTCCCGAAGCGAAAGCGTCAGCCGTGGGTTTTTGAGCGGCGTGTTGACGGGCGGCGTGTTTCGCGTTGTTTTACGACGCGGGAAGCCATGGAAGCCTTTGCTGAAACGCTTTCGGCGGGAACGCCTGTGGCGAAAGTGAGCGGCGCGGATGCGGAGTTGCTCCGCAAAATCAGAAATATTTGCGGTGATTTTGATCCGCTTCAAGCCGTGATTTGGTGGAAAAAGTATTATGTTGCGCCCGTGGGGAATGTTCCTCCGGCGGACGTTGCTTTCGAGGGTTTTGTCGAGTGGTTGAAGGGATCCGGGCGAAGTGCGACGCATCTTCGCGCAATTGAGCGCGACGGGCGGAAATTCTGTGCTTACTGGCAGGGACGCGAATTAAGTTCCGTGCGCGGGAGCGAGCTTTCCGATTGGCTTTTTTCGCATCGGGAGCTTTCGCCGCGTTCACTGAGAAATCTTTGGGACAGCGTGCGCAATTTCCTTTCGTGGTGTAAATCCGCTAAGCGTTGGATTGTTGAAGTGCCTTCCGTGGATTTGCGCCTGTTCCCGCGGATTCCGTCGGCGCGGGTTGAAATTTGGTCGTATGCCGAAGCGGAATTTGCCTTGCGGTTTTTGGAGAAAAATCATCCGCGGCTTGTTCCTTTTTTTGCCCTGCGGCTTTTTGCCGGGCTTCGCACGAGCGAGGCGCGTAAAATGCGTTGGGAGTGGATTGATTTTGAGCGGAAGACGATTCGCGTTCCCGCAGAAATTTGCAAAACGCGCGACGATTGGCTGATTCTTCCGCAGTATTTGCCGAACAACGGCGCGACCGTCTTTGCGTGGCTTGCCGCGTATCGCCCGCTTTCAAAGGAAAGCGAAGCCGTTCCGTTCCCGTGCGCGAAAACGCAAATGCGCATTTCTGCGGCGTGTAACTGGAAAACGAATGTCCTGCGGCACACTTTTGCGACGATGCTTTCTTCGTGGAATATGGATGACGGGAAAACGATTCTTGCGACGCGCCACACAAACACGCGCACGCTTTTCATGCACTACAAAGGTGTGAACCAGCCGCGTGAGGATGCGGAGAAATTCTTTGCCCTGCGCCCGAATGACAAGCAACTTGAATTTAAAATTTAATTACATTTTGCCCTGAGACTTTTTATGCGGTCGTTTTCGAAGAAAAAGACGTTGGCGTCGGTTTGCGGGAGCGGGTGTTTTTTGCCGTAGAAAAATATCTTTTCCGGTTGAAGTCTCCGCAAGGCTTCTGCGAAACCTGCGTTCCAAATGTATCCGAAATATGCATTACATTCTACGCCGATACGCGCTACGGCGAGAGTTGAGCCGCGCGGCAGTCCGTCGAAGCAGTATTCGAAGCTTTCCGGTTCTGCCCAAGAGAGCGCGGGAACGACGCGCACGCCTTCGCGTTGCCAAAACTGCCCGATTGTTCGCGCGCGGTAAATGTTCCAAATTTTCATTGCCGGGGGCATGTCTAAGTAGAGACTGAAATCGGGTGTAAACACGCAGTCGAATCGGCGTAGCGTTTCGACGTAACGTTCCGGGGCGTTCCATACGCGTTCGAACTGATAGTCGTCGAGAAAGAAATGCACGCCGCGCCCGGCGGGAACGCGGTTGAGGCGCACGGCGACATTGAACGGAATCAGCTTTTCGGGAACGGGAACGTTTGCCGGCTCAAGCACCGGCATCCGAAACGTTCCCGCCGCTTTGTTTGCCTCGTAAAGGTCGAGGTTGCACACACCGAAGACACGCGTCTTGTAGTGCTTTATTTGTGTAGCATTTCCGCGCAAAATCCGCCGAAAATTTTTAGAGATTAAACGTTCCAGTCTATGAACTCTATTTCGCAATCGAACACAAGTTGCCTCAAGCACTTTCCGTCAATCTTGAAGTTTTCCATCAAATCGAATTTGTCTTTGAATACGCGGATGAGTTTCGTATCCGGATTGTCTTCGTGCCCGGTTGTTTGATAGAAGTGGGTTCTACTTTCTTCGAGCTCTTTCGGGCAATACGGAGCCCATATTCCGGAAATCCAAAATTCTTTTCCGTTTACGCGAAAATTTGCTCCGAGGTGATGCTCTGCGATATCTTCAAAAAAGATATCAATTAACTCCTGCCTTTTTTCCTGTAATTCCTGATCCGTCATTTGTCTGAATCCTTTGCCATTCGTTGAATTTTTTCAACAAATTTGCGTTGTCCTTGTGTAAGAGGAATGCCTTTGCCTCTTACAGATTCGTTCCATTTGTGCACGTGCGGACCGTTGCCTTCGTCCTTCGTGTGAATGTCCATCGCTTTCATTCCCGTTTTCGGATTCATAACGGAAATTTCTTTGACCTTGCCGAACTCTTTGCCCGGACGTTCGTATTTGGAAACGTAAACCTTGGTTTTTGAGTGCGTGCGTGCCGGGCCCGGAGCGTTTCCGCCGGGTGTGATGTGTTCGATAAAGTGGACGTTTCCGTCTTTTTTGACGGTTTTCCATTGTCTGCCTTCGCCGCGAGCGAGTTGTGTGCGGCTGTATCGAGAGTGCCCCATCAGTTGTTTTCTCCGTTCGGAAAATCCTCTTCGCGGTCGATATCGCTTGCTTCGTGTTCCGGGATGAAAAACGGTATGAGTTTAAGCCCGGAGAAAACCGAAGGTTTCCCGCGATCGATGGCGTCTTTGTAAAATGCACTGAGCGCGCCGCAAAACCACCACGCCGGCGGCAAGGCTTGCCTCGGGAATGTTACCGCAGGGGCGATCGGGTTCAGCGGGCGCAGGGAGCCGTCGCCGCCGATTTCGAAAAGCGCGTTCGGCTTTTTGTTTAGCGGGGAAACCGCGAGGAGAGCTTCGCCGCTGTTCAGCCGCCGCGCCGCATCGACGAATTGGGCAAGCGTTTCCCGGCTGACATTCGGCGATGTACACTGCAACAGCACCACAATCCCGCCCGGGTTAACCGGCCGTTCCCGCTTCCACGCCGCCAGCCTCACGCTTACGTCCTCAAAATCCGGAGTGTTGCGTCCGTCGCGCCAAACGTCCCACGCGCCCGCTCTCTCTGCGTGTTGTGCGAGTTCGTCCGTATCCGCAAGCACGGTTACCCGATTCCCGCACACTGCCCGCGCTTTCTCGATTGCTTGCGCAAGCAACGTTTTGCCGGAGCTCGTTGTTCTCAAATTCTTTCCGGGCACGCCCTTGCTCCCGCCTCTCACCGGAATAACGCAGATCATTGCAGAGCCCTCCGTGAGCGAAATTCCTCCATGGCCGTCGGTAAATGATGCCGCCCTTCTGTGCGTAAATATGCTTCAAATTCCTGCTCTGTATCCGAAAAACAATATCCGTTAAGGCTTGCCGGTTCTGCGGCGACAATCATTTTTAACGCCTTGCCGCCCGTCGACCAGCCTTGTGTTTGCGGCGGCGGGGAGACTGCGTGCACGTCCAGTCCCGCCAGAAGTTCGCGTAGAGGACTCACATGCGCCAATCCGGCGTTGTGCAAAAGGAATACCCGCGGCCGTGCCATGCGGATTTGTTCCCGGTGTTGCTCGCTTTCGGGAAGTCTGAACCACGCCGTTGTCGGTACTTGGATGATAACGTCTATCCGCTTGCCGGTTTTTCCGCTTTCCAAATTCGGGCAATGGTTGAGTCTTACGACGATGTCGGCGGCGTCGACGGATTCCGAAAAATCCGCCTTCGGGTTGGCATTGCCGACCACCGCGACGCTCCGCCCGCGAAACGTTTCCCGAAAAATTTCCTCCGCCGTCATCGCTTGTTCTCCTAACAGCTGAAATCCGTGCGCGTTACAAAAATGTCGCTGCGTAAAAATTGGCTCACGAGTGTGATGCCGTCTGCCTCTTCAAACTCTGCGATTTTTACGCGAATGGGTAGAAGCGGGTTTGTGTAGTCTGTATCCGGCTCTTCTTCCGTCAACTCGAACGTCATAGAGTCCGTTTCTCTGTCGTATTTCCAATAAAGTTTTTTCCCTGCCGGGTTCCCGTCGATGGTTTCGGGTTCCTGATAAAAAGATTCTACGTAAGACGAAGCCGTGTATCCGCTCCCGCCGTTATCGGCGCAGGTGATGTGCGGGATAACGCTCACGTAAACGCCGCCTCCGGAAACGGCGACGCCCGTCGGTTCCGCGTCGTTGTAAATCACCCGTGCGTAAAACGGATGCGGGGGTGTGTAGTCCGTTCCCGCGGGGACGCGCCGTGTTTCCGTGACGGAGTTGTTTTGCTTTGAGGCTTCGCGGAGAATTTCGTTTGCTCGCCGCATCCAGTCTAAGAGTTGATTCAGCCTTGCGGCGCTCAATACTTCGCCGCTTGAAAAATTGTTTGGAATCGTAGGGAGGTTCATTTAGAAAAACGGTTATGGGTTTGAAAAAATTGCTTGTCGTTGCTTTCGCGTTTGTTTCCGTTGCCGCTTTTGCCGTTACCGGAGCGAGCGATTCCGCAAGGCGTAAGGCGCTCGCACGCGGTCTCTACGGGCGGATTCAATTCGTTAACGCCATGGAGGATTACAAAGTCCGATTTGTTACCCACGGATTTGAGGATTTGAAGGTGCGGTATGTTTTGGGGGACGCGAAAAAACCGGGACAATGGAAGATTGTGCAATTTGACGGTGATTTTCGCGTGCGTATTGTTGATACTCCTGTTGAAGATTTGAGAATCCGAATTGTTGAGGATGGTTTTGAAGGACCGGCTAATTAGTATAAATCCGCGTCCCATTTCGCGCCCGAGTCCGAAAGGCGCCACGTCCGCGTGACTTTCCATTTTGCGGCGCCTTTCTCCTTAGTTGCCTCCGCTCCCGTGTAAAGCCAGTTTCGGTCGGGAACGTTGGGGTTCGGGCCCGGCGGCGGGTTGACGGTCGCCAGCGCGGAGAGTGCGCTGCTTACTCCGCTCTTGAATGTGGTTTCCTTCCAAGTGACGCCGAAGGTTTTGTATTCATTCACGCCGTTTTCGATTTTTTTAATCAACTCGTCGGCTCGTGAGTTCTTGGCGATTACTTTACTTATTATCACGGCAAGGGGGACGCCTGTGCCGGCTTGCGCCGCCGTGAGTGTTACGGTTCCGTTTTCTGCCCAGCTCGGGTTTACCAAATCTTTGCGCGTCTTGCCTTCGAGTAATGCTTTTGCGATGATTTTTTCGTTTTCGGAAAGGTCTTTGTAGCGGGGATGAAGGAGGATGCTTGCCGTTCCGCTTTCTGCCGTCATCGTGTAGCTCGGTTCCTGCTCGTTCTCGTTTTCCTCGATTAAATCCGGCGCGCCGTAGGTGAGTGTTATTTTAAATGCCGTTCCGGATCCCGTGGACGCCCTCGAAATGCTTTTCAGCATCAGGTCTGCCCGGTGATCTTTTCCGGCGGCGTCTTTCCATTCTACGTTTTGGAAAAACTCGCTGCGCGTTCCTAACTCGGGAGTGTTGTTTCTGACATCGTTCCACGTTCCCTGCACCGTGTAAACCAATGTCCCCGTCGGCGTGTCGGCGGTGGATGTTGTCAGCGAAAGGCTTTCGATGACCGGTTCTTGTGTTCCGTAGTGTGTTGTTTTGTTCATGGTAAAAAAAAGGTGAGAGGTTAATGCTTAGAGCTTAAAGAGGATGAGGGATGAGAGCTGATGGCTTAGAGGTAACACCTTTTTAATGAATAACGAATAATGAATAGTGAATAATTCATTCTTCAAAGAATTTGCCGGAGGCAAATTCCTTAGCACGGACCTCTAAGCCCTCAGCCATCACCTCTAAGCTTTAAGCTATTATTAAAAAAACGCCGGGGTCCAAATCCTCCTGTTGCGGTAAAACGCTGCGGCGCGTCGGGGAAAATCCGCCTGCGTAATTTTCACGGAGGCGGCGAGCGTTTCCGTGAAAACGGCGAGCGTATATTCGCGGGCGTGCGCCTCGCGATTGGCGGCGATGGAGAGCGTCCACGTTTT
>JAGBIL010000014.1 GCA_017935025.1 Opitutales bacterium | reverse complement strand
GCCGCCGGGAGCACGCTTTCGCGGTATTCCGGGCTTTGTTTTTCAAAGATTTCCATCGACGGTATGGAAACGACGCGCGTTCCCGCACCGAGCTCTTTCGCCGCCGAGACCGCGATGCCGAGTTCGCTTCCGGACGCGATGATAATGCGTTCCAACGCGCCCTGTTCTTTCACCGCGACGTAGGCGCCACGGAGCGTTCCCGCGCGGCGGGTTTCGACCGGAATTGATTCCTGCGATTCAAGATTCTGGCGGGAAAGGCAAAGCGCGACCGGACCGTCCTTGCGTGCCACGGCGTAAGCATAAGCAGCGGCTGTTTCTTCTGAATCTCCCGGGCGAATGACATCAAGATTCGGAATGCAACGCAGCGAGGAAACGAGTTCGACGGGCTGGTGCGTCGGTCCGTCTTCGCCGACGGCGACGGAATCGTGCGTGAAGATGTAGAACAGCGGCAATTTCGCGAGCGCGGCAACGCGCACGGACGGACGCATATAATCTTCAAAGGTCAGGAACGTCGATCCCGCGGGTTTGAAGATTCCGGCGTAAGTAATGCCGTTCAAAATCGCGCCCATGGCGTGTTCGCGAATGCCGAACCAGATGTTGCGCCCGGCGTAGTTGTCGACATCAAAATCTCCGCCGTCTTTGATGTAGGTTTTGACAGAGCTGAAAAGGTCTGCACAACCGGAAAGAATCAGCGAATCGTTTTTCGCGAGTGCGTTGAGGGAAATTTCGCCGGAAACGCGGGTTGCGTTCTTGTTTTCGCCGAATGCGGGAATCTTTGCGGAAAGTTCTTCCGCCGTGCCGTGGTCGCGCGAAAATCCTTTTTCGAGCAAAACCGCGAGCTCCGGATTAGCTTTTTGCCAAGCTGCAAACGTTTCCGTCCATGCGGCGTATTTCGCCTCGCGGCGAGCGCAAAGTCCGGCGAAATATTCTCGTGTTTCCGAGGAAACGCAGAATGTCGTTTCCGGAAGTCCGAGAAGTTTGTGTGCGTCTGCGGCGAACTTCGCTCCGCCTTCACCGTGAGCTTTTGTCGTTCCCGCAACTTCGGGGACTCCGCGCCCGATGAGGGTTTTGCAGATAATCAGTTTCGGGCGTCCGTTGCGGTGTTCCCGGGCGCGTTCAAAGGAGGAGAGCACTTCGAGGATATTATGTCCGTCTTCGAGCTCCCAAACGTCCCAATTTGCCGCTTGGAAGCGGTCGACCGTGTTTTCGTTTTGTGTTTTCTCGGTCGGAGCGTCGAGTGTAATTGCGTTGGAATCGTAGAAAAGAATTAGGTTGTCCAAGCCGAGCCTCCCGGCGACGGCGGCGGCTTCGTAGGAAATACCCTCCTGCAGACACCCGTCACCGCAAAGACCGACGACGACATGGTCAAAAATCTTGTGTTCTTCGGTGTTGAAGCGGGCCGCAGCCATTTTTTCGGAGATTGCCATCCCGACGATGTTGCCGATGCCTTGCCCGAGCGGTCCCGTAGTTGCCTCTACGCCGGGGGTGTCGCCGAATTCCGGGTGTCCGGGGGTCAGGCTTCCGCGGGAACGGAACGCCTTTAAGTCTTCAAGCGAAAGATCGAATCCGGCGAGGTGTAACCATGCGTAAACAAACATACTGCCGTGCCCGGCGGAAAGCACGAAACGATCGCGATTCGGCCATTTCGGATGCTTCGGAGCGATTTTCAGTGCGTGCCCGAAAAGCGCTGCACCGATTTCCGCCGCACCGAGCGGAAGTCCCAAGTGTCCGGATTTGCAACCGGCGATGGCATCTAACGCGAGACCGCGAGCTTCGTTGGCTGCGCGAGAAAGAGCAGGAATGTCTGGTGTAATCGTCATGTTTGGAAAATTTTCGTAAAATAAAACAGCTTTTCCGCACCCTTTTCAATCTTTGAAATTCCGAAAAACCGCCCGAATCCGCTAAATTTCTATTTGCAAATCCGTTCTTTGAGGGAAAAAATTCCGAGGGTATGAGAAAACTATTACTTTTGCCGCTTTTCGGGCTTTTCTCCCTCGCCCATTTTTCGTTTGGCGTTCCCGCGTTTGCGCAGGCTGAATCGGTAACGACGGTCGCAACGGCTCAAAAAGAATCCCCTTGGGCGATAATGTTCCCGGAGGGTTTGTTGGCAAAGGCGCATCAGAAGTCGGAGGACGCAAAGAGAGAGGTCGTCAAAAAACTCGACGGCAAGTTTGTCGGCATTTACCACTCGGCGAGTTGGTGCGGGTTTTGCCATTTTTTTACGCCGCAACTGATTGCATTTTACAAGAAAAACAAAAAAGACTTTGAAGTCGTTTTTGTCAGCGGCGATAAATCGGAGAAACAGCGCCGTGCCTACGCAAAATCCTCAAAAATGCCGTGGCTTGCCGCTCCGTTCGGGAAAGAAAACGGTGCTCCCGGTGCGGGCGGTTATCCGTGCCTGCACGTTCTGACTCCGGAAGGAAAAATTCTGACGACGATTTCCGGTGCGAACCGTAAGGAATCGAAAGATTCCCGCCTGCACGTCGATTTGCGCAGGAAAATGGATGATTGGAAAAAGGGAGCCGCCGCGAAGGAATAAATTTTGCGCTTCTCTGAGTAGTGAACGATGCCTTCAGTGTTGTTCACTAATTTTTTTTTTGAAATATATGGAATTTTCAACCGCGGAATTCGATTTTTTCATGCGCAGAGCCATTGAACTGGCGAAGCGCGGGAACGGCAACACGCACCCGAACCCGATGGTCGGCGCGCTCATTGTCGAAAACGGGAAAATCGTTGCCGAGGGATTTCATGCCCGCGCGGGAACGCCGCACGCGGAGCGCAACGCACTCGCTGCGCTCGGGCGCAATCCCGCTCCCGGGGCGACGATGTTTGTTACGCTTGAGCCTTGTTCGACTTGCGGGCGCACGGGCGCTTGCACGGACGCGATTATCGCCTCCGGGATTTCCCGTGTTGCGGTTGGCGCAACCGACCCCAATCCGGCGCACGCGGGCAACGGGTTTGCGGTTTTACGCGCCGCCGGAATAGAAGTCGTTCCCGGCGTTCTCGAAGACGAATGTTCCCGCCTTAACCCTATTTTTAATCACCAAATCACGGCGGGAACGCCGCTTTTTGCCATGAAAACGGCGATGACGCTCGACGGGCGTACGGCGACACGGCACGGCGAATCGCAATGGATTACGGGAACGCAAGCTCGTGCTGATGTCATGCGCCTGCGCCGCTATTTCCCGGCGATTGCCACCGGCTCGGGAACGGTACTCGCTGATAATCCGTCGCTTACGGCGCGCGTTTCCTCAGAAGAGGTCTTCTGCCCTACCCGCTTCGTTTTTGACCGCCGTCTGCGCACCCTGGAAAAACTCGATTTGCTGAATGTTTTTAATGACGAATTCCGGGAAAAGACCGTGCTTGTTACGACCGCCGGAGTTCCCGCCGATTTTTCGGAAAAACTTTCCGCACGCGGCGTAAAAACTTGGGAAATTCCGACGGAAAATTTCTGGGTGGATTTTCGTTCCCGCGTTGCCGGCGAATACCTTGGCGGGGTTCTTTTTGAAGCCGGAGCGGAACTACTCGGCTCCTTGCTTTCCGAAAAACAGGCGAACTATCTTTACGCTTATATCGCCCCGAAAATTTTCGGCGATCCCGCCGCCCGTCCGGCCTTTGCGGGAACACCGCTCGAAAGGCTCTCCGGCGCTCAGCGCCTTTCGAATACGGCGGTTTCGCGCCACGGGAACGACATTCTTTTTGAAGGGAAAATCGAAGTGTGATTTTCTCCGTTTCGGACAAATACTTTTTTCTTTTAATCTCTCGTTTGTTTTTGCTACGATACGACCCCTAAGTTGAACCCATTTCTATTCCTAAAAATATAGCCAAAATGAAAAAACTAAACTACCTGTTGGCCGCTGCGTGCGTCGTTTTCACACTCACCGGTTGCCCTGAGTCCACACCGGAGCAGAAGAAAAACGACTCCGAAATGAATTGCCATTTCAGTACGAAATGGACCCGCGGGGAAGATGGTGTTATCCGCACGGTCGTCCCCTCCCGTCCTGCCGGACAAAAGCACGTGCTCGAACTTAAAACCCCGAAAATGGACGTTGTTCGCGTCGGTTTCGTCGGTTTGGGAATGCGCGGTCCGGGTGCTGTCGAGCGTTTTTCGCACATGAAAGATGTCGGACTTAACGTCGAGATAGTTGCTCTCTGCGACTACGTCAAGGAGCGCGCCGAAAAATGCAACGAAACGCTCGTTAAAGCCGGTCTTCCCAAGGCTGCGATTTACAGCGGAGAAGACGGTTACAAAGCCCTTTGCGAGCGTGACGATATCGACTTAGTCTACATCGCGACAGACTGGAATCACCACGTTCCCGTGGCACTTTACGCAATGGAACACGGCAAACACGCTGCGATTGAAGTTCCGTCTGCGATGAGCATCCAGGAATGCTGGGACCTCATCAATACATCGGAACGTACGCGCAAACATTGCGTCCAGCTCGAAAACTGCTGCTACGACTTCTTTGAACTCAACACGCTCAATATGGCGAAAAAAGGCGTGTTCGGCGAAGTCATCCGCGGCGAAGGTGCCTATATCCACGACCTGAGCGATTTCTGGGATTACTACTGGAAAAAAGACGCGAACGACAAACTCGGCTGGCGTTTGGAATACAACCGCACGCACCGCGGCGACGTTTACGCGACGCACGGTCTCGGTCCGGTTTGCCAAGTGATGGACATTCACCGCGGCGACCGCCTCACCACGCTCGTTGCGATGGATACGGATTCCTTCATCGGAAAACAACTCGTCGAAAAAGCCACAGGCGAAAAGTGCAAGCACTTTGAAAACGGCGACCACACGACGACGCTCATGCGCACGGCAAAAGGCAAAGTCATCGAAATTCAGCACAATGTCATGACTCCTCAGCCCTACAACCGAAAATATCAGGTTACGGGAACGAGCGGTTTCGCGAACAAATATCCGGTTCAAGGCTACGCCGTTCAGGGCAAGACCTCCAAGATCGAAGGTATTCCGAATCATGAAAACCTGAACGCTCACGGCTTCCTCCCGGCAGCGGCGCAGCAGGCTCTCATTCAGCAGTACCAGCACCCGCTCATCACCGAAATCGGTGAAAAAGCCAAGAAGGTCGGCGGTCACGGCGGTATGGACTTCATGATGGACTACCGTATGGTTTACTGCCTCCAGAACGGTTTGCCGATGGACATGGACGTTTATGACCTCGCCGAATGGAGCTGCCTCGCGGAACTCGGTTACCTTTCGATGAGCAACGGTTGCGCTCCTGTCGAAATCCCCGACTTCACGCGCGGACACTGGAATGACATCCAGGGCTACAAAATGTACAAGACCGAAGACTCCTGGTACTAAAACCGAACTTCGTTTTTCACAACTGACAAAAATAGCGTTCCCGTTGCGGGAACGCTATTTTTGTTATGCAGAATATGAGCGTGAGTCGAAAAGTTTTCCGGAAAACCGGAAAGTCCTTAGAAGAAGAAGCGCAAAATGAAGAACGCTGCCAGTGCGCACATTCCGACGGAAACTTTTTTTATGCGACCGCAGCAAAGATTGATGAAAACGTAGCTGAGATGCCCGATCACAATCCCTTCGGAAATACTGTAGGAAAGCGGCATGAAAATGATGCACAAAAACGCGGGAACGGCTTCCGAATAGTCGCCGAAATCGATTTTGGGAACGGAACTGCTCACCATCATAAGCCCGACGAGAACGAGCACGGGAGCGGTCGCTGATGCCGGGATCGCAAGAAACAGCGGCGCAAGAAACAGCGCCGAAAGAAAGCACAGCCCGCACGTAAACGCCGTTACGCCGCAACGTCCGCCCTCTTTTACTCCGACGGCACTTTCGACAAACGTTGTTACTGTGCTGGAACCCATCACGGCACCGCCCGTTGTCGCAATCGCGTCTACGAGAAACGCCCGGTTTAGCCCGGTTATTTTTCCGTCCTTTTCCGTTCCCGCGCTGTTGGCGACACCGATAATCGTCCCGATAGCGCCGAACAAATCAACAAAAAGAAACGTCATTACGACAATCGCCATTTGTTGGCTAAAAATTTGACTCCATTCAAATTTGAAAAAAATCGGCTCAATGGACGGCGGCGCGCTAAAAATGCCGGAAAACTTGGTTACGCCGAGCGGAATTCCGGCAAGCATCGTAATGAGAATCCCGAAAAGCAAACCGCCCTTCACTTTTTTTATCAAAAGCGCCGAAGTTACAACGATTCCGAGAAGCCCCAACACCGACGCGGACGTAAGTTTTCCGAAACAAACCAGCGTGGACGGATGGTCGACAATAATTCCCGCGCTTTTTAATCCGATAAATGCGATATAAAGCCCGATACCCGCGCTAATCGCGTTTTTGACCGAATCCGGAAGAATGTAAACGAGTTTTTCCCGCAAATTGGAAACTGTCAGGAAAATAAAAATCAACCCTTCCAGAAAAACCGCCGTCAGCGCAAATTGCCACGAGTAACCCAACGACGCGCAAATCGTGTACGCGAAAAACGCATTCAGCCCCATGCCCGGCGCGAGTGCGAAGGGTAATTTGGCAAAAAGCCCCATCAGAATTGTCGCACCGGCGGAAACCAGGACCGTTGTCGTGAACAACGCACCTTTGTCCATTCCGGTTTCGCTGAGAATACTCGGATTGACGGCGAGAATATACGCCATCGTCAGAAATGTCGTAATCCCTGCGGTAATTTCCGTTTTGAGGGACATTTCTTTCGGGTTAAAGCCAAAAAGTTTTTGAAGCATGGAAGAGAGCGATCGGAGGAATGAGAGGGAAAAAGCGCGTTCCCGCAACGGGAATCACGGGAACGCGTTTCATTAAGCTTTAAGCTCTAATCTTTAAGCTTTACTACAGCGAAGCGACGAGCGCGTTCATCGCGTCCATCTGTTCTTCGATGCATTCGACGAGGCGGAACTGCGTGCGGCAACGGTCGAGATTGTGATCCGGACGCGCTGTCTTGAAGTAGAGGTCGCCGTCGAGGTAGTCCGTAAGGAAGCGGATACCGCATTCGAGCGTGAGCAACTTGCCCGAGAAGGGAAGCAGTTCGCGTTCTTTCGCGTTGAGGAAGTCGCCGGCAGAGCTGATGTAGCCCTTCGCGAGCGCTTCAAAATATTGGAACTGCATAGCGACTTTAGACAAATCGACTTCGTCTTCCTTCGCGGGAGAAGTCGAGGTGCGCACCATGTCTCCGAAGTCGTAAAGCGCCGAACCCGGCATCGAAGTGTCGAGGTCGATAACGCAAATGCCTTCGAGGGTGTAATCGTCGATGAGCACGTTATTCAGCTTCGTATCCTGGTGGGCGATACGCTCCGGAATTTCGCCGTTTGCCATCGCGTCGAGCACAATCGAGCAGTCGGCTTCGCGCGCGAGGATAAAATCGATTTCCTTTTTGACTCCGGCGGCGCGGTTTTTCACGTCTGCCGCGAGGGATTTTTGGAACGTTTCAAAGCGTTTGCGCGTGTTGTGGAAATCCGGAATCGTTTCGACGAGACGTCCGCCCGGAATGTCGACGAGAAGTTTCTGGAAGTTCCCGAAAGCGCGAGCTGCCTGGAACGCCTGCTCCGTCGTTTCGATAACGTCGTAGCCGCGGGCGCGTTCGATGAAAATGTAGCAGCGCCAGACATTGCCCTCGGCATCGACAAACCAATCCTTGCCCGCTTTCGTCGGGATGAGCGTGAGCGTGCGGCGGGAAGCGTCCGGCGCGTTGCTCGCTTTGAGCTTGTCAAACGAATGGCGGCAAATGCGCGCCACGTTTTCCATCAATCCTTCCGGATTTTTGAAAATGTAGGAGTTGACGCGTTGAAGAATATAGCGCACGCGGCAGGCACCCTGGTCGAATACGGCACAGAATGTGTCGTTGATGTGACCGCTTCCGTACGGGAACGCATCGACGAAGTCGCCGTAAATGGCAAATTGAGCCGCAATGGCGGGAATGTTGTATTTGGTGTCTTTTGCTGAGGACATAAGTCGTGGGTAGGTTGTTAAAAAAAAGAATCCGCGCAAGCAACGAAGCGTTCCCGCGCGGTTCAGAGTTTCTTCTTTCTTAGATTTCGGCGCAAGAAAGAAGTGCATTTCCGCGATGATTTATTTGCGAATCAGCCACTCGATTTTCGCTTTTTCATCGAAGACAGTCAGCGAATATTCCTCATCGTCTTCGCACATCTCGCGCACGTCTTTTTCTTTCACTTTATCCGCCTTTTTTTGACCTTGATTGTAGAGTGCGATGAGGCGTTTAAATTCCGACGCGTTTTTCTTCGTCATTTTGGAAACGTTGAAAATCTTTTTCTTAAAGCCGTCACGGGAAGACGTAGTCGCCTCGTCTCCGAGAAGTTGTTTTTCCAGTGTCTGAGAAGGTGAAAAATCTTTCAATGCGCTTGCCTTGAGGTTGACGAGCAAAACGTTTTCCCCGCCGATTACGGCAAAAACAGCCGAAAGTTTTTTGAATTCCATTTTCCCGCCGAAAGAACTCGAAGCCTCGTCGGAATCCGGCGAATACTTTTGCGCAAACGCCTCAAAATCCTTCGCGGGAACGAGCACGTAAATGTCGCCTCCGGCACGCTTGTTTTTGTCTCCCGTTTCCACGGGAACGACGGCGGCGACAGCGTCGGACATCACCGTTCCCGTAGATCCGACATCGCGCACGAACGTTTTCACGGTTTTCCCGTTAAAATCTTTTGTCTTTTTCGCCCACACATCGGCGCAGGTAATTTCCGCGTCCGCGCCCTTTCCGCCCTTCTTTTTCGGAGCGGCAAACACGGCGGAGGGGACGAGTAAGGCGAGCAGAAAGCTGACGCCGGCGAGGAATGTTTTTCTCATGATGTTGTTCTTATTTTTCTGTGTCTGGATGAATTTGAAAATTCTCGCGCCGATTATGCGCGGTTACGAGAGAAAAATCCAACCGCAGAGCACCAGCACGGGAACGAGAATCGGCAAGCTGAACCGGAAAACGTAGCCGAAAAACGTCGGCATTTTGACTTTTTCGGTCTCTGCGATGGATTTTACCATAAAATTCGGTCCGTTGCCGATGTACGTCAGCGCGCCGAAAAACACCGATCCGAGTGAAATTGCGACGACAAGTAAATTGTAGTCGGAATTTTCCGGATTCGTCATCCAGCTCACCTGTTTATCCGCGGGAACGTCCTCGGGAACGATACTGCGAATCAGATCAAAGAAATTTGCGTACGTCGGCGTATTGTCGAGAAATCCGGAAAGCGCGCCCGATGCGTAGTAATAGTGCGCCGGAGTCGTGAGCGTTTCGGCAATTTGGGGCCCGTGCGTCGTCAGGTATGCCAGCGCGGGAACCATCGTCAGGAAGATTCCTATGAACAAGTAACCCACCTCGCGAATCGGTTCAAAGTTGAAATGGTTTTGCGCATGGATTTCCGACGGCGTTTGGAAATACGACGCAACCGCCGCCAGGAGCATCACGATCTCACGCACAAAATACGTTTCCAACACCTCGCGCACATGGACGGGAACCTGTCCCGGCAAAAGCACCGCACCGACCACCACCAGAAGATAGCCGATATTTTTTATGCCGCGCAGGGAAAACGCCATGCTTTTCGAGGGCTTTTCCGCCACCGCGATTTGCGGTCCCGCCTTGCGGAAATTCCGTAAATCAATGAGGAAAAACACAGCAAGCAACGTGCCCACGACAAAGAGCCACGGCAAATTCGCCTGCTCAAAAATCCAGAAAAAATCCACCCCGCGCAAATACCCGATGTAAAGCGGTGGATCTCCGATCGGCGTCAGCGCCCCGCCCACATTGGAGACGATAAAAATAAAGAAAACGATGTGAAACGCCGAAAGCCGGTCCCGATTCATCTGCATCCACGGACGAATCAGCACCATAGACGCGCCCGTCGTCCCGATAAAATTCGCCAGCACCGCCCCGACGAGCAGGAAAACCGTGTTCGTTTTCGGTGTCGCATTGCCTCCCAGCTTTATTTCAATGCCTCCGGAAATTACAAACAGCGAGCCCACAAGAGCGATGAACGAAATGTATTCTTTCAGAGAATGCCCGACATCTCCCGCACCGCCCGGAACCAATCCGATGTAATACGCGGAAACGACAAGCCCGAGCCCGATCGCCACGACCGGATAAAAACGCTCCCACAAATGCTTCAGTTTTTTCCCCGTCAGCGGCATCACCGCAATCAATGTCAGAAGCAAGATGAACGGAACAGACATCCAAAGCTGCACGGCTTCGTACTTGCTCTGTCCGGCAACTGCCAAACAATTCAGAACTCCTAAACTGCTCATGATAAATCAATTTCAAAAAAAAACTTTTTCTGCGACAAGCGAAATCAGATGTCTGAACAAAAACCTAACAATACCAGACAGGGACAAGCGACGCACACTTGAAAATCGCAATCGGAACTACGAAATTTCAAAAAAAAGCACATAAATTTTGCAAAAAAAATGCGTTTTGTAATCATTCTGCAAGAATTCGTTCGGAAAAATTCGCTAAAATAGTTGTCGTTCCCGTGAACGGTTCGCGAGAACAGCTTTTCCCTCATTCGCCAAAACAAAAATGAAATACCTTATTTCGATTTTATCCTGCCTATGGTCCGTGCTCGCGTTCGCCGCTCCCGGAGACATGGAATACTTGGTCTGTCGCGAATACGAAAACGCGAAAACCTGGAATGAAAAGGTTTTCAGCCTTATCCGCCGCCAGGTGGAGCCGGAGGATTATATCGAATTCTCAAAAGAACCAAGGCTTGAATATTCGGAAAAGATACGGGCGCAGTATCCGGCTATTTCCGGTTCCGTGCGCCCCCTTGAAGAAACGATTTTTCACCGCAAATCATCACCTTACAAGAGCGCGATAAGATTTGACGCGCCGTTTTATTACAAAGACCTCGTTACTCTCGATTACTTTTTGAAATTGGAATTTGTGGGAATTCTTTGCCATCCGGAAAACGTGATTACCGAAGAAGAACGCTACGATCTCTTGCGTGCATTGTGGGCGGAAATACACAGGGCGCAGAGAGAAATTAAATGCGCTTACGATACTACCCGCGTCCGAAAACCGGACGAAGCCGAACGCCTGAAAATCGCTCGCTTTCGGGCGATGAAAAAACTGGACTCGACAAAAGCGAGCGATGCAAGACGAATCACGCTTCGTTGCATCGCAGACATTTGCGGGAACAAACCTTGGGAGTTTTTTGATTTTCTCGAAAGTAGTGGGCTCTCGAACATGATTTTTTCAAGCAAAACCCCGAAAGCCTTTTTAAGCCTCCTCCTCGAAGCCAATCGATTTCCCGCCCGCGCATCGGACACCGCAATTCTTCATTATTTCGACGAAAACCAAGCTCGACTTCATGAAACGGCATGCACTAATCGCCAAAATGAAAAATTAAATATCAAAATCCCCGACGGAACGAATAGCGATTTCGGAATTTCCCTCGACGACACGCTGAAAACCAAACTTTGGAACGAACCCGAAGCCTGTATCGAAACCTCACAGCTAAAGCCACGACCGAAGTCGCCGAAACGTGCCTTCATCAGCGGACCCGGCGGCAGATTCAACACACCTTTTGATGCGCCTTTGCTTCCCGGTAAAATTTCGGAAAAAACGCAACGCATGAGCCAACTTCTCAGCGTTCCCGCCCGAAGTTCGAATATGTCTATCGCGGATGCAAGCGTAGCACCGCCTGATGAGCACCTTTTTGCGGAACTTCTTGGATGGCGTCTTCCCGAGGATGATTTTCTGCGAAAAGAATATCCGCGCGCGCATCTCGCGACCTTAGATATTTCCGGAAAAAGCCGACTCGCAGAGAGGTTTTTCCGGAGCGCGCTACAAAACCCGACGGAAATAATCGGACAAACGCATTTTGAAAAAGGACTCCTGCTTTGGAACG
The DNA here is from genome assembly GCA_017935025.1 of Opitutales bacterium. Taxonomy (GTDB): domain Bacteria; phylum Verrucomicrobiota; class Verrucomicrobiia; order Opitutales; family UBA953; genus Spyradosoma. The sequence continues at coordinate 8,578 of JAGBIL010000014.1, read as the reverse complement.
ATATGCTTTCCGAGCTGCAAGACTGCGATTTGACGACACTGGCGGAAGAATTGAACGCTCTAAAGAAAAAGGTTTATGAAGATCCGGAGCGCTCTCTTCAAATGGAAGTTCAGAAGAAAAACCTTCCTTACGACAGAGAAAAAATGATCGCACACGAGCAAGCCCGTTTCTTCTATCTACGCCAAGGTGCGCTCAAAGCAAAAATTACGCGAGAACACATTGACGTTTTTCTTGCCTGCCTCGAACACCTTTACGGGAACGACATCGAAGCCCAACTCCGCGCGTGTTCCCGCGCCGGAATTCGCGGAAAAATAGACCTTACAAAATACCGCCGCCCCACTCTTTCCGACGAAGCCATCCTCCAATACGAACAACGCCACAAGTAAAACTCCACTCTTTCCATGGTCGAATTCATTTTTAAATACCCGACGCGCGTTTTCTTTGGGGTTGTTGCACTCGCCGTCGCTCTAAACTTCGGAACCGGACTTCTTTGCCTGCTTACGGAGCGTTCCCGTACACAAGCCGCAGCCTCGTCTGCGAACGCACTTCGCGAAAAGCGTTCCCGCGACAGCGTCATAATGCTCTCATCCGAGCTTCAAAATTTCTTAAGCAACGCCGACACCATTCCCGTTCCGGAAAAAGAATACAAAAAATTAAGCTCCGAATTTTTGGCAAACGTCCAAGACTACGCGACGTTGGCATTTTGGTTTCTCGTTCACACCAACCCCGTAAAAAAATCTTACGGTATCTGCGCGCAAAACGGCTTGGATAACGGCTATTTCCGGGCTGTCGAACGCTTTGAAAAAGATGCCGAGAAAATTTTCACTTATGCGGAGCTTCGCGTCGGTGCGAATCAGATTCCGTGGATGGACACTTATCTGCGCTACATCAACAACCGTAATCTCTACAAACAAACGACATGGAATACTCCGGGGGAATTGAAAAGCTGGTATTCGGGTTGGGATTACGGCATCGACGAAATCGGAAACCCTTCTGCCTCAAGTTTTCGTTTCGAAATTTTCCAAGACCGCCTTTTTCTCGTCCGAAAACTCCATGCTCCAAGCGTCGAAAAATTTGTCCAAGGTTTTTTGTTGAACGAGGAAAAACTGCTGTTCGTGTTGCTGACGAAAGTGCGACGGGAACTCCCGAACGCAACGCTTGAATTTTGCGCGGACGCGACAAATGCGGACATTTCGCCCTGCGGATTGCCGATGAAATTTTCCGCGGGAACGCTCCCGGAGGAAATCGCTCTGCGCGCGGAGCTCCGCAACTTCCGCATTCTGCTCGCAGGCGCGTGGATACTCGGCATCGCGGCAAGCGCGGGAACGCTCGCCGCGCTTCGCTTCGTGCAACGTACGGCTGAACGGCGGCGCGTTTTCGTTGCCTCCGTTGTGCACGACCTGCGGTCGCCCGTCGCAGAAATCAATGCTCTCGCGGAAAACATCAGCAAATCTCCAGAAGAAAAACCGTGGACTTCCCGTGACCTGCGCCAACTCGCCGGACGTGTGCGCGACTTGTCCGCGCTACTCGACAACTCTCTGCTTTTTTCCCGTATTTCGGGCGCAAAGCGCGACGCACTGAACTTCCGTGACGCGCGATTCGGCGAAATTTTCCCGACGATTGTAGAAAGCATCACGGAACGTCTCGACCGGGCCGGAAGCGATTTTGACACGGAGATTTCTTCCGAAGCGGAAACCGCGCTTTTACACATTTCTCCCGCTGCACTGGAGCGCATTTTATTCAATCTCGCCGACAACGCCGCCAAGTATGCCGCGGGCGGAAATGCGCCGCTGTTCAGCCTGAGCGCAGAGCTCGCAAACGGCGGAAAAATCCTGAAAATCCGCGCCGCCGACAACGGCGGAGGGCTTTCCGAAAAAGCGAGAAAAAACCTGTTCCGCGAATTTTCGCGTTCGGCACAGGATTCGACGGAAAGCGGAGTTCGCGGTTTGGGTATCGGACTCGCGCTTTCCAAAAAACTCGCGCTTCTGCTCGGCGGAGATTTGCGTCTGGAAAAATCCGACGCTGCGGGAACGGCATTCATCCTCACTTTGCCCGTAAAATGAAACCCTACGTTTCAAGAATTTTAATCGTCGAAGACGCACCGGAACTTTCTGAATTTCTTACGGGAATTTTGCGTCTTCACCGCTACGAAGTTTGCTCGGCGGCGACATTTCCCGAAGCCTGCCGATGTGTGGACGAAGAGCCCTTTTCTCTCGCTCTGCTCGACATACTTCTTCCCGGCGGCGGTAGCGGAATCGATATTTTGAAGCGTATTCGCAGAACCCGAGGAAACGTTCCCGTAATTATGCAAACGGCTCTCGGCGACGACGAATACTGTGTGCAATGCCTGAAAGCCGGCGCCGATGATTTTATCACCAAACCCGTCCGTCAAGGTCCGTTGATAGCGCGTATTGAAGCCGTCTTGCGGCGAGCTTCGGGAACACCCGACCCGTTGGAGAAAATCCCGCTCGGAAACGACGCTCACGTATTTTCCCCTCGGCGCGAAATTCACTTTCCCGACGGAAGCATTTGCCGCCTCACGCACAAGGAAATGGGCGTACTGCGCTACCTGTTTTCACGGCGCGGAGAAATCGTAACCATCGATGATTTGTTGCTCAATGTCTGGCGTTCAAATCCGATTTTCATCGACACAAGCCGCATTCCGCCTCTGATTTCACGGCTTCGAAAAAAGCTCGAAGGCATCGCCGACATCCGTTCCGAATACGGAAACGGATATGTTTTAAGAATCGGGAATTAAAAATTCCTCGAGGAGTTCGGAGAAGAAGCGTTTCTGCCCCGGAGTTTTTGCGGCGGCAAGACGTTTTTCGAGAAAAGCGCGGGCGGAAGCGCGTTCGGCGGGAACGTGCTCGCCTACGAATTTCGCATACGTCGCAAAGGCGAACCACGGAGCACCGGGAAGCTCGCAGGCGCGGCGGTAATACGCGGCGGATTTCGCGTAGTCGGGCGCGCCGTAAATGCGGTCGGTTTTGATGGCGATAAGCTGTGCGGCGAGCACGAAAATTTTCGGTTCTTCGGGATTATTTTCCGCCGCGTCGTCCAATATTTTCAGCGCGTCGGCGAGGGCTTTTTTCTGAATTTCCCGCTGAACGCTTTCGGGTACGCGCAAAAATCCGCCGCGCTTGCGGATTTCCCAAACCGGAAACTCAAAGGCGACATAATTTGCCGTGTTTTCGAGAAAAAACAGTTGTTCGGGCGCGAGCGTCATCGCGAGTTCACAATATTTCAGGCAGTCGACGGCATCGCGCTCGCTCCAAAAATGAAATCCGCGCAACCAGGCGATATCTGCCAAAACCGTGCGGAAGCCGCCGAGCGTCCCGAGCGCAACGCCCGTTCCCGCCGAGCGCGCAAGCGCTTTCGGCGAAAAAGTCCCGATGCGTTCCTGCGCTTGTGTCCAAGCAAAATCGCCAAGCGGCGCGGAGAGCGTTCCCGCGACGAAAACTGCCGCAAACGCCGCCGCATATTTCGTTTTGCAACGGAATTTTTCGAGCAACGAATCGCTGTGCGGATTGTTTTCCACGAGAAAAAAAAGCTCCCCGACGATTCTAAATTTCGCGAAAGCGGAAAAACCACATTCCGACAAAAACAAGCGCGGCAATCCAAATTACCCCGTATCCGAGCGCGCAGCCGATTGCGGCGGCGGAAAGCCCGGCGGGATCGAACACGAGCGCTTCGCCTGTGTTAAACAGTTGCAAATTCGGAATCAGCTTCGTCGCCGTTCCCGCGAGCGCTTTCACACCGAACGAGACTTTTTCCCCCGAAGCAAAATCCGCAAAAACGTACTGCAACTGTGCAATAATCAGCGCGACAAACGAAACCACCACCGCGTAAAGGTAGGTTTGCGCAAAACTCGAAACCGCCACCGTCATTGCCGCGACAATGCCGAGCCGCGCCCACTGCAAAACGCCGAAAACCGCCAGTCCGCCGAAATCGACAAACGGCGGCGGCAAGCCGCGCGCCCCGGCAACTTCCGCAAGCGTTCCCGCGCGCAGCGCCAAAACCGCCGCAAGCACGCCGCACATCAGCGCGACGAACACGCCGAGCAGACACCACACGCCGAGAAATTTTCCGAACAAAAATTCTCCGCGCCGCACCGGCTTTGCCAACATCGTCAACGCCGTGCGATTTTCGATTTCCGTGAAAAAAAGTTGCACCGTCGTTACCACGGCAAGCACGGAACCGAAAAGGAAAATTCCGCCGAAGCCGAAGTCCGCAATAAATTTCAGTTCGGAATCCCCGAAATCAAAATGCGTCAGCGAAAGCGAAACCGCCGTCAAGCCCGCGCCGAGCAAAAGCAGGAAACTGAAAAACTTCTGCCGCGCCGCTTCCGTAAACGTATTGCGGGCAATCCAAAATATTTTTTTCAGAAAAAACATGGCTTACTTGCGTTTCAGATTTTCGAGAAAATAGCGCTCAAGCGAAATGCGCGGATGCGAAACGCTTTCGATGTTGAGCCCGTCGCGTTCCCGCAGTTTCTCAACGAGTTCCGGCGTAAGCTGCGTTCCCGCGCCGATGACGGCGAGCTGCTTTCCGCGCTGCGTCAGCACTTCGTCGAGCGTTCCCGCCACAACGAGTTTTCCGCGATTCATAATCGCTACACGGTCGCAAAGTTCTTCGATTTGTCCGAGCAAATGCGAGCAAAGCACGACGGTTTTTCCGCGGGATTTCATGGCGCGAATCGCGTCACCGATTTCCGCCGAGCCGATGGGGTCGATTCCCGCCGTCGGTTCGTCCAAAATCACCAAATCGGGATCGTGCACCATCGCCTGCGCCACGCCGATGCGCTGGAGCATACCCTTGGAGTAAGTTTTGACGCGGCGCGCAGCGGCATCCGTCATGCCCGTGAGTGCAAGTGCGTCCTCCGTGCACTCGTCGATTTTTTCTGCGGGAACGCCGCTCATACGCGCGTAGTATTTCACGAGTTCGCGCCCGGAAAGATAACCGTAAAAATACGGCGCTTCGGGCAAAAATCCGATACGGGAACGCACTGCGACATCGGCGCTGTTTTTCCCGAAAATGCGACAGCTCCCGGAGGTCGGGCGCAAGAGACCGAGAATAATTTTCAGCGTCGTGCTTTTTCCGGAGCCGTTCGGTCCGAGCAAACCGAATACCTCGCCCTGCTCCACGCGAAACGAGACGCTGTCCGCCGCACGCAATTTCACGCCGCGCATTCCGACGCGAAAATCCTTCGTCAGATTTTCAATTTCAATCGCGGGAATACGGTTTTCTTCACTCATTTTTTTTTTCAAAAAACACTTCACACACAGCTCACCCGGCAATGGAGAATCCGGAAACGGAAGCGGCGCCCGTTCCCGTTTTTTTCTCGGTCTCGCGAATAAAGGATTTCATTTCGTCTTCGACGGCGGCGACGAAAGCACGCACCTCGCGTTCCTCGCCTTCGGCGTGCAGATGAACGCGCCCGTCGGCAAGGTTGCGAACCGTTCCCGCCACGTCAAATTCGCGCGCCACTTTCAGCGTGTGCCAGCGAAACCCGACGCCCTGAACGCGTCCGCCGAACCACACATCCGCCCAAAAAACCACCCTCGTTTCCATGCGAAAATACAACCACGCAGGACGCGCAAAATCAAAGCTCAAAGTTTTCGGGAGCAATGAGAACGACAAATTCGCCCTTGAGATTTTTCCCGACGAGCTTCGGCAAAATTTCGCCTATCGTTCCCGTGAGCACGGTTTCGTGGAGCTTTGTCAATTCGCGTGCGAAGCAAACCACGCGATTTTCGCCGAGAATTTCCGCAATTTCTTCCGCAAACGCGCGGATGCGGTGGCAGGATTCGTAAACGGCGAGCGTCATTTTCGACACACGGTTTTCTTCGAGGAAACGCCTCCGCGCCGCCGTTTTCGGTGCGAGAAATCCGTGGTACGCAAACGCATTGGTCGGCAAACCGCTCACGGAAAGCGCCGTAACGAGCGCGCAGGGTCCGGGAACGCTTTCCACGGCGAGCCCTTGACGGCGACACTCGCGCACCACGCGGAAGCCGGGGTCCGAAAGCGTCGGCGTTCCCGCGTCGCAAACGAGCGCAACGTGCGCCCCCGATGCGATTTTTGCCGCGATTCCGGCGGCGGATGCCTGCTCGTTGTGCTCGTGATACGCAAGCAAAGGGCGGAAAATATCAAATTTACGGAGCAAATTTCCCGTCGTTCGCGTATCTTCGCAGGCGATAAAATCCGCCGAAGAAAGCGTTTCCTTCGCGCGCGGAGAAAGGTCCGAAAGATTGCCTATGGGCGTAGCGACCACGCTTAAACGCGGCGTGCGCGGGAACGCGGATTCGTTTTCCTGGATTTCCGGTGAAAAATCGTTTTGCATGAGCGGGGAAAAATTAGGAATTAGAAATGAAAGATGAGAAATTCTTAAAGAACGTCGATAACGACGAGCTCGGAGTAACTTCCGATGCGGTACGGAATGTGCCACAGCCCAAGCCCGGACGTTACATAGCCGCACGTTCCCGCCTTGCTCCAAGTGCCGTGAACGTAGGGATTGAAAAGCCCGACAAGCCACGTCGCCGGCCAAAGTTGCCCCGCGTGGGTGTGTCCGCTGAATACGAAATTCGCTCCGGCGGAAACGGCTTCGTGCGAGCCTTTCGGCTGGTGGTCGAGCACGAAAACTGCGATCTCTTCCGTCGCGGAATCGGGAAGTTTTTCGAAAAGCCGGGAAAGCGAAGTGCGCGCGCGGTTGGTTGCATCATCGCGCCCGACAAAAAGAATTTTCGTTCCCTCTCCGTCGTTGACAAGAACGTGCTCGTCGCACAAAAGGCGAATTCCCGCACGCCGGATAAACGCCTTCGCCCGCGCCAAATCGCCGAAATACTCGTGATTTCCGAGCACGGCAAACACGCCGAGCGGCGCATCAATTTCGCGCAGAATCTCATCTAATTTCGCAGATTCAACCGGTTCGATTCGCCCGTCGATCAAATCGCCGGAAATGACAACGACATCCGGTTCCTGCGCGTTGACGAGTTCGACGAAATTTTTCGTGCGAACGCGCTCGATGCGCGAGCCGAGATGCCAATCCGCCGTCGCGACGATGCGCATTTTCGGGGCGTGCTTCGGTTTCTCCGGAACTTGGAAAAGCTCCCGCGTTTCCGTATTCCAAACCAGATACGTTACGCGCGGATTTTCAAATTTCCAAAAACCGTAAACACACGCGGCGAAAACGACCGCAACGCCCGTTCCCGCGAAGGCGAATTTGAAGCGGACAAGTTTCGGGAAAAATTTTCCGAGCAGCGTTCCCGCAAGCGCCCAAAGCGCAAGGTAAACCACGGGAACGAGCACGAATGCGAGAAATTCCCACGCGAAAGCAAAAACCGGATTTTCGTGGGCGCGGAGCAAAAATCCGACAAACGACACGGCGAAAATCAGCAGCGTCGCAAGCGCCGTTCCCGCCGCCGCGATTTGCAGTTTTTTTCGCGGAGCAAAAAGTTTCCACGCCGCCCAAGCGAGGAAAAGATTCAGCCCGAGAATCGATGCCGGCAATGCCATGAAGAAAATCCACATTTTTGGAAGAATCAGGGAGTGAAGATTTTTTATCGCGAAAATTGGCGGTACTTGATGCGGCGCGGGTGTCCGGCATCCTGTCCGAGGCGCTTGCGCAATTCCGCTTCATACGACGAATAGTTGCCCTCGTGCCAATAAATCTGCGAATCGCCTTCAAACGCGAGAATGTGCGTCGCGACGCGGTCGAGGAACCAGCGGTCGTGCGTGATGACGACGGCGCAACCTGCGAACGCATTCAAAGCGTCTTCGAGCGCACGAATTGTGTTCACGTCGAGGTCGTTTGTCGGTTCGTCCAGGAGCAAAACGTTCGCGCCGCTTTTGAGCATACGCGCGAGGTGAACGCGGTTGCGCTCGCCGCCGGAAAGCGAGCCGACGAGTTTTTGCTGTTCCGCTCCCGTGAAACCGAAGCGCGCCGCGTATTGGCGCGCGGGAACGCGGGCTTTACCGAGTTCGACGATTTCGGCGCCGTCGGAAATGACTTCCCAGAGCTGCTTGGAATTGTCGAGCGCGTCGCGGGATTGGTCAACGTAAGCGAGCTTGACGGTTTCGCCGAGCGTGAGCGTTCCCGCGTCGGGTTTTTCCGCTCCCGTAATCATTTTGAAAAGCGTGGTTTTTCCGGCTCCGTTCGGACCGATGATGCCGACAATGCCGCCGGCGGGAAGCGTGAAATTCACGTTATCGAGCAAAAGTTTGTTGCCGAATCCTTTCGTGAGATTTTTCGCAACGAGAACTTTTTCGCCGAGGCGCGGACCGGCGGGAATGAAAATTTCCATCGTTTTTTCCTGCTCGCGTTCGTCCTGCGCAAGCATGGCTTCGTAGGCGCGGAGGCGCGCTTTGTTTTTCGCGAGGCGACCGCTCGGCGAAGTCGCCGCCCATTGGCGTTCCCGCTCCATCGTTTTTTGGCGGGCGGAGGCAACTTTTTCTTCGGCGGCGAGGCGTTTTTCCTTTTGCGCGAGCCACGACGAATAATTGCCCTTCCACGGAATGCCGTAGCCGCGGTCGATTTCGAGAATCCAGCCCGCCACGTTGTCGAGGAAGTAACGGTCGTGCG
>JAGBIL010000013.1 GCA_017935025.1 Opitutales bacterium | reverse complement strand
GCACCACCGCTACATCTATCGCGGGTACCTGCAAATCGCGGCACTTGACTTGAAGCGCTCGGCGCACCCGGCGCTTTGGCTTGTAACCTGGGACCCGTCTCAGCCGACGGCGACGCGCCCGCTTGCGATCCAAAAAGACGGAACGTAATTCACCTATGGGGTCGCGTTCGTGCTGCGCAATAAATCCCGGGAGTTTTTAAAACTAAGCAAATATAGAGTCTCCCAAATCAAGAAAGAGGCCCGTGTTCTTGGCCCCTTAAGGCTTTGCGCTTTGAAAACTTTCCTGTTGCGCCGGTTTTTCCTGCGGAATAAGATACGTCGGCAACAAGGTTACTTATGGCAATGCACATTGACGATCAATTCTACAAGAATTCCGACGACTTTTTTGCCGCGAACGCGGGAACGGGTCTGACTTACGACGACGTTTCGCTCGCGACGTGCTTCTCCGACGTGCTCCCGCGCATGACGCGCCTTGACACGACGATTTCCGACAAAATTTCGCTCTCGCTTCCGATTATGTCCGCCGACATGGACACCGTCACGGAATCGACGATGGCGATTGCCATGGCGCTTCACGGCGGGATCGGCATGATTCACTACAATATGTCGAACGCCGACCAGATCGAAAAAGTCCGCCGAGTCAAAACCTACATTCATGGCATGATTGACCGCCCGGCGACCGTTCCCGCAGACATCACGGTCGGCGACGTGCTCGCGATGATCGAAGCGAACGATTACAATTTCTCCTCGTTCCCGGTGGTTGACAAAGACGGAACGCTACTCGGCTTGCTCCGCGGCGGTGTCGTCAAAAGCCGCCACGCCGCGCACAAAGTCGGCTCCGTGATGATTCCGCGGGAACAGGTTTTGACGATTCAGGAAAAAGACCTCGGCGGCGACCCGATTGCGACCGCAGACCGCATTTTCCTTGAACACATCGGCACGAACAAACTTCTCGTTGTCAACGAAAAGGGACAGCTTCGCGGCTTGTTTACGCTTTCCGATATCGAACGCATTCGCGACGAGGCGGGAACGGACGCGATTCGCCCGTCGCGCGACGAAAATTTCCGTCTGCGTTGCGGCGCTTCCGTCGCCGTTCCGCGCTACCCGGACGGACGCGTGAACTACGACGCGCTCAACGAACACGTTTCCAACCTCGTTGCCGTCGGCATTGACGCGATTATCATTTCCACGGCGCACGGCCACTCGGCGGGCGTCGGCGAATGCGTGCGTTTCGTGTGCGATCATTTCCCGGAACTGACGATTATCGCCGGGAACGTGACGAGCGGCGAAGGCGTTGAATTTTTGGCGGACGCGGGAGCGGATTCCGTCAAAATCGGTCAGGGTCCGGGCTCGATTTGCTCGACGCGCATCGTTGCCGGAGTCGGGATTCCTCAGCTTACGGCGCTTTACGTTTCCGCTCAGGCGGCGAAGAAAAAAGGCGTGCGCATCATCGCGGACGGCGGGATTACGAAATCCGGCGACATCGTGAAGGCGCTGACGCAGTCCGATTGCGTGATGCTCGGCGGGATGCTTGCGGGTTGCAAGGAAGCTCCGGGCAAAATCATGGAAATCAACGGAAAACTTTACAAAGAATACCGCGGAATGGGCTCGCTCGAAGCGATGCGCCACGGCTCGGCGGCACGCTACGGACACGACCTGCGCAACAGCAAGGTGACGAAGGTTGCGGCGGAAGGCGTCGAAGCGCTCAAGGAAGTTTCCGGCAGCGTGGATCAGATTTTGATTACGCTCGCGGGCGGCGTTCAGAGCGGCTTGGGCTACCTCGGAGCACCGGATTTGAAAACGCTGCGGGAACGCGCGCGTTTCATCCGCGTTACGCCGGCTGGGCAGCGCGAATCCGCTCCGCACGACATCGTCGAAATCAAAACGGCTCCGGGCACGCCGCGCCGTTAAGAAATTGAAGGCCGGAAGTGTGTTCGCGCGAGGTCTCTTGAGTTTTTTAAAAAGGCGGATTGAATCCCATGCAAGTAAACGACGTTCAGCCTTTTTCTTCGGATTTTCGCGTTTCCGATCCGCCGCAGGCGCTTTTCCTGGATCGTGACGGAACGTTGATTTTTGATAAGGATTACCTGCACGAACCGGAAAAAGTGGAACTGATTCCGGGAACGCGGGAAGCCGTCCGCCGCGTGCTTGATTCCGGATGCAAACTCTTTTTGCTGACGAATCAAAGCGGCATCGGGCGCGGATTTTTTACGATGGCGGATTACGAGGCGTGCCATCGCCGTTTTGTCGAATTGCTCGGCGTGCGGGATGAAGATTTTTCCGCGTGCGGCGTGGCTCCGGAAGCGCCGGATCAGCCGTCAAAATACCGTAAGCCGGAGCCTACGTTCGTGTTGGAACAGCTTGCGGCGTTCCCGCAACTCGATCCCGCGCGGTGCTGGATGATCGGCGATCGCAAATCTGATTGGCAAACGGGAATCAATGCGGGAATCCGCTCCGCTGCGGTAGCGACGGGAAAACCGGTTGATGAGGCGGCGAAGGCTTATTTGTCCGGAAACAAAATTCCGTTATTTGAGACGTTTGCGGATTTCGTCAACGCAACGTTTCCCTAATGAATAACGAACAATGAATAGTGAATAATTCCGTTGTTCAAAGTTTTTGCTTTCAGCAAAAACCTTAACACAGCGTTATTGTTATTAATTATTCACTATTCGTTAGAAAATAGTTCTTCCGCTTTCCGGGAATCTGTTTCGAGCTGGGCTTTCAGCGCGTTGATGTCGCGGAATTTGGTTTCCGGGCGCAGAAAATCCAACCATTCCACGCGAATGAAATCGCCGTAGGTCGGAATTGTCGTTCCCGCGGGAACGTCCAAAAGATGCGTTTCGAGCAGCGGCTCGGGCGTTGCGGCGCTTGTAATCGTCGGGCGCACGCCATAGTTGGCGATGCCGCTAAAAACCTGTCCCGTCGCGGGAACGCTCACTCGCGCGCAGTAAACGCCGAGGCGAGGGCGGAGCTCGGGATCCCAAGCGAGATTCAGTGTCGGGAACCCGATTGTGCGTCCGAGTTGATTTCCGGAAATGACAATGCCCGATGCCGAGTACGGCTCGGCGAGCATTGCGTTGGCATCCGCGATTTTCCCGGCGGTGATTGCCGAGCGGATGCGGGTGCTGGAAATGCGTTCTCCGAGGTAGCTGACGGGCGGAACAACGCCGACGGAAATCCCGGCTGCGTTTCCGAGTTTTTCCAATAGCGCGACGTCGCCCCGGCGTTGCGCGCCGAAGCGGAAATTATCACCGACATAGAGCCCGCTCAGCGTGGGAAATTTTTCTTTGAGGAAGCGGATGAAATCTTCCGCCGCAACATTGGCGAGCGCCTGAGAAAACGGTTCGTGGACGGCGAAGTCGAGCCCGGCTGCGGCGAAGAGTGCGTCTTTGCGTTCCCGCGAAAAAATCAGTTTAACGGCGCCGTTCCCGCGAAAGAAAACTTCCGGATGCGGGGCAAAGGTGAGTGCGCCGACGATTCCGCCGTCTGTGCGGGCCGCTTCTTGTGCTTTTTGAAAAATGGCGCGATGCCCGCGATGAAAGCCGTCGTAGTTTCCGATCCCGAGGTGGACGGCACGCGGATTTTGTGTTTGGGAAAACGCCGCCATGTCCGAAAAGCTTCGGAATTGCGGCGCGAGAGTTGAGAAAGAGTCGGGCATTGGCGGGAACGCGGAGCGTCAGTCCAGATACGGTTTGTATTCGGGAATGATGAGGCGGATGTCCCGCTTGATTTCGTTGCGGGATTGCTTTTGCGAGATTTTCCGGAGCGCTTCGAGCAAATCTTCCAGCTTTTCGTAATCCATCGGCGTGGAAATGAAGCGGCTGATGCGGGAATGCCCGGACGGTTCAAATTCTTCGCCCTCGGTTTTGAGTTCTTCAAAAAGTTTTTCGCCGGGGCGGAGTCCGGAAATTTTAATTTCGATATCGATGTCGGGACGAAGTCCGCTGAGGCGAATCAGGTGGCGCGCCACGTCGATGATTTTTACCGGTTCTCCCATGTTGAGGACGTAAATGCTTCCGCCCTTGCCGATGACGGCGGTTTGCAGAACGAGCCCGACGGCTTCCGGAATCGTCATGAAGTAGCGCTTGATATCCGGGTGGGTGACGGTTACGGGACCGCCTTCGGCAATTTGCCGCTTGAAGTGCGGAATCACACTTCCGGAAGAACCGAGCACGTTTCCGAAACGCACTGCCATGAAGCGAGTGCTGTTTCCGGGGCGGCGCGAATTTGCCTGCAAAATGATTTCGGCGAGGCGTTTGGAGGCTCCCATCGCGTTAGTCGGGTTGATGGCTTTGTCCGTCGAAATGAGAACAAAAGCTTCCGCCCCCGCGTTGGAGGCGAGTTCGAGTAGCGATGCCGTGCCGAGTGCGTTGTTCTTAATCGCTTCCGCCGGTTGGCTTTCCATCATCGGAACGTGCTTGTGGGCTGCGGCGTGGAAGACGAATTCCGGGTGGAAGCGTTCAAAAATCTGTTCCATGCGCTGGCGGTCCGTGATGTCGGCAATCAGCGGTTTGATAATGCCGCCGAAACCGCGGCGAATCAGGTCCTGTTCAATCTGATAGAGCAAAACTTCGCACTGCTCGACGAGAAGCAGTTGCACGGGAGCGCTTGCCGCGACCTGACGGCAGATTTCGCTACCGATGGAGCCTCCGGCTCCCGTTACCAAAACCCGCTTCCCGGAGAGCATATTTACGATAGCGTCGCGGTCCAAAACCGTTGGTGGACGCTCAAGCAGGTCTTCGAGCGCAACTTCCCGTAAATCGGAAACGACCGTTCGCCCGGCGACCAAATCGTCCATTCCGGGAACGCGCATGACGGACAGCCCGGCTTTTTTCGCAATTTCCGTGACTTCGCGGGCGCGGCGTACGCTTCCGCTCGGCGTTGCCAGAATCAGTTGGGAAACTTTGTAGCGATCCCGCAGAACGGACAAGTCATCGGACATTTGGAAAATGGGAAGCCCGACGACGCGCATTCCGTTTTTCTCCGGATTGTCGTCCAAAAAGAACATGACGCGCTTTCCGAGGCTCGGGCGGGCGTGCAACATCGTCGCCAGGTTCGCGCCGGCATCTCCCGCGCCGAAAATCGCAACGTGTGTGCAGGTTGCGGATTCCGTCGGTTCTTCCCCCGGCTCCTTTTTGCGTTCCCAGCGCATCCGCGCAGCGACGCGAACTCCGCATACAGCGAGTACGGAGAGAAAATAATCGATAACCAACACGCTTGAATGCACTCCGGAATTGATGATTTCCATGTCCGTCAAAACGATACGAATGCAGAAGAACGTAACGACAAAGCAGATGGTGAGCGCAACGAAAACGCGAGCCATCTCAGGAATCCGGAAATAGCAGAAAACACTGCGGAACATTCCCGAAAAGTACAGCGCCAAAAGCTGGCAGGGAACGACCCCGAGCGCGACGAACGGAATGCGGGAACGAATATTTTGCGGAACGCCTTCCGGAACACCCGGGAAAATCCAGCGGCAGTCCGCACGCAGGAAAAATTCAAATTCGTAGGCGAGCCAAAGCGTAAAAGAAAGCAGAACCGCAAAAAAGGCGGAGCGCTTCAGGTTTCGAATCCACGGATGCTGATCCCGCAGTAAAAGTGTTTCTGTGATTTTCATGTTTCGTAATAGGCGTTCCCGCAAGGAGAAGTTCGTCGAATCGAATTATTCTCTTTTTCTTGGGTCGTTTCAGCAAGCGAGAAATTTACTTGGCAGGCAGTTGGCAGGTAATTTTTACCCGTCGAACGGCAGTCTTTAATCAGAAGAAAATTCCACTTTCAACTTCCCGCTTTCAATTTTCAACTATTTCAGCGGATCGAGTCCCATTGCGCGGTCGTGTTTGCGGTGGAGAGCATCGGCAACGACTTGGGCGATTTCCGTTGCTATCCAGTAGTAAACTTCGCGTGAGTCGCGACGGGAAATGACGAGCCCGCTTCTGCGCATTTTGTTGAGGTGGAGCGAGGCAACGGCTTGCGGAAGTTTGGTTTTGCGGACGATTTCTCCGACGCGCGATTCGCCGTTTTCGCGCAGGAAATCGAGAATCCGGAGTCGCTGCGGGTGCCCGAGCACTTTCAGATGCTCGGCGGTTTCTTCCAGAAGTTCTTCAAAAGCAAATTCTGCGGGAACGCTTTTTTTCATGGTGGATATAAATTGAGGGTTTTTCTGAAAAGGAAGCGGCGGGAACGCTTTATTTCTATCAAAAAAAAAGAAATTTTAAGTGCGGAAAGACGCTCCGGAGTGCTTTGCTTCCGCTTAAACAAAGGGATTCGCGGGAACGGGAGCCCACTTCAGGTGTGAAATTCCGGATGAATCAAACTCTTTTTGAACGATAAAAAGCGGTCTCTCTTTTTTTTTTTTTAGAAAACATTTAATAATTAAAATATTTAAATTTATATATATGAATGTCGTTTGTTCGGGTTTTTCGTCAAGACGAAAAATGTCGATTCGGGGCGAACCCGCATGGTTAAGCGAAAGAAAAAATGTGAGTAAATTTTTGTTGCGCGGGAGCGTGCCGGCGCCAGTTTTTTTTGTCTCATTCGCGTCGTTCCCGCTCTGCGGGAACGACGGAGAAGCACCTCCTTTTTATCAATCAATCCAGCTAAAACCCTTATGATCCTTACAGTAGTAAAGCGCGACGGCCGCAAGGTCGGATTTCACACGGATAAAATCATCGGAGCCATCCAAAAGGCGATGCTCGCAACGGAGCAGGGCGAAGATATCGCTCTGGCGACGCAGATTGCGCAGCGCATCGCGTATCACGGCGACGAATCGATGTCGGTCGAAGCGATTCAGGACCTTGTCGAAAACGAGTTGATGAAGTCGGAGCGCAAGGATGTCGCCCGCAAATACATTGCTTACCGCGAACAGCGCAACGTTGCCCGCAAGGCGAAAACGCGCGATATTTTCCTCGAAATCATTGAAGCGAAGGCGAACGACGTTACCCGCGAGAACGCGAACATGAATGCGGACACGCCGGCGGGAATGATGATGAAATTTGCCAGCGAAACGACGAAACCGTTTGTTGACGACTATCTGCTTTCTCCGGAAGTGAAAGAAGCCGTACGTAAGGGCTACATTCACATTCACGACAAGGATTATTACCCGACGAAATCGCTGACCTGTGTTCAGCACCCGCTCGACAAAATTCTCAACGGCGGATTTTTTGCGGGGCACGGCGAATCCCGCCCGGCGAAGCGCATCGAAACGGCGAGCATTCTTGCGTGTATTTCGATGGAAACCGCGCAGAACGAAATGCACGGCGGGCAGGCGATTCCGGCGTTTGACTTTTACCTCGCACCGTTTGTCCGCCGCAGTTACATCGAGGAAGTGAAGCAGCTCGAATCCTACACGGGCGAAGATCTTTCCCGCCTCTACAACGCGGAAATTAAGGACTACCTCGCGCGCCCGCTCAGCGCCTGCGAAGGCGACGAACGCCTGATTCAGCACGCAATCAACCGCACGGTGGAGCGCGTTCACCAGTCAATGGAAGCTTTTGTTCACAATATGAACACGATCCACTCCCGCGGCGGGAACCAGGTCGTTTTCAGCTCCATTAATTACGGGACGGATACGTCGGCGGAAGGTCGCTGTATCATTCGCGAAATTTTGCTGACGACGGATCGCGGCGTCGGGAACGGCGCGACGGCGATTTTCCCGATTCAGATTTGGAAGAAAAAACGCGGAGTCAGCTACCTTCCGACGGACCGCAACTACGACCTCTATATGCTTGCGTGTAAGGTTTCCGCGCATCGTTTCTTCCCGAACTTCCTCAATCTCGATGCGACGTTCAACCAACACGAAAAGTGGAAAGAAGACGATCCGCAGCGCTACATTTACGAAACGGCGACGATGGGGTGCCGCACGCGCGTTTATGAAAACCGCTTCGGCGAAAAAACGTCCATCGGGCGCGGGAATCTCTCGTTCACGACGATCAATCTGGTCCGCCTCGCGCTCGAATGCCGCGACGTTCCGGAGCAGGAAAAACGCATTACGCATTTCTTTGAAAAACTGAACGCGGTGCTCGATACGACGGCAAAGCAGCTTCACGAACGTTTCGAGTTCCAGAAAACGGCGTTGGCGAAGCAGTTCCCGTTGCTGATGTCCGCGCTTTGGGTCGGCTCAAACGCGCTCGCCCCGAACGATACGATCGAATCCGTAATCAACCAAGGGACGCTCGGGATCGGCTTCATCGGGTTGGCGGAAGCGCTCGTCGCACTCATCGGCAAGCACCACGGCGAAGATCCGGGCGCGCAGGAGCTCGGTTTGCGTATCGTCACGCATATGCGCGACCGCGTTAACGGTTATTGCGAGTTCTACAAGCACAACTACTCCGTGCTTGCTACGCCGGCGGAAGGGCTTTCCGGACGCTTTACGCGCCTCGATCAGAAAGTTTACGGAAAAATTCCGGGTGTTACCGACCGCGAATATTATACGAATTCCAACCACGTTCCCGTGTACTACAAGTGCTCGGCGACGCACAAGGCGCGCATTGAGGCTCCGTATCACGACCTTACGCGCGGCGGGCACATCTTCTACGTCGAAATCGACGGCGATGCGACGAAGAATCCGGAATCGATTTCTTCCATCGTTGATTTGATGGATAAGCACAACATCGGCTATGCGTCCGTTAACCACACGCGTAATCGTTGCATGGATTGCGGCGACGAAAATGTCGAAGAAAATTACGATCAGTGCAAACTCTGCGGCAGTAAGCACATCGATACGATTCAGCGCATCACCGGCTATTTGGTCGGTACGACATCGCGTTGGAACAACGCCAAGCTCGCCGAACTTCGAGACCGCGTTCAGCACGACTAACCGGAACCGCTGCCGGGCGGGGTGCGGCATTCCCGTTTCCCGCCCGGCGCACGCATAAGATGGATATTCGCGTTCTTCGGATTGTGCCCGATACGATTGTGGACGGACCGGGCTTGCGCACCAGCGTGTATTGTGCAGGGTGCTCGCATCGTTGTCCGGGCTGCCACAATCCGCAAACGTGGGACTTCGCTGCGGGAACACCGATGTCTCCGCGCGAAATTTTTGATGCGATTCTTGCGGAATCTCCGGATTCGGATATTACGTTTACGGGCGGTGATCCGCTGTATCAGTCCGAAGGGTTTACGGAACTGGCGCAACTGATAAAGACCGAAACGCCCGGAAAAACGATTTGGTGCTATACCGGATTCCGGTTTGAGGAAATTCTTGCGGACGAAAAGATGTCGCGCCTGCTTCCGTGGATTGACGTGCTTGTGGACGGACCGTTTGTCTTGGCGCTACGCGATACGAAAAACCTGCGTTTTCGCGGTTCTTCCAATCAGCGGCTCGTTGACGTTCCCGCGTCGTTACGGGCGGGAACGGCGATAGAGTGGGAGTCGGCGTACGGCGGCGTTCCCGCGTCCCGGTAGAGACCGGTTTTTCTTTTTTTTCAAAAAAGGCTTGCCTGCTCCGCCGGAAGAGTCCATCTTATCCGAAAATTTTTTTTGGCCGGTTAGCTCAATGGTAGAGCAGTTGACTCTTAATCAATTGGTTACAGGTTCGAGTCCTGCACCGGCTACCACTTTCAAGACCCGCAGCAATGCGGGTCTTTTCTTTTGTTTATGCGGGTTTTCGGGCGATTGGGTGAATTTTGGCAACAAAAATTTTTGCTTAATTTTGCGTGTTTTTACGCGATTTTTTTACGGTCATCGGCGCGGTCAAATTTCGTTGAAAATGCAGGTTGTTCGCATTTCAATCGGAATCATGAAAAAAGTGAAGAATATCTGGGTTTCCGAAAATCCGAATGAAAAGCGTCCTTTCCGCTTTGAAAAGATGGTCAAAGGAAAGCGGATTTCCCGGAAATTCGCAACACTTGCTCAGGCGCGGGATTTCGCCGCGAGGCTTGCAGCGGAAATTGCGACTCAAGGTGTGGAGAGTATCGGCGTTCCCGCTGAAGATCGTGCGATTCTCCGAAAAGCTAAAGCCATCTGCGGGAATTACGACATCATTGAAGCGTTGGAGTGGTGGAAAAAGCATTTTCATGCCAATCCGGGAGGAGAGAAGCCGATTTCGGATGTTTGGTTTGAGTTTCTTGAATGGCTTGAAAAAACGGAGCGTTCGGAGGGGCATATCCGGAATGTCAAAGCGGCGGGAAAGCGTTTCTGTGCAGATTTCGGGAACGAGCCTATTTGCTCGGTTTCTGCGGCAAAAATCGTTGAGTGGCTTTTGAATCTTGGCGTCTCGCCGAAAACGCAACGCAATCTTCGCGGTGATATTTGCGGTTTTTTCTCGTTTGCGAAAAACGTCAAGGGATATATTGCGGAAATTCCGGATGTGGACGCTCGCGTGCTTTCCCGTTTGAAAAAATCGCCTGTGGAAATTCTAAGCGCGGCGGAATCTGAGGCGATTCTGCGGGGAATCGAGTCGGCGGAGCCGGAATTTTTGCCGTATTATGCGCTCCGCCTGTTCGCCGGCTTACGTGCAAGCGAAGCCGGGAAAATGCGCTGGGAATGGATTGATTTTGAAAAGAAAACAATCCTCGTTCCTGGCTTTTTTGAGGGCGATCGCATCTGCAAAACGGGAGAGGATTGGCTTTTGCTTCCGGATATCATTCCGGAAACGGTGTTTTCGTGGCTTAGAACGGCGAAGAATCGCTGCGGGAGCGTTCCCGCGCCAAATCATACGCGCCGGGAAAACCTGTCGCGAAAATTTGCGATTCCGCGCAATGCCTTGCGCCATACTTTCGCGACGATGCATCTTGCGTTGACGCGCGATGAGGGGAAAACCTGCCTTGCTACGCGCCACACCAACATCGGGACGTTTCGTTCGCACTATCGCGGCGTAAATCAAACAGCAGGCGAAGCGCGTGCGTTTTGGGCGTTGCGTCCTAAAAAACGCTAAGCTCCGGGCTTTTCCGCTGTTGCCGGAGCGAGTGGGAGCGTCGCCCAGCCTGTTCCTTCGTTGATGATTTCCAAAACCCGAAAGGTTGCCGTTCCCGCCGGGAAGACGTTCGCGTCGCTCAGCCTTACCGTATCGCCGCGAGCGACGCCGGAAACGTTTTCAAGCGGGAGAGAAATGCGCGGTTGCGTTGCCGCGATTTTGGCGTTCTTGCCAAGATCTCCGTCCATTTCGGCGCAATCGAAGATGGCGCGGGTTGTGAATTGCGTTCCCGCGCGGGTGGAAAATTCGACATCGATGCCGAAATCGGCGAGAAAAATTGCGTGGTTTTCTTTGAACATGGGGGCGGTGTTTTGAAAAAATGTCGGCGGCGGCGCTTTTAAATACGCCGTCGCCGACTGACGACTACACTTTTAACTTTTGACTATTAAAGCCTTTCGGACTTTAAAACTAATCCTGCGCTTCCGTTGCGTCTGCCGGATCCGTTGCGGCGGTCGTCGCATAGGCGAATGCTTCCGGGCGGCGAACGGCGATGTCCACGTCGTTGAATACGGCGATGTTCGTGCGGCGGTTGCGCCATTCGCGGTCGGCGAGGATTTCCGTGCCGCCCCAAATCGCGGTAATGATTTCGGAAAACGCGCCAAAGAACACGTCGCCGTTTTTCACCTGATTCGAGACGTCGCATTCGTAACCGTTGACGGTGCCGTTGGCTTCCCAAATCGTCGCATCGCTCGTGCTTCCGGCGAATTTCTTTGCGGTTTTGAACGCGCCGCGCAGGCGCGGTCCGAAAGCGTAACGCATGACGGAAATATCTGCGTTTTGCGCCGAAATTTCGCTTTCCATTTCGACGAGGTCGGCAAACGTCGGCGTTCCCGCGAGCGTTTTCTTGAAGATGCCGGACGTCGTGGCAATGCCTTTGGGGGCGGAATTAGTGCCGTCTCCGTAGAGGATTGCCGTATCGATACCGAGCGCGATTTGTTCGACGAGCATTTTTGAAATAAACGCTTCGACGGAAATGGCGGATTGCATCAGCAGCTTGTTCGTGACGGGAACGTAGGATGAAATCTGCTTCGGCGAAAGTTTAATTTGTCCAAACGTAACAGAGCCTTCCGGTGCGTCGGAATCCTCTTCTCCCCAGGTTGCGCTTGCGCCCGTGAGTTGCGTCGGAATAGCGATGTCGCCTTTCAGCCCGGCGAGCATCGTTGCGTATTTGCCGACAGAGAGCTTGTTTTTCAAAAGCTCGATGAACTGGTCTGCGAGCAGTTCCACGGGAACGAGGTTTCCGCCCGTGCCGGCATAGTTTCCGCCGTCTTTAATGGAAAGAATGCTCCGGGCAAGAGCTGCGCCCGGAATGATGATCCCGCCGCGCGATGCTTGCGCTTTGGCGCATTCGTCGGAAACTTCGATTTCGAAGCGTGCGTCTTCGTAGGCTTTGCGGTCGCCCGGATTTGCCGCTGCGCGAATTGCTTTCAATACGGAATATTTGGACAGGTCGCGTGCGGAAAGAAAATCTCCCGCAAAACCGCGCGTCGAGCTCGGTTCTTTCGGTTTCGTCGCTTCGCGGGATTCCATTTCTGAAATCAGCTCTTTGCGGAATTCGGCTTCGCTCGCACCGCGCAAAATTGCCTTTTCGGCAAGGGCGCGTGCGTTCGGGACGGATTTCGCAACGTCTGCAATGCGGAAAAAGCGTGCCGCAACATCGTTATCTACGACTTCGGCGCGCACTTCG
Source organism: Opitutales bacterium (assembly GCA_017935025.1). Lineage (GTDB taxonomy): Bacteria > Verrucomicrobiota > Verrucomicrobiia > Opitutales > UBA953 > Spyradosoma. The sequence continues at coordinate 75,563 of JAGBIL010000013.1, read as the reverse complement.
GGTTTGTTTTCCGGTGCCGCCGGTGCGGGAACGGGAACGTTCGTTTCTTCGGGTTCGGTGTTGTTTGACATGTTGAATTTTGGGTTTGAATTGAAAGAAAGGTCGCGTCCTACGCCTACGCTGTCGTCGGCGGGGATGGTAACAAATGAAATTTCGAGCGGTTCCCAGTCCGTTACGCGATAGGCGTCTCTGCCGTCGATTTTTCCGGCGCTTTCCCAGGCGTAAACGCGGTAAAGGAAAGAAATTTTTGTGAGAATTCCGCTCCGGATGTCCTGCAGGATTTCCTCCGCTCCGTCGCCGTCTTTGATGCGAACTTTGGCGCGTCCTACACCGTCCGGGTCAATGCGTGCCGTGCCGGGTTCGACCACGCCGATGTAGCGGTCGCGATCGTGGTTAAACAGCAACGGCGCGCCGTTGTTAATGCGTAACAGCCTTGCGGCGCCGCGTGCGTGGGAAAGGATTTCGAACTCGCCGAAGCGCTCAACCGGCGTTTCGCTCGAAAACGCAACTTCAAAAACGCGCGAATCCTTTTCCGGCTTGGCGGAAACGGTCGCTTCCCGTGAATATTTGCATCCTGTCTGTTTCATTTTTTCGGATTTTACAACAAAGCTCCGAAAAAACTCGCCACGCTATGTCCCCCTCCTTTTTTTGAAAAAAAAATCCTGTTTTTCTATTGTTTTTGATTGACTAAACAAAAGAATTTCGGCATTATTTTAAACATAATCGATTGCGGTAATGCCCGCGTAATCGATGAAAAACGAAACCGGGGCTAAAACAAAAGCCGCAAGTGGCTCAAACACTTGCGACTTAAAAAGGATTCAGCGATGGATTGCAATCAACTAATCCTGATTCTCATTCTGGTATTCTTGATTTTAGTGTCAAGGTAAAAGACGGGAATCGGCTCGCGGGGTAACCCGCGAGCTCTCGCTGAAAAAAATAAAATTTCGTCAATCATGGAAAACGCAACCTCAAGCTTAGGAAAACACGCGCCGAAATCGGCGGAAACGCGCGCCAAAATGGCGGCGGCGAAACTTGGAAACAAAAACCGTCTCGGGAAAACGAAAGCCGGTGAGCGGAAAATGGTGTCGCTTCGCCTTGCGGTCGATGTAATCGAAAAACTCACGCGTCTCGCTGCCGGCGGAAACCGGACCGCCATACTCGAGCGTATCATTCGCGAATATCCGGAATGAAAAAGCGTTCCCGTAGCTACGCTGCGGGAACGCCGGGTTTTAACCTCTGACTTACGTTTTTTATCTATCCTGATTATCTCGGTCTTTGATGACAAAAATCACGTTGCGCCGGTCGCTCCGATCAGTCCAAACACAGGTCGGCATCTTTCCGGCTCCGAGCAGTTTTACGCAATCCGCATCTTGAAATGCACAGCGGGCGCATCCGTCTTCGAGCGCCGATTTCACCGCGACAAACGTCGCTCCGTTAAAATCAAATTCATTCTCGTTCATTTTGGATTCGTTTAATTTGTCGTTTTGAAATGCCGGCAATCTGCGCAAGCTTCTCTTGGGTTACTTTCCCTTTTACTTGCCGGATTGCGGAATCGCGTTCGCGGATGTCTTTGGGAGAAAATTGAATTTCAGGTAGGCAAACGCGCTCCCCGTCGAAAGTGTCGATGACTTTTTTTGCGGCAACGGCGCCGATGACATCGGCAAACATGAAAAACTTTCTCGAAGAAATCTGAACTTTACGGCCGCGAACGAATGCGCGGCAAAATTTCGTCGCTTTGTCTTCGCCGATGAGTTCGCACAGCACCGTCCACGCCGTTTCGTCGGCGGGAACGGCGTTTTCCGGATTTAAAATGTTGTTTTCGTTTTCCATAAAAAAAAGAACGGTTCGCGCAATCTATACACCGTAAGTTTCAATGAGCGGAGGATTGTTGTTTCCTGTGTATGAAGAGCCCGCTGTGCGCACGAGACTGAAATTTATGAGTTCAAGCAGTGGAGCAGCCCGAGAATCGCGCCTCCCGCTGCGCCGAAAAGACTGAGAAAAACGAAGATAATCAGCGCGGAAACCGCATTCAGAATTTTCTCTTTCATCGTCGTCAAAATGCTCTGAGGGTTAGCAACGTGCCGCGAGCGCGGCGGCAAGGGCGGTTTTGGAAAAGTAATCCCGGCAACGGGTTTCTCTGCCGTGGAAGTGGTGGCGTGCCAAAATCGGCTTCACGCGCAGTTCCCGCAAAAGCGTTTGGTCCGTGCCGCTCGCCTGTGCGCCGAGTTTGAAGGGCTTGCCGCCCACAAAGCGTGCCGCCTGCGTGCGGCTAAGTTTTTCCGGGTAGGCGTCCGCCGTCGGCGTCGTCGCGGGAAGTTTTTGCAAAATCATCGCCGCAAGTTTTGTCGCCAAAGCGTCAAGATCGTTGTCCGTCATCGTCGTCATTGTTTATTTCAAAAGATATGTTTTGATTTAAACAACGCAACACTTTTTTTCGTTTTTTTGTGTTTTTCTTTGTTTTCTTGCGCTTTTTTACAAAAAATTATTGGATGGGAAGTGCCCCTTATGACAACTATGAAGAAAAAAACGACACCGCAGAAACTTTCGCCGCAATCCGATTACTTGAAAAAAATCGGAGAGCTCATGCAGTTGCAAAGTCGGATGCCTGCCGGGGAATTCCAGCCGAAAGAAGAGGCTTATCGTTCGATGGAAGCTACTCCCACGGTTGCTACTTGGTCGTATTGTAATTCCATTGCAAAGTAGATTGCCATGCCCTCAAATCTTCAAATTCAGCAAGAGGCGAGCCCTTCCGGAGGTCCGGGAAGTGTTTTGTTCAAGTACATGAAGAAATTTCAAGAACGGACCGGGCGCAATCTTATCATCTATTACTCCGGATTCTTGTTTACAAATGCCAACGTGAGTATTCAAGAGCAGGACATGGAAGGCTTCATGGAGGCGGTTTACAAGATGGATAAGAAAAAGGGGTTGGATATAATCATCCACACTCCGGGCGGATCTGTTGCTGCGACGGAAGGAATCGGGAATTATCTCAGATCGGTCTTCGCCAACAATATCGAGTGTTATATTCCCCACATGGCAATGTCTTGCGGTACGCTTTTGGCAATGGCTTGCCAAAAAATTTACATGGGTAAGCATTCGTGTCTCGGTCCGATTGATCCTGCAATCGGTAGCTACCGGACAGATGCTGTTTCAGAGGAATTTGAAACTGCGAAAAAGGACATAGAAAAAAATCCGAACCTTGCTCTTTTGTGGCAACCGATTATCAGCAAGTATCCTATAACGTTTTTAGGCGAATGCAAAAAGGCGACAGAGCTTGCCGAAATCGTCTCTGCAAAATGGCTAAGTGAAGGAATGCTAAAGAACGTGCGTAGCAAAGAGAAGGTTTTGGGACAGGTGAAAAATCTTTTTGCTACACACGACACAACAAAGTCCCACGATCGTCATATTTCCGCGCATGAAGCAAAGAAGTCTGGTCTGAACGTTGAGCTCATTGAGAATGATGCAGATCTTCAGGATGCCGTTTTGAGTGTCCATCATGCCGCGAATCTTTTTATTAAAAGAGAAAAATTCTCAAGAATTATCACGAACACGGGAGGTATAGGACTTTTCGTTAAAGCGGAAACAAAAGATTAACAAAAACCCGGCGGGTAAATTTGATACTTCCAGCCGGGTTTTTATTACGCTGCCAAAATCAGCGTATCCAGGACTTTGCCGCGACTTTTTCCCGTCGCTTCAACGAGTTTTTCCAGTTTTTCAAACGCCTCCCGCGAAAGCGCGACCGTTGTTTGAACGCGGCGCAATTCTGCCGGCTTCGCCGCGTTGCGGTTGCGCCTCGCTGACGCAGACATCTTTGCGCGCGTTTCTGCCGTTTTCGGCTCATGTTTCCAAGGTTCATTTTTGGGTGTGTGCATTTTCATAGTCGTCAGATTTTTCAAAAACGGAATCCGTCTTGGGGAAGCCCCCGTATTTCAACGGGGGCTTTTACCTTACTTTTTAATTGACTCCAAAATAAGGAGAATCAGAATAAGAACCACTATCACGGATTCCATTCTTGGGATTCCTTTCTAACCGTCAACAGTTCCAGCTGTTGGCGGTTTTTTGTTTCAGCTCCGATTTCGTTTCAATCAACCGCGCGAGCATAACCGCGATTGATTATGCTGAATATCATAGCAAAACCTTGCCGCTTGTCAATCGTTTTTTGAAAGAAAACAATTTAATCTTTAAGCCTTAAGCTCTCAACTCTCCTACGCCATCGGGGGTGTTGTCGGTGCGGTATTGCTGCCGATGCCGTGAACGTGCGTGTTCATCACGATCCCGGCGAGCGTGAGAATGCCGGTAATGGTCGCGTTCCCTCCGACGGCAACGTTCACGCCGACGGAAACGTTTCCGGCGACGGTCAGATTTCCGGCAATGCTTGCGTTCCCGGTCAGGCTTGTTTCCGGTGTGTCGAGCGTGATGCTTTCGTCGGCTTTAACCGTTGCGGTTTTGCACGTCGCGGAAACGTTGTCTGCCGTTAATTCCGCCGCACTTTCGCTCGGTAATACGGCTTTCAGCGTGTGCGTTGCCGTGTCGTAATCGATGCGTGCTCCGTCGGCAAACACCATCGCGGAAACGTCTTTTTTACTCTCCGGCGCGGGAAAGTGCTTTGAGTAAATTCCCGTGAGAAATACGCCGCCGGAAAACTCTGCTCCGTTCGGCAAAAACACCAAAACCTGCTCGCCGATTTCGGGCGGATTCCACGAAATGTTTGCTCCGGCTCTCGCCGAAATCCACGGAATTAGAGGCGTCCGTACTCCGGGGCTGATTTCGACGCGGGCCTTTGCCTCCTCAAAATCGACTTCGGCAACCGTCCCCCAAACGATTTTTTGCGCGTTGGCGCGTTCCAGTTTTTCCACCCGCTGCGCGAGCGACAAAATGATTTCTTCGAGCGTCATAAAAACTTATCCGTTATCAGCTATCAGTTTTGAGTTTCCTTTCCGCTTCCCTCCTTGAAAATCGGCGTGTCTTCCGGACAATCCTCGTGCACGTTTTCGCCCAAAAATCCGCGTTGAGTCCAACTGACGCGCACGCACGTTACCGCGCTTGCATTGTTCCAACCGCCGGCATTTTCTCCGCCGAAAGAAATCGTTTCCGGAAAGGCACCTTCGACGTTCGGCGAATCCACGGGAACGCCGAAACGCGTTCCCGGTTTGAGAAATGCGAGCAACCGTGAGGCGAGGGCAAATGCGGTCTTGCGGGAGTTCGCGTCATCGACGGCATCGGCAAGAAAATAGGCGTCCCAGTGAAACGCGACGGCGACTTGCTCCGTTCCCGTATCGGCTTCCGGCGTGATTTCGGTCAGTCCGAAAATCAGCGCGGGAACGGCGGGCAAATCGTCGATGCGCTCGTAGTAACCGAGCGTCTGCATTTCCGGGAAAAGCTCCGCCAACGCGGTTTTAATGTTTTCGTGATACGCGTCGACGTCCACGGGTAAAGTATTCGGATAATGAATCATAGTTTTTCCAGGTTTTTAAGAAATTCCGCTTCAAACTTCGCGCGAACGGCGGCGGCATCCGGTGCGTAGCGCGTTTGAAAGTTTTCCGGTTCGCGAACGGCAATTTTTCGGAGCGAGCGTTTGTCGCTGCGCGGCTTCCATGCCTTGCCGGAAAATGTCGCCCAGCCGGGAAGCGCAACCGTATCCGGAGCAAACACCAAATCGACTCCGGATACGCTGATAATAAACGCTCCCGGAATAACTCCGAAACGCCCCACGGAAACGCCGCCGGGTGTTTCCTCAACGTCTTCGTAGCGTCCTAAGCTCATCCGGTTCCCGCCAACCCAAACGCGTGCGCGCTTCGCATTCCGAAACAAACGCAAATTTCGCACAAACGATTTTTCCAAGCGAAAATCCTCGGCAAGTTTCGCCGCCGCGTCCGCGCCGTAAATCGAAAGCACGCGGGAACGCGCCCGCCGAAAGGCCTGCAGCACTTTCTTGCGCTCCGCCTCTTCGAGAAACTCCATTTGCTCCGTGATTTCACGCACGGAAGAAAGATTACCGACATCAATTCTCATCACTTTTGAAAAACTTCGTTTTTTTAGCGCCAAGCCTCAAACATTAGATATCAAGCACTCACTTCAAAGTTTTTGCTCAAAAGAGCAAAAAGCTTAGCACTTTGCTTGGTGCTCGATGCCTGATGCCTGATGCTTTGAGCTTTTCGTTATTCACTACTCTTTAAGCTCTCACCTTTCTTCAAACTAACCGGCTCAAAAACGTGCTCTCGAAAAGGGATGTCGTCAGCGTGGACTGCGTGTTTGCTTCCGCCGGGAAGAAGATTTCCGTTCCCGCGTTGAACGGTTGCGGCGTGTCTGCGAGTGCGGAATTTTCTCCGATGACGCGGGGAAGCGTGTCGCTTTCCGCTTCGTTCGGATACGCCTGAGAGCAAAGCACGCTCAAAACATCGCCCTGCTTCGTGCGGTACCACTTGCCCGCCGTCGGCGTTTCCGCGTAAATGCTTTCTACGGTCTGAACCGTTTTTTCGTTTTCGTATTTCTTCCACGTTTCCGTGAAGTTTTTCGCTCGCGCTTCCCGTGCGGCGGCGTTGAGCTTGAGCACGGCGAGCGAGTTTTCGTTTTCCTCGCCCGGCTCCGCCAAATCTTCAACGAGCGAAATCGTAAAATCGATTCGCAACGGCGTGCCTTCCTCAAGCCAGGCGGATTCGTCCTCGTTCAGGCTCTCGATCGCAAACTTCCCGAAAACGTCGCCGTTCCCGGCGACAAGCCAACGGCTTTTGCCGCTTTCGGCCATCGCGCGAAGTGTTTCCAAATCGGAGCGACCGACGATTTTTGCCGCGCCGTCCGCCGTTTCCGGCTCGGCGAGAAGGCGCGTCGGAAACAGCGTTCCCTCGAGCGAGATCTTGCGCGCCGGGCGTCCCGTGAAGTGCAGGGCGGGTTGCCCGCCGATGCGTGCCTGTTGCGACAGCGTGCCGCCAAATGTCTTTTTCAGCGAATTAAACGCCAGCGCGTCGATGCCGAATTTCAAATCTCCTAATGTCAGTGGAACAAACATAAATTTTCCTTGAATCTTTTTAGTGAATAAACGTTAAATTTATCTATGAAGCGAAAAACATTCCTGAACCGTCTCGTTCTCGTCGCGTGTGCGCTTTCCGTGCTCTCGATTCCGTCCGCACTTGCGGCAAAAAAGGGAGTCCCGTTTGAAGGTGTTTACGGCCGTATTCAATTTGTGGATTCGTTTGCCGATTACGATGTAAAGATTGTCGAGCACCATGAGGATTTGCGCGTTCAGCTTGTGGAGCGTTTTCCGGACAGTTGCGGAAAATGGCAAATCGTTGACCGCTTCCCCGATTACAAAATTCGTATTGTGGATGCACATCCGGATTTTACGATTCGTTACGTTCGCAGCTTTCCCGGCGTGAATTAATAGCCGGCTTCGAGGCTCATTTTTAATCCGCCTCCGTCGAGCGTGAACGTTACGGTTTTCACGCGCCAATCTCCGTTTTCGAGTGTGTTTTGCGTTCCCGTGATTCTGACGAATCCTTCGGCGCAGACGCGGATGTCGGCGGAAGCGTTTAAAGTGCAGGTTCTCGCGTCGCGATTTAATTCCGCGAGGCGGTTTTCCGCCGCGAGCCGTGCGGAAGCTTCGCTGTCATATTCGTCTTTGAGCGTGTCGTAAGGTTCGCCTTTCCCTACGCGAACTTCATGTAAGGCGGCATCTTCGAGGCTGTGCCATTTCGCTCTCACGCCCTGAAATTTGTTTTCGCGCGAAACCGTAAATTCGCCGGAGGAAATTTCCGAAATTTTGATTTCAACCGGCGTCGCGCCCTGCGCATCGCTTGTTCCCGCGTCCGCCGCGCTCGCCGCTTCCCGTGCCTGCGGAAAATCTTTCTCCGGATTAAACAGCATCAGAAACCCGTTAAACGCTTTCAGCTTAGCTCGAACGATTCCGGCGATACGCTTCAAAAACATGCCGTCCGTTTCCGCGTTTTGCACAATGCATTCCTTGGGTAAGGCTATGCCGGCAAGCGAATTTCCGCACTTTGCCGCATAGCCGTTTTCCGTAGAAATTTTTTCGAGCACGGAATCGATAGTGTCGGTTTCCTGCCATTCGCGGGACCGCGTCGTTTTGAAAAGTTCCTTTTGCTTATCTTCGCCGCCGGCCGCGCGGGAAATCGCCTTGCAGGTTAGCTCGACGCTCGCGGGAGCAAGCGTCGTTTTGGCTTTGTGCGCGTGGAACAAGCCGAAATCTCGCATTTCCCCGTCGGCAAAACCGAGTTGAAAGCGAATCTTGCATTCCGGGAACGGAATTTCCATGCGCCCGTCGGCATTCTCGAATTTGAGCGTGAGTGAATCCGCGCTCCACCCGGCGCCGTCCGTAACCTTCGCGCTTTGCAAACGTTTCCCGAGCGTTGACGTAACGTCTTTCCCGTCGAGTTCGATTTTGAATTTCGGCGTTCTCATAGGATAATGCGGTGTTCGTTCGTGCTTTGCCGGATGTGTTCAATCACGTTGCCGTTTCGGTAAACATCTTCGACGGGAACAAATCCGTAATAAACACCGCCGAAACAATCAAGGTCCGCGAGCGTCGTCGTTACGGTAACCGTCAGCGCGGGAACGGTAATATCGGTCTGCGTTTGCGTAATGAGCGGGACGGTAAGCGTCGTCAGCGTTTTTGTGGTCGTTGCCGTGTTGTAGGTCACGGGAACGTATTCAATCCACGATTTAATTGTGGATGCGACTCGCGTTGTAAGCATATTTGTCGGAATTACGAGTTCCCGCCACCCGCCGCCGAGCGTCAGCGTCGTGGCAACGGTGTCCGTCAACGTCATTCCCGGATAGGTCGAAATCGTGATTGTTTCGTAAGAAACAACGCCTTCCGTTTCCGTGACAATTTGTGTTTGCGTTTCGGTTTCGACTTCCAGCGTTACTACGGTGACGGTTTGAATCTCGGTTGTCGTCGTTTCGTCGCTTGCGGGAACGAACGTTTCCGTCATAACCGCCGTGTCCGTAATCGTGTAATACTCCGTCACGGTCCAATCGACGGGAATTTTCGTAACGGTTCCCGGATCGACAACAATTTGCGTCGTAGTCGTCGTAATGCCCGGTTGCGAAGTGTATACGACGGGGACACCGCCGAAATCGAGATCCCCTTCGTAAGACGGTCCTCCGTAGTTGAGGTAATTGGAAATTGAAATGGTGTAATAGCCGTCTTCCGGAATTGTGTAGGAAACTTTCCCGGGGATAAGGGGCGGCGGGTCCCAGCCGTTGGAAACGGCTCTGCCGACGACTTCTCCGTTGATCAGCAAGTCCGCTTCGTCGTCCACGTTGTCGAGCGTGATGACCGTTCCCGCGGGAAACCAGCCGCTGTATCCGGGAACGTCGGCGGGAATCGTAATAACGGTTTTCGCGGTCCGCACGCCGGTAATCGTTGTCGTGTAAATCGAAGTCTGCGTCGTTCCCGCAAGCGTTTCCGTCGGAATGTAGATTTCCGTCAGGGTTGTAGTGCCGTCTGCGGGAATAACGGTTTCCGTTGTCACGGCTTGCGACAGGGTTGTCAGCGTTGTCGTAACGGTGCCTGTCCAGACGCGCTGTGTGTAGGTAAACGTTTTTTCGACATCGGTAACGGTTGTGTAGGTTACGGCTGTTTCCGTTTCGGTGTGTGTCTCGATTGTAGTTGTCGTCATAACGGGAACCCACTGCGTGGTCACGGTGGTCGTCAGCGTGGAATATTCCTCAATCCACGTTTCGAGTTCGGTTTGGATGATTTCCTGGGTCCTGTTGACTTCCGTTTCGGTTGTCGTTACCGCCTCCGTCGTCGTAACGGTCTCTGTCGTTGCGGGAACGTAAACGTCCGTAGTCGTAACGGTCTTCGTAAGCGTCGTTGTCGTAATTATTGTTTGGGGATGTTCGGACATGATTTTTTGAAATGGATAATTGCTAACGGATAGCGGATAGTTTGGTGTTTTGTTTTTGCCGGAGGCAAAAACTCGGCTCTGCGTTATTCATTATTCACTATTCGTTGTTCATTAAAAAATTCTCCCAGCGACCACGAATAGCGCGCTTTTCCGTAATTGTCTTTCGGGTTGTCCAAAATGATTGCCGTCCACGCGTCCGGATTGGATTCAAAACTTTTTCCGATAACGTTTTGGGGCGAAATTTCGGCGGTGATCACACCGACTGTTTCCTGCAAAACACGTCCGAAAACGCGGTCTTCTGCGCCGTAGTTGCGGAAAACGATCTGCTTAAATTTATCAGCGGGGAAATTTCCGATTACGCCTGCCGCATGGCGGGAAACAAGATACGCCCAGCCGCAACCGAGGTGCGTGCAGACGGCGGGTTCGCTTCCGTCTGTCGCGAGCGGGTTTTTGTCGTCTTTGAACTGTTCGCACGGAGCTTGCGGAATGTAAACGTAATCGGCGCGATTGATTGCCCACGGCGTAATCCATTGCTCGGGGCGAAGCAAAATTGCGTCGCTGTCGAGTTTGATAACGGCATCGAGCCCGTAGCTTTTCGCCTTGTCGTGAAACAGATGCCAGAAAACCCACTTCATGCCGCCGCAAGCGGAAAGGCATTGCAGGTGTCCGCCCGCGTCGAATTCGTGTTCGATTAATTCCGGGTGCGGTGTGTCTGCGGGAACGGTTTTTGTCCAATGCTCGGCAAGGAATTTTTTAGCGTCTTCCGTATGTTTTTTGTGAATACACCAAAAGAATTTCGGCACTTTCTCCATCCCGGTCCGATGCCAGTTCATACTCACGCCGCGAACGGCGCGTGCCGCGAGCGAAAAATCCGGCGGGAACGTAAAAATCAGAATGCCGACTTGTTGAGCCGTACGCGGCGCTTCCGTAATTTGAATCTGCATGAAATTATCCGTTAGTTGAATTTTCGAGTGCCCTAACGCGGGATTCGAGATCGTTAAGCCAAACTTGCACGCTCGCAAGCGCCTCTCCCGTAGCATCAGCCAATCCGTTAAAGTCTTCGTATGAAACCTTGGGCGTTGCGTCCGACATCGCCGCAAACCGCAGTTTTATCAGCGGTTTCCAGCCGGCATCCGGTGTTGCGTTGCCCGGCGTGTTGAGTGCGGATCCGAGGCCGCCGCCGCCTTGCCCGGATATGCACCGCAAGGAAAATCCGCCGTTGGACGTTCCCGCCGATGCCGTCTCTGACCTGACAAAGACAATGGCAATTGTTTCGGATGCGCTCGGGGGAATGACACCGGGAACGCTGCGCATGAGAAACGGCATATCCGCATCGGTTCCGAAATCCGCACATTTGAGAGAATGCTCCGATTGGGCCGCAACAACCCAAGCATTATCGACAACTTTGAGGATTCGCGCCCAAATCGGGACTGACGCGTTGCGGAGCGTTCCGGAAAAGCGCGTGCGAATCGTGACGATGCGGACGGCGCAAGCTTCACCGAACGCACCTAAGTCCTCAAGTGTTCCCAAATAGCCGAAAACGGTGGAGGCGTTGTCGTTGGCGGTGCCGGGAACGGTATCCAAAAGCGGGGAATGTTCCTTTTGCGCTTCCGTGATTTCGGTTTCAACAGCGGAAACCTTCGTGTTCATTGACGTGAGCGTGGCGGAAACGCTTTGCGTGAATTCTTCCTGCCTGTTGTCGATTTCGGAAAACTCCGTTTCCAGCTGCGCAATGCGATTTTCATGCTCTGTCACAGAGTCGGAATTTTGAGAAACTTTTTCCGTGAGGGCTTGAATCGAATCGGAGAGGACTTTTTCCGATTCCTGCCGCAACGTCGCTTCCTGCAAACCGGCTTCGTTCACTTTTTCGATGTCGGCAGAGAGCCGCTCTTCAACTCCGGAGAGCTTTTCGTCCGTCTCTGTTTCCGCGTTCGTGAGGCTTTCGGCGAGTTTGTTCAACTCTTCGCGATTCGCGTCAACTTCCTGCGCAAGGTTTTCGAGCGCGAGAGTCTGCGCCTGTGTGTCGCCCTCGTGCTTTTGGGCAAGCAGGGCAAGGTCCGATGCAATGTTTTCCGGAAGCTCCGCGAGCGCGTCAATTCGTGCGTCGAGGGATTCGACATCCGTATTGATTTTAGCGATACTTTCTTCGTTGGCGGAAACGCGTTTCGCGAGTTCGGTAACGGAGTCGCTACAACTTTTTGTTCCTTTTACGAAATAAATTACATTCTCCTCAATCGTTCCCGCCTCAACCAAATCGTCGTATTCTTCCCGCGTGCAGACAACGTATTTATATTTCCCGATGATTTCTGCCCATTCCCGGAGTTCGTCGCCAAGTTCGCCGATGCCGTGAATCATGTCGTTTATCGCGTTTTGAACGTATTCTTGCGTCGCAATAACTTGTGCCGGATCCGTTACTAATTCCACGGCGTCCGTCGCGCCGATGCCGATAACGCAGCGCAACAGCATTTCGCGGGAAGTGCCTTCGCTCGGTGCGGGTTTGTAGGCTTCCGCGATGTTACCGACGGCAAAAAGCTCTCCGTCGGCATCAAAGATGCCGATTTCGCGAACCGTCCAGCCTCCCGCGCTCGCCGGAATCGCCAAAACGCAAACGATGTTTTCCGGTGCGCTCGAAAGCGGCGTGCAGGAAAGCATGTCAGCCCGGTAAACTTCGCGGGCGAGTGCCGTTTGCGTTTCCGTCGGCTCGACAAATTTGCCGTTCCCGTCTCCGAGTGCGATTTGTTTGAGTTGAACCGTCGTTCCCGCGGCAAGCGCGGCGGCGAGTTTTTCCCGCCCGGCGGTTGTGATTAAAACTTTGTAGGTGTTTTCGGACATAAAATTTTTAATGATTAACTTTCACATTTAAAAAAGAAGCGCGAGCGGCAAGGAACCGCTCTGCCGCCGACATCGTTTGTGTCGGTTCGCCTACGGTGTCTTCGATGAAGTCCGGAAGCATCGCGGCGAATGAACGGATTTTTTGCGCAGTCTTTGTAATGCTCGTTTTGATGGTTCCCAAATGTGAACGCACGTTTTTCTGCGTGTTTGCAATACGCTCGATTTCCTCGAAATGATTTTTTGTCAATTCGCGCCCTTCGGTATCGACCAGGATGTCGAAGGTGAACGTTCCCGCGTATTCCACGATTTCGATATTGTAGGAAAGAGCTTTCAGCGGGCGGATAACGGCGCCGATAGTGCCGCGATAACGTTGCGTCTCGATGTTGGCGCGAATGAATGCGCGTTGTTGCGCTTCGCTCCACTCCGGATTCCATTCCGTTGCGCCGAACTGCTGCGCGAGCCACGGGAGAGCGGGGGCGGGGCAAGACTCGATGTTAAACATTGCCGAAAGTCCGGAAAGCGGAATCGCATTGAGCCTTCGCGCCGAAACATCTTCAAGCGCGTATTCCAGCGGTGTCGAATTGTAAGGTAATATCGATTGCATGATTTCTAAAAGGTGAGAGTTTAAAGAAAAGGAAAAACGGATAACTGATATCCGGTAGGTAATTACTTTTCAGTTATCAGCTATCAGTCATCACTTTCTTTAATCTTTAAGCTCTAAGCTCTAATCTTTAATCCCTTAATGGGTGCAACTCCCGGCGGCGTTCCCGTGCGAAATTTCCGTCGCAAGAGAAATGCCCGTGCAAACGGGAACGCGGGACGCGTCGCAAGTAATCGAAGCGGTCGGCGAAGTCATTTTGAAATCGACAACGCCTTCGACAAACACTGCCGCCGAAAGAGCAGTCAGCGAAATGCTTTGCCCCAAGCGTTTTTTGCTTTTCGTAAATGCTTCGAGCGCGGTGCGGGCGTTTTCCGCAACCAGCGAAGCATCAAGCGAGCCGTTAATGACGAGCGTTCCCGCGATTGCAAACTCGGTTTTAATTGCGGGAAAAACTTCGACGGTGTCCGTGAGCGGGCGCACGGTATCCGCATTGAGCACGGCGGCAACGTTCCCGCAAAGTGCGGATTCGTCCGAAACGCTCGGTTTTGCCAGTATGTGGACGTGAACAAGTCCGGGCGTCGGAGAGGTGACGGAAACGTCGTCTGTGCCTTCTACCGAGCTGGCGTGGTAAATGTAGGCGTTGCGGCTTCCGGCGGTTGCACTCGCTTCAATCGCCAAAATCGTTCGTTTGCGCAGGTCGGAGTCGTTTTCGTCCGGTTTGCGCATCACGCCGAAATTGGCGGCGATGTTGTCCAAGTCCGCCCCGGTAGCGCTCGCAATCATGCACGCGCGTGCGGCGTTGTTGATGCGGGCGCGCAAAAGCACTTCGCGATACGCAAACGCTTCTATCAGCTTGATTGCGGGATCGGATTCGACTAACGCATCAAAATCCGGAAAGCGCGTGCGGAAATCCGCGACGATGTCCGCAAAAACACCTTCGAAGTCCAAGGCTTCGACGATGTCCGGGACGGGAATTTTTGAAAAATCAATCATGGCGTAAAAACTTCGTTTTTTTTAGCTCCAAGCCTCAAACATCAAATATCAAGCACTTTGCTTCAAAGTTTTTGCTTGGTGCTCGATGCCTGATGCTTTGTGCTTTTAAAAAATGATTTCTTCGGTTTGTGTTCGGTTGGTGTCCGTGTGTTTCAGGGTGAGCGAAATGCGGATTTTTCCGGCGGCGGGATCGGTGAGGCGAACCGGTTTGCACGAAACGACTTTCAGGCGCGGTTCCCACTTCGCGAGCGCGTCAACCACGCACGCAGTAATCCGTGCCGTCGTTTCCGCCGAAATCGGAGCATCGACACAGTCGTAAAGTTCGCTTCCGTAGCCGGATCGCATAACGCGGGAACGCAAAGACGTTGTCAGCAAATCGGCAACGCTTTGCCGTAAGTGCGCATCGCCTTCAATCCGCTTGCCCGTGTTGCGGTTCATGCCTGTCATTATGCTTTGCCTTGCAAAAGTTTTTTCACGGCATCGCGAACGCCGGCATCGTCTTGGATTTTTTTGAGCAATGCAACGGCGTCGTCTCGCGTAAGTCCGGGAACGTTCCCGCCGTTTTCCGTTTTTACGGAATCGAGTTTTTCCAAGACGGCGCTTGTGCCGTCGGCAATCGCCTGTGCGGTTTTCAGCGCGTTTTTTTCCTTGTTGCGTCGCCAGATTCCGAAAAGGGCTCCCGCCGCGCAACCGAGAACACCGAGAAGCCCGCCGGATTCCGCAGCGGAATTTGCCGTCGCTTCCGCAACTTCTACCGCCGTATCGACGGGAACGAGCCCGAAAAGCTCGACTTTGCCCGTTGACGGGTCCGTTACACATCCGGAAAACAGCAACGCCGTCGCCGCTCCGATTAACACTTTTTTTACAGTTTTTTTCATATTTTTTTATTTATTTTCAAAATTTATACGCTTACTTTTGAGAACGTTATGGCATCATCGACGATCACGCTGAAAATTCCGGAAGCCGAAAAGCGCGAAGCGAGCCGCATTCTGCGCGCTCGCGGGACTACGCTTACACGGCGCTTGCGTGCATTTGTCCGTGAAATCATTGATGAGGATGAAAACCGGCTTATCCCGCATGAAGAGGTGATGCGGCGGCTCGGAATTACCCGCGAAGAACTTGACGCAACTCCGCTTGTCGACTGATGGGCAGTTTCTCTAGCGTTTACAGAATCGCCGAACAACGCATTCATCGTTTTAAGATTTAACCCTCCGCCTTTTCTTCCGCCTTCGCGGGAGTGTTGACATTCGTTGCTCCTGCGGGAACGAATTGAGCGTCCAAGCCGAGCGCTTCCATTTCCGCGTTTTCTTCGGAAATTTCGGACCATTCCGTCCACGGATCTCCGCCGAGCTCGCGAATGATTTTCGAGCGCGATTTGATTTTCATCGCCAGGGCTTTTTCTGCCGCCGTCATATCCGAAACCGGGTCAATCCACGTCCAGCGGCGACCGACGAATTTTACCGACGAAAACTTTTCGAGCTTCGCCGCCGGCAATGCGTTCCCGTTCGCGGAAAGAATTTTTCCCGATAGGAGAGACCATTCCAGCCATGCACGGAAAACGGGTACGGCGAATTGCGAAATAAACGTCATTTGCAAGCCTTCCCACGCCGCGCGTTCGTTGAGAAGTCCCTGTCGAATCGAGGAAAAGTTTACGGCGGTCAAATCGCTTGCCAAATTGTTGTAGCTTACGCCTAAGCCGCTTGCGATACGGCGCAAGATTGCTTTTTGAAAAACATCGTAAGAGGAATCCGGATAATCGATTCCGCTTTGCATGAACTCTTTGTTCCCGAGGTCGATGAGCATTCCCGCCTCGCTGTCCCGCTCGGTAAACGCGGATTCCGGATTGGCGTCGGCATTGGATACGAAACCGAGCGTGTTGCTTGCAACGTTGGCGCGGATGAGCATAGAGCGGTCAAGATTGTCCGCGTGGTGAATGTCCGAAAGCACGGTCGAAAGCGGCGAGATGCCGCGAACCTGTCCGGGCAAATCCCGGCGGAAAACGTGGACTACGTCTGCGGCGGGAACACGGTCAAAATCCGAAAACGTGAATGTCCCGCTTTCAACCTGAGAGAGCGGTTTGCGGAAGTGATAGGCGACGGGGCGACCGAGCTCGTCGAACTCGATTCCGTTTTTGATAAATCTTCCGTCGCGCAACTCCGTATTTAGCCCGATCCAAATGCGGCGCGGGTCAATACTTTGAATTGCAAAGCCCCACGGGGACGCATTTGCGCCCCGGCGAATCAGGAATACGGCTTCGCCGTAAACCGTCCACGAAGAAACGGCGAGCGCGCAAAGTTCGGCAAAAGAATCGCGGCCGCTTACGGAGGCGTTTTGCGGGGAGCACCATTTTTCCCATGCGTCGAAAATTGCCGTGTTGGCGGCTTTGTCCGGCTTGCCGTTTTCGTCCGTGATTTGCGGTTGCAGAATGAAGCCGTTCGGACCGGCGATGTTGTCGCGTGCCATTTTGGCGAAGCTCGCGGCGTGCGCATTGTTCAAAACGGCTTCCTGCGCGCGTGCGGAAATCGTTTCCCAATCCTGCGTAATTGCGCGGTCAATCGGCAGGTGCGAAGCGCTCCACGTTTTGGAAAATCGCCCGTTGTCCGCCGCCGCGAAATATCCGCGTGCGAGAACCGGGGCGCCGCGTTTCGGGGCGTGAAATTTTTGCCCGCGGGAACGTCTCTTTTTCGGGGAATCGTTCCCGCGGTTGAATACGGATTTTATGTTTTGGAAAAAATTCATAGCGGCTTTAAAAAAGTTGAGAGCTTAGTGCTTAAAGCTTAAAGGGAGTGTAAAACTGATAACTGATAGCTTTCCTCTTCTTTAATCTTTAAGCTCTAATCTTTAATCTTTAACCTTTAATCTGTTTACAAAAAGAACTTCACGTCTTGCGGGGCTCCGCGCTCCGCCGCTTTTTCGGTGGCAACGCGTTTGCGCCAGTATTGAAGCAAGTCGAGCAATTCCGTTGCGG
Source organism: Opitutales bacterium (assembly GCA_017935025.1). Lineage (GTDB taxonomy): Bacteria > Verrucomicrobiota > Verrucomicrobiia > Opitutales > UBA953 > Spyradosoma. The sequence goes on along the minus strand of JAGBIL010000013.1, from coordinate 58,300 downwards.
AATAGCGGTCGATGCGCCGATTGTTGATTTGGTAGCTTTTCACCGTCGGATCTGCTGATCCGGAAAGCGCTTTTTCGAGCATCGCGACGGTTTTTTCCGCAACGCTACGCGGATCAAACGCCGCGCCTGCCGTTCCCGCGCTCAGCGTAAGCGTAAAGCTGCCGCGTTCCCGCAATGTCATGTAACCGCCGGAAAGGCGTTCCCAGATTTCCCAAAAAACGAGGTTGTTTGCGGGAGCCCAGCCGCTTGTCGAAACGGCGAATTTCCACGCGTTTTCGGTGCGCACGGCGGGAACTCGAGCGAGCACGTCCGTCATGCCGACGGCGCGAAAAACCGCTTCGCAACTCGCGGCGCAATCGCCTGTGCACGCAATTGCGCATTCAATGGTTTCTCCGCCGATGACGCGTTGCGGGAACGTCGAATCGGTGCGGATGTATTCCATACTTTTGGTTGTTTTGCGCATGACTTCTCCTTTCCTGTTAAAAAAGTTTGCTCAAAATGTAGCCGGCGAGCGGCGTCAGCACGGCAAGGGCGCCCGTGCATTTGAGCATGAACGCGGATGTTTTCTTGCTCGTTTCCTCCAGGGCGGAAAGACGGAAAAAGATGTAGTCCGAAACTTTTTTCTGCTCGGCAATCTTCGTAAGGATGTCCGTCTGAATTGCGCCGCGTTTTTCGGCGGCGTCGGAGAGCTCGTCAATTTTTTTGACGAGGTTTTTTACGTTGGCGTTGAGTTCGTAGATGTTGGGTTCTTGTGGCATGGCGTTTTCAAATGAATAATTAGTAATGAATAGTGAATAATTCATTCCGTGCTTTTGCCTTCGGCAAAAGCCTTGGTGATACCTCTAAGCTCTAAGCAGTCATCCATTACCTTTCTTTAATCTCTAATCTTTAATCTTTTTTTCCTAAATGGTTGCGGCGGCAAAGTTCCCGTAGCTGTCGGCAAGGCGTGCGGAAACGCGTTGTGCGAGTGCGTCGGAATCTTCGCCCGGTTGTTGAACGATGGAAATGTTCGCGTTAGTGTTGAAGGTGCGTGCGTCCGTTCGCACGCTGTTGGTGTTGGAAACGGCGTCGCGGGTCATGGACTCGAGTTCTGTTCCCGAAATCGGGGCGCTTGCAGACGCGGGAACGGGAACGTCGGAAATATCTCCGTCAAAAAATTTATTCTCGGTCCACATGATGAACCTGTAAACGGGGCTCGCCTCTAATGCTGCGAAAAACGCACTTTTCACCCAGCTCCATGCTTTTGAAAATGCGTTCTTCAGCGACTCGCAAATTCCGAAAAATCCATTCTTCATTTTTTCGAAAATTCCGCTCATCCATTCCCACGCCGACGAGCAACCGCGTGTGATGCTGTCCCAAAGTCCGGAAAAAAATTCCGAAATCGGCTTCCAATTGTCGTAAATGAGATAGGCAAGCCCGGCAATGGCGGCAACCGCCGCGACAATCGCCGCAACGACAACTCCGATCGGATTCGCATTCATTGCGACATTCAACAGCCACTGTTTGGCAGTCCACAGTCCGGTTGCAATTTTTGCCGCGTTTGCGTATGTCGTGTACGCGATTAAAGAGGCTTTCCATACCGTCAAAATTCCGCCGACTGTCGCGAGAGCCCCGCCCAAACCGATAACCAGCCATTCGTTATTTCCGAGAATTACGGCAAACTCTCCGAGTGTTTCAATCACACTTACAATCGCGGGAACGGCGACATCGCCGATTGTCTTAAACGCCTCGAATAGTTTTGCGATTCGGTCTCTGTTTTCTGCTATTTTGGCAGATAAAGATTCCATTGCATTGGTGATTAGCGGCATAAAATTCAGCATTCCGTCACGCCATGCGGATTGAGCGACGGAGCGTAGTTTTTTCATAGCCGTATCCCACGCTCCGGCATTTTCTACAATCCGCTTGTTCCCGGTAACGATGTAGTTCGTCGCATTGTCCATATCTGCGCGAATCTGCGTCATGCCGCGTGCAATGAGATTCGGCATTTTTCGTGCGGCTTCTTCGCCCCAAATCATGCCGGCAAGACGCACACGTTCGGTCGCGTTTTCGATTTTTCCGAAAGCGGTAACAATGGTTTCAAATTGCTTGTCCGCCCCCATTCCGGAAAGCGCCTTGGCGGAAAGTCCGAGCTGTTCGAGTGCTTTTCCGGACTCGCCCATGCCTGCGGCGGCTTGCCCGATCCGGCGTGTCATATCGTCGAGATATTTAACAAACTGCTCGTTTTCGATGTTTGCCTGCAATGCCGCCCATTGCATACGCTGAAGCATTTCGACATTTTCCGTGCCTTCCGCATCAAACATTCCGAGGCGCTGGGCTGTCTTTGCCATCGTGTCGCCCCAATCGGAAACAATACCTGTTGCGGCGCTGAGTCCTCCGATGTATCCGCTTGCGGCGAAAAATGCATTTTTGAGAATACTTCCAAATCCGGAGGCGGCTGCGCTGACTTTGTCCAAGGACGTCTTTAAATTGTTGATGCTTTCTTTCTGCTTTTTTAAAACTTGTAAAGAGGTTGCGTCCGTTGTCTTTTTGATTCGGGCGTTAATCGCGTTGAACAATGTGCCGAAATTGAAGATTTGGCTTTTGGCAGATGAAAACGTTTTTACCCAACCGGCACCCAAGACGGCACCAATGGTTAGCGAGGCGGCAATGTTTGTTCCTGACATAATCAAAATTCCTTGAAAAAAATTTATTTACACATGAGAATTTCGCTCATGGATGACATTGCGAAAACACGAAAGGAGCATGCGACCGAACTGTTTACCCGGTTCGCCAAGGCATCCTTGCGCGGCTTTATTTCGTTTTTTCTAATCTTTCCGGCAATTGCGTGCGCGTGTGCCTTTGATGCCGTTGATTCGGAAGACGGGCTCGCGTTGTCCATGATTGTTGCGTGCTTTTTCTTGCTCGTAACTGTGTGGTACGGCGTGAAAGTGATGTTTCTCTTTTTGAAATATCCGGATGAAATACGTTTCGGCATTCCTTCTGATTCGAAAAAAGAAGCCGTTTCCGACTTTTCGGAAAAACAGCCGGAGACTGTTGACGAGTGCGACAAAAAGCCGAACGAGATTGATGTTTCGGATTCTGCGTGCGCTTCCGTTTCGGAAATTGACGAAGAACTCACCGACGATTCGTTCGATGTGCTCGAAAAAAAATCGCCGCCGCAGGAAATCATCGTCAGAAACAAAAGTATCGACGAACTTCTTACTATTGCCAAAATTGCAGGGATCATTTGGTTGTTTTCCTAATTACGTTCCCGAGCCTCTTTGATTAAGAGCAGGTAGTTGACGAAATCGGAAACGTCCAAATCGGAAATCTCGCTCGGTTGCCAGCCGGTAGCGTCCGCGAGGATTAGGTAGCCTCTGCGGAGCTCGGTTGCCGAAAACCCGGCGCGGCGGCATTGACTTTTCCGGCAATTTCAAGAAAGTCCGGCAAAGCGATTTCTTCGACTTCGCGCGGGGACAGATCCGTGATGCAACGGCGAACGAGCTCGAGCGAGCGTTCTTCCTGCGAGGCGTCGCGCATTTTCGTAACGGCGAAAAGGTCGCCTGCTTTCGGTTCCCGCAGGGAAACCTGCGTAATTTGTGCGCCCGTGTCCGGGCTTTTGAACGGATTTTTTAGGGTGATGATTTGCATAGTTTGTGAAAGTGGAGAGCTTTTTTTAGTGAAAAATGAATAGTGAATAATGAATAACGCAGTGCGAAATCCTTCGGCTTTAATTAGGAATTAGAAGTTAGAAATTAGGTAATCTTTCTCATTCCTAATTCCTCATTTCTAATTCTTTTAAGTAATGAACTATTCGCTATTCACTATTCATTATTCATTAATTTAGATTCCTACGATGTTGGCTCCGATGGATGCCGCGCTCGTTTCGATGCCGCACGCTTTGCGAACGTCCGCGAAGATGTCTTTGCCGCCGATGACGGCGACCATGTTTTTCACGTCCACGATATGCACGGGAACGCCGGCAATCGTTTTGTGGTAGTAATACACGCTCATCGTGAATTTCGGTTTGGCGGCTTCGCCCGGCTTCCATTCGCCGGCTTCGATGCTTTTGATTTTGCCGGTGAGCTTTACGACGCATTCTTTGACGTTCCCGTCGAAATCTTGCAACGCGCCGCGTGCCGTCAGCGAAATCGGCTTAAGCCAATTTCCGACGCGGGCTTCGACTTCCGGCGCGATTTTCGTGAGGACGAAACTCGCTTCGAGTTTTTCGAGCATGCCGGTTTCGACTTCGAGCGGGGCAATCATGCCCGCCGCCTTAAATTCTTCCGTCGCCAAGGTCAGATTCGGCGGGGAAAAACTTTCGACGTTTCCGGCGTAACCGATGCCGTCGATGAACAGATTGAAATTGCGTAAAATGTCTTCTGCAGCTGCCATAGTTGTGTCTTTCTTTAATCTCTAATCTTTAACCTTTAATCTTTTTTCTCTCTCTTAGTTAAAAACGGCGTCGTAGTAGTCCGTGACAGTTGCGGAATCGAACTGTACGTCTTCCATCGGAGCGGGTGGCGTGAATTTGTAGGCAAAACGGACTTTGCCCTGTTGGAGTTTGCTTGCGGGGTTGTCGTTTTCGTCCACCCAGCATTCGCCGCCGAGGATTGCGCCTTGTGAAACGAGCGTGCGCAGGTAGGCGTTGACGGTATCGACAACGGCATCGAGCGTCGCTTTGCAAATCGGGCGGTCCACAAATTCAAGGCATGCGTCCTGAATGGAGAGATTGATCATGTCGCTTGTGCGGCGCACGGGCAGGAATGCGAACGTCGAGCCGCTTGCGCAGGTGCGCGAACCCCAAAAACGGAAACCGTCGCGGCGGATAATCGTCGAGATTTGCTTTTCGTTAAGCATGTTTGCCGCGCAGGTCGAGTCGCCGTTGCGGAAATCAATGAGCGTCGTTGTTCCCGTGATGCCGGAAAGGGTTTGATTGGAGAGCGTCCACCAAAAGCCTTTTTCGGAATCGACTTTGACCTGCAAGCCGGCGGCAAGCGGGGAAGCCGGTGTGCTTGCCGTTCCCGCTTGGTTGACGTCAAAATACATCGCGTTCGGGAAAATGAGCATGAGTCGGTCGCTGCCGAAATCTTCCTTGTATTTGAACGCATCTTCCTGCGTTGTATCCGGACAGTCGGCGAAAACGACGGCTTTAAGCTTTTCGGCGATTTCGACGAGTTTGTCGGCGACCGGTTTTTCGTGGGTAAAGCCCGGCGCGATGAGAATGCGCGGCGTGTAGCCTGTGGCGGCTTCGGCTTTCAAAAGCTCTTCCGCGCCTTTGATAACGTTTGCCTGTGTTTGGTCGGCGGCATCCGTTCCCGCATCTTCGACGCGAATGACGACGACTTGTGCGCCGCATTGGTTGAAGATGTGGTTGAGCGCCTGCGGGAGCGTTCCCGCTTCGCCGAGCTTTGCGGCTTTACTGCGCGAACCGGCGACCATGACGGGCATATTGAGCGGGAACGTGTCCGCGTCTGCGTCGGCGGCGGTGCCGATGATTCCGATGATTGAGGAATTAACCGTACGCACTGCCTGTGCGCCCGTATCGACCTCGTTAATTTTGACTCCGTGGTTGTAACTCATGACGGAGCACAGTTTACGACAAAACGCCGAAAAAACTCGCCACGCTATGTCCCCCCTCCTTTTTTTGAAAAAAAAAATGCGTTTCTCAAGGTGTTAAAAACGAGTATTCTCACGGGCATGCGATACTTGTTTCCCTGGGAAGTTTGCACGGATCTAAGAGGGTTTTCTGCGCTTGCGGAGCTTTACGCCATCGGTAAGAGTGAAAAGCTCGGTGGAGAAATTATTTTGGATTTTTCCCGATGCCATTGGTTTGACGCAAATATGTGCGCGCCGCTTTATTCCGTAATCGCACGATTTTTCCTCGAAATGAAAAGTGTTTCCGTCGGCGGAATCCGAGACGATATCATGACTGTATTCCAAAAAAACGGTTTCGCGGAAATAATTAGATTACAGCGTGTGCCGGATGTGAATGGGACAACGATTCCGTTTGTAAGATTTCGGCCGACGGAAACACGCGGTTTTGCCGAATATTCCACGGGAAAATTCAAAGAGTTTTTTGTTCGAAAGCGTTGCGGAAACCTGCCTGAAAACTTTTTTGAGAGTGTAAATGAAATTTTCCAAAACAGCTCCGTTCACGCAAAAACGAATGCATCGGTTGCCTCTTGCGGGCAGTTTTTCCCGCGCGACGGACGTGTCGATTTTGCGATTTCGGATTGTGGTATTGGTATTCCGGAAAACGTTCGCCTATTTCTTAATACGGAAATTGACGACAGCGATGCCGTCGTTTGGGCGATGAGCGAAAGCAATACGACACGGGTGTCCGATTCGCATGCGGCTCCGGGCGGGCTCGGTTTGAAAATCGTTCGCGATTTTATAGACGCTACTTACGGCAAACTTATCATCGTGTCCGGAAAAGCGTTCGTTCGCAGGGTAAACGGCAAAACGAAATCGGAATCGCTTGAAAATCCCTTTCCGGGAACGTGTGTAAATATTGAGATAAATACGCTCGCCACGACAGTTTTGACATAAGAGGACGTATCTTTGCCTTGAAAAGCGGCTTTGTAAGGTCTTAGACTGAAAGAAATTTTTTATGAGCTCGCTCCTTAAGATTTCTATTTGCGACACTATCGAGGGATTTCACTGCGTTGACGGTGATGATGCCGAGAAGATTTATGCGATTTTAGATGAGGCTCTTGCAGCGGGAACACGCGTGGAGCTTTCTTTCGCACAGTTACAGCTTGTTGTTACCGCGTTTTTGAATACGGCAATCGGAAAACTTTGTGCGAAATACCCTGCGGAAAAAATTCGCTCCGAAATCCTTTTTACGGATACCACGCAAACGGATCGTGCGCTCATCGAGCGTGTAATCGAAAACGCCGTAAAATTTTACGCAAACGCTAAAAATGCCTAAGCGATCTTTTGCAGAGAATTTTTTCCCGACAGGGGATGACAGGCTTTTCATTGATACGAATATTTGGTTGAAGCTTCACGGGCCGAGCCCTTTTGAAGATAAAAAGTTCCGCGTTTACAGTAAGTTGCTAGGACGCGCATTAGATAAGAACGTCCGTGCAAAACTCGGAACGAGCTTGTCCGTAATCAGCGAATTTATAAATCGGTTTTGCCGGGACGATTGGAAAAGCAATTATTTCAGCGACTTTCCGGATTATAAGATTTTTCGGGCATCTGCGGAATTCGCGATGACGGCGAAAACGGCCGTAATCGCCGCAAGGGGAATTTTGGCGTGTTCTAACGTGATTTCTTTTGAAGACGGGAGCGAAACCGCAAGCCGCGCGGGAATTGAGGCGTGTCTGGACGCATTTCTTTCCGGAAAGATTGATTTTAATGATGCGGCGATTGTGGAAGCGTGCAGAAAGCACGACTATACGCTTGTTACCGATGACGGGGATTTTGTCGATGTTGACATTCCCGTTGTTTCCGCAAACTCAAAATTCTTTTTTCAAAAATAATTTCTCCGCATCACCGTCTGCGGCGCAGGGCGGAAAGGCGGGAAAGGACGGAGGCGGGTTTTGCCGGTTTGTCCGGTTGCTCGGGAACGGTTGCGGGAACGCGTTCGGGAATTTTTCGCACGGCGGGAATTTCATCGTTCCCGGTTTCAGTTGTTAAGGATTCCTTAACAACTGCGTTTTCTCCGGACTCGGTTTCCGCTCGTTGTTTGAGCAAATAGGCTTCGCGTTGCCAGTCCGGAGAATCGAGACGTAGCGCCGCAAAGGCGTAAACGCGGCAGTCGAGGGCTTCGTTGCGTTTTTCCGCATCCTTGATCCATTCGATTTTTGCACGTCCTTTTTCGTATTTTACGATTTTGTGTTCGCTCGTGAGTTGCTCGAACCACTCGTTCCCGCGTCCTATCGGGAAGTGGCAGTAGCCGTTTCCGGGCGTGTCGATGCCGAAGCGGCCGACAACGATGTCTTTGATTTTGTGTGTACCGACGATGACGAATTTGACGCCGCGCGTTTTGCGTTCGCCGATGCGGCGGCGTTGCACGGCACCGACAATCGGCGCGTCGTGCGTGTTTGCGCCTTTGATGGCGAAAACGTTTTCCCAGCGGTGTGCGGCTGCGTATTTGTAAACGTCAATTGTGTTTGAGCCGCCGGAGTCGATAAATTTACGCCGTGCGGTAACGCGAACGCCGCTTTCGTGCCGGTAGGATTTTCGGCAAAATGCCGTGAACGAGTCCCACGGAGAACCGGGCGAGCCTTCGGGAATGGTCGGATCTCCGAAAATGACGCGATATTCGATGCTCCACGATTCTTCGCCTGCGCCCCAGGCGACGCACTCGGCTTCGATGCGGTCCGGTTGCGTGTCCGCGCCGACGGTAAGCACGAGTGCGCGGCGCGGCACTTCGTGCCCCTGCCAATCTTCGGCTCGCAGGGCGAGCGCGTTGGCATCGAGTTTTTCGGCGGCATCTTCCCAGGCTTCGCCGAGCACGGTGTTGACGAATACCTGCATTTTGAGCGGGTCGCCTTTGCTTTCGGTGTAGCTTTTGACGATTTCGCTCAATCCGGCGGCGGTAAACGGCGAAAGGATTTGATTGATGTGAAAGCCGGCTTTGCCTTTGAACTCTGCGGTAGGAATCCAGCGGGAACGCGGGTCGCGGACTTGCTCGTTTTTCTCGACGTTGGTGTGGAGCCGGCCGCAACGCGGGCAACGCAGGCGTGCGGATTCAAAAACGGGATGCCCGCGCGCGTCGTTTTTCCAAACGATGTCCGGGAACGTTGGCGTCCACAATTCGCCGCAACCGGCGCAGGGGATGAAGTAGCGGCGTTTGTCGGACAAATCCCACTCGCGCATGATGTTGGAGGTGGCTTTATCCGTCGGCGTGGATCCGACGAAAATTTTGCGATTCCAAAAGGTGGTGGTGCGTTTTTTTACGAGTTCGAGCGGTGCGCCTTCGCGTCCGGAGCTTTGGGCGATGCGGTCGTATTCGTCCAGCAGGCCGAACGGGACGGGGTTGGAAGCTAAGTTGTCCGGAGAGTTGGCGCCGACGGCGATGTAGTCGCCGCCTACGAAGCGCTTGGAAAGAATCGTGTTTCCGGAATCACGGGATTTTGCGGGAGCGATTTTTCCGAAAAATTCCTCGCGGGCGAGGCTGGGCATGAGGCGTTTCAGAGAAAATTTTCGGGCGGCATCTTCTTTCGGATGAACGTGCAGGATCGATCCCGCGCCGTAGTAAATGACGTAGAGGATGATGTTGACGAGGGCTTCGGAAAAGCCGACCTGTGCGGATTTGAGCACGACGGTTTCCTCGATGGCGTTGTCGAGAAAACTGTTCATGATGTCGCGCAGGTAAGGCGTAAACGCCGTGCTCCAGCGCCCGCCTTTCATGGCGGAATCGTCCGGAAGGACGCGGTAGCGATCAGCCCAATCGCTGACCGAAAGAGGGCGTATCGGGCGAAAGCGTTCCTGTATTTCCCGGAGAAATTGAGTCCGGTTCTCCCGCAGGAGCCGTTCCCGCGTCTGCGTCAATTTTTGCGTCAGCGATGGTTTCGAGGGCGTTGAAAATTTCATGGTCAATCAGATTGCGTATTTCGTGAATGTCGGTTTTTTCCGCGATTATCGGTGCCAAGCGAACGCCGACGGATTCGAGTACGCGCCGGGCGGCGGTAATGACTGCGGCGATTTTCATCAGCGCATCTTCCTTGCGGATGAGTGTTCCCAAAAGCTGTTCGAGTTCGACTTTGGCGGTTTCCGTTTTAACGAGATCGAGTTGGTCTTTCGGCTTTTCGCTGATTTTTCCGCGCAGGTAGTCGGCGTAGCCGCGAACGCTCGATTCCAACACGTATTCGCCGCGTCCCGTGCGTTGTGTGATGCCGTGCCGTTCCAGGCGTGCGACGTCTGCCGTTTCGATGCCGAGCATGCGCGCAAGGTCCGCAGCGGAAACGCGCACGTTGGCGTTTACCGCGACGGAGCCGTCCACGCCGCTCCCGAAAAATCCGAAATCCCCCTGCTCGTCCATGGCTTAGTCTTTCCGTTGTCCCATCAGGATGCGGCGATGTTCGGAAACGAGAGGGCGGGAAAGGTCTGCCGGCTTGGTGATGAGGAGACGATTTTCCGCCTTTTCGTTGAAGCACAGGCATACGTCCCCGCCGCCGAAAGCTTCGAGGGCGGTCGCAAGTTTCTCCGGATTGAAGCGGGAATCGGTCGCGTTTTCCGGAATCGATGTTTCCGAAAGTAATTTTGCGGAAATGCTCGCCTCGTAGGTTTCGGAAACGTCGGAAAGCAAAATCGTTTCCTCTTTTTCCATTTTGGAAAATACCACTTTAATGCTTTTGTCAGGTTCGCGAACGGCACTCTTTCTTAGTTGCGCAAGCATGCCGGAAAGGATATCGGAATCCGCACGGACAACCGCCGTTTCCGGATATTTTAGAAAGTCGTCGAACAAATGGGCGGTTTGCGGGAATTTTGCGTTCGTGACGGGAAGCGCGAGCGAAACTTCGTTCCCGCCTTTTGCGATAAACTCGAAAAATCCCGTTTTGTATTCGCCGTTTTGACGGAAATTCAACGTCAGGCGGGATTCATCCTTGGCGTTTTTCAGCGCTTTCTGTAGTGCTTCAATTGATTCGAGCGAAAACAGGAATTCACAGTCAACGCACGGCGGATTGGAGTTTTCGGAGGAAAATCCAAGCTCGTATTCCGAACACGTATGCCTGTCCGTTGCGCAAAGCGTCAATGTTTCTTCGCTCGCCGTAAACCGCAGGCATACGCCGTGCAAGGCAAAGCGGTTTTCGTCCTTAGCCGCTGCCGTCGCAACTGCGTTCAAGGTCAACAAAAACGATGCCGCCCTAAACGAAAAAATGATGTCCGTTTCGTCCCGCGCAAATTCCGGCAACAGCATCTCGTTGCAATACTTCGGAATTTTGAGAGAACGCGACGCTTTTGCGCCTTGCCCGTGCAACATCAGCTTGTCGTCCGTTATTTCAAAAACGATACGTGAATCTTCGTTGTCGAACGTCTTCTTTTCGGAATCCTCGATGCCGACGAATCCGTCAAATGCCGAAAATTTCACGCACAGCTTGCGTACACGATCAATCGTTCCCGAGGGAACAACCGTCATCGCGCGGGAACATTTAACGCCGTCATTCGTTGAAAATGTAAGCGTTTGACTGGACGGACATGCTTCAATGTAAACAAGGTCGTCAAGCTCCGGATGTTTCGCCGATGCCGTGTGCGAAATCGCTTTCAGCATCGTCTTAAGCTCCGCCGTCGTCAGCGTGTCAATTTTCGTCGTTTCTGCTTTTTCTTTGGATTTTTTCATAATTTTTATGTGTGAGTTTTCAAATTTTTGAATTGGGTTTTTAGTTTTTTAGAGCACTGTCTGCATTTTTTGTTTGCCCTCCTGTCCCTTCCGAACGCGCGGCGCGGGAAGAACCTATCCCCCCGGGGCGGGGGAGGTGCGCGGCGATTTTTCGCTACGAAAATCGGGCAAATGGAGCGCTTCGCGATAGAGTTGCGCGAACATTCCGCTCGGGACGAAGTTCGCCTCTTGGGAAACGCGGCGTCCGTACCAACTTACGAGCGTTTCGTAATAGAGCGGTTCGGCGGCGCGTAGACTTTTCCCGGCGGCAAGAAGCGACGCAAGCCACGTAAACGCGTGCTTTGCGCTCCACATGTGCTCCGTCGCGTCCCAGTGGACGGCTTCGAGTCTTTCCATCGCTTCCCACACTTTCCAACAGCAGCGCCCGGGGAGTTTGCCTTTGTAGCGTGGAATTCTCTCCGGTGTATCCTTCGCGGGATTGTCGGATGTCCGTTTCCGTGCATTTTCTCCGTCGGCGTTTTCGTATCTTTGATTCCCTTTATTGCTCGGCGAAGCCGATTCTCGAAAATCCCCATAAAGCCCGCAGACGGCGTCAGCCGTCAAGGGCGTGCACTGTTTTACGGGTCTTTTCCCTGTTTTACAATCTCGCGCGCCCGTGCCATCCGAAGATTTTAAATTTTCGGCATTTTCGTTTTGTCGGCATTGTGAATAACTTTGTAAATAACATTCGGATACGTTGATGTTTTGTGCTTCAATTCCGCGTTCCCGTGCGATTCTTAGGTAGATGTTTCTCACCCATTCCCATACGTCTTTCCATGCACGCGCCATCGCCTCGCTGCCAAGCTGTGCTCCTACGCACCGAGCCCATGCCATCCGGAAAAGCTCCCGCGCGCTCAACGGGTCCCGCCGCCATCCGCGCAACAGCGCTTTGACGATGTATCCGCTCAATCGTGCGAGCCGTTCACACCGGGCATCAAACCGTTTTCGCGTAAACCCGTGCAGCCGTTCCCGTACGCGAGCCCTGCGCCGTGCCTGCGCTTCGCCCGTTCCTTCTCCGAAAACAAATTCCTGTGCCGCATAACGCATTTCCCGGGCGCGTTCTTGTGCCGCAATATCCTCTTCCGTACGGCCCATGTCGCGCCACGCATTTCGCCAGTCAAGCCACGTTCCTTCCGGAGTCTTAAGTGAATCCGTGTAGAGCTTCTTATCCACGCTTCACACTCCCTTCCCGCTCTGTGCGATACGCTTCGCGAACGCGACGAAGAATTTTCCGCGAAAACACCTCAACGTCTGCGTCTGGCTTCTCGTTCCCGGATGAATACAACTGCGCGATGCGCGGCTGTGCCCCAAGGTGAATCTCCATATCCGCATCCGGTTCTCCGTCCCGCCGGATAAACACAACAAGCGATTCGCCGCGAGCAATCTTCGAATCGTAACCAAGCCGTCCGACGCAATTTTTCATTGCGCGCCCCTCTGCCCGGAGCTCTTTCTTCGAAAACGGAATCTCCGCACTCAACGCGCCGGATCTCATCCCCGCAATATGCCCGAAACGTTCCCGCGCGTGCTTCATGCCCGCCCGGTAATCCTTCGACTTCAACCGCTTGTCGAGCTTATCCGCCTCCTCTTCAACACGCTCGAGTATTTCCGGAAATCGCGCCGCCGGCGGGAACAGGTTTTTCTCATCCGAAAGGTCCCGGCCGCATCGATCCGCCAAACGCAAATACCGGACATATTCGCTAAGCCGAACTCCGCCTGCTTCCCGTAACCGCTTGCTCCACGCAAGCAGTTTCTCCGCGCGCTCCCGCGCCGCTACCGGAATCCCGCCGCAAGAGGTAAAAACATTCACCGCTTCGGCATGCGCCTTTGCTTGCGTAAGCGATACTTTCCGGCGCATCACCGAAAGAATCTCCCGCATCCCGAAATTCCCGCTCTTAATCTCCGCCGCATGTTTACGGCAAAATTCAAAAAACTCTTGATGCTCTCCCAGCCGCTTAATCCCTCCCGGCGTAACAAGTTTCCACAGCCCCGCCTTCGCAACATACTCCACGCGCGGATCCGCTTCGTAAAGGTGCAAAAAATCCGCAAGCCCGATTCTTCCCGCCTGCCAACCGCAACGCGCATACTTCGTTTCCGCCAAAACTTCCGGATTGACGATTGGTTCGTATGAAAACGCCGCGCCGCAATCAAACGTCCAATCATACGTCCCCGCCTGGACTTCTTTCTCCCAAACCACGATCCATCCGGGGATTCCCGCAAAAACCACATCCCGCAAAAAAATCCGTTTCCGTCTCGGGTTGTGCGTCGCAATCACTTTCGCTTGCGCGGCATCTTCCCGCGTTCGCCTCACCGCAACCGTAAAAATCTTCACGCCGCCGTCTCGCGCGGGAACGAGATAGTTGAACCGCCGCGTCCGCCTATTCGTCCGCGTTTGCGCATCAAACGAAATCACCTTCGCAAAGTCCGATTGCTTCAAACGAATCGTGCTCACGCCGCATCCTCCTCTCCGAAAAGACTCAACTGCCCGTCGTCGCCGCGTTTCTTCTCAACGGACACCTTCCGTGTCTTCGCCGCCGGAGGCTCTTTGACCGCCGGCGGCGGATTCGGTTGCACCGCCGGAGATCTATCCGGATCCGCCGGAATCGCCGCGTCCGTAAAATAACGCATCGTCCACGCAAACACCGTGGCATCATCTACCGCAACACAGCTACCCGTGCGCGGTAACGCGCGCGCCTGTTCGTACGCATACGCCATCGCTCCCGCAGGCGTCTTCCCGGCTGCCTCCGCCGCCTGTTTCTGTTCATCCGTCGCATGCGCTTCAAAATGCGCAAGCACCAATTCTTCGTTTTTGTTGTGTGTCGTCATGTAAATATATCTTTTGATTTAATTTCAAAACATATGCAATGATTATTTTCCTTTGAATTATCGTTTTTTTGAATTTAGCTTTGAGGAATGAAAAGCGAAGAGGTGACGAAACGAATTCTTGTTGAATTTCCGGATGCAATGGTTAAGGCAATTCGGAAGCGCGTAAAAGAAGCATCGAGACCCTGCAAAGGGGCAACGTTGAATGCGTTTGTGCGATACGCTTGTGGACACGCTCTCGGTGAGAGTTTTGAGGGTGAAAAATTTCCGATTTTGTCAAGTGGCGGGCGGCGTCCCAATGCCGGTCGTAAACCGTCCAAGCCCGCCGTTCGTGCCTCTGCGGAAACCGTAGGATCGCGTTCCCGCTCAACATCCGCCAAATCCCGCACCTCCGCTCAGTAATCAATTCCGGCACCGACAAGCGCCCGCCTTACGTCAAGCACGTCAAAAAACCAATCGTCTCTCCCGCCGTAAACCTCCGCACGCCCCTTACACTCCCGCGCTAACAAAATCACAAGCGCATACATCGCCTCCGCTCTGCGCTTCCTCCTCCGCCAAACCATATCGGCGTAATTCATCCACATCTCCGGATAAACCGGAAAACCAATCTCATTTTCCATCTTTTGAGTCGTCATTAGCTACACGCTAACACGTTTTTTTTTTCGGCAAGCAAATTCATTATTTGTGTCAAACTTGGCGAATTTTATTGCGCTTTGATTTGACCGCAAAAAATGACCGTGAAAATCCGATTTTTCTTCCGCCTTTTTGAGCTCGTTTTATGGACAAATTTTCGCCCTCGGCACGTTTTTTATGCGCCGCAATCCCGCATCATTAAAGGATGCGGTGCAGGAATCCCGCTCCAACCGCGTTTCGCGTCTTCGCCTCTATCCCGCACCGTCAACACTGTCTTTGCAGGTAAATCACCTGCACCCGCACCAAAACACCGCCGTTTTTCAACGGTCTCGTTTCCGGTCGTTTTTAGCAAAATTTTTCTCTGTCTTTTTTACGGTCAAAACCTGCAAAACCGCTTGAAATAAAGCCTCAAAAAACCTTCGAGTCCTGCACCGGCTACCACTTTCAAGACCCGCAGCAATGCGGGTCTTTTTTATTCGTATGAAATTACGGGCGGGGCAACATTCAGTTTGTAGTAGGTTTCTTCCGTTACGCCGCATTTCCCGTATATTCCGTAAATTTTTTCCATGATTTTCAGGAAACGGATTTCCTTTCCGGAAATGTTTTGAGCCCCTTCTGCGTAGTGGATGAGTTCGCCGATGTGTTTTTTTGCCGCGCACAATTTGGAGAGAAGCGCTTCTCTGTCCGCGTGCGATATGGATTGCTCACTATGGATTTTTTCAAATAAACGAATGAATGCTCTTAAAACGCTCACGAGTTCGTGAGGTAGGTTTACTGCGGTATCAAGCCCGCTCGTGCGTTCCCGCGCCGCTTCGTAAACGGAGATTTTCCGTTTTCCCTCTTCGGAAGAAATGTTAAACGGAGACATGATGCTTTCCTGCAGGCAGCGGCGTATGTCTACGGCGAGTGTTTCGGCGTTTATTTTGTCTATTTCCGCATGAATGCGGCTCAATGAAAATTGCCGCTTAAGCTCTTTTGCATTTCTCCAGGTGAGAAATGAAGTAACGGCGACGGAGGTAATGAACACCCAGTCGACGAGAAAGCTCCAATTTAAGGAGGAAATAACGAACGGCATATCTTTAAAGCGTTAAGCGTTTCGAAAAATATAAAAGACTACTTATTTTGTGGTATATTAGTGTGTGTTCCGTACGCAGGGCAACAATTGTTATGCGTGTCGCCTGCCGGCGGGATTTCCCCGCGCCCTTTGTTTTTGCAAATGGCACGGGAAATGTATTCAATTTCTGAAAATCCATTTTTCAGTTTCAGTTATGGCAACAATGACACCCATTCAGGAACTCCGCCACAGTGCGGCGCATATGCTTGCGACCGCCGTTCTTCGTCTTTTCCCGGACGCTAAACTCGACATCGGACCCGCTACGGATAACGGGTTTTACTACGATTTCGATCTTGAACACAAATTCACGGCAGAAGACCTCGAAAAAATCGAGGCGGAGATGAAAAAAATCGCTAAGGAAAACCAGAAGTTCGAATGCTTCGAAGTTTCCCGCGAAGAAGCCGAAAAACTGATTTCGGAAACGCCGGCGCTCAGCGAATTTAAACCCGGACGCCTTGCCGACATTCCCGAAGGCGAAAAAATCACGTTCTACCGCAACGGCGAATTTCTCGACCTTTGCGCGGGTCCGCACGTGCGCTACACGTCGCAGGTTAAAGCCGTGAAGTTGCTCTCCATCGCGGGCGCGTATCATCGCGGCGACGAAAAAAACAAGCAGCTCCAACGCATTTACGGCGTGGCGTTCCCGTCGAAGGCGGAGCTCGAAGAATATTTGCACAATCTCGAGGAAGCGAAAAAGCGCGACCACCGCAAACTCGGCAAGGAGCTGAAACTTTTTACCATCGACGATTCCGTCGGGCAGGGCTTGGTGCTGTGGACACCGAACGGCTCCGTCATTCGCCAAGAGCTTCAGACGTTTATCGGCGAAGAACTTTTCCGCCAAGGCTACAGCCAGGTGTTCACGCCGAACATCGGAAATCTCAATCTTTTCCGTACATCGGGGCACTTCCCGTATTACCGCGAATCGCAATTCACTCCGGTCATTGATCAGGAGCAAATCGACGCGCTTGCGGCGGAAGGCAAGACCTGCGCGGATTTTTCGGATTTGCTTAACGCGGGAACGCTCGACGGCTTCCTGCTCAAGCCGATGAATTGCCCGTTCCACGTCAAACTTTACGCCTCGCAGCCGCATTCCTACCGCGAGCTTCCCGTGCGCCTCGCCGAGTTCGGTACCGTTTACCGCTGGGAACAATCCGGCGAGCTCAACGGGCTGACCCGCGTGCGCGGCTTTACGCAGGACGACGGGCACATTTTCTGCACGGAAGACCAAATCCACCAGGAAGTTTGCTCCTGCCTCGAGCTCGTGAACATCATTCTGACCACGCTCGGCATGAAAGATTATTCCGTGCGTGTCGGGCTACGCGATCCCGAATCCGATAAATACATCGGCAAGGACGAAAATTGGGAACGCGCCGAAAACGCCTGCCGCGCGGCGGCGGCAACGCTCGGAGTTCCCGTGGTCGAAGAAAAGGGCGAAGCGGCATTTTACGGACCGAAAATCGACTTTGTTGTGAAAGATACGCTCGGTCGCGGCTGGCAGCTCGGCACCGTGCAGGTCGATTTCAACCTGCCGGAGCGCTTCGATTTGACCTACACGGGCTCGGACAACACTCCGCGTCGTCCGGTCATGATTCACCGCGCGCCGTTCGGTTCGCTCGAACGCTTCGTCGGGATTTTGATCGAACATTTTGCGGGAGATTTCCCGACATGGCTTGCGCCGGAACAGGTGCGCGTGTTGCCGCTCAACGACGGTCTCGTCGATCACGCGAAAAACGTCGTTGCCGAACTTCGCAAACTGCGAATCCGCGCAACCGTGGACGAACATTCCGACAAGCTCGGAGCGAAAATCCGTCGCGCCGAGCTCGAAAAGGTCCCGCATATGCTCGTCATCGGCGCCAAGGAAATGGAAGCCGGGTTGGTCAACGTGCGTTCCCGCGCGGATAAATCGCTCGAAGGATCCTGCACATTGCAGGAATTTATCGACAAGCTCATGCCGCTCATCCGCGAACGCCGGCTCAACACCACCATGCGCGGGTAAAAAGCGGGAAAAGCGATACTCCTGTCGTTCCCGTGAACGGTTTATCGTTTAATGTTTAGTGTTTATTAAACATTCCACATTAAAGATTAAGCCGTTTATTTTCCCGTTAATCAGCCAACAACCCATTTGTAATATTTCGTGAAAGCTTACTTAGATTTACTGCGAAACGTTTTTGAAAACGGCGAAAATCGCAGCGACCGCACCGGGGTCGGTACGCGCGGGATTTTCGGAGCGCAAATGCGTTTCGATTTATCGAAAGGCTTTCCGCTTGTTACGACGAAGAAAGTCCACACGCGTTCCATCATTCAGGAACTGCTTTGGTTCATCGGCGGACACACGAATAACGCATGGTTGCGGGAACGCGGCGTTACGATTTGGGACGAGTGGAGTACTGCCGAGCAGTGCGCGCGCTTCGGGCGCAACGAAGGCGATCTCGGACCGATTTACGGACACCAGTGGCGCAACTTCGGCGCAACGAAAAATGCGGATGGCACATTCGCGCGCGACGGCGTTGACCAAATTGCCAATCTCATTGCCGAAATCAAGCGCAATCCCGCGTCCCGCCGCCTTATCGTTTCCGGTTGGAATCCCGCCGAAGCGGACAAAGTGGCGCTCCCGCCGTGCCACACGCTGTTTCAGTTTTACGTCGGCGGGAACGGCAAGTTGAGTTGCCAGCTTTATCAGCGTAGCGCGGATTTGTTCCTCGGAGTGCCGTTCAACATCGCAAGCTACGCGCTTTTCACGCACATGATTGCGCAGGTTTGCGGGCTCGGCGTCGGAGATTTTGTCCACACGTTCGGCGACGCGCACATTTACAGCAACCACTTCGAGCAGGTCGCCCGACAGCTTTCCCGCGAGCCGCGCGCACTCCCGACGCTGAATCTTAACCCCGACGTGAAAGATATTTTCGCCTTCCGCTACGAAGATATTTCCATTGAGAATTACGATCCGCATCCGGGCATCAAAGCTCCCGTCGCGGTGTGATTTTTAATGAATAATGGATAACGAATAGTTAATAACGCATACTTAGAGTTTTTGCTGGAAGCAAAAACATTCGCACTGAATTATTCACTGTTCACTATTCATTATTCGCTAATTTTTCCGAAAATGCTTCTTTCTTCCGAGAAATTCTCCCGTCCGTTTACCGCTATCGCTGCGATGGCGAAAAATCGCGTCATCGGCAACGGGAACGCGATCCCGTGGCACATTCCCGAGGACTTTAAATTTTTTAAGCAAACGACGATGGGAGGTATTTTGCTGATGGGCCGGAAAACGTACGAATCCATCGGGCGACCGCTTCCCGGGCGCGTTACGGTCGTGCTTTCCCGCTCGGGAAAACTTCCTGCGGGAACACTGCCTTCCGAAAATCTCTTTTGTATTCGCGAACTTTCCGAGCTCGAAGCCATCGCGCCGGAGAGGAAAATCTTTGTCGCCGGAGGCGCGGAAATTTACCGCCAGCTTCTGCCGCATTGCTCGGAGATTTTTCTGACGACGATTGATGCCGAGCCCGTCGGCGACGCGTTTTTCCCGCCGTTTGAAGACGATTTCGACGCGGGAACGGAACTGCTTCGCGGCGAAAATTTCGTGATTCGAAAATTCCTTCGTCGGGATTTTTCAAAAAATGCGTAACGCACTAAAAATTTGGTTCGCGCTCGTCGTTTTCGGCGCTTTCGCGTTGCCGGTTTTTGCGGAAACGGAAAATCCGAAAACCGCTTCTCCCGATGCGGACGCACTGATCGCCAAGCGCGAAATCGACACGCTGATTGCCGAGTTGACGGAGTTGACCGTGCGCCGCGACGCATTTTATGCGGATGCGGAAACGCTTCCCCAAAACGAGAGTTCCCGCCGCGCCGCAGACATCGCAGCACGCTACGAAAACCTCCTTGCGCGCTTTCCGGATTCCGTTCCCGCGCTGTTTTTCTTTGCGGAATTTTTGTACGACGGAGGGGAAAACGAACGTGCCGAAGAATTGCTCCTGAAAGCTGAAAAAATCAGCGAAACATTTGCGCCTGCGCAGTTTTTACTCGCCGAAATTCTTGCCGAACG
Organism: Opitutales bacterium; assembly: GCA_017935025.1. Lineage (GTDB taxonomy): Bacteria > Verrucomicrobiota > Verrucomicrobiia > Opitutales > UBA953 > Spyradosoma. Next base: position 38,377 of record JAGBIL010000013.1, on the reverse strand, counting down.
CGGCGCGGCCGCGGAAGCGTTCCCGCGTTTTCGGCGCGGTCTTTCCGAAAATCCCGATGCGGAAAACGTCGCGGTTTACGGCGAATTTTTGTGCGATCATCGCGATGCTTTGCTCTCGAAAAAAGTCTTTCCGAAGCGGGCGGAGCTGGACCGCGAAATGCAGGACGCTTTTATTCTCGCTGCAGCTCTTTCCGATTCGGATTCCGATCCGAATTTTTACTGGCGCTACGCCGAATCGTTTTACGATATCGAAGAACCGAATTGGCGTGCGGCGTTGTCTGCGTGGGAAATTGTCGCACGGCTTGCCTCCGTGAAAAAAAATCCGGAATTACTTGCCGCCGCCGCGCTTCACCGCGCGCGCTCGCTCGCAGAGCTCGGACGTATCGAGGAAGCAAATACACTGTTGCGGGAAACGGTTGGCGTTCCCGCGCTGGAGCGTTCCCGCAGGCAGGTTTTTGAAATCATTAAACGCAAGAGAGAAGAGGGAAATTAATGGAATATTGGGAACCGTTGAGATGGGCGATAATTCAGTTTATCGTTCTTGTGTTGTGCATTTCGCTCCACGAATTCGGGCACGCTTGGACTGCGGATAAGCGCGGCGACTTGCTCCCGCGTGCGCAGGGACGCGTAACGCTCAATCCCGTTGCGCACATCGATCCGCTCGGTACGCTTGCGATTCCGGGAATGATGATTTTTCTTCCGCTCCTGTTCGGCGGGCTTCCGTTCGGGCTCATCGGCTGGGGGAAACCCGTGCAGGTTTCTCTCGCCAATGCAAAAACGCGCCGCGCAGACGATATTTTGATTACGCTTTCCGGACCGGGAATGAATTTTCTGCTCGCGCTTGTCGGCGCGATTACTTTCGGCGCACTTTGGGGAATAAATTCGGAAATGATTCCGGAAACGGTTTACGATTTTTTCCTCATGTTCATCATGGTGAATTGCAGCTTGGCGGTGTTTAACCTGATGCCGCTTCCGCCGCTCGACGGTTCCCGCGTGTTGCGCTATGCCGTCGGGATGACGGAGGAAACGTTTAGCAAAATCGCGCGTAACGCGTGGTGGATTTTGCTTCTCGCCATCAATCTTCCGCCGGAAAATCCCGTTCTGGGCATGATTTTTCGTCCCGTGGTGGGATTTTTCGCGAAAGGATTCCTTTACTTGAGCGAATTTATTTCCGGACTGTTTTAGCGCGTCGGGTTCAGGCTTCGGAGGACTCTTTTGAAACGAAGTGTTCGTAGGCGCGAGCGTCTGCGAGGCGGCGGGAAAGCTCCGGGTTTTCTGCTCCGGAAACGATTTTTGCGATGCGCGAAATTCGGATTCCCGGAAATTTTTCCCGCCAGGTTTTTTCAAAAAAATCGGTCTGCGTTCCCGCGACGGCGATGAGCAGTTCGTAGTCTTCGCCGTCGCAAAATGCGCGCCGTATTAAGTTGCCGCCGAGCGTGCGCGCATCGCCGGAAAGCGGAAGCGAGTCAAAGGCGAACTCGGCGTGCGTTCCCGCAGGCAAAAGTGCCGCATGGTCTTTGAGCAAACCGTCGGTAACGTCGATGCAGGCGCGAACGATACTATCGGGCAGGGCGGCAAGAAAACGCCCTTCGTCGATGCGTGGACGGAAATCGAAATGTTTTTTCAAAATGCTTCCGCCGAGCGTTCCCGTGACGTAGAGAAAATCGCCTTCGCGCGCGCCCGTGCGCAGAAGCGGATTTTCGGAAAATCCGGTGAGCGCAAGCGTCGCGGAAAAAAAATGTTTCGCGGGAGCGGAGGCGACATCGCCGCCGGAAAGCTCCACGCGACATTCCGTGCACGCCTCGGCGACACCGCGCAGGAAGCGGTCGAGCCACGCGGCGGAAACGTCGCCGCTCATGACGAGCGCGAGCACGGCATCGGCGGGAACGCCGCTCATTGCCGCGATATCGCTCACGTTGCGGCGAATCAGTTTTTTCCCGGCATTTTCCGGCGAAACGCTTTCGTCAAAATGTTTGGAAAAAATTACGCTGTCGGTGGTGACGAGGCGTTTCGGCGTTCCCGCGGTTTGAGCGGGGAAATTTTCCGGAACGGCGGGAAGGACGGCGCAATCGTCGCCGATTCCGCGCGGTGCGGGCGGCGAGATTTTTTCAAACGCGGCGCGAATGCGTTCGATAATTTTTATTTCGCCGAGCGTTGCAATGCCTGCCGCAGCGTCTTCCGTAAAAGGAAAATACTTTTTTTCCATGGAGAAATCGTAATCCTTTCCTGCGATTTTTTTAATCACAAAGGAGCAGAACGAGGTTTTATCAAGTTGCGTTTATTTGTGTTCGGGGAGGTGTTCTTTTTCAAAATAGAACCAGGCGAGGGCGCGCCAGGCATCGACGAGAGCTTCGCGGTGCGCGGCGGCCTCTTCGGAGGTGCGTTCGCCGTAATGGACTTTCGCGTTCCCGTAGAGCGAGCCGCCGTTTTTGTGAAGAACGACTCCCGCTCCGAGCGTACATTCGCGGGAACGGGCTTTTCCCGAAAAGAGATTTTCTCCGAAGCTCGGGTAGACGAATCCTTCCGGCGCGCAGAGCGAAAGCAAGGTCGGAACGATGTCTGCGTGGGTTCCGAAAGGAAGTTGCGTTCCCGCAGGAATGTCTTTCCCGACGATGACGAAAGGCACTTGTGTGCGTTCGTCAAGCGTAGGTGTTTTGCTCGGGAAGCGTCGGGAAAAATGATCTCCCGTGACGGCGATGATCACATTCGGATCTTTGGCGGAAACGCGTGCGACGAATTTTCCCAGCTCCCGGTCCGCGTATTTAAAGTGGGAAAACGTGTTGTGCGGAACGGAGCCGTCGCTGATTTTTTCGATGTTGCCTGAGAGTGTCGCCGGTGCGCAACCGAGTTCTTCCAGCGGCAAATTGTACGGAGGGTGATAGGATGCGCTCAAAATCAGAGTAAAGACGGGAACGTCGCCGTCTTTTTCCGCTAATCCGGCAAGATGCGAGAAAAGAAAACCGTCGGGAACGCCCCATTCGCCTTTGTATTTCTCCGGACAATTCTCAACATCGCTCCCGAGGACAATTTCGTCAAATCCCTGATCCCGCGCGTAGTCTTCAACGTGTTGCCAGAGCCCGTAGCCGCAGTATGCGAAACGCGTTTTGTAGCCGAGGGAACGGAAAATTTTTGCGGTGGCGGTCGGGAGCGCCCGGGCTCCGTTCGGGCGGTAGTTCTGCGCGACATCGATATGCGGAATACCCGACATGAGCGTCGTGAGCGTAAGCATCGTTCCGTGAGAGGCGGAGGTGAAGTTGTCCGAAGATGCGCCGGATTTTTCCAGTGCACGCAGAGTGTCGCACAAATCGTTCCCGGCGTATTTTCCCCGCATCGGCCAGCGGTCGTAGCTTTCCATGACGAAAAGATAGACGCGGCGAGGACGCGGAGCGGACGGGAACGCGCGTTCGTTTTTCTTCAAAATCAAATCGTGAATCGTTCCCGCCGTTCTCGCGCGTTCACCGTAGATCAGCGCGGACTGTTGCCGGATGTCCTTCACGAACTCCGGTTGTTTGCCGCCGTTGGAAATTTTCCATGAGTCGATTGCCGCGTGTTTGAGCGCGAACGCAGGATTGAGCACGAGCTTGTTGACGGCATCGGTTTCGCAAACGGCAGCATCACGCAGGCGCGGAGGGCGTCGGGAGATGCCTCCCCGATAACAGATGACGGCGATAATTAAAAACATCGGCAAAATAACGAGAGCGGTCCTGGCCTTGAGGTTTCGTCGGGCGACAAAACGAAATACACGTTTTGCCAGAAAGTTTATTCCGAAAATCCACACGCAGATTGCGGCGAGCGCCGTCGCCAGATAGCGCCCCCAGTGATATTCCTCCGCGATGGTTCGGAAAATCGCTCCGGCATCGTCGTTCACCGCGCCGAGCACCCAAATATTGAACTGGTCGTGGTATTCGCAGAAGAAACCGAAATTGATGATTTCAATCAGAATAAAAATCATCCCGAAAATGCAGGTCATCACCGTTCCCGTCCGCAAGAAAATGCTTCTTCGGCGCGGGAACGCGAGGGTGCAAAGGCAACACAAGAGAATCGGAGCGGAAAAATAGGCGGAGACCATGAGGTCGAAGCGCAATGCCACGCACCATGCTTCCCATGTTTCCGCCATGAAAAAATCAATGCCGGCGGCGAATTTCCAAAGGAGTATACGACCGATTGCCGATAGAATCAAAATACAGGCGGCGCACAACACCCAAAGTGCAAAAAAATACGAGCAGCGTCGAAAAAGAGCCATGAGCGGAAATTTACGCTTCAAAAAAATCTCGCTCAAGTTTTAAAGCTTCAAAGGCGCAAGCGAGGTTTCTAACCTACGGATTTATTTTCAACGCAAAGTTTTTAAGAATGCGAAAAAATCCTAATTCCTAATTTTTCACATTTTACGGGAACAACAAATTCTCTCACGGAGCCACAAAGCCACGGAGTTTTACAGGAGAAGCGGACTCCGGTCGCTTCCACGGCGCACACGAGGTTTTTTCGTTTATCCACGAATCCTACGAATTTTGTCATGGAGGACAGTCGTCTCGGCTGTCCTTTTTTTTTATTTTTTTCAGGAAATTCAAAGCATCGGAGATGCTTCACTTCCGTAACCCCATGCGAAGCGAGCAACGCGAGCTGAGCTTGGGGAAACCGGACAAAATAAAAACGCGCCGCGGGAACGAGGCATTTGCTCTCCGACGAAATCGCGGCGCAATGGAACATTGACGTTGTTTTTTGCGGGAACGGAAATGGCGGCTCTGCAAAAATTCGTCCGTTTCGGTGGAAACAAACGCGGAATGGGCGTATTTCGATTTTTTTTTTCGGATTTCGTGAAAAAGTGCTTGCAGAGGCCGTTTTTTTTTTTGCGAGAATCGACAACAGAAATTGAGCCATTGTTGACGGAATAGGTTTTCGTCGGACTCTTTTTCGGTTTAACAACAACTGATTTGATTCATAAATCTATGAAAAAATATATCACAATCGCGGCGCTTTTCTCCGCAGGAGCAGTGTTCGCTAACGCGGAAACGCTTGTCGATGTCGCCACCATTACAAACAATGAGGCAATTTGGGCAATTGAAACGGAAACGGGTTCTCTGACCACCTTGAGTGATTATTGGGCGGTCCAGTTTAAATTTGATGAGTTTGAGGCTGCATATAGCGGCTATGATGCCATAAAGTTGAACGGTGGCGTTTATGTAGACGTGCAAACCAATAGCACCAAGAAGGAAGGTTATACCGGTTTTCAATTTGACGGCGTAGCGCACTGGTTAACTAATGGAGATTCGACGACAGGTACGTCTCTCTTGTATTCAGATCTGACAGCGCACACATTCACCGTTGTCAATAATGCTGGTGCGTATTCTTTTTGGGTAGACGGAGTTCAAATGACCATCAGAAACGGAGACGGCAAGACGGACGGAGGCGCAACGGTTTCTCCGGGGTCTGCGGGTGCAAAATCTATCGCGTCAGGGTTTGATGTCGTTGGGAATACTGACTGGGTTAAGATCGCAAGTTTCGATGCGGGAACGGACGTTTCGAGTGTCGTTGCAACCTTGAACGCTACTCCTGTGCCCGAACCCTCTGCGTTCGGAATGTTGGCGGGCTTGGGTGCGTTGGCGTTGGTTGCCGCGCGTCGTCGCCGCAAGTAAAAGACTTTCCCGCTAACGGCGGGAAGATTTAGTAATTATGGTTATAGCGTTCCCGCGGGTTACTCGCGGGAACCTTTTTTTTATTCTAAAATAATTCCGTGGGAATCGGTGTGAATCCGTAGGTTTAGAAACGTCGCCCGTTCCCGCGGAAGCGGTTTGAAACCGCTTCTCCCAAAAAAAGTCGGTGTTCCATTGCGCCGCGAGAGCGTCAGGGCGCGAAGGCGTCGTTCCCGCGGCGCGGAATCACGAATCTTCTACCCGGGGCGGCGACTCGCTTTGCTCGCTTGCCCCGGCTATGTTCTTTTTGCGCTTTCAGCGCGTGTTTTTACCTTTTTGAAAATTATGAATGAGAAATGTGGAATTAGATTCTTTCTCTGTTCTTAAAAAACTTTGCGTTCTTTGCGTTGAAAATAATTCCGTGTTTTCCGTGCATTCCGTGGTTCAAAAAACTTCGTGCGCGCCACGGAAGCGACAGGAGTGTCGCTTCTCCCGTTAAGAACTTCTTTCTCTTTTGTCTCTTTCGGTGAAATCGTTTGCGTAGGGCGCGGAATCGGCGTAATTTCCCCGCAATTTCCATGGCACAAATCCGTATTCTTTCTGACAACGTTGCCAACCAAATCGCCGCCGGCGAGGTTGTTGAGCGCCCGATGTCCGTCATTAAGGAGTTGCTCGAAAACGCGATTGACGCGGGAGCGACGCGGATCGTCATAGAGTTTCGCAACGGCGGGAAAAGTTTTATGGCGATTGAGGACAACGGCTGCGGGATGTCGCCGGATCAGGCGTTGCTCGCACTCGAACGGCATGCAACCAGCAAAATTCGGGAAACGACGGACCTGGATACGATCCGCTCTTTCGGTTTTCGCGGTGAGGCGCTTCCGTCGATCGCCAGCGTTTCGCACTTCATTTTGAGGACGCGTCCCGCCGAGGCGGAAGCCGGAGCGGAAATTTTGGTCGAAGGCGGAAAATACCGTCATTGCCGCGAAGTCGGTATGCCTGCGGGAACACGAATTGAAATTTCCGGATTATTTTTTAACGTTCCCGCGCGTTTGAAATTCTTGAAAACGGAAAACACCGAGGCTGCGCACATCACGCGTTGCGTGCGCCTCTACGCGGTGGCGCACCCGGAAATTGCGTTCACGCTTTGGGAAAACGGGCGGGAGATTTTTCGCTCGCCGGCGGGAACGGATTTGCGTGCGCGCGTCGGGGCGATTTGGGGGCGGCAACTTTCGGAGGATTTGATTCCGCTTTGCGAAAGCGAAGGCATCGGGATGCGCGTGCGCGGGCTCGTCGGCAAGCCGGGCGTGAGCCGTACGTCGCGCACGGAGATGGTGACGATCGTCAACGGGCGTCCTGTCGATAACCGTACGATGGCGTATTCTCTGGTCGAAAGTTTTCACACGCTGATTCCTCGCGGCCGCTATCCGATCGCGTTTCTTTTTCTTGATATCGACCCGCACGCGGTGGACGTAAACGTGCATCCCGCGAAGCGCGAAGTGCGTTTCCGCAATGAATCTGCCGTGCGCAATCTCATCATTTCCGCCGTGCTGAAAACAGTCGGCTCTGCGGACGAAGAGCCGGATTCTCCGCCCGTTCCCGTAATATCTTCGGGGCGTTTTTCCGAAATTCCCGCTCCGGCGGGAGTTCCCGCAGGAGTTGCACCGGAGAAAACCCCGAAATTTTCGCCACAGGCGAAGACGGTTGCCTCGTCGTTCCCGTCGGCAAAAAATATCGCGCCCGCGCAGCAGAAAACGTTGTCGGCAAATTCCGTTCCCGTACGCGTCGTTCCGCCGTGTGCGCCTCCGCCCGGTTCTTCCGCTTCGGCAAAACCTGTTCCCGCGCCAGTGGCTTCCTCTGGTCCCGCGTGGAAGACGTGGCGTTTTATCGGATGCTTTGACGGGCTTGCGCTTTTTCAGGTCGAGAAAAATTTGCTTGTTTTAAATCCGCGCCTCGCGCTTGAGCGCATTTGGTACGAGCGTGCTCTTGAGCGCTTTCGCAAGGCGGAACGCCACACGCAGATATTGCTCATTCCCGAGCCGATAGAATTTGAACCCGTGCTTGCCGACGTGCTTTTGCAAAATATGGAAACGCTCAACGAAGCCGGATTTTGCATTGAAGAGTTCGGGCGTAATTTTTTCCGCATCATAGAAGTTCCTGATTGGCTTTCGCTTGATGCCGATGTGAAACAGTGCGTGCGGGATTTGGTGGATCGCATCGCACGGCTTCCTGCGGAATTTTCGCGCGGGAACGTAGCTCACGAAACGCTTGCTCACATCGCGGCTTCGCACGCGCTACAGGGGCGTGAGGAAATGAAAGGCGAGAGCGATTTGCGCGAGTTGTTGAGCGCGCTTTTCGCATCCTCCCAACCGAACGTCAGTCCCAACGGGCAGAAAATCTTTTTTGAAATTTCGCGAGCCGAACTCAATCGCAAGTTTTCGTAAGTGAAGAAAAAAATTAGGAATGAGAAATGAGGAATTAGGCTCATTCTCTGTTCTTAAAAACTTTGCGAGCACCCGTGAAAGCGGCAGGAGTAATGCGTCTCCTTTTTTAAGCTTTGCGGCTTCGAGGCTTTGAGGGTGATTTTGTTCCGTTGCGAGGGGACTTGCGCTTGCTGGGTTCTCCCGCTTTTTCGCGGCGCGGAGCATTTTTGCCGTTTTCGGAGGCGGAAGTTTTTTTGCGGGAACGCTGTTTTTCGTCGCGCGGCTTTGCGGATTTCTTTTTTCCGGGTGTTTTCGCGGGAACGTCGGCAGTTTCGGGCTTTTCGTCCGATTCCTCCGTAGCGCAAATCGGACCGGCGGATTCGATTTTCGGTGCGATTCCGAGTTTTTGGAGTTTCAGGAAAAGTTCACGGGAAATCCACGCATCCGTCGCGGCGTAGACGATTTGTTGCGGCGAAAGCTCTTTTGCGGCCCAATTTGAAACCTGTGCCGCCTTGGAAATGCGTCCGCCGAGGAAATGTGCGGTGAGCGCGCGGAGTCCGGTGTTTTCGATGCGTGCGGCACGAGTGAACTTGCTCGCGTCGACAAAGCCGGCATCGTCAAATGGCGCACGTACCTTCAGGTGGAGAACGTCGTCTTTGACGGCGACTCCGACTTTGAGAATATTCGGATTTTCAAAAATGGGGAAAAGTACGGGAACGCCGCCGCAGAAGTCCAAGCGAAAAAGGTAGGCGCATTTTTTCCCGCAGAGCTGAACGAGCGAGACCATGTAGCCCGCGCCTTTGCGGAAGCTCGGACGTGTTTCCGTGTCGAAGCCGAGAACTTTTTCGCGCGCGAGCGTCCGCACCGCCTTTTGCGCCGTTTTCTCGTCTTCGACGAGGACAATTTTGCCCTCGTATTGCATGAGAGGAAGTGCGCTGATGAAATTTTTTTCGATGCGGAGCATCGGCTTGTTTTCGGCGTTATTCATGGATTTCCCAAAGAAATTCCGATTCCCGGGAAAACGCAAATTGAAATTTATCCGGGTCGATCGGGAACCGGAAACAGAGGGAAATAACGGCTGAAAAAAATAACGGAGCCGCTCCGGGAAAGACACGTCTCCGTTAAAAATATCAGATTTTATCTGTGAAATCCGTGTTGAATAAAAGAATCGGGATTACAAGTCGTCTTCGAGGGCGGTGCTTTTCGCATAAGCGGTTGAGCGCGCTTCGAAGAAGTCTGTTTTGACCATGTTGGCGTTCGCGTAGGAGGAAACCCATGCCATATCTTCCGGTTCCTTTTCGTGTCCGGGGAACAGGGGCTCGAAGCCGAGGCTCGTCCAGCGCAGGTTGCCCAGATAGAGGATGTAGTCGGAAATCATTTTCGGCGTAAGCCCGCGGATGTTGTTACCGATGACGTATTGACCCCATGCGATTTCCTGTGCCACGCCCTCACGCATCATCTCCGCGTAGGCTTCGACGCGCTCGGGCGTAAACATTTCCGGCTCCTCTTTTTTGAGTTCCAAAATGATGTTGCGGAAAAGCCAGAGGTGAGTGTTTTCGTCGCGGTTGATGTAGCGGATTTCTTGTGCGGAGCCGGGCATTTTCCCGTTGCGCGCGAGGTTGTAGAAAAACATGAATCCGGAATAGAAGTAAATGCCTTCAAGGATGTAGTTCGCGATGAGTACTTTGACAAAAGCGAAAAAGTTTTTATCGAGCTGAAATGCGTTGTAGGTGTTCCCGATGAAGGAATTGCGACGAAGCAGGTGCTCGTCGGTTTTCCACTGGTAGAGAATGTCGTTGCGTTGCTCGGGCGAGCAAATCGTATCGAGCATATAGGAGTAGCTCTGCGAGTGAACGCATTCCTGAAAGGTTTGGATGTTCAGGCAGAGGTTGACTTCATTGGCGGTGATGTATTCTGCAACGTTCGGCAAGTTGACCGTTTGTATAGAATCGAGAAATACAAGAAAGGACAGAATTTTGTCGTAGGCGGTGCGCTCTGCTTTGTCGAGGCGCGGATAATCTTTCGTGTCCTGCGAAAGATTGATTTCTTCCGGAATCCAGAAGTTGTTCATCGCTTGGCGGTACCACGCGGAAACCCACGGATATTTCATGTTGTTGAAATCGTTCAGGTTCGTGGTGTTCCCGCCGACCATACGGCGGAGACGGACGTCCGTGTCTCCGTCCGGGTTAAACAGGGGGCTTTTGGTAAGTGTTTTCATTTTTTAGTTCCTTTTCTCAAATTTCAAATTTTCATCTTTCGGTTTCTATGCCGAGCAACTTTCACATTCCTCTACTTCGAGCGACTTGCTGCGAACGTAGTAAACAGTTTTTACGCCGCATTCCCATGCGAGCAGATAAAGGTCGAGCACGCGGCGCATCGAGTATTCGTTCGTAATATACAAATTCATACTTTGCGCCTGGTCAACGTGGCGCTGGCGCACGCCGCAGGCGCGCACGGACCAACTTTGATCGATTTGGTGGGCGTTTTGGTAAAACCACCACGTTTCGGGCGAGAGCTCCGGTGCCGTGCGCGTGAGCATATAGCCTTTTTTCTCTTCGAGAAACCAACGGTTCATCACGGGATCGATGCCGGGCGTCGTTCCCGAAATGATACTTGTCGAGCTCGTCGGCGCGATGGCAATCAGGTATCCGTTGCGCATTCCGTTTTCGCGCACGCGTCGGGCGAGGTTCCGCCAGCGCTCGGATGTGTAACCGCGTTTTTTGAAAAACGCTCCCGTTTGCCAGTCCGACCCTTCAAAAAATCCGTATGCGCCTTTTTCCGCCGCATTTTCGCAGGATGCTTCAATCGCCGCATAATTGATTGTCTCAAAAACTTCGTCGGTGAAATCCAGATGCCCTTGGCTTTCCCAGCGGATTTTGCGTTTTGCGAGCGCATGATGCCAGCCGCTCGCGCCGAGTCCGACGGGGCGGTAGTCGTAGCTCGTGAGCTCCGCGTAGGGCAAGGGGAAGAAATTCAGATCGATGACGTTGTCGAGCGCTCGCATCGCCGTACGAACTACTCCGGAGAGATACTTTTTGTCTTCAAGCGGGAGATTGCCCAGGCAGAGCGAGGCGAGGTTGCAGACAACGAAATCGCCCGGCTTGGTTTTGGTGACGACGACGGTTTCTCCGTCCTCGGTCTTGATTTCCGTGGAAACGTGGCTCGTTTCGCTCATGTTTTGAGCGATTTCCGTACAAAGATTGGAACAGTAAATGATACCGGAGTGCGGGTTCGGGTTTGCGCGGTTGACGAGGTCGCGGTTAAACGCGAACGGCGTTCCCGTTTCGACGGCGGATTTCAGAATGAGGCGCACGATGTCCCTGATGGAAACGGCGCGCTTGGAAATGCGGCTGTCGTGCACGCAATCGCGGTAGCGTTTTTCCCATTCTTCCCCCCAGAAATCTTCGAGGCGGTAGCCCTTGACGGTGTGAATGTCATGCGGGCACATCAGGTACCAGTCCTGATTGAGATTTTCTTTCGCCATTTTCCAGAACAAATCCGGGTAGCAAATGCCCGGGAACACGTCGTGTGCCTTCATGCGCTCGTCGCCGTTGTTGGTGCGAAGCGCGAGAAATTCGAGCAAATCCTTATGCCAAACGTCAAGGTAGACGGCGACCGCACCCGTGCGTACGCCGAGCTGGTCAACGGCAACGGCGGTGTCGTTGACTAAACGAATCCAGCGAATGACACCGCCCGCAACACCCTCAAAGCCGCGGATTGACGAGCCGATCGAGCGCACTTTCCCAAAATACATCCCCATGCCGCCGCCGAATTTTGACACTTTGGCAAAATTGTCGAGTGAGCGGTAAATGCCGTCCAAACTGTCGGGAACGGTGTCGATAAAGCACGATGAAAGCTGGTGATACGGCTTGCGTGCGTTGGCGAGCGTTGGTGTAGCCATCGTTACTTCCATGCGCGAGAGGATATCGTAAAAACGTTTTACCCAAGTCATGCGGTTTTCTTTTTCCTTCATGGCGAGGTGAAGCGCGATGCCGAGGAACATTTCCTGAGGCGTTTCCACGGGAACGTGCTTGCGGGTGCGGATAACGTAGCGTTTGAGCAGCAAATCCAGTCCGGAAAACGTGAAAAGGCAGTCGCGCGCGGGAACGATAAAACTCTCGGCTTCGAGGATTTCCGCCTTCGAGTACGCGCGCAAAATGTAGTCTCCGTAAAGACCTTCTGCTGTCAGATACTCGATTTTTTCAAAAAGATTTCCGATGTTGAGCTCGGCGGTTTTTTCCCAAAGTTTTTCCCTGAACGAGAAATTGAGCAGTCGAGCGGCGATAAATTCCCATTTCGGACCCTCCGGGCTCGCCAGTTCTGATGCCGCGCGCACGAGCGTAGAAAGCTGTTCCTCGCGCGTCATTCCGCTTTTGAGAAACGAAGTCAGCTTTGCCTTCAGGACGCCGAGCGAATAAATATCTTCCGGAAACGCTTTCTGAATCGCGGAGAAAACGCCGTTGAGGCGGTCGAATTGCGCTTCGTCGGCGTGGGATATCATGCCGCAAAGCTCATTGCGTACAGTTCGGAATTCGTTCCGCTTTTGGCGAAACAGGATGTAGCGTTTCCCTTCTTCAAAAAATCCTGCCTCCATCAGGCTTTGTTCAACCAAGTCCTGTATTTTTTCGACCGTCTTCGGCGTTTCGTTGGTCAGTTTTTTCTCAACCGATGCCAGCAGATTTTGCAAAATTTCATCCGTTACCGGCTTGCCCGTGCTTCCGAACGCTTTGGCGATAGCATTCGTGATTTTTTGTCCGTTATAGGCTTCAATAGTTCCCGTTCGTTTAATTACGCTCATAGTTTTTTGAGCTTAGCGGAGGCGTTCCCGTGATTCAATAAAGTTTTGTATTGGATACATTACAAAAAAAGGCTTGCATTTTCTCACAAGTCTTTATAACGCCCGATATCTTATACCGGTGAGTAATTTTCGCGCGAGTGAGAGATTTTGTTTCCTTGTCTTATGTGTGTCCGGACGTTCCCGCGTCGCTCGCTTATCCGGGTGCGGCTCTGAAAAAAAACTTCCTCCTCGGTTGTTGCCTCTTCGCAAAAAAAAAAAACTTTGCGGGAACGCGAGAAAACGGATTTTCTTCAAAATAATTAAAATTTTTTAGGAAGAACTCAATTTATGGCAAAAGAAACGGCTTCAAAACAAACGGTTACGGACACGAAAAAAGCGCTCGAACTCGCGCTTTCCGCAATCAACAAGACTTACGGCGAAGGCACGCTCATGCGCATGGGCGATGCCACAAAAATGGACGTAACGACGATTTCCACGGGTTCGGTCGCGATTGACCTTGCGCTCGGTGTCGGCGGGCTTCCGCGCGGGCGTATCGTCGAAATTTACGGTCCGGAATCTTCCGGGAAAACCACGCTTTGCCTTAGCGTTATCGCACAGGCGCAACGCGAAGGCGGCACGGCGGCGATTATCGACGTCGAGCACGCGCTTGATCCGCGCTACGCAAAAGTTGTCGGCGTGGATCTGGAAAATCTCCTTGTTTCGCAGCCGGAAAGCGGTGAAGACGCGCTTAATATCGTCGAAACGCTCGTGCGTTCGGGCGCGGTCGATGTCGTTGTGCTCGACTCCGTTGCGGCGCTCGTTTCCAAGCAGGAATTGGATGGGCAAATGGGAGATACGACGGTCGGTTTGCAGGCGCGCATGATGTCGCAGGCGATGCGTCGCCTTACGGCGGCAATCGCAAAATCGAAGTGCCTTTGCATTTTCACGAACCAGATTCGCGAAAAAATCGGTGTGATGTTCGGTTCCCCGGAAACGACTCCGGGTGGGCGCGCACTGAAGTTTTTTGCGTCCGTGCGCATGGATATTCGCCGCATCGGTCAAATCAAGGAACCGTCGGGCAAGGTCATCGGCAACCGTACGAAAATCAAGGTTGTGAAAAACAAGGTCGCCTCTCCGTTCACGGAATGTGAGTTCGACATTATGTACAACGAAGGCATTTCCCGCACGGGCTCGGTGATTGATCTTGGTGTCGAACACAAGATTTTGGAAAAGAAGGGCGCATGGATCGCTTACAACGGGAATCTGATCGGGCAGGGACGCGAAGCCGCGAAGGAATTTTTGAAGAAAAATCCGGAAACGCTCGAGGAAATTCAGGGCAAGATCATGGAAAAGGTCCACCCGACCGTCGGCGAAACGCTCGGTGCCAACGCCGAAGAAAGAGCCGCGTAAAATAGCACCGGATATCAGGTATCAAGCTTCAACCCTCAGACGAGAAGAAGTTCGGCTCGCGAGTTGAACGCAGAAAGATGAAAATTTTCGCAGACAACCGCCATTTTCTTTTAACGCTGTCCGCTTGGCGCTCGATACCTGATGCTTTGAACTTGAGAAGGCTTTCGCTTTTCAGTTTTTCAAAAAAAAAATGAAAAAAAAGCGTTTCCGCAGAAAAATTTTAAACGCGGGAACGCTTTTTTGGTGCGTATCGGGCGATTTTTTTAATTTTTTTGAAAAAATAAAAAATTTTTAGACAAAAGACGCGGACCGAGACGCTAACACAATAAACACATACTACAGTGCAGACGACCGGCGAGATGATGGAGCAGGAACAGTGGCGCGAATGGTTAAAAGAACACGGGCGCCGATTATTGCTTTGCGCTCGCCAGTGGACGAGTTCCTTGGCGGAGGCGGAGGATGTTTTACAGGACGCATTCGTGCGATACTGGAAAAACCAACGCCACCTCCCGGGAAATCCGAACGCACTTATCATCACGTCCGTCCGCCGGGCGGCGATTGACCACGGGCGCTCCCGCACCCGCCGGCTCAATCGCGAAACGCAGGCGTACGAACTTGAGGACAAAGTGACGTTCTTTGAACCCGGAGAGGGCGAGATCAACCAAGATCTCGAAAAAGCAGTCAGGGCACTTCCCGATGACCAAAGGGAAGTGGTAATCATGAAAATTTGGGGGATGCTGACGTTCGACGAAATCGCCCGTCAGCTCGGAATTTCTCAAAACACGGCAGCGTCGAGATATCGCTACGCTCTCGCAACTTTGAGGAAAACCCTCAGACGGTGATTAGAGGTCAGAGATTAGACGTCGAACGTCGGGTTTAGGATGCCGCAGAGGGCGATTCCGAACTTCGGTCGCCGGCGGCTGATCCTTTAGAACAAAGACATCGTAAATCTTTCTTTTTCGCTATGCAGAATTTCGAACAAAAAGATGATGATTTTTCCGACATCGAGGACGCATTGATGAAAATGCGTCCCATTGAGCCGTCGGAACGTTTTTATGCATCCGTGGAAGCGGCAATGAACGAGCCGACGGAAAATGCCGTCGCGTTCCCGCGTCGCGGCGGATTTTTGAATTTCGTTTCCCTGAGGCGCTTCGCCGCGTCCGCCGCGCTTCTTGCGGCAACCGTCGGCTTGGGCATTTGGGGCTATTCGGCCTTGCCGGGGAATAATCCGGTAATAGGCGGGAGCGGCGTGAGCAAGGTCTCGGCGGCGACAGGGATGTTGCTCGCGGCAGGCGGAGGCGCGCAACTGTGCTCCGGCGCGGACAAGGATTCGCGTTCCCGCAGACCGCTTCCGCGCAGCGGGACTTACAACCTCGTCAACGTCGAGCGCCGCATGAATGCCGTCGAGCCGTTCCCGGAGGTCGATGCTTTGGAAGACGGAACGATTTCGCGTCGCGTGCGTTACGTCTACATGGACGAATATCGCTGGGAAGACAGCGAAACCGGGGCGGCATTTGTCGAACTGCGTCCGCACGAAAAAATCGTCAGCATGGAAATGCCCGTTTACTGAGAAAAATTTCTGCGGGAACGCCGCTTACTATCACTTACATGAACAATAACGAAAATAAAAATATGTTTCTTCGCTCCTTAATGCTCGCCGGAATGCTTCCGCTCTGCGCGGCTTCCGTTTCCGCTCAAGATGCCGCCGCTGTTGCAGACGGCAATGCTCCCGCGCCGCAAAACGCGCCCGCTCCGGTCGCGCCCGCGGCTCCCGCCGTTCCCGCGGACGAGGTTGTCGCCCGGTATTCCTATCTCGGGCTCGCTCTGGATACGTTGCCCGCTGCGACTTATTGTGAAAACTCTCAGCCTGGCATACAGGTGATTCACGTTGTTAAAGATTCCCCTGCAGAACGCGCAGGTTTTGAAGGCGGAGATATTTTAGTTTCTCTCGACGGACAAAAGCTCTTTTTCCCCAACCAGTTTTCTGCGCTCGTGCGTTCCTACAAGCCGGGAACGGAAGTGGAGCTCGTTTTTTTGCGAGGAGGAGAGAAAATGACAAAAAAAGTTGCGGTCGGCGAACGCCTTATCACATCGCCGCAGGTCGCACACCGCGCAAGAACGGAACCTGCGCAAGTGAAGGACGATGTGCGCCTTTATATCAACGGACGGGAAATTTCCCTCGGCGACGGTACAGATCTCGGCGGCTGGATCAGCCTCACGCCCAACGGCGTGCTCATTCGCGATCGCCTCGATATTCCCGCCGAGTTCCGCCGCTTGGTTAATCGCGCTCACGCCAAAATGCCCGAAACCCAGAAAATGCTGTCCTTCCTGCGCCGGCAGTATGACGATGCCCGCAAAGCCGCCCTCGGAAAAGCGAGCCAGACGTTTTCCCAGGTCTTTTTCGGGCAGGGCAATTCCGTGATCATTGTCGGCAACGAAAAAGGACGCCAAGTTACGGTTTCCCGCTCCGGTGACGACGATATTCTTTTCCGCGGGCCCTGCACGACGCAGGCGGACATTGATGCCATTCCCGCCGATGCGAAAAAAATCATCGAATCTTTCACCGTCCTCAAGCCGATGCCGGAGGAAGAACTCGTTACCGACCAAGCGCCCGCGGCGGAATAGTTTTCTGATATATTAATTCATAATAATGGTTTGCGTTCCCGTGGAGCAGTTCACGGGAACGTTTTTTTGCCGCGTTCCCAACACGGATTTTCACGGATGAAAACGCGTGGGCACAAAAATTCGTGCCAAGGCGACGGCGCTATCGGCGCTTTCGGCGAAGGCTACAAATTGCGACGGCTCCCGTTCCGATCAGAAGGGAAAATGCCGACGGTTCGGGAATGGGAGCCCATGCTTTGCTTGAGTCGAACGAAATTGCGCTCAATTCACATTGAGTGAGCCAAGAACCGCCGATGTCGCCGAAAAGAATTTTATCTTTGTGGGAACTTACTCCGGAAATGGAGTTGAGTGATTCTCCGATGAGTTGATCCCCGAGCCAAACGTAGAATCCGGCATCGACACCGCCGGTTCCGTCCAAATACGCGACGGTAATTTCGGAAAACTCCGAGGTCGCGTCGAATGTGTTGTGTGCGGTATCGGAAATGTCGTTTGAGCCGTAGAGCAGTGTGGTGTTCCACAGGATTCCGCATTCGGTGATGTAAAGAATCCCGGCTTCCGCACCGTTGCCGAGAATGATGCCGAAGCCGTTGCTCGCGTCGTTCGTATCCGACATTTTCACGGAAAAGGAAACGGTGAACTCCCGAGCCGTTCCCGTGGAATTCCATGTGTAGCGGATGTCGTTCCCGCCGCTAAGAGCGGAATTTATGACGACATTTCCTTCGGAATTAACGGAAAAAGCAGAGGAATTTGTCGAAAAATCCGTACCCGTACCGGCAATCGTCGCTGTAACTCCTCCTGAGGCGTTTGCCGAAAATGAGAGCTGAGAGGTTAAATCCGTGCCGGCGCGCCGGGTCAGCCCCGCCGTGCGCTGCCCGATGCCGAGGACCCGTGCGATATTTCCGGCGACAATGAGTTCTCCCTGTGCGTTCGGGTGAGCGCCGGCGTTTGTGTCCACCATCGCTCCGTTTTCTGCGTAAAATCCGGTGGAAATGTTGTCAACGGAGACGGTTGACGTGCTTGTGCTCCAACTGTTGCCCACGTTGCGGAGTTGTTCGTTGTACGAAAAATAGTTGTTCTTGTTGTTGGTTCCCGTTCCGTTGTTTGCCGCTGTCGGAAGAAGTTCAAAAAGGTGCACGCGCACATTCGGATTGTGCGTTTGGTAGGCTTTGACGATTTCTTCGACGTGTTTGAGGATATCGGAGTTTGAGTTCCCGTCGTAAAGGTCGTTAATCCCGATCATTACGCAAAGTGTTTCCACTTTTTCGTTCCCGTAGAGCGATTGATACGTCGCTCCCGTGTAAGTTTTCAGGGTGGTTTTGTCGTAAAACGTGTTTAACGTTCCCGTGTAAGGGTTTTCCAGCCCGAGTTTTATTGTTACCGGACCGCGATTCTCAACCGGATAAACGGAGCCCGGATCCTCTTTGTATCCGCTTCCCGACTCATGTCCGCTGTATTGATAGGACCTCCCGCTTGCCGCCGCTTCGGAAACATTGGAAAACGCGACTCCGCGATAATCGGGCGTGAGTGCGGACACGTCGACGTTCTTTGAGGCACCGACGGTTGTTCCCATCGGGTTATACTCAACGTTATTGTCTACAAAATTTTTAAAAAGAGAGTAGCGGTAACTTGCGACGCTACCTGCGTTAAAGGTTCCGCCTTGTGTGATGGAATCTCCGACAAACGTAATGTTCATCGCATTCGCCGGGGCGGTAGTACCGAATACGGAAAGCGCAATCGCGCCAAAGAGAAAAAGGTTGGGGGGGGGTAGGGCTTTCATAACGGTGGGCAGAATAGCATTTTATAGGGCACCGATAAAGTAGTTTTTTGCGGATAACTTTTCAATTGTCCCGATTCATCTCGGGAAGCATTATTGGTGCTTCAAAGTGCGTTCCCGCGCATTTTTTATTGTTTTGAGAAATTTCTGATGGCAAAAAAAACGTCCAAGATCATTCAGCAGAAGGCTCCGCCGAAAAAGGAAAAACTTAGCGGCGGCGCGAAGTTCGGCATTTTCGTTTGTATAATTGCGGTTGCGGCGCTCGCGTTTATTGCGGTTGCGGCGCTCGCGTTTGCTGCCGCCGAGCGTCTCGGCATCACGGGAACGCATTTCCTTTTCAAGGGAGAAACCGTTGAGAAAAGCGGGGCTGCCCCTTCCTCCGTTACCGTATCACGCACCGGAAAAACCGAACAAGGCGTTGTTCGGGAAAAAACCGCAGGAAAAACCTCCGGCGAAAAAGTTGCGGACAAAAAAACTTCCGCCGTCGCGGGAAAGAAGTCTGAGAACGCAACGGGCAGCAAAAAGAGCCCGACTTCGCGCAACAAAAAATCGTCTTCTAAAAAAGCCAAAGCCCCCGTCCAACCACTTCCGCTCTCCGCATTTGTCGATATTTCGCGTAAGCCGCATACATGGCCGGGATTCATCCGCCTTACGCGTTCCCGCACGATCACGATGAGCGATCCGCAAACCGGAGCTTCAATGGGGCGTATGGAAGTGCCGTCCGGCACCGTCGTCAAAGTTTTCAAGGTGCTTCCCACGGGAACGCTTGAGGTTTTTGACCGCACAGGACAAAAATTTCAGGTCGAGGCTTCGGGTACGAATTTTTCGGCTGCTTACGCCGCCGTGAAGAATAAACCGAAGAAAAAATCGAAATCGAAAAAAGTCGTCGCCAAGACTTCAGAAAAAACGGAGCCGAAAAACGTTCCCGCCATTGTTATTCCGCCGGGTCCCGACAGAAAAAAAGCGGGAGGAACACCCGTGATGAGTGCATTCGGTGTCGCGTTTGACGAAGATGAAGAATGGGAAGACGACGCAGATTACGAGTAATTTTTTTTCCAAAAAAAACATGAAAACCGCTCTTCTTCATTCGTGGAATGTCAACGGGTTGCGCGCAGCAATTCGCAAAGGATTCGGCAACTACGTTGCGCGCTTTGAGCCGGACGTGCTTTGCCTGCAGGAAATTAAGTGTCCGGCAGACACACCGTTGCCGGACGAAGCGGCGTTCCCGCACAGAATCTGGCATCCCGCCGACAAGCCCGGCTACTCGGGAACGGCGATTTTTTCAAAATATGCGTCTCTCGGCGTATCCTTCAATTTCGAAGGTGAAAACCATCCGCAGGAAGGGCGTGTCATTACGGCGGAATTTCCGCAGGTTTTCGTTGTTTGCGCGTATGTGCCGAACTCGCAAAACGAACTTGCGCGCCTCGATTACCGTATGCGCTGGGATGCCGATTTCCGTAAACACATTTGTCGCCTTGCGGAGAAAAAATCGGTGCTCGTTTGCGGCGATTTGAACTGCGCCCACAAACCGATCGACATTGCGCGCCCGAAGGGCAACGAACGTAGCGCCGGATTTACAATCGAAGAGCGTGATTCGCTTTCGGCAACACTCGATGCCGGGTTTATCGATACCTTCCGCGAGAAAAATCCCGATTTGACCGCCGCCTATTCGTGGTGGAGTTACCGCATGAAAGCGCGGGAACGCAACATCGGGTGGCGCATCGATTATTGGCTCGCGTCGAAAGATTTGGCGGAAAAATTCAGCGCGCCGGAAATTCACCCCGATGTCGAAGGCTCCGATCATTGTCCCGTTTCCGTTCGCGTTCCCGAAAATCTTTTTTGCTGAAAGAAAAATCTCCGATGATTTCGTTTGAAGAATTTGCCGAAAACTGCGCGCGCGTGCAGGAACGTGTTGCCGAAGCCTGCGCCGCGTGCGGACGCGCGCCCGAGAGCGTAAAAATCCTTCCCGTGACGAAAAATCATCCCGTCGATGCGCCGCTTTATGCCGCGCGTGCCGGATTTTCCGCCGTCGGAGAAAACCGCGTTCAGGAAGCGGAATCCAAGAAAAAGGAATTTGCCGAAAAAATCGCTTCCGGAGCTCCGTTCCCGCGCTGGGAACTCATCGGGCATTTGCAGAGCAACAAAGCGCGCCGCGCCGTGGAAATTTTCGACCGCATCCAATCCGTGGATTCAATTTCGCTCGCGCAAAAGTTAGACCGACTCTGCGGAGAAATCTCGCGGGAACGCCTGCCGGTTTTGCTTCAAGCCAACGCCGGAAGCGATCCCGCAAAATTCGGCACCGCCGACTACGATTCCCTGCGCACCCTCGCCGAAGCCGCTTTCGCGGGAACGCATTTGCAGGTCGACGGGCTGATGTGCGTTGCTCCGATTGACGATGATTCGCTCGAAACCGCGCGCCGCAGCTTTGATACTTTGCGCGCTTGGCGCGATCGCCTCGAAAGCGAATTCGGGAAAAAACTTCCCGAGCTTTCCATGGGAATGTCGCACGACCTCGCGCCCGCCGTTGCCGCCGGCTCGACAATGGTCCGCATCGGAACTGCGCTTTTCGGCGCGCGCAACTACGAGCTTTAAAATTTTTTCCGCCAAGCCGAAAAAAAACGGCCCGGCTTCACCTCTTCCGCAGATAGAGACGGGAGATGACTTCGCGCAGCTCTATGTTCCCGTTTTCTAATGGTTGCGCGGGAACGGCGTGCGTGCTTTAATGCCGCTTTCGACTTTTTAGTATGCATTCACAAGACATTCGCACTCATCACACGCTCGCCTGTATCTGGGATTTTGACAAGACGCTGACACCGGGCTATATGCAGACGCCGCTATTCAAGGAATACGGCATCGACGAGGCGATGTTTTGGACGGAAGTCAACCGCTTGCCGGAAATTTATGCGCGTCAGGGCATTCACGTTTCCAAGGATACGGTTTACCTGAATCACTTGCTCAGCTATGTGAAAAACGGTCCGCTCAAAGGGCTTTCCAACAAAAAATTGCGGGAGCTGGGCGCGCTCGTTCCGCTTTGTCCGGGCGTTCCCGAGGTGTTTGACAAATTGCGCGATTACGCCCAAAAAATCGGCGAGGAATACAATCTCGATATTGATTTGGAGCACTACATCGTGAGCACGGGGCTGGCGGAAATGATTCGCGGGAGCGCCGTCGCCGCGCACGTGGACGGCATTTACGGGTGCGAATTTATCGAACAGCCGCTCCCGCCGCATTACACGGAGCAGGACGAACTCGCGTTGGATTTGCCTTCGGAAATTTCGCAAATCGGCGTCATGGTGGACAACACAATCAAGACGCGTTTCATTTTTGAAATCAACAAGGGCTCGAACAAAAATCCGGAAATCGACGTGAACGCCGTCGTGCGCGCGCGGGACCGCCGCGTTCCGTTTGAAAACATGGTTTACATCGCGGACGGACCGAGCGACGTTCCCGTGTTTTCCGTGGTGCGCAAGGGCGGTGGTTTCGCCTACGCGGTTTATTCGGAAAACAAACGCGCCGAGCGCCGTCAAAACGATACGCTTCAGGAAAGCAAACGCGTGAACGGCTACGGTCCGAACGATTACCGCGACACGCAATTTACGTTTGATTGGCTTTGTATGCGCATCGAAGACATGATTGCGCGTATCGACAAGGCTCGGAATTTCGCCGTGGAAGCGAATGTCGCTCAACCGCCGCGCCACCTGCACGACCGCCCGGATTCGCGCGTTCCCGCGCCGTCCGTCAACCCGGCGGAAGAGCCGGACGCGTATCCCGAACAACCTTCTTTGCTTTAAGAAAAAATGGCGACACCGAAAAATTCACGTTCCGCAAAGCGCGGGAACGGCAAAGCTCCGTCGCACCGCGAAAAAACGCCGCAACCGGCGCCGGCGGGCAACTTTAACAGCACCACGCAGCCGCTTCTTTTTTTGCTGACGCTTATCGTCGGGCTTTTGCTGCTTGCGTCGCTGATGCTTTTTGAAATCGGGCAACCGTTTTTCGGCGACGGGAATCCGCCGCTTTGGGGCGACAAAGGCTGGCTGCAGAATTTGGCGATAACAACGGAAGCGGATTTGTCGAACCCGATGGGCAAACTCGGCGCGACGATTGCCGTGGTCGCGTTTTATATGTTCGGGTTGGCGGCGTTCATGTTCCCGGTATTTCTGTTTTTGTTCGCGTATTACACGGCGCGTTTTCGTGCGGATATTTCGTTCTCGTGGAAAACGCTACTGATGTTTTTGGCGCTTTGCTCCGGCGCGACCTTGCTCGAAGTTTTCCCGAAAGATCTGATCGGCTTTGATCCGGCGGCGCGCGTGCCGCATCCGTATATGCCGAGCGCGTGCGGTCCCGGCGGTTGGTTCGGGAAAGTGCTGTTCAACGATATTTTCAATCCGTTTATCGGCGTTGTCGGAAGCGTGGTCTTTCTGGTCTGCGTATATGTTTTCTGCGTGCTCGGGCTGATTGTTGCTGCGCCGCAAAAAACGATTGCAAACCTCGTGAACCGCTGTTTCGACGGCGTGAAAAAATATTTTGAAAACCGCCGCCAATGGAAAGAACATCAGGCGCGCCAACGCGAGGCGCAACGCAAGGCGTATTTCGCCGCGCAGGAGAAACTTCGCAAAAATCGCGAAGCGTCCGAACCCGACGGGAACGCGGCGGAAGACGATTCCGAAGCCGAAAACGAAGAGGATTTTGACGAAAATGCCGCCGGCGTTCCCGCAGAATTTGACGGCGCAGAAACCGAAAACGAAGATTTTTCCTCCGTTCCCGTGGACGAGGACGCAATCCCGGAAGAAGCCGCTCCCGTATTTGAGGAACTTCCGTCCGGCGCAACGCTGACTCCGATCGATTTTGACGATGAAGCAAAGCGTATCGACGAAGAGGAAAAATTCTCGGCGTTGCCGCCGACGGCCGTTCCCGCGCCGGAAATTCCGGTTCCCGTTCCCGTGGAGCCGCAGGAAACCGTTGCGCCGGGCACGATCGATGTCGTCGCCGCCGAAACGCTTGAGCGCGCCGAAGACGCAAGCGTGTTCCCGGAACGCGGAAATTACGTGTTCCCGCCGCTTGATTTACTCGCCGCTCCGAAGGCGGACGCATCCGCGCAAAACGAAGATTACGAGGCGCGCGGGCAGGAAATCATTCGCGTGCTTTCGGAATTTAACTGCGCCGCGACAATGCAGTCGGCAAAGGTCGGTCCGACGATTACGCGCTACGAAATCGTTCCCGGCGCTGGCGTGAAGGCGGAGCGTATTCTCAATTTCCAAACCAACGTTGCGATGGCGCTACACGTGCAGTCCGCGCGTCTCGCTCCCGTTCCCGAAAACGGAACAATCGGGATTGAAGTGCCGAACAAAAAGGCGACGCCGGTGCTCATCCGCGAAGTGCTCGAATCCAAGGCGTGGCACGAAAACCGTATGGAGATTCCCGCCGTGCTCGGGAAAGACGTTACGGGAAAACCGGTTTTGATCGACCTCGCGAAAATGCCGCACGGGCTTATCGCGGGTTCTTCCGGTTCCGGGAAATCCGTTTGCCTGAACGGAATTATTACGTCGATTCTTTACCACTCCGCGCCGGAAGACGTACGCCTCGTGATGATTGACCCGAAAGTCGTCGAACTGCAGGTTTACAACGATGCGCCGCATATGCTCATTCCCGTCATTACGGACATGAAACGCGCTCCCGGTGCGCTCAAATGGCTGATTGACGAAATGGAACGCCGTTATCTGCTCCTGCAGGAAGCCGGCGTGCGCAACATCGTCGGTTATAACGCGAAAATCGAAAAGGACAAAGCCGAAGCCGCCCGCCTTGCAGAGCTCGCCGCCGCCGCCGACAACGAAAATGCGTTTGAAGGCGTGCAAAATCTTCCCGCCGAAAACGGTACCGAATCCGCCGTTCCCGCGAATATTTCCGTCCCGCGCGACGAAGGCGTGCTCGACGAACTTCGCGGAAAGAAAAAGATGTCTTACATCGTTTGCGTTATCGACGAATTTGCCGACATCATGGCGCAAAACGCGGCGGAAATCGAAACCGGCGTGGCACGCCTCACGGCGAAAGCCCGCGCCGCCGGAATTCACCTCATTCTCGCGACGCAGCGTCCGGATGCCAAAACCGTTACCGGCCTCATCAAAGCCAATTTGGGCACGCGAATCGCTCTGCGCGTAACCTCGGGAACGAACTCGCGCATTATTCTCGACGAAACCGGCGCGGAAACACTCATCGGCAAGGGCGATATGCTCGTGCTCGGGCCCGGCTCGCCGTTCCCGCAACGCGCGCAGGGCGTGTGGGTTTCCGAAGAGGAAATTGAAGAAATCGTCAAATTCCTCGCCGAGAAAAACGGCAAACCGAAATACGCGGACGATGTTACTTCCGCCATCGACAGCTACGCCGCCGAGGACGAAGAGGGCGATGCCGGAGGAAGCACAATTTCCGATTCGCGCGACGATTTGGTCGGCAAGGCGTGGGACGTTATCCGCACGACGAAGCGCGCTTCCATTTCCAATCTCCAACGCAAGCTCGGAATCGGCTACAACCGCGCCGCGAAAATCATCGATATTCTCGAAGAGCAGGGCAAAGTCGGTCCGGACATGGGGCCGAACAAGCAGCGTGAAATTTACGAATAAGGGGAAAAACGATGTCGGAAATTATTCTTTTCGGGCGTGCGGCGGTTGAAGCGTGTGCGGAGATGCGCCCGGCGGCGTTGCGGGACATTTTTGTCGACGAAAAACGCGCAAAATTTTTCTCGGATTTGCGTGAAAAAACTTCGCGGGAACGTTGCGCGTGGCACGAAGTCGCCTCTGCGGAATTGTTGAAAATTGTGGGAACGGCGAAGCACGGCGGAATCGTCGCGCGGACGGAGCGCCCCGTTCCCGCGCAGGTGAAGCCCGTGATGCGCGACGATTGGCACGCGGCGGGCGAAAAAGTGATTTTTCTCGAAAATTTGTCGGACGCGGCGCAGCTGGCGTCGATTGTGCGCGTGGCGGCAATTTGCGGCGTAACGCGTGTCGTCGCGGACGAAAAAGTAACCGTTCCCGCGCTCGAAAACTCGCGGACGTGGAGTTTGAGCGAGGGCGCGTTGGAATCCGTGAAAATCTATCGCACGGAATCGATGGCAGGAATGTTGCGCATGATGAGCGAGAAGTTTTTTGTTGTCGGGCTGGTGCGCCGGGGCGGCCGGAAAATTGATTATTCCGTCGTGCCGACGTTCCCGGGAAAAACGGTGGCGCTGTTTTTGAGCGGCGACGAAAACGGCGTTCCCGCAGACATGATTTCGCGTTGCGGGCATCTTTTCCACATTCCGGAACCGGAAGGAGCGGTTTTGCGTTTTTCTCCGGCGGAGCTTGCAGCGCAAATTTTGCCTTGGGTTTCGACGAAAACCAAACGCCCCGGAGCCGGATTTCTCGCCCGCAAAAAAGCCCGGACAAAATCGTAAGCCCGGCGAAGCGGTTTTTACTCATTCCTGTCCCAAACGTTTTTGTCGGCGCGGGAATGGTGTTTATTTTATGCGGGAGATGGCCCGAACGTGTGATTTTTCCCTTTTTTAGGAAACTCAAAGCCTCGGAGAGCGTTATGTTCTAAAACACGAAGATGAGTGAGATTGTCGGCTACTAACTCAAAGCCTCGGAGATGCGTTATGTCCTAAAACCTGCGCCGTTATATTTGAGTTGTGCGGGAACTCAGAGCCTCGAAGAGGCGTTATGTTCTAAAACCCTGCGCGTGAGCGTAGGGATAGGAAACGAAAAAAACAACGAGCCTTGAAAAGGCGAAACAAAGCCGAATGACGCGCGGAGACTCTTCCACGGGAACGCGCGATTTTTTTAGAGCCACGGAATTCTCGGAAACACACGGAATTTCCAAAATTTGCGAAAAGGAGCTTGCAAACCGAGTTTTTTTTTTTGCGAAAATCCCACTCATAAATTGGGACAAAACGCAAGGAAAACCTTCCCGCGGAAAAAGTCTCTTTCAACTTCAAAACGATCACTTATGAAATCATCAAAAATTCTTATTCTGTTAACCTTCGCGGCGACGGCGCTTTCCGCCGTTCCCGCATCCGCATCGTTGTGGACAAACGAGCGTAAGCCGCGCATCGTGCGCGAAGCCGAGCGGCGGGAACGCGAGCGGCAAGACTCGACGTGGACACCGGAAAACATCCGCGACAAACCCGTGCTTTTCCTGCAGGAAACCATCGGCGCGTGCGATTTGCTGAAAGACAAAATCGAGGCGCAGGAAATCGCGTTCATTCGCCTGAAAAAACAGGCGGAGCGTAAAGTTTCCGAAGCCGAAAGCACGATTCGCCGCTACACGAAGTTTTTGGACGAAGCGAAAAAGCAGTACAAAATCGCGAAAGAAAACGACGCGTTCCCGGTCGAGATCAACGGTTTTGAACTTTCCGAAGAAGATCTTGCCGACAAAGTCGCCGACGCGCTCGAACGCGTCGAACTCGCGAAAAGCCAGAAGAAGACGAACAGCGTCGTTGTCAAAAAAGTGAAAATTCGCCAAGGCGTTTTGAAAACGAAAACGCGGGAACTGCGTTCGATTCGCCGTAAGCTGGTTCTGCAACTCGAGCAGGTGAAAATGAATGAAGCGCTCGGCGAAATCGACGAACTGACGAACGTTCTCGGCACCATCAAGGATATGCAGCTCGAACTTTCGGAAGACCCGACGAAACTCTCGCTCGACGATATCACGGAAGAAGATCCCGATGCCGAGCGCAAACAATCCGCCGAGGAATTCCTCGAAGGAGAATAAAAGCAATGAGCGATAATCAAAATCCGGAAAAGAACGTTTCTTCTGAGGACAAAGATTCAGAGGAGAAAGAAATGATTGCGAAAAAACTTGCCGAAAAATGCCTCGATTACTTTCACGATTCGATGAACAGCGAGATTAGCCGACTTTGGCAAAGATCGATTTTTCTTGCAGCTCTTCTCGGGTTGGTTTTTGCCGGCTACGGGAATACGTTATTGAAATTCTTTGATTCCGCGTGTTTCTGTGAGAACGGAGCCTTTGCGGATTCTACTCTGAATTTTGTTTGTGTCGGAATTTCATTTTTCGGAGTCCTTTTTTCTGCTCTTTGGATTATGATGATGAAAGGGTCCAAGGTATGGCAGGAAAAGTATGAACACACGCTTTTTAGCTTTATTGACGACTATGTTAAAAAGGCGGAAGTGAAATGCTCAAGCGACAAACTTGTCGTATTTTCAAAATACGGTTTTGCACACGGATACTTAAAAGCCCTTGAAAAGGGAAAATTCAGTAATTCCCTCATTAAATTTGAAGGAGGCGCGTATTCTGTTTCGAAAATCAACATTGTTCTCGGAATCATTTCGTTATCGTTTTGGATGGTTGCCGGCGTTGTCCATTCCTTGTTCGTTCCTTCTGAATTCTGGTCGAAGGCGTGGAGTCTTCTCTGTGAATTTATACAGTCTCAATTTTGGACGCCGACAGTATTCGTTGTTGTGTCGGCGATTGTTGTGCGGATTTTGTCTCGGAAATGTAAAAGCTCCGTAATTCAAGAGAAACAGGATAGTCCCGAAGAATAAGAAAAAATCGAAAACTAAACCTCTTATGAAAACAAATAACCTATTAGCTATTCTTGCCGTTGCGACGCTTCCGTTTTTGGCGTCGTGTGCTTCTGAGGCAGAACGCGCACGCATTACTGCGGAAAAAGCTCGCATAGAGAAAATTGAGCGGGAACGTTTGGAAAAAGAACGCCTCGAACAGGAACGTCTGGCGGAACTGGAGCGTCAGCGTCTTGAAAAAGAGCGTCGCGAAGCGGCACGCCGGGAAGCGAAAAAGGCGTTGAATATTCAGGAAAAGCAGTCGATTCGAGCTCGTTTTCAAGAGGAAATATTTCCGGCAGAACAAAAACTTTCTGAAGAAGAGCGTTCCCGCGGACGCGCCTTGTTGGACGCTTTCGGCGAAGAGCAAATGCCCACGCTCGCGGAACGGTGTAAGGAAGCGCGAAGCGTTTTTCTTGAGGCGGAGGCGAATTTGAAAGAGCTTGCTAAATCTCTTCAGTCGGAAAATATTGATTTGGAAACAAACGATATCTTCCAAGCGGCGGGTAACCGTTGGTTGGATCTGGCTACGGAATACTGGTATTTGCGCTACAAGCTGACGGATTTTTATTCGCAATTTAAGATTGGCGCGATTACGCCGGACGAACTCGCTACCACAGACGCGGAATTTGCCAAAGAATAATTAGATGCAAATCCGTTCAAAGCGCCAAAGGCGCGAAATTGGTCAGCGCAGGGTGGAGCGAAGCGAAACCCTGCGAATCAGAAATAAAAAAAAACAAAGCCCTGAAAGGGCGTAATTGTGCTCTACGCATGGCAATGTCGCTCTTTCAGAGCTCAATGTTTTTTTCGTTCGTTCCGTAGGGATCCACCCTACGCAGACCAATTTCGTCCCGTTGGGGCTTTTGACACACAAACCCTTTTTTCAAACAAAATTTAAAAAAATCGTTATGAAAACTTTATTCAAATCCATCCTTTTTGCCGTGGTTGCGACGATTGGTGTTCCCGTGTTTGCGGCACCGGAAAACCACGAAGAATTTGCGCGGCAATACATGCCGGAATCTCAGACCGTGTTTGAACGCTTCCGCAAGGATTGCGCGGAAACGCAAAAGCTCCGCGAATCACTCGCAGAAGATCTGCGCGTGAAGAATCGTGCGCTCGATGACGATGCCGGCTATTGCGCACTTTCCGAAAAAATCGCGGAACTCGAAAAACGCGAATCAGAGTGGGCGAACACGATCAAAGATGCTTTTTTCAAGCACAAGGCGGGAATGGTTACGTCCGAAAAACTCAGTGACACAGATACCGTTCTTGCGAAGAACGCTATCGCTTGGGAAAACGACGTGCTCAAAAATTTAATTAAAAATTCCGTCGCGATGTTCGGTGTTCCTGTAACGGTGAAAATCCCGGGGCGCAACTACGCGTTTGGAAAATACGAGGTTACGCAGAAACAATATCGATCCGTAATGGGTAGAAATCCGTCGGAATTCAAAGGCGAAAATCTTCCCGTAGAAAATGTTTCGTGGGACGATGCCGTGGAATTTTGTAAAAAGCTGACGGAACGGGAACGCGCTTTGGGGCGGATTTCGATGAATCAGGAATACCGTCTACCGACCTCGGATGAATGGGAGCATGCTTGCCGCGCGGGAACGACGACAAAATATTACACGGGAGATACGGAAGCGGATTTGGCGCGAGCGGGCTGGTATGGCGGGAACAGCGACCGGAAAACGCATCCCGTCGGGCAAAAAGTTCCGAACGCATTCGGGCTTTACGATATGCACGGGAACGTGTGGGAGTGGACGTCTACCCCGCGCGGCTCGAACCGCGTGTTTCGGGGTGGCAGTTGGAACAACAGCGCGTACTACTGCGAGTCGTCGTTTTGGTACTTCAATTCGCCGGAGTTTCGCAACGACTACCTCGGGTTCCGCGTTGTTCTCTCCGAAGTTCAATAAAAATCCTTGAGCTTTGCGGCTCTTTCGGCGAGCGGGCGGGGCGGAGCCGCCCGCCGCAAAAGAGCCGCCGTCCGGTTTTTCCCCGAAGTTTTCCTATGCAATACAAATTCTTTACAATTTCCGCAATGGGCGCGGATAATGCGGCGGCGACCGAAGAACTGAATGTTTTTCTTCGGTCGCACCGCATTTTGACGGTTCAGCGTGAATTGGTGAATTGCGGAGCGCAGAGCTGTTGGTGCTGTTGCGTGGAGTATTTGGAAAACGGCAAGCCGACCTCGGAAACTTTCTCACGAACGGGAACACGGGAGAAGGTTGACTATCGCAATGTCTTGTCGGAGGCGGATTTTGCGAAATTTCGCATTTTGCGGGAATGCCGCAAGGCGATTGCTGAATCGGATGCTGTTCCCGCGTATGCGGTTTTCTTGGATGAGCATTTGGCGGAAATGAGCAAGCTTGCAGAGATGACGCTTCCGGGGATGCGAAAAATCAACGGAATCGGCGAGAAAAAGGCGGAAAAATACGGGGCACGAATTATCGCGCTTTTTGAGGAAAAAAGAAATGCGTCGAGCGGGAAACCTGTATCCGAAAATAGCGGAACTTGAAAACTTGGAGCTTGCGTTTTGGAAGGCACAGCGGCGGAAATCGGCACGGTCGGATGTGCAGGCATTTCGGGCGAATTTGTCCGGGAATCTGAGGCGGTTGAGCGAGGAGCTTTTGAGCGGGAATGTTGCGTTCGGGAACTATCGTTATTTTACGATTTACGACCCTAAGGAGCGCGTGATTTGTGCGGCGGATTTTCGGGAACGCGTTTTGCACCATGCGATTATCAATGTTTGCGAACCCGTTTTTGAGAAGTATCAGATTTTTGATTCGTTTGCGTGTCGAAAGGGAAAAGGACTGGATGCGTGTCTGGTGCGGACGCGAGAGTTTTGTCGCAAATACCGATGGTTTTTGAAAGCGGATGTGCATAAATTTTTCGACTCCGTTGACCATGCCGTGCTTTTGCGTTTGCTGTCGCGGCGGTTTAAGGACGGGCGCTTGATCGACCTTTTTTCAAAAATCATCGAAAGCTACGAAACGTGTCCGGGGAAAGGCTTGCCGATCGGGAATCTGACCAGTCAGTATTTTGCCAATTTGTATTTGGGCGTGGCGGATCACCTGATAAAGGATGCATGGCGCGTTCCCGCCTACGTCCGCTATATGGACGACTTCGTTTTGTTTTTCGATGAAAAAGAGCAGGCGAAGTGCGTGAAAGCGCGGGTGGAGGAACTTTTTTCGCGGGCGTTGAAGTTGGATCTGAATGCGTTTCAACTCAACCGAACGGAGCGCGGGTTGCCGTTTTTGAGCTATCGTGTTTTCGGGGACTGTTTGCGGCTTTCTCAAAAAGCGAAACGCCGATTTTGTCGAAAAATGGAGGAAGCTAATCGGGAAGAATCTGCGGAAAGAGCGTTGCCGCTTTTGGCATTCGTGCAGCGTGCGGATTCTTACGGATTCAGAAGAGAATTTTTTTACGGGAACGGGTCCCGAACGGCTCGAACCGCGTGAATCGGGGTGGCAGTTGGAACAACAACGCGAACAACTGCGAGTCGTCGAATTGGAACAACAATTCGCCGGAGAATCGCAACAACAACCTCGGCTTCCGCATTGTTCTCTCCGAAGCTCAAGGATTATCAGCGACGGATGTCGCTTTTCGTTGAACAGGGGCGTTCCCCGTTCCCGATTTTTTCGGGACAAAACAAAGAAAAATTTCGCCTTCGGTAGGAAAATTTTCCGACGACGGCGATTTTTTTAGAGATGCCCTTGCGGAGCTCCGGAATCGCGATTTCGTTTCTTGTGGAAGACGCGGTTTTTTACAGCGTTCGCGGGAACGAACGAATTTTTAGTCTCACGGGGAGTTCCGATTTTCACGGAGAGAAGACTCTCGACCATCATTTCTCCGTTTTCACGAATTTTGTGAAAAGGTGTTTGCCGGAATAGCTTCATTTTCGGTTTGCGTCTTAGGCTTTGTTTGAGACAATTTTCCCCACGCCGCACACGGGAACGCATTTTTCTTCCTGACGCGAAACTTTTTATTTCCCTTAAGTACTATCAAAAAATGAGAGCCTCGCTTATTGCCAAGCAATTTTCCGTTGCCGGACATCTTGTGTCTGTCGAACCTTTCGGAAGCGGAAACGTCAACGACACTTATCGTGCCATCTTCCGCACGACGTTTTCCGAGGAACGCTTTATCCTTCAGCGCGTGCGCCGCGCGGTTTTCCCGAATCCGGAAAACATTATGCGCAATATGCGTGTCGTGACCGACGTTTGCCACCAAAAACTTGAAGAAGTCAATATGTCGTCCGACCGCATTTGGCAGTTGCCGAAGATTATTCAGACGCGTGACGGGCAGGACTTTTACTACGACGGCGACGGCGATTTGTGGCGCGCGATTTCCAACATCGCATCGGCGGTTTCCTACGAAAAAGTTCAGTCTCCGGACCACGCTTACGAATCCGGCATGGTGCTCGGGCATTTCCAGAAACTCATCAGCGATATTCCCTGCGATCAGCTTTCTTACGCGATTGAAGGCTTTCACATTACGCCGATTTATCTCTCACAGTTGGACGAAGCGTTGAAAACGCCGCTCGCGCAGGAATTGCTCGAACATTCCCGAGAAGCGCGTTATTGCCTGAAATTTATCGAAGCGCGCCGCGAATTTTGCTCCACGTTTGAAAATGCGAAAAAACTCGGTGAGTTGTCTCTGCGTCCGACGCACGGCGACCCGAAGGTCGGGAACATTCTCATTGACGAAAAAACCGGAAAGGGAACGTGTATTGTTGACTTGGATACGATTCAGCCCGGACTTGTTCACGCGGACATCGGCGATGCCGTGCGTTCCTGTTGCAATCCCGCCGGGGAAGATGCGATTGACCTGCATTCCGTTTTCTTCGATACGGAGCTTTTCACGGCGATTTATTCCGGCTACATGACGTATGCGAAGGATTTCTTCACGGAAAACGATCACAAGTATATGTTCGACGCGATTCGCATTTTGCCGCTCGAACTCGGGATTCGCTTTTTTGCGGACTATCTCGCCGGCGACGTTTACTTCAAAACGCGCTACAAAGAACACAATCTCAAGCGCGCGTTGGTCCAACTTAAGCTGGCGGAAAGCGTCGAAGCCCGGGAAGGGAAAATCCGGAAGATTCTCGGATAACGCTTTCGGGCGACGCTTTCTTTTCCGAAAAATATGATTGTGGCGACGGCAACGGCGGAAAGCGCAATTGCTTTGGCGACTTCGGGCATTCCCGGGAGTCGAGCCGTTCAGATTGTGCTGACCTTGCTGTTTTTCGCGCTGATGTTTGCGGCGGCGTGGCGCGGGTATTGGCGCGGTCCCGTGCGGCAAGTTGCTCCTCTGTGTTCGTTTATCGTTGCCGC
The DNA here is from genome assembly GCA_017935025.1 of Opitutales bacterium. Classification (GTDB taxonomy): domain Bacteria; phylum Verrucomicrobiota; class Verrucomicrobiia; order Opitutales; family UBA953; genus Spyradosoma. The sequence goes on along the minus strand of JAGBIL010000013.1, from coordinate 4,866 downwards.
CGTTGCCGCATACTTCTTCGGGGCGGCTTTCGGTCATGCGTGGCTGGGCAGGATAGGCGTGCCGTGGATTTTGCGCGGAGCGTGCGGCGTGGTGCTTTTGTGCCTTTTTGTTTGGCTACCCGTTTTTAGCTACATTTGGTACAAAGGACGCGGACAAATTTCCGAAAAAACGGGAGAGCCGGAGCATCCCGCGCTGGGGGCTCTTGTCGGCTGCTGGACGGGAATTTTTTGGGGTGTGTTGGGCGCGCTTTGCCTCGCGACGGCGGGAACGGTCGGCGAAACTTTTTTGGCGGTGCGTCCCGGCGCGGAAAAATCCTTAGTCGGGCGTGTTTTTTACGGCGCTGCCGTTGCCAAAAACTCGATGGCGCTTTACTCCGGTTTGAGTTTTTTGAAAACGTGGAGTCCGTTGCCGGAATCCGTTTTCAGAATCGTGCACAAGGCGGTGGATGTTTTGGGGTCACGTCAGGCGCAGCGTCGGCTTTTGGAAATGCCGGAAATCCGTTCGCTGGTAACCGATCCCGCCGTTTATCCCGTATTGAGCGATCCCGAAATTCAGGCAATGATCACGCGCAAAGACGTGGACGGATTGCTTTCGGATTCGCGGGTTCAACGTATGATTTACGACGAAACCTTTCAAAAACGCTTGGCGGCGTTGGAACTCGAGCCGCTTTTGGACTATGCTCTGACGGGGCGTTTCCCGCAGTAGCGTTCCCGTTCCCGCCGTATTCCGGAAGCGGACAGGATTTTTCCCGCTTGACGGCGGAAGTTCAAAAGAACATAGTTGGCAATTCATTTCAAAATTTAACAATCTTTAAAAGTCATGGGACAACCGAAACGCAAACAGTCCAAACGCCGCAGCGCTCTTCGCCGCGGGGCAAATCAGTTTAAGGCGCCGCTCCTTGCTAAGGATTCGGACGGCTCCGTCATTCGTCCTCACCGCGTCAACCCGGCTACGGGAACGTATCGCGGCCGCAAGGTCGTCGAGGTCGATCTTTAATCAGAACCTGTCCGCTTAGGCGGAAAAGGTTTGTCTTCGGGGCGTTTACGGTGTAGCCTTCCGGCTCAGATGGAAACCGTAACTCAGACATACCGCATCGCAGTTGACTGCATGGGCGGCGACAAGGGTCCCGGAGAAGTGGTCCAGGCCGTATCGCTCGCGCTCAAGGAATTGGGAGCGGGCGATAAGTTGTTTCTTGTGGGGCAGGAAGAAATCCTCCGGCCGCTTTTGCGTTCCGCCGGCATTGCCGGGGATGCCCGAATCGAGGTTCGCCATGCTCCGGATGTCATTGAAATGGATGACAAGCCGATGCAGGCGATGAAATCGAAGAAGCATTCTTCGATGATTGTTGCTTTGGAAATGTTGAAGGCGGGCGAAGCGGATGCCGTCGTCTCCACGGGAAACACCAAAGTTTTGGTGGGCGCGGGAACGCTGAAGGTGCGTTTGATGCCCGGGGTGCAGCGCCCGGCGCTGTCTGCTATTTTCCCGCGCAAGACCGGTTATTCTATTGTCGTGGACGTGGGAGCCAATCCGGAAACCACGTCGGAGCAGTTGGTGCACAACACCGTGCTCGGTGCGCTTTATTCGATTTCGATTCTCGGCACGGAAAAACCGAAAGTCGGCTTGCTCACGGTCGGAACGGAAGAAGGCAAGGGCGGGGAGCGCATCAATCGCGCAAACGCGTATCTGAAGGCCCTGAACGAACACTTTGATTGGTTTGAATACGCGGGACCGGTGGAAGGGTTTGACGTTTTTCAGGGTGATGCGGACGTTATCGTTACGGACGGTTTTACCGGTAATATTTTGCTCAAAACCGTTGAAGGTCTGGTTTATATGTTGAAAGACCTCATCGGGGAAAAAGTAAAGCGCAATCCGATTTACATCGCGGCGGGGCTTGTGCTGTTGCCTTTGCTGAAAGCGGTGAAACGGCAGGTGCGTCCGGAACGCTTCGGCGGGGCTCCGTTACTCGGTTTAAACGGCTTGGTGTTTAAGGCTCACGGTTCGAGCAACAAGCACGGAACGGCGGCGGCGATTCTGATGGCGCGCAATGCCTGCTCGAAAAACATTAACCGGAAAGCGTCCGAATTGCTTGCTGCGGCGAACGACGTTGTCGCCGAGGTTCAGGAAAGTTTGTAAAATTCGGTTTTCTCGAATTTTTGAACAAAAAAAAAGCGGAGGGCGCGTGCCGATCCGCTTTTTTCATCGATTGAATTCTCAAAATTTAGCCGTTATAGTCAGAACTCATGCCGGATTTGGGGTTTGGCCAGTATCAGAAGATTTCGCAGGAGCAAGTGCTTTCTCCGCAGGTCTTGCACGCGCTGAAAATCCTACAGGTTCCCGCGATTGAGCTTGCGCGCGAGATCTCCGACGAAATGGCGAAAAACCCGCTTTTGGAGGAAATTCCGGGAACGCAACAGTCAGGCGAAATCTTGCCGTCGGAAAGCGACGGTGCCCGCCACGACGAGGATTTTTCCGGCGGGGATTTCGGAAGCGATGCGCTGAATCCGCCTGAGCAAAAAGACGAGGACGAATTTTCCGGTGGCGAAAAATGGGACGACGAAATTGATTCCGGCTTCGCGGGAACGCAAAATTCGTGGACGCGCGACGATGAGGAGCGGCGTGCGTATTTGTTTGATTCGCTCGTGGAAAGAGAATCCTTGCCGCAGCTCCTGGAGTCTCAAATCGCGCTTTGCGACGAGGAGGACGTTTCCCCGGATTTGCTCAAGGCGATTGCGCAAAATATCGACGAGCGCGGATTTTTGGACGTGTCCGCAAACGTTTTGGCGGAGGCACAGGGCGTTCCCGTAGAGGACGTGGAGCGGGCTTTGCGCACGTTTCAGACTTTTGATCCTCCCGGTGTCGGCGCGCGGGATTTGCGAGAGGCGTTTCTGATCCAGTTGAGGCGGCAAGGGCGGGAAACGTCGCTCGCGTACCGGATCCTCGACGCGGATTACGAACTTTTTCTCGCGAGAAAATTTCCGGTGCTCGCGCGTCGCTACGGCGTTCCCGCAGAGAGTATCCGTGCGGCGATATCGGAAATCTCTAAGCTCAAACGCGTTCCCGCAGAGGATTTTTCCGCAGACGAAAATCGGGAAGTTTCGCCGGATATGACGTTTTACTTCGACCGGGAAAAACACGTTTGGCGTGTGCGTATGGAAAATGCCTACGTTCCGAAACTGCGTATTTCCGGTTTTTACAAAACGCTGATTGCGCAGGGAAAAATTTCGAGCAAAGACCGTGCGTATTTTACCGAAAAGATGCGCGCCGGGCGTTTTTTGATCAACGCGATTGAGCAACGGCAGAAAACGATTGAGCAAATCGGCGAATACATCGTCGCCGCACAAAACGAGTTCCTGGAACGCGGTCCCGCGTATCTGCGCCCGATGACGATGGCGGCGGTCGCGGAGGAAATCGGCGTTCACGAAACGACGGTTTCCCGCGCCGTTTCCAATAAATACGCGGAAACACCTCACGGCGTATTTGAGCTGAGGCATTTTTTCAACGCCGGATTAGAGACGGATGACGGCGAAGAGCTCGCCAATGTCGGCGTTCGCGAAGTTTTACGCGAAATTCTCGATGCAGAATCTCCGAAAAAGCCGCTTAGCGACCAAAAACTCGTGGCGGAACTTGCCGCAAGAGGCATAAAAATTGCCCGTCGCACAATTACGAAGTATCGGGCGATAATGAATATTCCCCCTGCACATCTGCGCAGGAAATTCTAAGTTCGCGGGAACGCGGACAAATTTGTATGCGGGAACACGGATGTTCCCGCTTTTTTTTTATTTATAAAAACTACTAATTTAGTAGATATTGTTATTGACTCGACTTTTTTTTTTGCAAAATCCCAAAGTCGAAATTGGGACAATATTGCAGGAGATAGTCTCCCGCTTCCCTGTTTCTCTACATAAACTTAACAGATAAACGAAAAATGAAATTAAAAACAGCAATAACGCTCTTTGCCTTGTTTGGGGGAACTACCGGCACTATGGCAGGAATTCTCGATAAATTTGGCGGAGGGGGTTCAAGTTTCGATTTGGATGGGTATACATACAAAAAAACCGGAAACAACATATACATAACAAGTGCCTTTCCGTCAAAGGGTAGTAATTTGGGGATCGGGAACTACGGCATGAGCTACAACATCAGCACGGACGAGGATGCTCGACACGAAATCATTGTCCGTTTTACGACATCGGAGGGCGGAATTGGAAATTCAAATCAACCGATACTGAATTTTTATTTGGACGGAAACGGGAAGTCTTTACTTCTTGGAAATTATTATTCGACGAGCGGTGATTTTGGTGTGGCGCGCATGACCCTGTTTAATGGCGATGCAAGCACCGGAAGTCAAAGAGGAGGTTCTCCGACGTTCATTTTGAATAATAAATATTCAAGTACGGCCGGGGCAAATTATCAAACACCCGTTAGCGGGCAACATTGGACGGCAACAGGCTCCGGGGACTTAAAAACGAAAATTAAAGATGGTAGCCATTGCTATAAGATTGTCGTAGAAACCTATAAAGGTAATACAAATGACAAAATTGCTTTGTATTACGAGGGACCGAATGGCAACGCGAAAACGAATGAGATTGCATTGTCCACTCTTGGAATTACGTCATTTGACAGTATCGGATACTTTCTTGCAGGGGAAGGCGGTTCTGTTGTCTTGGATGGCGCGGGAACGACTTCCGGTATTTACAAGTACAGTCGGGTCGTGACTCCGGGGACTGAGCCGGAACCGGAGCTTCCGACGGAACCGGTTATTCCTCCTGGAGATCCCTCCGTTCCGGAGCCGTCGGCATTCGGATTGTTAGCGGGCTTGGGGGCGATTGCGCTTGCCGTGTCTCGTCGCCGTCGTTCCCGCTAAG
>JAGBIL010000001.1 GCA_017935025.1 Opitutales bacterium | reverse complement strand
GTTGCGTAAGCATCACCTGCGTCGGCGCGTTATCGTTAAAACACAAACACACGTTCCCCCCGCCAAACGCCGCCAGCGCCCCCGCAAGCACCTCCGGATTAAATCGCGAGTCCCGCGCGTGCTCCGGAATCTCATTCTGCAAAATGGCCGTCGTCAGCGTGTGAATGTAGGTTTCGTTCTTCACCACCTCAAAACCCTCCTTCCTCGGCAATCATCGCCCAAGCCACCATCGCGCTAAACGCGATTCCCACGGCGGGGAACGCCAAAATCACCGCCGCGCCGGAAAACCGACGCGCCAGCCACCGCCAACACTTTTTAACTTTCCCACTCTTTAACTCGGCTTCTGCATTCCTGCCGCTTCCCTCTTTCAGCTCTCTCCACTCCCGCTCCCGCAGAAACGGCGCTTCCTCCGGCAAAACACCCGCCGCCGCCATCGCCGCATAATGATGCTCGCGCTCCGCGTCCAATGCCTCAAACCGCGCCGCAACATCCGCCGCCGCGCGCGGCGGCACCACATCCCACATTTCCCCGTTGTCGAGAATCTCTATTTTGCTCATCGATACTTTTTTTTGGTGTTCCGTGAGAGTTCGTTTCGAGAAAAAAAAATTACAACCCGTTTTACGGTTCAACTTCTCCAAACCTCCCGCGAACGCCGAAAAATCAAAGCTTCTTACCGTCCTTCTTTACAGGTTCGAGTCCTGCCGCGACCACCATTTTTGAAAGCCGCAATATTGAACTTGCGGCTTTTTGTTTTTAACTGAAAAAACTTGCATCTGCGGCGGGAATCGGGAATGCTTCCCCTCGGTCGGGTCCCATACGACAAGTGCCGGCGAACCCCGTCAGATCCGGAAGGAAGCAGCGGCAGTCAGGTTCCTTGGGCGTTGTGGTCAACCCGGCTTTTTTAATGCCTACCGAAAATGCGAACTTTAACTTTTTAGTTAAAATAGAACGTCTTTTTCTTGCACACGGGAACGGGCTCGCATTTAATTTCCCTCAAGTCGTTTCGGCGGGAATTTCCCCGCGGGAACGCGCTGAAAAAACAGATGTTAGAAAAATTCCTCAAACAGACGTCGTTCAAAAGCCAAGAAGATTTCGCCGAGAACTTTAAGATCACGGTTCCCGAGAACTTCAACTTTTCCTACGATGTCATTGACGCGTGGGCGGAAACGCATCCCGAAAAGCGTGCGCTTTGCTGGGTGAACGACCACGGGAAGCACATCGATTTTACGTTCGCCGATTTGAAAAAACACAGCGACCGTGCGGCGGCGTTTTTCAAGAGTTGCGGCATCGGGCACGGCGACAAGGTCATGCTCATCCTGAAACGGCGCTATGAGTTCTGGTTTGCGATCCTTGCCCTGCATAAGCTCGGTGCCGTTTGCATTCCCGCGACGCATCTTCTGACGAAAAAAGACATTGTTTACCGTTGCAATGCGGCGTCGATTAAAGCGATTGTCTGCGTGGGCGATACGCTTGTTACCGAGCGCGTCGGTATGTCCAAGCCGGATTGCCCGACGCTCGAAACACTTATTTCCACGGGACCGCTCGTTCCCGAAGGGTTTAAGGATTTTCAAACGGGAATGGACTGCGCTCCGGAATTTGTTCGTCCGGAAGTCGCCAATCGCAACGATGACATTTCCCTGCTTTATTTCACCTCGGGAACGACGGGCAACCCGAAAATGGTGGCACACGATTACAACTACCCGCTCGGGCATATCGTTACCGGCGTTTACTGGCACAATCTCAACGAGGAAAGCCTCCATCTCACCGTCGCGGATACCGGCTGGGGAAAAGCCGTTTGGGGTAAGCTCTACGGGCAGTGGTTCGCGGGAGCGACGGTTTTCGTTTACGACCACGAAAAATTCACGCCGGCGGATATGCTCCAAATTATTCAGGACTACCGCATTACGTCTTTCTGTGCGCCGCCGACCGTCTTCCGCTTCATGCTCCACGAAGATATGGCGAAATACGATTTGTCTTCGCTCAAATGGTGCACAATCGCGGGCGAAGCGCTCAATCCGAGCGTTTACGAGGATTTTTACAAAATCACCGGCATCAAACTGCGCGAAGGTTTCGGGCAGACCGAAACGACCTGCTCGATATTGACAACACCGTGGATGGAACCCAAGCCCGGTTCCATGGGCAAACCGAATCCCGCTTATGATGTCGATCTCGTCGACGAAGAAGGCAATTCCGTTCCCGCGGGAACGCAGGGTGAAATCGTGATTCGTTGCAATCCGGAAGACCGTCCCGCCGGGCTTTTCAAAGGTTATTTCCGCGATCGTGCGCTCACCGCAAAAGTTTACCACGACGGGCTTTACCACACGGGCGATGTCGCCACGCGCGACGAGGACGGCTACTTCTGGTTTGTCGGGCGCAACGACGACGTGATCAAAAGCTCCGGCTACCGCATCGGTCCGTTTGAAGTGGAAAGTGCCGTCATGTCTTACGAAGGCGTTGTCGAATGCGCAATTACCGGCGTTCCCGACGCGATTCGCGGACAAGTCGTGAAAGCGACCATCGTGCTTTCCAAGACGTTTAAGGATGCCGTTAAAGATTTTGAGGATCTGAAAAAGAAAATCCAGGATCACGTCAAACGCGAAACTGCGCCGTACAAATATCCGCGCGTCATCGAGTTTGTCGAAGAACTGCCGAAAACCATCAGCGGAAAAATCCGCCGCGTGGAACTTCGCGATCAGATGAAAAAACTTTCGGAAGCCGTCGCTCCCGTTGTCGATAAAACGAAGGATATGACGAAAAAACTTTCCGAAATGTTCCCGAAAAAGCAGGAAAAATCCCAAGACGATGCCGCTCCGCAGATGAGTTAGGCGCGGCGCGGGAACTCCCTTTTCGGCACAAAACTTGAAGCATCAAATCTCAGCCGGGATTTGATGCTTGAATTTTATATTCGGCGCTTATTTTCAGATTGCACAGGGCACCAGAACCGCGTCGCTCATGCCGTGAATGATTTTTTTGTCGGGCGGGCAAAACGTGCAAAGCGCGCCGCCGAGCCGTGCGTGTTCCCTGGAAAATTCGTCGGGCACGATAAAATAATACGGGCAAATGCGCACGCGCCCGAACGCGGGCACGGCATTTCCTCCGGCATCAAAAACGCGGAATTCCTTTTTCGCCGGTTTGTGAAAACGCTGGAGCACATAGAACGAATCGCGTTTCCGCGCGCGGCCCAACGCATTTTCCAGTGCCAGAGCCCAATCGCTTTGCGAAACGTCCGTGCCGACGGTAACGCTGCGCGCGCCCCACGCCGTTTCATCAAATCCGCTCGCTTTGAGCACAAGTTCCCGGTCGCGTTTTCCCGCCGCCGCGAGCTCGCGCCAATCGCGAATCGCGCGTCCGCCGACCGACGGAGCGTGAAGCACGGCGCACGCCTGAAGCCCGTTTTCGGGAAGCGGTTCGACGAGCCATGTTTCGGGAACGATTTTTTTCATCAGGGAAAAATTCTTCTCACCGAGCGCTTCGCGCCAGAACGGAAACAACGTCGGGTGATGCAGGAGCGCGAGTGCGGATTTTTCTTCCTGAAAAGGGCGCATCGGCGGCGTGACGACGACGTTCCCGCGCTCGGCGGCGGCGAAGAGCGCGTCTGCCGCATTCACGTTTCCCAAATCGAAGAGCTCGAAAAAACGATACAGCACGTCGATTTTTTTTCCGTGAAGGGAAACGCCGTTTTCGGAAATTTCCGTTTCGTTCGGGTGGCAGACAAAAATTTCCGCGCCGCGCGCGCGAAGCGTTTCGGCGAGATTTTCAAACTCCGCGCGGTAGTCGTCCGCTTCGTCGGAAACGGCGATTGCGACGCGGGAACGCGTTGAGCCGCGCGTTACGGCTTCGAGAAAAAGGTGCGGCATCGCCTCGGCGTTCCCGCACGCGTAAAGGCGATTGAGAAACGCCGTAAGCCCGATTCCGCCGGGAACGCTGTCGAGTTCCGTCAGTGCAAATCCGTCTTCGCAAATCAGCAAATCCGGACGAATTACGGGCGGGAGCGTTCCCGCGAGCGCGCGAGCGCGTTGGTGCGCGATAAGGTGCGGCGGTTTTCCGCGATTCAAAACTTCCGCAACCCACGGCGCGAACAGTCTTCCGTTGCGCAGGAGCGAGCGGTTTTCCGCCGAGGTGAGATAAAGTTTTTCGAGTGCGCGGTAAAAGGCGAGCGCGGCGGTTCCGATGTTTTCGAGTTCGGCGGTTTCCTCCGGGGAAAAACGCCATGCGTCGGGCGAAATTTTCCACGTTTTTTTTGCGAAAAATCCGCCGGACTCAAGGGCGTTTTTTATCGAACAAAAATCGGGCATCGGGCATTTTTTCGGTGCGGAGAAAATTTCGCGAAAGAAAAAGTTTTGCGGGAACGGCGAAATCAGCCGTTGAGAATCGCGAGCGCTTCCGCGTGGAGGCGCGGGTTTGCGGCGAGAATGGATTTTGCGCCGAGCGCGGCGTTCCCGTTCCAGTCGGTTACCGTGGCGCCGGCGCCTTCAAGTATAGGCAAAAGCGGATACAAATCCCACGGCGAAAGCACGGGATCCGCCATGATGTCCGCGCGTCCGGCGGCAATCATCATGTAGGCGTAGCAGTCTCCCCAAGTGCGGAAAAGCCGCGCGCGGTGAAGCAGGGCGCTCCAGTTTTCGTTCGGGTGCTCGGTTTCGCAATCGTGTAAATCCGTGGTGAGCAAAAGCGCTTTGTCCACAGTCGGCGTTTCGGAAACGCGCACGCGGCGTCCGTTGTACTCGGTGATTTTTCCGTCGCCGATAATGCGTTCCCGCGTAACCGGCTGGTCGATAACGCCGAGACAGGGTTTCCCTCCATGGAGCAAGCCGAACAAAATTCCGTAAAGCGGCACGCGCGAGACAAAGGATTTTGTCCCGTCAATCGGGTCGAGCGACCAGACAAATTCAGCGTCCGTGTTTTCATTTCCGAATTCTTCCCCGATGATGCCGTGGCTCGGGAATGCGGCGTGAATCATTTCGCGCAAGCGTCGTTCGCATTCCTTGTCGGCGACGGTAACGGGCGAGCCGTCCGGTTTAACTTCAATCTCCGTGTGTTCGAGTGCGTGGTAGCCGGCGACGATTTCGCGGGCGGTATCGGCAAGCGTTCCCGCAAAGGTTTTCAATTCAATCAGATGTTTTTCGGAAAGCATGGTTTGAGCATCACCCAATTTGGCTTTCGCCGCAAATTTAAATTCGTCCGAAAAACCGCCACTTCTTCACGCTTCCACTCCTCAACTCTCGCCTAAATCCGCGTGCCGCAGAGAATCTGAAAGGCGTGCCCCATCTTCGCCGGATGGATCAGCTCGACGAGTTTTGCGCGTTCCCGCGCGGCTTCCGGCATCGTTCCCGTCAGGATTTCCTCTACGCCGCGCAGGGCGTATTTCATGAAAAAACTTTCCTGACGCAAGGGCGGCGGGGAGCGGAATCCGCACGCGTCAAAGACTGCGCGCAGCCTGTCCCACAGGACGTGGCAGGTCAAATCCCGTTCGCCCGGCGTTTGCGTGAGCGCATTGCTCTGCGAGTGGCGGAAATACGCGCGTGCCGTTCCTTCGGGAAACGTGTCGAGGCAATCGGCGAGCGTTTTTCCGTAGTCGGGAAAAATTGCCGCGCCGCGCCAGCGTCCGCCGAGGATTTTTTGCAAAAGCGTTTCCGCATCGAGCGAAATATCGAGGTGCCAGCCGTCATCTGCGGGAACGGCGGTTTTTTCGGCAAAGGCTTTCAGCGCGGGAGAGGAAAGTTCGTCGAGCAGGGTTTCCCGCCAAGTTTCGGGCGCGTCCGGATTTTCCTCCACGCCGATTTCGAGCCACGTTCCCGCGCGGGAAACAAGGCGGTGAAACGGTTGTGCATCGAGCAATTCGTTCGCGACGACGACGGATTTTTCCGGAATTTCAAAATTTTCGCCGATGCGCACTGTACGGGTTTCCCGAAAAAACTGCCGCTCGTTTTCAAAGTGCGTTTGCCCGGGCTCGGCGCCGATTTCCACAAGCGTGTAATCGTGCAGATTTTCCGTTTCGCCGAGCAGATTTTGCGCGGCGTGGCGCATCAGTTTTCCGAAAATTCCGCCGAGGCTTGCCGCCGTATAAAAGTCCGTTCCCGCGTTGCGCCCGACGCGTTCCCGCGTGCGGCGGTAGTAGCCGAATTGCGGATCGAAGAGCGCAATTTCGGAAAAATCCCGAAAACTCATTTTCCCGCCGTTTTGCGCCGCGCGGGAACGAAGAATTTCGTGAATGTTTTTCGCCATAACCGATTTTTAGAAAGTTATCAGAAAAACATCGTGCATTTGATGCCGCCGTAGGCGAAGAAGTCTTCGTCCTGCGAGGAGAAATCTTTCGAGCGGAACGCTTGGTAGGCGGAAATCATCCAGCGGTCGTAAATCGCGCAAACCCCGAGCGAGAACTGCGCGACGAGCGGGTACGCGTAAATGTCGGCGTCGCGGTCGTTGTTGCCGGTGAGGGTTTTGTCCCAGAGCACGGCATCGCCCTGAATGTCGAAAAATCCGTAAATCGAACGGTCGACTTTCGGATCGAACGTGACGGACGCGCTATGGCGCATACTTTGCAAACCGAAATCTTGCGGCAAATTCCAGCCGAAACGAAATTGCGTTCCCGCGGAGAAAATCCCGCGCAAGTTCCCGAGCGTGCCGAAGCCGTGAACGATTGCGTCCGCCGCAAACGCACCGTTTCCGCATTCGCCGCAAAGCATGATGCGGTGTCGCACGTCGCCGATCGCTTGTCCGACGATGCGCTTGTGGACTTGCGTGTCCCAGCCGGCGGGGCGGATTTCGTCAATCATGCGGTGATATTCTTTTTGTATTTGCCCGGCGAGCGACCATTCGCCTGTCGCACCGATTTGAATTTCCTGGGAAAACGCGGTCCGGTTGTTGTCGTTTCGCGCACTGCCGAACGAAAAATAAATGTAGCCGGCGTACGGGTGGTCCTTGGGATCGGGAATTACCGCTTCGCGTTCTTTCGGTGTGTAAATTTCCTGCCCGATTGAGAAAAACGGCGTGATCCCGTGAATGTCTTCTTCGAGGGTGAGGGCGATGCGCGTGTGGTTCGTGTAATATTTGTCCGACCACTTGCCCCAATAGTCGTTTTCGTCCAATACGGAAAGCGATGTGCGCGAGAAATCGGATTTCGCGGGAACGCTACCGGCGGCGGAGCTTTGTCCGGCGTGCGTGCCTGCCGCACAAAGCGCAAAACACGCGCCGAGAGCAAAAGTTTTTTTCAGCTCGGGGGAGGAAAGGGTGCTCATAGAATATGTGAAATTCTAAAAAAGTCGCTCCGTTCCCGCAAAGCGAAAAACAGATATTCGTGTCGCTCCCCGATTGCGAATATCGAATCCCGAATCGCGAGTAGATAATTCCGTGTGTTTCCGCACGTCCCGAATAAAAAACGGTTGCGGGCGTATCCCGTTCCCGCGAAAATACACGCAATGATGAAAAAGTTTTTTCTCCCGATTCTGACGGGCGCTGCCGCCTTACTTGTTTCTGCCTGTAATCCGCTTTCGTATCTCATGCTCTATGGTTATTCGTCTGCGGAAAAACCGGACGATATTGCCGACCGCCGCATGACGGAACTCGAAAACGCGCGAGCCGAGCGTATGCGCGCCAATCCCAATTACCGCGATTCCGAAATTGAAGCCTACAACCGCGCTCGCGGTATTGCCGGCGCGCCGGAAAATATCGACACGCGTCCGGTTTCCACCGAAGAACTCCGCGCACGCATGGAAAAACAGGCGCGGGAACGCAGGCAGTAATTGCGCAAAAACCGGAAAAACGAACGCCTGCGACTCGCGTCGCGGCGTTTGCGTCTTTTGCGGGAAAATTTTTCGAAACTTTTTCTTTTCTCTGCGTGTTTCGTTTCGTCTTAAAACGTTTGCTGGAAGCCGTTCCCGTGCTTCTTGTCGTGGTAACACTGGCGTTTTTTCTCGCCCGGTTCGCTCCCGGAGGACCGTTTGACGAAGAACGCGCGCTCCCGCCCGCCGTCAAAGCACAGATGAATGCGCATTACGGTTTGGACAAGCCACTCGCGGAACAATATTTCCGTTTTTTGAAAAATCTCGCGCAGGGCGAGCTCGGTCCGTCGTACAAATATCACGGCTGGGACGTTGACGAGCTGATCGCGGACCGCGTTCCGACATCGCTTGCGCTTGGCGCGGGAGCGCTCGTTTTCGCGCTCGCCGTCGGAATTCCGCTCGGTGCCGTCGCTTCGGTGAAACCGAATTCGTGGTTGGACCGTCTGCCGACGGGAATGGCAACCGTCGGGATTTGTTTGCCGACGTTTGTGATCGGGCCGCTTCTGGTTTTGATTTTTTCGACGTGGCTCGGCTGGTTCAACGCGTCGGGCTGGAATTCGCCGTCGGATTTTGTCTTGCCCGCCGTTACGCTCGGGCTTGCCTATGCCGCTCCCGTGGCGCGCCTGATGCGCGGCGCGATGCTGGAAGTGCGTTCGCAGGATTACATGAAAACGGCGAAGGCAAAGGGGCTTTCTCCCGCGCGGATTTATTTCGTTCACGGCTTGCGCAATGCGCTGCTTCCCGTCGTAACGTATATCGGGCCGACGGCTGCCGGGCTGATTTCCGGTTCGTTTGTCGTGGAATCGATGTTTAACGTTCCCGGGCTCGGGCAGTTTTTTGTCAAAGCCGCGTTCAATCGCGATTTTACGATGATTGTCGGGACGGTTTTGTTTTATGCGGCAGTTTTGGTTGTGCTCAACCTGCTCGCGGAAATTGTTCTCGTGAAACTCAATCCGCGTTTGAAGTATGAGTGAAGAATTAGGAATTAGGGAGAAATTTTTTTCGTGAAAAAAGATTCAAAAACGACAAAGGCTTGCGAAAGCGGCGCGGCGGTTTCCCCGTTGCGGCGTTCGCTCGAGCGTTTTTGCGAAAACCGATCGGCGGTATGTGCGGGAACGTTCGTTTTGCTGATGCTGGTCGTTTGCGGCGCGGCGGATTTCTTGGCGCCGTATCCGTTTGAAGCACAGAATTTAAATCTCGGCGCGGCGGGACCGTCGCGGGAACACTGGCTCGGGACGGATACGCTCGGGCGCGACGTGCTTTCCCGCCTGCTTTACGGCGGACAAATTTCGCTCAAAGTCGGGCTCATTGCCACCGCCGTTTCCTGCGCTATCGGGGTCGGATTCGGGATGCTCGCGGGTTGGCTCGGCGGTGTGCGCGACAGCGTGATGATGCGTTTCGTCGATATTTTGTACGCGCTTCCGTTTACGCTTTTCGTCATTTTGCTCACCGTGCTTTTCGGTCAGGAAATGTGGCTGATTTACGTCGCTATCGGTGCAATTTCTTGGCTGACGATGGCGCGCATCGTGCGCAACCAGACGCGGGAACTCCGGACGCAGGCCTTTGTCGAAGCCGCAATTTGCATGGGACAATCGACGCGGAAAATCATGGCGCGCCACCTGTTGCCGAACCTTTTGGGCACCGTGATTGTTTACGCGACACTGACCGTCCCCGGCGTGATGCTCATGGAAGCATTCATCAGCTTTCTCGGGCTCGGCGTGAAGCCGCCTATGACATCGTGGGGGCTGATGATTAAGGAAGGCACGGATGTTATGCAGGATTATCCGTGGCTTTTGCTGTTCCCGGGCGCGTTTTTCGCGGGAACGCTTTTCGCGCTGAATCTTTTCGGCGACGGCTTGCGCGACGCGTTTGACCCGAAAAAATAAAACGGCGGGAACGCGCCTGCCGTTTTTTTATTTGTTCGCTTATTCGCTGAGCGCAATGAGCGATTCGAGCGACGGATAATGGCTCGCCCAGTCGGACATATCGGGGAGCGCTCCGACGAGGGTGTCGAACATCGCGCGCTTGCTCTGCTTGAGTTTTTCGATGCGCTCTTCAATCGTTCCCGCCGCAACCATACGGTAAACAAATACGCGGCGCGTTTGCCCGATGCGGTGGACTCGGTCGATCGCCTGTTCTTCGACGGCGGGATTCCACCACGGGTCGAGCAGGAAAACGTATTCCGCGCTGTGAAGCGTGAGCCCGGTACCGCCGGCGCGCAGACTGACGAGGAAAATTCCCGCACCCGTGTGTTCCTGAAACTCGCGTACGGGTGTCGCGCGGTCGAGCGTTTTTCCCGTGAGTGTGAAAACGGGCGTTCCCGCAAAGCGTTTTTCGATGGCTTCGCGCGCGCGTTCGAGCAGGGAAACGAATTGGGAGAACACGACGACTTTGCCGCCGTTGTCGATAATTTCCTCGAGGCGATCGAGCAACACCGTAATTTTCCCCGAAAAATCGACGGGCAGGTCGGATTGCCCGGGCAAAAGCGCGGGATCGCACGCCGCCTGCCGCAAGCGCATGAGGAGCGTGAGAAGGTTGGTCGGATTTTGCGAAAGGCTTTGGCTGACGCTTTCGCCCGCCGGTGCGGAAGCGAGACCTTCCCGCACGATTTGTTCGTAGCGTTCCCGTTGCTCGGGCGTGAGCGGACAATGCAGAACGGTTTGCACTTTTTCCGGAAGCTCGCGGGCGACTTCCTGTTTCGTTCGGCGGAGAATAAAGGGGGCGATTTGCGTTTTGAGTTTTTCCAGCGCGTAGGGGTCGTCGGGATCGGCGAGCTCGTTTTCGAGCGTAGCACGGCGACCGAGCAAGCCCGGCATGAGAAAGCGGAAAACCGTCCAGAGGTCGAGGTGTCGGTTTTCAATCGGTGTTCCCGTAAGCGCGAGGCGCTTGTCGGCATTGATTTTTAGGCAAACTTGAGTGATTTTCGCCTGCGGATTTTTGATGTATTGTGCTTCGTCGAGCACGGCGCAGGAAAATCTTTTTTTCGGCAAAAGTTCCGCGTGGATACGCAACATCCCGTAGCTCGACAGCCAGATGTGCGGTTTCGTTCCCGGATCCGCTTTTCCTGCGCGGCGCTTAAAATCTCCGTCTGCGCCGAAAACGCGAACGGAAAGCTGAGGGAAAAATTTGCGGATTTCGCTTTTCCAAACGGGAATGACGCTTGCCGGGCAAACAATGAGCGCGGGGCGTCGCGTCGTCGTGTCGAGTGAGAGCAACGCGAGTGTTTGCAGTGTTTTGCCCAGGCCCATTTCGTCCGCGAGCAGAGGATGCGCGCCGCGCGCGAACATTTGTCGAATCCACGCCACGCCGCGCGCCTGATACGGGCGCAAAAATTCCGGCAATCCGACGGGCGTTTCGGGCTCTTTCAGAAAATTTTTCCGCCAACTGCGCAGCTTCGCGTCGGGAACGAGCGTGTCGTTTTCCCCGTTGCGGAAGAGTGAAAGCAGGGTGTAAACGGGAATGCCGTGCGTGGCGGCGTCCGGCCAGTCGTCGGCGATGGTGCGCGTTCCCGCGCGGAGACGCACGATTCCTCGTCCGGGCAGGAAGACGTTTTCCCCGCGATGTTTGAGCAGAGTCCGGATTTCGGAGGCGGAAAAAGCGTTCCCGTCGAGAGAAAAATCCCATTCGAGCCCGAAAGCGTTGCCGGATTCGGCGTTGAGGCGCAGGCGCGCGTCGATTTCACGCACCGAGCGTGAAAATGCGCCGATTTCGAGTCCGGCTTTGATGTTGAAGCGTTTTTGCCAAACCGGGAAAAATTCGTTGACGAAGCGTGTTGCCTGCGCCGTTCCCGCGAGAACGTAGGCATCTCGCTCGGGCTTGAAAACGAAGCCGGATTTGCGTGCGGTGGCGACGAGGCGGATGAGTTGTTCGCGCTCGGCGGGGGACAGGGGCTTCTGCGCGGCATCGGTTTTCAGCGCGGATTCTTTTTTTCCGGAGGCTTCAACCCATTCGGCGGAAAAGGAAAGTTCGTTTTCTCCGGAGGAAAAAGTCAGGCAGAGTTCCCGATCGGGACGCGTCGGTACGGGAACGGCGGATTCCGACTTTTTTTCTTCCGGGGAATTTTCTTGTGTTGCTGATTTTTCGCCGTCGGCGGAAAGCGGCAAATTCGGATATTCCGAAGCGACAAATTCTTCGATGACGTAGAGCCCGGCGACGGCAAACGGCGCGGATTCCCTGCGCGGCGCGGACGAACTGCTGCGCCAATGGATGTTCCCGTTTTCGTCGAAATCAAAAAGAATTTGCAAAAACGGAGTCGGTTCCGCTGCGGGAACACGAAAAATCACGGCGGCATCTTCCGCGCCGAGGATGATTTCCGCGATTTTAGATTCGCGGTAAAGGCGGCGCCCGGCGTAGAGCGCGTCTTCGGTGAAGTGCTTTTCCCAGTCCGAAACCGGAGCGGACGCAAGGCGTTCGCCCCAGCGCGCAAGCGCTTTGAGCGAGAACGACTTCTTAGTCGGTGGCGTGTACGGTTCGGACATCGGTTTAACTGTTAGCTATTAACTTTTAACTATTAGGTTTTAACTTTTCCACTTCTCCACTTTTCCACTTCTTTAAGCATTAAGCTTTAAGCTCTCATCTTTCTTTAAGCTTTCTTCCCCGCTTCGTAGCGCGCAATCCACTCCCGCGACCACGGCGTGAAATCGCCGGCTTCGAGGTGTTCCCGCGCTTGGCGCATAAGATCTTGGAAAAAGTGAATGTTGTGGATGCTCAGCAACGTGGACGAAAGCATTTCTCCGGAAACGTAAAGATGGCGCAGATACGCGCGGGAGAAGCGGCGGCAGGTGTAGTTGTCCAAACCTTCGACGAGAGGCGCTTCGTCGAGTTTGAATTTTTCGTTTTTGATGTTGATCGTTCCGTCGGGCGTAAACGCGGTCCCGTGGCGCGCAAGGCGCGTCGGCATCACGCAGTCAAACATATCCGCGCCGAGCGCGATCATTTTTAAAAGTTGCGGTGGCGTGCCCACGCCCATGACGTAGCGCGGTTTGAAATGCGGGAGAAACGGCGTGCTCGCCGCGACCTGCTGGAGCATTTCCGGTTCGGGTTCACCGACGGAAACGCCGCCGATGGCGTAACCGGGAAAATCCATTTGCGAGAGCGCTTCGGCACATTCGCGGCGCAAATCATCGTAAATTCCGCCCTGGACAATTCCGAAAACGTGGTGCCCGGAGGCGAGGAATCCGTCGTCGAGCGCGTGGCAGAGAAATTCGTTTGCCCAGCGTAAAGTCGTGCGGTTTGCGTTGGCGACATCGCGTTTTGTCGCCGGGAACGGCGGACAAATGTCGAGCACCATTGCGATGTCGCTTCCGAGCGCGCTTTGGATGTCGAGGCAACTGCGTGGCGTGAGCGTGATCCGCGCGCCGTCCAAGTGCGACGCGAAGGTGATTCCCGCGTCCGTAATTTTCCGCAGTTTGGAAAGCGAAAAAACCTGAAAGCCGCCGGAGTCCGTCAGAATCGGACCGTCCCAATCCATGAATTTGTGCAGACCGCCGAGCGCGCGCACGGTTTGCGGTCCCGGGCGCAGGTTCAGGTGGTAGGTGTTCCCGAGAATGATTTGCGCGCCCGTTTCCTTTACTTGTGTCGGCGTGAGCGATTTGACCGTGCCTTGCGTGCCGACCGGCATGAAAACCGGAGTTTGCACGTTCCCGTGGCGCGTGCGCAATTCGCAACGGCGTGCGGCGCTCGCGGGATCGGTTTTTAAAACGGTGAAATGCGTGTTGGTCTCGGTCGACATCATACAAACCCTAAAATATATCAAAAAAACTTTTTCCGAAGAAACACGAAATTTTTTGTTTTTGCGTAAAGGAGGACAGCCGTCCCGGCTGTCCTTTGAAAAATTCTTAGAAGGTATAAAAAAGGACAGGCGAGATGCCTGTCCTCCTTTGAGGGATGCTCCTAAAATTTTAGCGCAGCGCAGCGAGGAGTTTGGCAACTTCGTCGCGCTTGGTTTGAGTTTCGGCGAGTTGCTTTTTTGCGCCTTCGAGAATGTGCGCGGGCGCTTTGGAGGCGAACGCCGGATTGTTGATTTTTGCCGTTCCCGCAGCGACCGCCTTGTCGAGTTTTTCCAACTCTTTGGTGAGGCGTTTCGTTTCGGCGGCGACGTCGATCAAGCCTGTCGTGTCGAGCGAAAGCGTGCCGAGCGGCGTAACCGCCGAGGCTCCGATGCTTTCGGACTTTTCGGAAAGAATTTCGATTTCCTTCGCGCCGATGAGCGTTTTGAGCTTGGCGGCGTTGCGTTCGAGCAAAGCTCCGGCGGCGGTGTCCTTGAGCACGAGGCGGAAGAGGCAATCTTTCTTCGTTCCCGCGTTGTTGTGTGATTTGAGCGCGCGCGCCTGCGTGACAAATTCGCGGATTTGCGCGATGTCGTTCACGGCATCGGTGTCGATTTTCAAGCCGCGTTTTTCGAGCGTTCCCGCGAGCTCATCGGCGGAAACGAGTTTTTGCGATTGCAGGAATTCGCCTTCCGGAATGTATCCGAGCAGGTGATACAACTCTTCCGCGATAAACGGAGTGAGCGGCGCGAGGCAAAGCAGGAATTGGCGCAGGCACAAATCCTGAATCGCGAGCACGTTCCCGCGCAGGTTTTCGTCGGCGAGCCGAGTTTTTGCCACTTCGACGTACCAATCGCAGAAATCGTTCCAGAAGAACGCGTAAAGCGCTTGCGTGTAGGCGTTAAATTCGTAGTCGGAGAGCGCGTCGGCGCAACCGCGAACGAGGCGTACGAGCCCGTCGAGAATTGCGTGGTCGTCGGCGTCGCAGAGCTCGGGAACGATGCGGGAAACAATCGCATCGAGCGAGGAATTGTCCGCCATCGGTCCGCTCATTTGGCGGAAGCGGGAAGCGTTCCAGAGCTTGTTGCAGAAATTGCGTCCGAGTTCGACATTCTTTTCGTCAAACAAAACGTCCTGCCCGAGCGGCGCGGAACGCATTGTGCCGAAGCGGAGTGCGTCGGCGCCGTAGCGCGCGATGAGGTCGAGCGGGTCGGGCGAATTGCCGAGCGTTTTCGACATTTTGCGACCGAGTTTGTCGCGCACGATTCCCGTGAAATACACGTTGCGGAACGGCATTTCGCCACGCCATTCGAAGCCCGCCATAATCATGCGCGCGACCCAGAAGAAAATGATGTCCGGTCCGGTAACGAGATCGCTCGTCGGGTAGAATTTTTTCAAAAGTTCCGGCATTTCGGCATCGGGCGTGTCCATGTCCCAGCCCATTGTCGCAAACGGCCACAGCCACGAGGAGAACCAGGTATCGAGCACGTCGGGATCCTGTTCCCAGTTTTCTGCGTCGGCGGGCGGCGTGACGTTGCAGTAAATTTTTGCGGGATCGCTTTTGGAATACCACACGGGAATGCGGTGTCCCCACCAGAGCTGGCGGGAAATACACCAGTCCTGCAAATTGCCCATCCAGTGTTCGTAAACTTTGCTCCAGCGTTCCGGGTGAAATTTCATTGCGCCGGAAGCCACGCATTCGCGGGCGGCGGGAACGCTCGGATATTTCAAAAACCACTGTTCGGAAAGGCGCGGCTCAATCGGCACTTTTGCGCGTTCGCTGATGCCGACTTTGTTTTCGTAGGGTTCTTCTTTGACGAGCAAACCGAGTTCGCGGAGGAGCTCGACGGATTTGTCGCGCGCCTTGAAGCGCTCCATTCCCGCGAGGTCTTTTCCCGCGAGCGCGTTCATCGTGCCGTCGGGGTTCATGATGTCCGTCACTTTGAGATTGTGGCGGCGGCCGATTTCAAAGTCGGTTTTGTCGTGCGCGGGCGTAACTTTAAGCACGCCGGTGCCGAATTCAAATTCGACGGATTCGTCGCCGACAATCGGAATCGGTTCCTGATTTTCGCACGGGAGCGGACGGATGGCGTGTTTGCCGATGTATTTTGCGTAGCGTTCGTCCTTCGGGTTGACGGCGATTGCGGAGTCGCCCGGGATCGTTTCGGGGCGCGTCGTCGCAATCGTCAAAAATGTCCCCGGTTCTTCGGCGATTTCGATTTTGAAATAATAAAGGAAGCCCTTGTGCGGCTCCATGATGACTTCTTCGTCGGAGAGCGCCGTGAGCGACGCCGGGCACCAGTTCACCATGCGCTTGCCGCGGTAAATGTAGCCTTTTTTGTAAAGATCGACGAAGATTTTCTGGATGCAACGCGAGTAGCGTTCGTCCATCGTGAAGCGTTCCCGCGACCAGTCGCAGGAGCAACCGAGCTTTTTGAGCTGGTTGATGATGATGCCGCCTTTTTCTTTTTTCCAATCCCAAACGCGTTCGAGAAATGCGTCGCGTCCGAGGTCGTGACGCGTTTTGCCTTCGGCTTTTTTGAGCTGCTTTTCGACCATGACCTGCGTGGCGATACCCGCGTGGTCCGTTCCCGGAAGCCAAAGTGCTTCCTTGCCGTCGAGGCGCGCCTTGCGCACGAGAATATCCTGAATCGTGTTGTTGAGCACGTGCCCCATGTGAAGCACGCCCGTCACGTTCGGCGGCGGAATGACGACGGAATACGCCGGACGGCTTTCGCTTACGCGCGCGGGATCGGCGGTAAAGCAACCTTTATCGACCCAGCTTTCATACCAGCGGGATTCGACTTGAGCGGATTCGTAATTCTTCGGAATGTCTTGCGTCATCGTTTTAAAAAGAAAAATCAAAAAGCGGGAATTAAACGCGTTTCGCTTCGTTCCCGCAAATTGAAATTTAGCGAAGCGCGATGGGAGGAAGGGGAAGGAAGAGAAGAATGTGTGTTTTCCCGTTCCTCTCATTCATCCCATTCTTTTCATTAGTCATCTTGCGCTTTGCTAAATTTCAATTTGCGGGAACGAATCAAAAGGCGTTAACTTGGCAAAAAGAAAAAAGTGAGTTTTTTTACGCGAAAAATAAAATTTGTCCTGTTCCTGCTTGCGATGTTGGTTTCTGCCGGCACCGGCGTATTTCTCACGTTAAAATTTTCTGCGGGAACGGATGTGGGCGATATGCTCGTGCAACGCAAAATTCAGGACCGCGTGTCCGAAAAAATTTCCCGTATTCGCGCCACGCAGGGCGACATTCTCGAGCTCGCCGTGTTGGAATCCGTCTTGACGTTTGAGCAGGAGGATGTTTGGCAAAACGTTCCCGCCGGATTGGGAAAATCCGTTTCGCGTGCGGAAATTCCCGCCGTTTTCCGCTTTTTCGTCAAAATCTCCGAGCCGATTTCCGTGAGCGCTAAAAAAAGCGGCGACGAAATCGTCTGCACGGTAACGGCACCGAAGTTGCGTCCGGTTTTGCCCGTGGCGTTTGACACTTCGCGTGCCGTTTGGACGCGCGATATCGGTTTTTTCCGGTTTAACCGCGAGGAAATGACCGACGAGCTTCAGAAAAAAATCTCGATGCGCCTTGTGATTTCGGCAAAAAACCACGCACGTTCTGCTGCGGTGCGTGATTCTGCGCGCAAGTCTTTTGAAAAATTCGTCACGAAATGGCTGGATGATGTTCGCGAATTGCGGGAACGCCCGGACACGCGCCTCACCGTCAAAATCGTTTTCGCCGACGAAGTTCCGCCGCCGGAGGAAAGTTCTGTTCCGGAAACCGAATCCGCCGTTCCCGTTTCCCTTTGACCGATGCAAATCCGTAAACTCGCCATTCTTTGGAACGCCGAAAAAGACGGCGCGGAAAGTTGTGCTCTCGCCGTTGCCGCCGCTGCGGAAAAGCTCGGCGCGGAGGTCGTGCTCACGTCGGCACACCCCGTTCCCGTGTCGTTTCTGGAAAATGCGGACGCGTGCTGTGTTATCGGCGGAGACGGCACGATTCTCGGTGCGGTGGAAAGTGCGGCGGCGCACGCCGTTCCGATTTTCGGCATCAATCGCGGCAAGCTCGGCTACCTTGCGAATTACGCGGCGGAGGATTTGCCGCAATGCGTGGAAGATGTTTTCGAAGGGCGTTTCCGCAAAGTCCCGCACCGGCTTTTGGAATGCCGTTTCCCGGGCGATTCTGCGGGAACGCGCCGGTTTGCGCTGAACGATGTTGTCATCAAAGCTTGGGAAAATTTCAAAATGACGGCGTTGCGCGTTGATTCTCCCGATTACGGACACGTCAACACCTACCACGGCGACGGGCTGATTCTCTCGACGAGCACCGGCTCCACGGCGTACAGCCTCGGCGCGGGCGGACCGCTGATTCATTCCGATGCGGACGTTTTTGCTCTGAACCCGATTTGTCCGCACACGCTTTCTAACCGTACGCTCGTTTTGCCGCGTAGCATGGAAATCGAAATCCGCAA
Organism: Opitutales bacterium; assembly: GCA_017935025.1. Classification (GTDB taxonomy): domain Bacteria; phylum Verrucomicrobiota; class Verrucomicrobiia; order Opitutales; family UBA953; genus Spyradosoma. The sequence continues at coordinate 22,855 of JAGBIL010000001.1, read as the reverse complement.
CGAATCGCCGAACGTTCCCGTGGGGATTTCCATCGACGGACGCACGCCGATTGCGGGCGATTCCGCGTTCCCGCTGAGTATTCGTCTCTCCGAAACGCATCTGGGCATTCTTCAGCCGGAAGGACTTTCCGAGTTTGATATTCTGAGAAAAAAACTGCGTTGGGTGTAACGACTTTTTCCGATGGCGAGCCTTTTCCAGTTTGATAAAAACCGCGTGGCGGACGGCGTGCCGGGCGTTGTCGGCGTGGACGAAGCCGGGCGCGGCTGTTTCGCGGGTCCGGTTGTCGCGGGTGCGGTTTGGGTGCGGCGTGCTTTTTACGAAAATTCCACGCCGATTAAGCGCGGGAAATTTATCAACGACTCCAAACAGATTTCCCCCGAAACGCGTGAAGAAATTTTCGCATTGGTTGAACATTGGGAACGGCGCGGCGAACTCGTTTTTTCCGCGGGAACGGCGAGCGTGCGCGAAATCGACGCACTCAACATTCTCGGCGCATCGCGGCTCGCGATGCAGCGCGCCGTGGAAGGCATTTTGGCGAAACTTCCCGCAGGAACGCCGTGCCCGTTCGCTACGGCGGGAACGGACGACGCGCCGCTGTTCGACCGGGGAATCGCGTTCCCGCCGATGCTGGTGGACGGGCGGCCGCTTACGCCGTTTGTCTGGCGGCACGAGGCGATTGTCAAAGGCGATGCCACGAGCCTCGCCGTCGCGCTCGCGTCGATTGTCGCCAAAGTTTCCCGTGATCGCATGATGGTTGCGCTCGACGGCGAATTTCCCGGCTACGGTTTCCGCGAACACAAAGGCTACGGCACGCCCGTGCACATTGCGGCGATTCGTTCCCGCGGAATTACGCCGCAGCACCGGCTGAAATTTTTGCGCAACCTCGCCGCACAGTCGCCGGACGGAATTCCCGGATTGGAGGATTTGCTCCCGCGCGAAGACGCCGAGCCCGCGCAAAGCGAATTTTCATTTTAAGCCTCACTCCGCCGCGCAGAAAAGAGTCGGTAGGAGTGAGGAATGGGGAAAAGGCGGGATTAAGCGGGAAGAATCGCGATGTGAAGCGGGATAGAGAGCGACTCGGGCGCGGATGTCCGATTTGTATTGAACTCTTTCGATACATGAACGGAGAGCAGGGGCGGAGGTTAGCGTTCTTTTCCCGTGTTTATTTCAAAAACATAAGGATACTGCGTAAACAGTGCTTTTTGTTCTTCCGGCGTGCCCGAATACCAAAAATCTGCTTCCCGACGGAGTTTTTCGCGAAGCGAATCTTTTGTTCTTCCCAAATATTTTTGACGTTCCGAAAGGAAAATAGCCATTTCTCCGAGATAATTGATCGTCTCAAAGGAGCGCAGGTGCCGGTCAAGAATTGGGGCGTAGGCCCTTTTGCGGTCTTCTTCTTCGAGGAAAAACTCCGAAAGCATTTCTTCTGCCAGAGACAAGCTTAAAAGGAACTGTTCCCGCGCGAGTTCCGTATTTGTGTTTTTATACTTTGCTGAAATCAGTTCGCATATCACTCTGTTTTTCACAATAAGATCCAGGCAGGCAAAGCTGAGGCGCCAATAGTCCGCCCGACAAAAATCCTCAAATGAGATTTTCCAGCCGTGCAAGTCAGAAACAAGCTCTTTGTAGCCCTCAAAATACGCGGGAGCTGTTTCTTTGTTGAGCGGGAAGGGGAGCTCTTTTCCCAAAAAAGGAAGTTTCTCCCTCGAGAAGCCGATACGGATGCCTTTTTTTGCTTTTTCGGACATCTCTCCACTCATTACCGGTTCGGAATTTACCAGTCCGTTCCGGCGAAGAGGAAGATTTCCGGGCCCATGCTTGGAGAGTTTCACTTCAGCATTTGTGCAACTTGCAAAAAGGCACAGCAACAAAAGCAACAGGTGTTTATACATTGGAGTCTGTCTCCGAATTTTTAGAAGCGACTACATTCCTCCGGCGTGTCCGTGGGAGAAGTCGGAAGCGTTTTTCGGTATTCTTTGAGATTTTCTATCGCTTTTCGGCATCGCAGAGTTATCGGTATTACCTTCTTGTTCGGACCGTATAGTAAAAACGTTTCCAAAGACTTGTCGTTTCGACGGGATGCCCATTGTGAAGAGAGGCGGTAGGGAATTAACGAGTAGAAGCTCAGGAGAGTTTTCGGCTCGTCCGTATAGTATAAGATTAGTCCGTCCCGGAATTTTATCCAGAGGTTTTCTCCGGACAGGCGTTGTAATTGATTTTGTCGAAAATAAAGGAAATACGCCATTTCTCCGGCAAGGTTGTATTCAAATCCGCTGTTTGTGTCCGGGTCGTTACGGTAGAGATCCATCGTCTTTCCGTATCGGCGCTTACCGACATCCAGCCCTTCGTATTCGGAGTAAAGATCCGGCTAAGATTGTTGAGAATATTTTGGACCGGGCGCGCGTTGAGTATTACACCGCCAAAATGTGCAACAACAATAGCTGTGAGAACTATCCTTCCTAAAAGTTTCATCGTTGTTTTTTTTCGTTTTTCCGGTTTTCGGCTTCGCGAATGGCGTTGTAGACGGGAACGAGACGGGGATGAATGTTTCCTTCTTCGTTGGCATGCTTTTTGTAGTAAAGTTCGGACATTTTTCCCCAAGTCGTTTTTTTAGGGATCAGGCTTTTTTCGTAAAGCTCAACGGCTTTGTCCATATTGTCCGGATATACGTTGCGGAGTAGCGAAATAAAATCTCCCGCAGCGCACAGTAGCGTTGTCATGTTGTCTCTGTCTCTTGTGCGGAGTAGGCGACGAGCGTAAAAGTTTTCACGGCGTTGCAACTGATCCGTTATATACGCTTTGGTGAAATTCTGAGAGCGGAGCTTAAGTTCTTCGACTTCCATGCGCGCTCGCCCCCATTCTTCTTCGCTTAGATAATCCGCGATGAGAGCAGATGCCATTTCCGCATTTTCCTGCATTGTCGCAACAGGTGTTTTTGCTCGAAAGGGACCGCAAAACAGCCGTATTAAGTGAAGTTTAGCGATAATTTCCTTTTCGATCTTCGGATCCGGGTTGAGCGGATTCCCGTCATAGTAAAAAGAATCGTATTTTGGGTCGTTAAATTCGTCATAAGAAACACGACGTTTATACAAAACGCGAAACCGCTCTTCTACTGACAATGTGAAGAACGAGTCCGGTGTTTCTGTATAAAGAATGTGCCCGGGGTAGAAATGATAACACAACTCCTTTCTAAAACGTGCATCTCTAAGCACCTTGTTATCCTCGCCTTCTGCACAAACGGTATTTGCGCAGAAGGCGAGGGTTAAAATGCAACACCAAAGACGAATCAGCATATTTATAGAATTTTTGAAACGTTAAATTCTTTCGATACACGAACTTTGATTAGAGGCGGAAATAGTTGCCGTTGAAGCTCCATATGTTGGACTCTTCCCGAAATTTTTCCGTCATGAGGTAGCGTCGTGTTTTGAGTATTCGTGTTCGTATTGTTTTCGTAAGCCATACTCCATCGCACAGGGCAGGACCAAGTCAATTTTCCGACAATCCAATTTTCATCTTTTTCGGCATTAAGAATCTTTTCGTCTGATATCGTTACTCCAAACCATGCGGAATCTGTCCAAATGTTATATTTGTTCAGCATAACCGGATCGTGTGGTTTGTGGACGGTGTCAATTCCGTTGTCGAGGAATAGACCGGATTTCTCTTCGGGGTGCTCGTTTTCCCAAAACCATAGACGACGAAAAGAGACGTCCGTCGGGTGAACTGTTACAGCGTAGTATAGACCGCCGTAATATGCTTCATTTTTCCCGATTAGTAGTTTTTCGATTTCTTCGTCTGTAATACGCGGGTTTTCGGTTTTTAGGAAGACGACCAAATCTGCTTCTGAAATTTCTTGTGCCGTTTCATGCGTGGGATATTTAACGGTGAAATCTATAGTTATGATTTCTCCGTCAGAAAAATCGGCGGAGAGGTAACATTCTCGCTTTGTTTCCTCGTTTTCGGGGAAGCAATTTGTGCCTGCACAAAATTTATTATCTTTGTCCAGGGCTGCATCATTCCAACATCTGTCCGGAAACTCTGAAAAATCTTTCTTTGTTTTCTTGTTCCGTACTTTTACGCGGGCGATTTCTCCACAGCCGAAGCAAAGACGCTCTTGTCTTTTTTTCGTCAGGGCTTCTTGGCTATACGTAGGGACATGATTTAGTTCATCCGGAGTGTTCAGTTCGGTTTCAAAATAAATCTCCCTCAGTGACCTTTTTACGGTAACGGTTACGGAAAGGCGGTAGGGACCTCCGGCATTGCGGTAGGAGATGGTAATCGGAAATGACGCCGGAGCCTCTTCAACCCAGTCCGAGCCGTAGGTTTCCGGATTGTTTAGAGCTGCTTCTGCGGAGTGCTCTCCGACGTTTACTTGGGCATAGTCGTCGGCTTCGACGTTGATCTCAACCCAGTTCCCGCCGTCGATATTGATTTCCGGGCTGTTCCACGAAAATCCCTGCGTGTTTGAGCGGGCGTTCCCGCTGAACAAAAGTGTTGCGGTCTTTATTTCGTAGGGACCGGACTCCGTCCATTCTTCGCTGACGGTCCACTCCGCGCCGACTAAGCGTTTTAGCGTAATCGTTACCGAGAGCGAGTAGGGGCCGCCGACGGTTTCAAACGTTCCCGAGACTTCCGGAAGCGTTGCCGCCGTGTCGCTCCATGCGGAAGAGGCGATGCCGTTTCGGTTAAGCTGAGACGAGACAAAATCGTTCCCGCCGAGTCGGACGGTTGCCGTATCGTCCGACGAAACGGCTATTTCGTAAAAATTCGCCGTTTCGGAAATGCTGAACGAAAATTCCGCCGTAAACCTTTGTTGGTGGTAGGGCGCCGTCCCCGAGAATCCGAAAGTAATCGTCGTAATTTCAAACAGTCCGTCGGTGCTTTTTGAAACGGCGGGAACGACGCTTTCCGCCAAGCCTTCCGGCGGAGCCTCGCCGCCGCAGGAGAAAGTCCAGCCGGAAATGACATCCTGCCGGTTGAGCATTTCTGTGTTTGTAGTGCTCATGTGTTTTCCTTTTCGGCGGGTTTTTTAGGGGTGAATAAGAAGATGGCGGAAATTCTAAATTCCGCGTTCCCGCGGGCAAGAAAATTTCCCGTTCCCGTGCGCGGGAATGTGAATAGTTTTTCGGAATAAAACCTTGAAAGGTTTCCCGCAAACTCGTTTCTTTTTTTTGCAGAGGAAAATTTTCTTAAAAATGTTGAATATTTCAGTTCATTTCTTGGCAAATTCGCGCTCTATCATGTGGTATTGGGAGCAGTGCGACGAGGCGGCGAAAATCGTTGTCGGAATTCTCATTGTTTTCTCAATTTGGTCGCTGACGACGATTTGGCAAAAATTTGTCGACCTGCGTGCGTTGCGCAAGGGGAATTTGGCGTTTGAAACGCAAATTCACCGCGAAGAACGGTTGACGGAAATCGGGGCGTTGCCCGCTGCGGGAACGTCGCCCGCGCCGTACGCGCAGGTGCTTGATGCCGCGCTTCGCGCCCTGCGTCAGCATCGCGGAAAAATTTCCGGCGAAAGCGACGTGCGCGTTTGCATGGGACACGTCGAAAATTCCGTCCAACGCGCTATCGGGCGCATTACGGCGCGCTACGAAAAAGGTATGATTCCGCTGAGTACGTTTATTTCCGGCGGTCCGTTTCTCGGGCTTCTCGGGACGGTTTGGGGCGTTATGGTGACGTTCGGTGCGCTAACCGAAAAAGCCTCAATCTCGGAACTCGCTCCCGGCGTTTCCGGCGCGCTCGTTGCGACAACGGCGGGGCTTCTGCTCGCGATTCCCGCATCGTTCGCCTACAACTGGGCACTCGGGCTGACGCGACAGCTCGGAACGGAGTTGGACAACTTCGCTTCCGCCGTCGCCGACCAAATCGAAATCGAACTTTTGGAAGATTTGCGCGACCGCCGCAGAAAACCGGATGACGTTCCCGCGCGCTCCGCTCCCGTCGGCGTAAATCCTTTTCTGCGTAATGACGACGCGGACTCGGACGCAGACGATGCTCCCGAGTCCGGCACGCTTCCGCGTTCCCGCCCCTCGTGGGAATAATCTTTTTCCGGAGAAATTTTTTCCATGGCACGCAATTTTTCAAGACGGCACAAAATGACGCCGATGTCGGAGATCAACGTAACTCCGCTCCTCGACTTGTGCTTTTGCCTGCTGATCATTTTCATGATTGCGACGCCCGTGCTTGAGCAGACAACGCGCATCGAACTTCCCGTCGCTTCCGCAAAAACCGGAGCTCCCGCCGCCACGGAAACGAAATACCGCTTCGTCGCCATTGATCGCCACGGCGCTTACCATCTCGACGACGGCGCCGTTTCGCCGGAAAATCTGCTTGCCGCCTTCGCCGATATCGCGCGCCTTCCCGCCGACGAACAGCCGATTGTGCGCATCCGTGCCGACGGGCAACTCGAATACCAGAAAGTGGTCGCGGTTTTTGACATGGCGAAGAAACAGGGGCTGACCAAAGTCGCCATCGATACGGAAGTTGACCAAGGGGGCGCGGCAAAATGAACAGCGGCTTCAAAGGCGCGATTTTTTCCTGCGCGTTGCACGGTGCGGCGTTTGCGGCACTGATTTTCTTTTCTGCGCAATCGCAGGGGAACGACGTGGTTTCCGCGTCGGATCCGCTTTTGGCAATGTTTGCCGACGAAAACGCCGACCCGACAAAATCCGCCGGGCTGATCGGCGAGGACCCCGGGCTCGCCGACGGTTCGACCGACGGGAACACCTTGGAAAGCCCGGATTTTTCGGACGAACTCAAAGCACTCAATGATGCGGCGGAAGAAGCGTTGGAAAACCCTTTGCCCGAACCCGAGCCGGAACCCGTTCCCGCCGAGCCGACACCCGCCGTTGCAACGCCTGAGCCCGCCAAGCCCGTTCCCGCGGAACCGAAGAAACCGGCTCCGGAAAAACCCAAACCCGACGTTAAAAAGCCGGCGCCGAAAAAGCCCGAACCCAAGCCGAAGAACACGATTTCGGGCGGCAAAAAAATGTCGTTGGCAGAATTTCGCAAACAGAACAAACCGAAACAGCCGAAAAAGCCCGGAGGCGGGAAAAAGCCGGGCGCCGGAAAAAAAACGACGGCGAAGATTGATCTTTCCAAGGTAACGTCCGGCGGAAAGCGTTTCGGCGTTCCCGGCGGCACCGGCGGGAACGGAGGCGAGGGCGGTCGCGCCGTGGCTTCCGCCCAGCAGGTTTACGCGTCCGAGGTCGCGCAAAAGCTCGCGACGCATTTGGATAACGTGTTGGAACAACAGCCGCTGACGCTCGAATTTGCCGTTTCCGTGGAAGTGCGCCTCCAGGCGGACGCGTCCGGAAACATTCGCCTGCTCGAAGTCATCGGGAACAACGACGCGCAGGTGCGGGATCGCGTAGCAAAAGCCGTTTCCCGCATCGGGAAATTCCGCAAGCCGCCGGAAGGGCGCGCGTTTTCGATTTCGCTCCCGAACGTCGTCATTCGTCCACAGTAATTTACCATGCTTTTTGATGTCGAAAAAATCCGTTCCGAGTTTCCGTTGCTACGCGGGAACACGAAACTCGTGTATCTCGACAGCGCGGCGACGGCGCAGAAACCGCAGTGCGTCATTGATGCCGTTTCCGAATTTTACGCGCGCGACAACGCCAACATTCACCGCGGGCTTTATCGCTTGAGCCAAACGGCGACGACGGCATTTGAGCACGCGCGGGAACGCGTCGCGAAATTTCTCAACGCGCGCGAATCCCGCGAGTGCGTGTTTACGCGCGGCGCGACGGAAGCGATTAATCTCGTCGCGGCGAGCTGGGGCGGCGCGAACTTGCACGCGGGCGACGAAATTTTGCTCACGGAAATGGAGCACCACGCCAACATCGTTCCGTGGCAGGCAATCGCCGAGCGCACGGGCGCGAAAATCGTCGTCGCACCGATATTTGATGACGGTTCGCTCGACGTTCCCGCGATGAAAAATCTCATTTCGGAAAAAACGAAAATTGTCGGCGTTACGCAAACATCCAACGCCCTCGGCACCGTCAATCCTGTGGCGGAAATTTGTGCCACCGCTCACGCCGCCGGAGCGCTCGTTCTTGTCGATGCCGCGCAATCCGCCGCTCACTTTGCCGTGGACGTGCAGACTATCGGTTGCGATTTCCTCGTTTTTTCCGGACATAAAATTTGCGGACCGACGGGAATCGGCGTACTTTACGCGCGCGCGGAAATTTTGGAAAAAATGCCGCCGTATCAGTTCGGCGGGGATATGATCGATGTCGTCGATTTCGCGGGAACGACGTTTCGCGGAATTCCCGGGCGCTTTGAGGCGGGAACGCCGAACATTGCCGGAGCCGTCGGGCTCGGCGCGGCGCTCGATTACGTTTCCGCGTTGCGTCCGCACGCGCAGGCGCATGAAACGGCGCTTTTGAGCTACGCGACGGAAAAACTTTGTGCGGAGCTTCCGGAAATCCGGATTTTCGGCACGGCGAAGGAAAAAGCGTCCGTGATATCGTTTCACCTCGGCGATATTCATCCGAGCGATGTCGGAATGTTGCTCGATACGTTCGGCGTCGCCGTGCGCGTGGGGCACCATTGCGCGATGCCGCTGATGAAGCGCCTCGGAATCACGGGAACGGTGCGCGCTTCGTTCGCTTTTTACAACACGTTTGAGGAAGCGGACCGCTTCGTTGCCGCATTGAAAAAAGTGCGCGGGATGTTTTGAGTCCGCAGCGGGGCTTCATGGCGTTTTTTACGAAAATCCGGGCTTTTTGCGGGGAGTTTTTCCTCGAATCCGATGGCGCGGGGCTTGTTCGCGTGGCGTTTTCCGCTCCCGAAAATTTTTTGGAATCAGGAGAAAATTGTCCGGTGCTTCGCATTGCGCGGGCGCAATTTGCGGAATATTTCGCGGGAACGCGGAAGCAATTTGATTTGCCGGTTGCGTGTGCGGGAACTTTTTTTCAGGAGAAAGTTTGGGCGGCGTTGCGGGAGATTCCCTATGGCGAAACGCGGACTTACGGAGAAATTGCAGAGGAAATCGGCGTTCCCGGGGCGAGTCGTGCCGTCGGAGCGGCAAATCATGTCAATCCGCTTCCGATTGTCGTGCCGTGCCACCGCGTTGTCGGGGCTCGCGGAAAGCTTTCCGGCTACGCGGGCGGCACGGAAATGAAGCGCGCTTTGCTGGAACACGAGCGGCATTTTTCCCGTTGCGGAGAGTGAGTTTTTCGGGAAAACAATCACCTCTTCAATGGTAGTTTTTCTTGCTTTCTGTTTTTTCGTATTTAGACTCTGCTTCCGGTTGGCCCAATAAAGAAAGGCACTTCTCATGTCCGAAAACAATCAATTGCAATCGTCCTGTATTTTCCCGACCGAGCCGATTTGGGGCACTGTCTCAACGTCAATTTCTTTTTCGGGAGGAACACCTAACGGGCCCGGGTTTGAAAAGAGTTTTACTCTGAAAGTTCCTGCCGGAAATATTTATTCAATTTCTGTTTCTGCAGACGATTTTGTGAATGTTTCCGGGGGAGAAGGTCGCGCGGCAGTCAACGTAACATTTAATTTTTAATTCCTGCAGAGAAAATGCGAATATTGTTTGTTCTTATTTCTGTTTTTTGCGCCGCAAATTTATTTGCGGCGCATGAAATTTACTATCGGGACGGACTTGCTTTCGAGAAAACGTCGGGAGGACATCTCTTGGCTTATTTTCAGGCGGATAAGGAAGCACCTATCGGTTATGCCGTTGTGACGCGCTTCGGAACTCCGATGACTGTTGTTAAACACTCCATGGTTTCCGGAGATACGCTTCTCACGGCACTTTCCGAAGAAGAGGCGGATTTGGCGTTGTTCTCAATTTATTCCCGAATGAATGTTGGTGAGATCCTGCAACAAATCAAGGATTACCCGAGAGACGATTTTAATGCTTCGTTTCCGATGCTTTACCTAATCGGCAAGCGTGTTGCTACGGTCTCGGATAAGAGAAAAATCATGGATTTTTTCATTGAGCGTTTTAATCTGCGGCAATCTCAATACGAAGATCGTGCGAATGTGATTAAACGCTTTAAGAATCAATGGGACGAGTTTTGTCTTTTCAAAAATCCTTTGGATTCCTGTTTTATAGGGATTGCCATAGAGTATGCGAATTACTTTGTCGGTGATATGAGGAATTGGACAGACGTAAAAGCCGGTTTTTTTCAGATGTTCTTGAACGCGAATTATGTTTCCAAAGGGTTTATAGAGATGCTTCGAAGAGGGCAGGTTTTGCCGGAATGCGAGGTGATCTATTTCATTTTGGCAAGGTCTCAGTGGGGGCGGGATCAGGGCTTGGGGCTTGGTGATGACCGACTGGCGCATCTGAAAGAAACCCTCGGAGCTTCACATCCGGGAATTCGCACATTGGAGATTCAGGATGAAATACTGTCCGGAAATTTACGTCCGGAATTTTCACGGGAACTGCGAAATCTCGTCGATCGGAATTTTGAAATGGCATTTCCGGTGGCACTCGAATATGCCCGGAAGACGAAGGCATGGGACGACGTGGCGTATTACGCGTATCGGTGCTTGAAGAACAATGTTTACGGACTTCAGCAGCAAACAGAGACCTTGCTGGGATATTTTCATTCGCGCTACTTCGAACACTTGGAGTTTTTGCTTGAGGGCTTGTCTCAAACGGACGCACAGGCGGCGGGAACGCTCTATGAGTTTATTTCTGCGTTGCCGCAAACAATGAAGCAGAATATGTGGCTCATGCGCGCCGAGAGAATCTTAAACGGAATTGCTTACGACAAAGACGCGGCGAAAAGAGACGGAAAAGTACTCGCGAAAAAAGGATTTTATGAAAATCCGGAGTTGGAAGCCCGTTGCCGGGAATATTTTGAAACGTCTCTGAAAAATATGTAATACGGCAGGTCGTGTCATTATTGCACCCGGGGCGATTCTTGCCGTGTATGCGCTTGACGTGTGTACGGCATTTTTCCCGTTGCGGAGAGAACGGGGCGGAGTATCATTGCGGGCATGGATTATCTTTATGAAGGCCTCCTGCGTCCGCTCTTTTTCCGTAAGGGATTTCCGTTTCACGGAGACGTGGAACAAGCGCACGACGCTTCCTACCTTGCCCTGCGCGCGTTCGCGGCGATGCGTCCGCTGACGGCGCTTTTTCAGTATTTTAATATGACGGCGCGGAACGTTCCCGCGCAAAAGCCGATTGAACTTTTCGGGTTGAAATTTCCGAATCGCGTCGGACTTGCCGCCGGTTACGACAAACAGGCGCGCATCTGGCAAGCGGGCGGCGCGCTCGGGTTCGGGCACGTCGAAGTCGGCACGGTAACGCGCCACTCACAGGGCGGGAACGAGAAGCCGCGCATTTTCCGTTTCCCCGAAGCGGAAGCGGCGATCAACAGCATGGGCTTTCCGAACGACGGCGCGGAAGAAGTGGCGCGCCGCCTTGCCGCCGGTCCGAAAAAAGGCACGCGCGTGTGCCCGCTCGGCGTCAACATCGGCAAATCCAAGCTGACCCTGATGGAAAATGCGGTTGAAGACTATCTCGGCTCGTTCCGTCTGCTCGCGCCGCACGCGGATTATGTCGCCATCAACATCAGTTGCCCGAATATTCCGAATTTGCGGGAACTTCACGAGCGTTCCCGTCTCGTCGAATTGCTCGGCGCGATTCAGAGCGAAAACCGTTCTATTGCGGAAAAATCCGGAGAAGCCCCCTTGCCGTTGCTTTTGAAAATTTCGCCGGATTTGACGTTCCCGCAGATTGATGACGTGCTTTCCGTCATTGAGGAAACGCAGTTTGCGGGAATTATCGCGACGAATACGACAACGACGCGTCCCGAAGTGCTCGCCGGTGCTCCCGAAAAGGGGGGACTTTCCGGCGCGCCGCTCATGCGCCGCTCGCTTGATGCCGTGCGCTATATCGTTCGTGTGACGGACGGGAAACTCCCCGTTATCGGTTGCGGAGGAATTTGCTCCGGCGAAGCAGCCGACCAATTTTTGGCGGAAGGTGCCGCACTCATTCAAATTTACACGGGCATGGTTTATCGCGGCCCGTTCTTCGGTAGAGAACTCGCCCGCGCCTACGCGTGGGATCAGACCGAGTGGCCGGGAAAAGTTTGGTAAAAAGTTTAAAGCATCAAACATCAGGCAACAGGCGAAGAATCAGAAGGGTCGGGAAGGAGAATTCTTCGCTTGATGCTTGACGCACCGCGCTTGGCGCTTAGAAATTTCTGTTTGCCTGTTCTAACGGATGGGCGTAATTTTCACTTCGGTTTTCCGCGTTTGCGGGAACGCTGATTTATTTCATTCAAAAACCCTAAAAGAATATGCTTACGTGTATGTTAGCTCAGGCAGCGGCGGAGTCTGCCCGGAGTGTGATGAGTATGCTCGACGTTGTCCTCTTCTGTGTGGCGGTTGTCGGCGTCATCGGACTCGGTATCTATAAAGCGCGTCCTCAAAAAGTTGAGGGCGAAGAAAAGAAAGACGCGAGTGCGGCGGATTACTTCCTTGCCGGGCGCGGATTGTCCTGGTGGCTCGTCGGGTTCTCGCTGATTGCCGCGAATATTTCGACGGAGCAGTTCGTCGGGATGTCCGGACAGGCGGCGGACTGGTTGGGTCTCGCCATTGCCGGCTATGAATGGCTTGCGGCGATTACGCTTGTTGTTGTGGCGTTCTTCTTCCTGCCGAAATTGCTGCGTTGCGGTGTTTACACGATTCCGGAGTTCTTGGAATCGCGCTACAACCCGCTTTCACGATCAATTATGGCGATTTGTACGCTCCTTATCCTCGTCGGCGTGCCGACTGCGGGTGTTATTTTCGCGGGAGCGAAGTGCATTGCAGTCTTCTTTTTCGGTGCGGAAGGCGTTACCGGGGTGGATTTCAATACGTTGGCAAACGGTGCGTTTACGCTCGGGAATCTGGTTGACGGAAACATTCTCGTCGGCTGTATCATTATCGCGCTTTGTGCTGCGGTTTATGTTTTTGTCGGCGGTCTGAAAGCCTGCGCTTGGACGGACCTTATTTGGGGGTCTGCACTTATTCTCGGCGGCGGCATCGTGGCTTATTTGGCGATTACGGCGCTTGCAGATGCCGATCCCGCGCACCTGATTCAGTCGGCTTCCGCCAATTCCGGAGCGACGATTGAAGGGTTGAAAGATGCGGGAGGTGTAGAGCGTTTCCTCCAGCTAAATTCCGGTGATGCCGTCAGCGGCATGAACTCCATCGGGGGAAAACTTCACATGATTCGTCCGATGGATGATCCGTCGATCCCGTGGACGGCACTTTTGCTCGGGTTGTGGATTCCGAATTTCTTCTACTGGGGCTTGAATCAGTACATCATGCAACGCACGCTCGCGTCGAAATCCGTTGCCGAAGGGCAGATGGGTATCGTTTTTGCGGCGTTCCTCAAGCTTATCATTCCGTTTGTCGTTGTTATTCCGGGCATTCTTGCCTACAACCTTTATCGTGATGACCTGAAAACCAGCGCCGATACGAAAAACGCGGCGGCAATTGCGGCGGTTGAAAAATCTCTCGATGCGGATAAGACCGTTTACTTTGTTACGGGCGAATATATGCTCCAAAACTATGAAACGGGTGTAGGATTGATCCAGCACAATGTCAATGTCGCCGGCGTGTCCGAAGAGCTTTTTGACAACCTTAACAATGCGTTGATAGCTCTAAAGAAAGACATTGACGATGATTCCACGACGCTTGCAGATCGTATCCCGCTTGCGCAAAAAGTTGCCGATTTGAACTTGAAATTCGTCGAAGCCGCCAAGAAAGACGGAAGCGGGCTGACGGTTTCTCAAAAGCTCGTCGGCTTTGACTACGACGCGGCGTTCCCGACTCTGCTCAAAAAGCTTATGTCCCCGGGCGTAACCTGGTTTGTGCTTGCGGCGCTCTTCGGTGCGGTTGTTTCCTCGCTTGCTTCGATGCTTAATTCTGCCTCCACCATCTTTACGATGGATATCTACAACAAAATAGCGAAGAACGCTTCTTCGGAAGAACTTGTTTCCGTCGGGAAAATCGGGGTTGTCATCTGCGTGCTTATCGCATTGGCATTGGCTCCGTTCCTGAACAGTCCGGTCTTCGGCGGGATCTTTAACTTCATTCAGGAATTCCAAGGTTTTATCTCGCCGGGCGTTCTCTGTGTGTTCCTCTTCGGCTTCTTTGTTCCGAAGTGCCCGCGCGTGTTCGGTTGGCTCGGTATCGCCGTCAATGCGGTTCTTTACGGCGCGTTGAAGGCTTGGATGCCGGAAATGGCGTTCCTGAACCGTATGTCGATTTGCTTGATTGTCTGCATCGCGATTGGCGCTTTGCTCACGATCTGGAATGCGGCGCGCGGCGGACAGGCGATTCTCGTTCCCGCGAAGAACGAAGTTCCGCTCGAAGGTTCGGGCAAGGCGAAGGCTTTCGGCGCGTTTGTCATCGTGGCAACAATCGCCCTCTACGCAATCTTCTGGTAATTCGTTTTACCGAAAAACAAAAAAGCGTTCCCGAAAATCTCGGGAACGCTTTTTTGTTTTTCGGACGGGAGCCGATTCCTTTGGTGAAATTTTGTTTTGCGGCGAGCCGCGGGAAATTTTCTAATGAAAACTTAATTTTTATACGCAATGACTTTGACTGCAAAATCCTCTGAGCCGTCCGCTTCCGGCGGCGTTCCCGCGCAACCTGAATCGCGCTTCCCGCGTTCCGTTTTCTTCATCGTCGGAACGGAAGCCTGCGAGCGCTTCAGCTTTTACGGGATGCGCAGCATTCTCACGCTCTACATCATTCACGAGCTGATGAAGGAGCTCTCGACGAGCGGACCGGAAGGCTTGCGTGCGGCGGAAGATTATTCGACGGTAATCGGGCACCTTTTCACGATGGGCGTGTATTTTATGCCGCTCTTGGGCGCGTGGATTGCGGACAAATTTTGGGGACGCTACTGGACGATTGTTGCGATGTCGCTTTTCTATGTTGTAGGCAACGCGACGCTTGCGCTGACGGTCGGTTCGCAGGTCGGGTTGATTGTCGGGCTTGCTCTGATCGCCTTCGGGTCGGGCGGGATTAAGCCTTGCGTTTCGTCGTTTATGGGCGAGCAATTTTCCAAGGACCAAAGTGCCTTTATCGCGCGTGCTTTCGGGATGTTTTACTGGTCGATCAACTTCGGTTCGTTCTTCGCGTTTTTGTTGATTCCGGTGATTAAAAATTCCGTCGGGTACGCGTGGGCATTCGGGATTCCCGGAATTACGATGGGCTTGGCGACTCTGGTTTTCGTCGCGGGAACGGCTGGCTACAAACGCAATCTGGGTGAGTGGATTTCCGAGCCTGCGGGAACAGTCGCGAAGCGTGTGTGCAGTTCGTCCGTGCTTTACGGTGCGCTTCCCGCGTGGTTTTTCTGCGCGTTAATTATGCTCGCGAAGCCGCAAATGCTCGGCCCCGTCGGCGAGTGGGTCGGGACGTTCGGTGCTTTCGGGAAATCCCTGTTCGTTGCGGGAACGGGCGTGGCGGCGTTTTTCGCTGTGCTTGTGCTTTTTGCAATCGCTGCGTTTTTGCCGAAATTTTTGATTTCTTTGGCGAAGGAAAAACATCCGGACGGCGGCGTTCCCGCCGAGTCGTCTTCCTGCGAAAAATCTTCCGACGTTGCTGCTGTGCCGATGACGCTCGGCGAACGCTTCCGCGCGATTCGCGGGATTCTTTTGCTTTTCGCCGTGATTCCGGTTTTTTGGGCCTTGTTTGACCAAATGACGACGACTTGGGTGATTCTCGGCGGGCAGATGACTGCGACCAACCTTTTCGGCTACCCGATCAACACGGAAACGATGCAGAACATCAACCCGATTTTCGTGATGTCGCTCATTCCGATTTTATCGTTCATTGTTTATCCGGCATTAAACCGCACGCGCTTTTTCAAAACGACACCGCTTCGCCGCATGACGGTCGGGATGGTCCTCGCTGCGTTTTCGTTCGTGATTTGCGGCTGGTTGCAAACTTCCGTTGATGCGTCGCTCGCTGCGGGAACGCCGACGATGTCTGTGTGGTGGATGGCGCTCCCGTATTTTGTGCTGACGATCGGAGAAGTGCTTTTCTCGGCGACGGGCTTGGAATTTGCGTTTTCGCAGGCACCCGCGTCGATGCGCAGCACGATTACGAGTTTGTGGAATCTGACGACGACCGTCGGGAACTTCCTCGTCGTGCTCGTCGTCGCGCTCACGGTCAGCTACACGGCGGCGGATCGTTTCTACTTCTTTGCCTCGCTGATGCTGATTGTTGCCGTTATTTTCGGTCTTTTCTCGGCGTGCTACAAATATAAGAATGAATGAGGAGTCAGGAGTGAGAAATTAGGAGGGCGTCCGTTCCTCATTTCTCATTTCTGATTCCGGATTTTTTCTTCCTCATTCCTAATTTTTTAATGACCGTTCTTCCGATAAAACCGTTCTGCAATTTTCGTCGGGCAAGCGTAACGCCGCCCGGTTCGAAGAGTATCACGAATCGTGCGCTCGTGCTTGCCGCGCTGCGCACGGGAACAACGCGACTTACGGGAACTCTTTTTTCCGAAGATACGCGCACGATGATTGAGTGCCTGCGCCGCCTCGGCTTTCGCGTGGTGGCGGACGAAGCGCACCGCACGGTCGAAATTGCCGGACTCGGCGGCGAAATTCCCGCTTCCCGCGCGGAGCTTTTCGTGGCAAACGCGGGAACGGCGGCGCGTTTTCTTACAGCGATGCTCGTTCTGAAAAAGGGCGGAGAATTCTTCCTCGACGGAAGCGAAGCGATGCGCAAGCGCCCGATGTCCGGCTTACTC
Organism: Opitutales bacterium; assembly: GCA_017935025.1. Classification (GTDB taxonomy): domain Bacteria; phylum Verrucomicrobiota; class Verrucomicrobiia; order Opitutales; family UBA953; genus Spyradosoma. Next base: position 6,116 of record JAGBIL010000001.1, on the reverse strand, counting down.
GATGCGCTTGCCCGCCTCGGTTGCGAATTTGAGTTTCACGGCGAGCGCGGATTTTTCCCGTTCACGATGCGCACGCACGGAGTTTCCGCTCGCGAAATAACGGTCGATGCAAGCGCTTCGAGCCAAATTCTTTCCGCGCTGATGCAAATTGCACCCGTCGCGGGAGCGCAAAACGGAGCAGGGCTTTTTGACGTTTTTCTCAAAGGCGAAACGGTTTCGCGTCCGTTTGTCGAAATGACGGCGCGCATGATCACGCAGTTCGGCGGCGGCATCGAAGCGCGCGGGAACGCCTTCACCTGCGGCGGAGCTTACGGCTCGGGGGATTTTGATTACGCGATTGAACCCGATGCGACCGCCGCATCGTATTTTATGATTTTGCCGTTCGTGCATCGCGAAAGTGAAATCTGCATCAACGGATTGGATACAAACGGTTTACAGGGCGATGCCGCGTTCGCGGTCGAGCTTTCCGCTCCGCCGCACGATTTGCTCTCCGTCTCGCTCGGCGGAAACGGGAATGTGCCGCTTTGCCGCGTAACGGCGGGAACGGCGACGCGCGGATTCGATATCGATTTCAACGCAATTTCCGACACGTTTCTGACGCTCGCCGCCGTAGCTCCCTTGCTCGCTGCGGGAACGCCGCTCACGATTCGCGGAATTGCGCACACGCGCAAGCAGGAAACCGATCGCGTGGCGGCGATGGCAACGGAACTTGCAAAAATCCTCGGCAAAGAAAACGTTTCGCAAACCGAAGACTCGCTCACGGTTTGCCCGGTTCCCCGTGCGGAATTGCGTTCCCGCGCCGATGCCGCGCCCGGCGGAAAAATCCGCATCGCCACTTACCGCGACCACCGCGTGGCAATGAGTTTCGGAATTCTCGGAACTTTCGACTTGCGAGGTGACGGTTCTCCGTGGATCGAAATTGAAGATCCCGAATGTTGTGCGAAAACGTTTCCGGATTTCTTTTCCGTTCTCGAAAAAATTCGCACCTGAGCCGGAAAAAATCAAATGGTGTTCCCTCAGAAAAAATTTTCTTCGCAGGAAGACACGCTGGTCGGCGTGTTGGAACGTATCATTTTTTTTAATGACGAAAATTTTTACACCATCGGTGAAGTTTGCGAAGAAACCACGCGCGAAACGTTTACCGTCGCGGGAGCGTTACCGTCCGTCCAATGCGGCGAAACGCTCGAATTGCGCGGCGCGTGGGTGAGCCACCCGACGCACGGGCGGCAGTTTAAGATTTCGTCGTTTTCGTCAAAACTCCCGTCAAGCGTTCACGGCATTCGCAAATACCTCGGGAGCGGCTTGGTGCGAGGAATCGGGAAAACTTACGCCGCACGCATCGTCGAACACTTCGGCGCGGATACACTCCGCATCATTTCCGAAGAATCCGCGCGCTTGCGCGAAATTCCCGGCATCGGCATTCAGCGCGTGCGTGCCATCAAGACCTCGTGGGACGAGCAGTTCGCTTTGCGCGAAGTTATGATTTTTCTTCAAACCTACGGTGTTACGACATCGCAATGCCTGCGAATCGTTAAGGCTTACGGCGCGGACGCGAAAAAAACGTTGCAGGAAAATCCGTATCGGCTCGCGCAGGATATCGACGGAATCGCGTTCCCGACGGCGGACAAAATCGCCGCCAATCTCGGTTTGCCGACCGAAGGCAAACAGCGTATCGAAGCCGGCGTTTTTTACGCGATGCAACTTGCGGAGGCGGAAGGGCACACAGCGTTCCCGCAGGAGGAACTTGTCGCCAAGGCAACGGAATTGCTCGGCGTGGATCCGCGTTTGCCGGAAAAAGTTATCGCTGAAATGCTCGAAGCCGGGCGGTTTGTGTACGTCAACGTTTCGCAATTCGTGCGCGGTGCGGACGGTTCGCGGGAACGCGAGAGCGTTCGCCTTTTGCAGAAACGCGATTACGCCAACGCCGAGCGCGAAATCGCCGCCTGCGTTTCCTCGCTTTTGAGTACGGAAAACCGGTTGCCTCCGATTCATATCGAACGCGCGGTCGAATGGGCGCAAAATCGCGCCGGGTTCGCGTTCGCGCCGGAGCAGACGGCGGCGGTGAAAACCGCGCTCGCCGAAAAATTTTCCATTATTACGGGAGGTCCGGGAACGGGGAAAACTACGATTCTCCAAGCGATTTGCTCCATTTTGCGCGCGAAAAAAGTGCGTATCACGCTCGCCGCGCCGACCGGGCGTGCCGCGCAGCGCATGAGCGAATCCGCCGGAATTTCCGCGGGAACGATTCACCGCATTCTCAAACCGGAGCCGCTGCTCGGCGGTTTTGCCTTTAATGAAAAAAATCCGCTGGCGACGGATTTTGTCATTGTCGATGAAGCGTCCATGCTCGATACGAAGCTCGCCTCGGCGCTGTTCCGCGCCGTTCCCGCAGCGGCGCATCTCGTGCTCGTCGGCGACGTGAACCAACTCCCGAGCGTCGGGGCCGGAAACGTATTGAACGATTTGATACAGAGCCGCCGCGTTGCAGTGACCAAGCTCAACGCCGTTTTCCGTCAGGGCAAGCGCAGCGGAATCGTTTCCGTCGCGCACGCGATTTTACAGGGCGACGCGCATACGCCGCAACCCGTGCACGAGAGCGTTTTTGAATTTGATCCTGAGGGCGACATCCATTTTATCCGCGCGGACGGCGCGGACGATTGCGTGAGAAAAACGCTCGCGCTTGCCACGCAGGCGATTCCGCGCACGCTCGGCATTCGCTCTGCGGAGGATATTCAGGTGCTTGTTCCGATGCATCGCGGGAACGCGGGCGTTCAGAATTTTAACGCCGTTTTACAAAAGGCGTTCAAAAAAAGCGGTGCGCCGGGCGTTCCCGCTACCGGAGGAACGCGCTTGGAACTCGGCGACAAGGTTTTGCAGAATCGCAACAATTACGACAAAAATGTTTTCAACGGCGATCTCGGGCGCGTCGATGATGTTTCGCCGGACGCGGGAACGCTTTCCGTAAAATTTGCCGATGTGCGCGCGGATTATGAGCGCGGCGAACTCGGAGAGCTCCAACTCGCTTACGCCATTACGATTCACAAATCGCAGGGCTCGGAATTTCCCGTCGTTATTATTCCGCTCGTGAAAGCGCATTTCATGATGCTGAAGCGGAATCTGATTTACACGGCAATTACGCGCGGGCGCAAAAAAGTTTTTATCGTCGGCGAACCTTCCGCGTATTCCATGGCGGTGCGCAATGCCGACTCTTCCAAGCGCTGGACGGGCCTCCCCGCGCGATTGTAAAAAAGGGGGGGCAGGTGAATGATGACAGGTAACAGGTTATTACCTTAAGTTTTTGCCTCGAGCAAAAACCGAACACGAATCTTGTCTCTTTTCACCATTCACCTGTCACCGACATTACCAATTCTCGGCGAGAAGCTCGAAGTGAGCTTGCGCGTGCGCACACGCCGGACATTCGATCGGCGCTTTTTCCGCTTCGCAGATGTAGCCGCAGTTGCGGCAACGCCACCAGACTTTTCCGTCTTTTTCAAACACCGTGCCGTTTTCGATGTTGGCGAGCAGGCCGCGATAACGTTTTTCGTGCTGTTTTTCGGCGATGGCGACGTTGCGGAAAACTTCGGCGATTTCCGGGAAGCCTTCCTTGTCGGCAATTTCCGCGAACGCGGGGTAATCTGTCGTCCATTCGCCGTGTTCGCCGTCGGCGGCGGCTTTCAGATTTTCCGCCGTGGAGCCGATAACGCCCGCCGGGAACGACGCTGTGATCTCGACGCAGCCGCCTTCGAGGAATTTGAAAAAGCGTTTCGCGTGCTCTTTTTCCTGATTCGCGGTTTCCTCGAAAATGTCGGCAATCTGAACGAAGCCGTCTTTTTTCGCCTTGCTCGCGAAATAGTTGTAGCGCATACGCGCCTGAGATTCACCTGCGAACGAATGGAGCAGGTTCTTTTCGGTTTGGGTGCCTTTTAGGGATTTCATGTTAATTAGGTGGGTTAAGTAACGAGCGTAATCGTAATTCTTTTTTGTGCGGGAGAAAGCATAAATTTAGTGAGCAATGCTCCGATTTTTCCGTTGTGCTGAGCTACAACAATGAAAAGCACGATCTGTTTCCAAGAGCTCTTTCGGAAAGCCGGAAATGTTTTTCCGTTTCATCATATTCAAAATTTGTGAGAAAAGGCTTGCGTGCCATGTTTTTTTTTTTGCGAAAATCCCGTCGGAAATTGGGTCATATTTGAATGTATGTGCTTCGGTTTCCTTTCAGACATAAATCGGTTTCCTTTCACTCATAAAAAAGATTCTTATGAAAAATAACTTGATATCTCTCTGGTCGGCATCCCTGTATGCGGTTGCCGGAATGTGTTTGCTTCCGCTTTCGGGATTTGCCTTCGGCGAATCTCTCAGTGTCGAAACCTTTTATGGCGCGGCACAAAAGGATTTGCTGAAAATATACGATGAAAAACTCGGGAAAACGGATATCGCCGGCGTTAACATTATTTTTTCTAAAACCCTGCAGTCGGGAATCGTATTACCGAATTCCCAACGCATTGTTCCCGAGTTTTTCGGGATGTTTAGTGTCGGGACCGGATCCGAGAGTGTTTCGTACACGGAAGCGTCGAATTCATGGCGACGGACGATTAAATTGGATGCAGATATCCTGACCGTATCCGCTTTGGGCGGAGCAGATTTGCGCTGGTGGATTACGGACAACTTCTCCGTGACCGGAGGAGTAAAGCTTGGTCTTAATTATACGGATCTTACGGGAACGCTTGTTTATCGTGAGACCGGGTATGAAACGGACAGGTTTTCTGTCGGTTCCAACGATGTCGGTTTTGTTTACGGTATCGGAGTCGGAGGTGCGTATAAGTTCAATAAAAACCATTCGGTCGAGTTCGGTTTGGACTACATGTCTTTCGGAACACAACCTAAATTTCATGCGTGGACCGATAGTGAAAGGGTGAAAAAGCAGTCTTATGTAATGGTTTCTTTGGGGTATAAATATACTTTTTAGAAAAGGAATCGTAAAACACATACGGTGTTTGTCGGACAAGCGCGGTCGGTTCGGGAACCGGTTGCGCTTGTTTTTTTATAAAGAGCACACGAAAATCCGTGAAAATCGGGGATTATCCGTAGGTTAAAAAACAAAGAGCGTTTAGTCTCCGAATTTCAGTCGCCGTTCCGCTTCGAGAAGGTGCTCCGGCGTGTCTGCTTGAAGTTGCAAAATATCTCCCGCCTGCAAGGTGATGTTCCCGCGCGGCGTGAAAAAGTTTTCACCGCGTTTCATCATCACGACGAGGACTCCGTGCGGGAACGCGATTTCGGCGAGAGTTTTCCCCGTGCCCGCGTTGTTTTCCGTGAGCGTGATTTCGGCATTTACCGTGTTGAATTCTTCCGTGTCCCGATTAAACGCCGACGGCGCGGGTTGTACGTCGTCTTCCGTCAGTTTTAACCCCTCGGCAACTTTGAACAGAGTTGTTCCCTGCAAAATGAGCGACGATACGGAAATGAAGAAAACGATGTTGAAGATCAGCGTTGCGGTCTCGCGGTCAAATCCCGGCGTGGAGAGCGGAATCAGCGCAAACACAATCGGCACGGCTCCGCGCAACCCGACCCACGAAACAAACGCGAGCGAGCGTTTCCCCGGGCGAAACGGTGCGAGGCAGAGTAACACGGTGAGCGGACGCACCGCGAAAATCAAAATCATAGAAATAATAATCCCGATCATTGCCACCGCCTTGATTGCGGCAAAGTTCGCAAAAAGCCCCAGCGTGATGAACAGCAAAAGCTGCATCAGCCACGCAAAGCCTTCGTGAAACGTCATCAGTGCTTTTTTATGAATAAAATTCGCGTTCCCGAGAATCAGCCCGGCAAGGTAAACCGCAAGAAAACCGTTCCCGCCGAGCATTTTCGTCGCCGCAAAGGAGAACGCCGTCATCGCCAGCACAAGCACCGGATAAAGCCCCTCAACGTAAAGTTGCGCCTTGTTTATGATAAAAACCATCAGCTTCCCGAAGGCATACCCGAGCGCGCCGCCCAAGCCCATACTCACCGCAAGTTGGAAAGCCGCCGTGCGGATTTCGGGAACGTCCGTTCCCGTGTTTTGTGCGACAAGGTACGTCGTCAGCGAAACCGTCAGCACATACGCCATCGGATCGTTTGAG